>NZ_JBHVWY010000001.1:477221-716117 GCF_042882005.1 Kribbella sp. NPDC058245
GGTGGGGGGGGGGGGGGGTTGTGTCTGCTGGGGGGGGGGGGGGGGGGGGGGTTGGTTGTGGGGCCCCCCCCCCCCCCCCCCGGGCCTGCTCGGCCTGAGTGGTCACAGGCTGACCAGGAGTTCGTGGTCGTGCTCGACGAACTCCACGATCAGATCTGCGAACCGGCCGGCGATCAGTTCCTTGTACGCCGCCGATCCGGTGTGCGCGTCGTACGACGCCTGGTCCGCGAAGTGCTCGACGAACAGCAGGTAGTCCGGGTTCGCCGGGTGCCGGTAGACCCGGAACGACAGCGTGCCCTCCTCGACACCCGGGCCGAGCGGCGCGAACTCCTGAACGATCTCCTCGGCGGCCGCCTGGTTGCCGGGCTTGAGCTGGATGGGGAAAACCTTGGCCAACATGGAAAGTTCCTCCTGAAAGGGTTTGTTGAAAGCCCCTCAAGATTCGCCCTCAGGCCCCATCGCAGTCTGGCCACATCCGGACATGGTTAGGTGCGGGCGCGGAGCCGATCCGGCAACCCCGGCAAGTCCAGCCACTGCGCCAGGAACCGTGCCCGATCGCTGTACGCCGCCACCTCGTTGATCACGTGTCCGGTGTCGTACCACCGGAACTCCTTCGGTTCACTCCCCGCCGCGAAGAACTTCTCGCAGCTCTCCCGGCTCACGTTCTGGTCGAACCACGCCGACTGGAACAACAAGGCGGCCGGTGCCGCGTCCCCGACGAAGTGAACGCAGTCGTAAGGCTCCATCAACGCCAGCAGCGGTTCGTACTCGGCCGGCGTCATCGCCTCCCGCATCCGCCGGATCTCCGGGTACGACGTCTCCCGGTAGAACTGGCTCATCCCCGACATCCCCGAGTCGAACACGAAGCATCGGAACCGCTTGTCGATCCCGCTCACCGTGCCGGCCATCATCGCGCCCATCGAATGCCCGACGCAGCCCAGCCGATCCACGCCGTACGACGTGAGCAGGTCCGCCCCGCGCCGGATCGCGAAGATCGACTCGCGGAGATTCCGGACCGAGTCGCCGGTGTCCGCGATGGCCAGCGACAACGCGATCCCGCCGGCCTCGGCGACCTGGATCGCCTCCGGCAGGAACGCCTCCCGCCCGCCGGTCGAATGCTGATAGATCACCCCGGCCAGCTCGTCGCCGGCCAGCAGCGCGCCGGACGGGAAGACCAAGTAGCCCTCGACCCGCGAGCCCTCGGCGTTGTCGTAACTGCACCGGGTGAGCACCACCCCGTCGCGCTCGCCCAGGACGTCGGTGACCGGATTCAGCGGCAGCGCACTGTCATAGGAGAGATCAGGCATGTCATCAGGGATAGAAGCATTTGCTCCCGGCAACTAGCTTGTATCGCTATGTAAGACGATAGGTCTCATCTAGCAAGATTCAGGGGTAGCCTGAGGCGTGTCGCCGAGGGCAAAGGAGCCTGGGATGAATAACGTGTACACGCACGGCCACCACGAATCGGTACTGCGCTCGCACAGCTGGCGCACCGCGGAGAACTCCGCCGGCTACCTCCTCCCGCACCTGCGCCCTGGCATGTCGCTCCTCGACATCGGCGCCGGTCCCGGCACCATCACCGCCGACCTCGCCCGCCTGGTCGAGCCCGGCCGGGCCACCGCCCTCGAGGCCACCGATCAAGCTCTCGCCATCACCCGCGCGACCTTCGCCGACCTGGACATCGAGATCGACTTCGTCGTCGGGGACGTCCATGCGCTGGATCTCCCCGACGATGAGTACGACGTCGTCCACGCGCACCAGGTGTTGCAGCACGTCGCGGATCCGGTCCAGGCGCTGCGCGAGATGCGCCGAGTCTGCAAGCCGGGCGGGATTGTCGCCGCCCGCGACTCGGACTATCGCGCCTTCGCCTGGTACCCGAGGCTCCCCGAGCTCGACGAGTGGATGGAGCTCTACCAGCAGCTGGCGCGCGCCAACGGCGGCGAACCGGACGCGGGTCGCCAGCTGCTGTCGTGGGCGCTCGAGGCCGGCTTCGAGAAGGTCGACCCGACCGCGAGCAACTGGACCTTCGCCGACCCCGAGGGCCGCGCGTTCTGGGGTGGCATGTGGGCCGACCGGATCCTCCAGTCGGCGATGGCCGACCAGGCCCGCGCGTCCGGCGTACCGGAGGCAACGCTGGAAGGCATCTCCCAAGCGTGGCGTGCTTGGGCAGCGCGGCCGGATGGCTGGATCTCGATCCTGCACGGCGAGATCCTCTGCACAGCCTGACTCAGCGAGAGGCGAGGACGACGAGGTAGTCGTCCAGATCGCGCAACCAGAGTTCGTCGTGGCCGGCGTTCGGATTGTGGTGAATGTCGGTCTGGATCGTCGCCCCAGCCGCCCGCGCCCGGGCAGCCGCTGGCTCCAGGTCGTCGGTCGCGAACCACAGCGCGACGCCGTTCCCCAGTACCTGCTCGGGATCGCCGATCGTCCCGTGGTGATGACCGACGTCCAACCGGTGCAACTGCAGGATCAGTACGCCGTCCACCAGGAGCCGCTCGTATTCCGGTCCGCCGTGACCGCTCGCGGCTCCGAGGACTTCGCCGTACCAGGCACTGCTCTTCTCGACATCGCGCACGGCGATCATGGGTTGAGGTTGCATGCCCACGACGTTAGGCGGGCGGCGGCGTACCGGTCTTGAAGGAATGGGAACGCTGCCGGGAAACCTCATACAGTACGGCGGTCGCCGCGTTGGCCGCGTTGAGCGAACTCGCGGCGCCGGTGATCGGGATCCGGACCAGTACGTCGGCGGCGTCCTTCCAGGCGGAGCTCAACCCGTTGGTCTCGTTGCCGATCAGGACCAGTGCGGGCTGGGTGAAGTCGAAGTCGAAGACATCCACGGTCCCCGTCTCGTCGGTCCCGGCCATCACGATCGGGACGTCGGTACGGCGTACCCAGTCGATCACCTCGCGGTGTGACGGGACTCGAACCGCCGGCAGGGCGAAGAGCGAACCCGTGGTCGCGCGAACCGCCTTCGGGTCGTAGATGTCGGCCGCATGCCCGGTGACGATCAGGCCGGACGCACCAAAGGCATCAGCGGACCGGATGATCGAGCCGATGTTCCCCGGCCCGGTCGGCCGGTCGAAGACCACGCCGAGGAAGTCGGGGCCGACCGGGATCCGGTCGAGATCGTCGGCCGGCATCTCCACGACGGCGATCAACTCGGGCTCGTCCTTCTCGCCAAGCTCAGCAAGCAACGCCGGCTCCATCGCCACCCGCTCAACCCCAGGCAGCCGCGTCAACAACTCGCGAGCCCACGTGGACAACGGCCGAGCGGCGTCATGGATCACCGCCCGGATCGGCCAGCCGTGGTCCACAGCCAACGAGATCGGCCGCACCCCATGAACGAGAAACTCCCCGGCCCGCTGCCGCTTGTTCCGATTCCCCAAATACGACTGCCACACCTGGAACCGGGCGTTCCGCGTAGAGATCCGCTGCACCCACCCACCCTAGTCCGCCCCTAACGTCCGAAGACCCGGAGACGGGCCCTCCGCTCCTTCGGACGTTGTGGGGGAACGGTGGTTAACGTCCGAAGATGCGGAGACGGGCTCTCCGTTCCTTCGGACGTTGTGGACGTGCGGTGGTTAACGTCCGAAGACACGCTGACGACGTACTGCGGTTCTTCGGACGTTGTGGAAGAGCGGTCGTTAACGTCCGAAAACACGCTGACCACGTACTGCGTTCCTTCGGACGCTGTGGACGCGCGGTGGTTAACGTCCGAAGCGCCGGAGACGGGCCCTCCGGTCTTTCGGACGTTAGGGCTGGATGTAGCCCTTGGTGTGGCCGGCGTGGAGGGTGGCGTGGGTTTCGGCTACCTGGTGGCAGAGGGCCAGGAGCTCGGGCTCGTTCTTTACTTGCTGGCGGGCCTTTGGGCCTAGGGCGACGATGTGGTCGCGGGCGCGGAGGAGGCGGAGGAAGATGCGCTCGCGCTCGCCCGGGTCGTCGGTGTACTCCACGTCCAGGTACGCCGTTGCGTCCCGGCGGATGTGGGCCATCGCGGTCTGGGTCCGCCCGCGGGTACTGAACAGGGACGCGAGGATGGTCAGCACCAGCACGACCAGGATCACCACCAGGGACAGGCCGGTGCTGATCTCGACGACCTCGATGTGTTCGCCGTCGTTGATGAACGGCAGGTTGTTCTCGTGCAGGGCGTGCAGGATCAGCTTGGCGCCGATGAAGGCCAGGATCACCGCCAGCCCGAAGGACAGGTAGATCAGCCGGTCGAGCAGGCCGTCGAGCAGGAAGTACAGCTGGCGCAGACCGAGCAGACTGAATGCCGTCGCGGTGAAGACGACGAAGACGTTCTGTGTCAGCCCGAAGATCGCCGGGATCGAGTCGAGCGCGAACATCAGGTCGGTCCCGCCGATGGCGACCATGACCAGCAGCATCGGGGTCATCAGCCGCTTGCCGTCCACCATCGTGAAGAGCTTGTCGTCGTCGAACTCGGGGCTGGTCCGGAACATCCGGCGGGCCAGCCGGACCACGATGTTCTGCGCCTGGTGCGACTCCTCGGTCTCCGGCTTCAGCATGTTGCCGGCGGTGATCAGCAGCACGATGCCGAACAGGTAGAAGACCCAGGAGAACGAGTTCAGCAGCGCGGAGCCGAGGAAGATGAAGCCGGCCCGGGCGATCAGCGAGACCACGATGCCGACCAGCAGCACCTTCTGCTGGTTCTCCCGAGGTACCCGGAAGCTGGTCATGATGATCAGGAACACGAACAGGTTGTCGACCGAGAGTGCCTTCTCGGTGACGTAGCCGGCGAAGTACTCCGACCCCATCGCCGAGCCGCCCAGGACGAGTGTCCCGACTCCGAACAGCACCGCGATCCCGACGTACAGGGCGGACCAGACCGCGGCCTCGCGCAGTGTCGGCACGTGCGCCGACCGGACGTGGAAGAAGTAGTCGAACAGCAGCAGCCCGACAATCCCGAGCAGGGTCAACACCCAGGCCAGCGTCATGGGGCCAGCCAATCACGCCGGTGTCCGTGGACACGCCACCTTCAGGAAATTTGCCTGAAAGGCATCTTTGCCTAAAGGGCAAGTTTGTGTAGAGTCAGTGGCATGACCGAGGGACTGCGGGAGCGGAAGAAGCGGGAGACCCGGATCGCGCTCAGCTGGGCGGCGGTCCGGCTGGTGGTGGAGCGTGGCTACGGCAACGTGAAGCTCGAAGACATCGCTGCCGAGGCCGGGGTCTCGCTCCGCACGTTCCGCAACTACTTCAACAGCAAGGCCGAGGCGATCGCGGCCCGGCAGGTCGACCGCGGTCATGCGGTCAACGAAGCGCTCCGCGAGCGACCGGCGGACGAGCCCTTGTGGGACGCGGTTCGCGCCGCGGTCGCGGCCGGCTTCGCGCTCGGCGAAGAAGGTTCCGGCGGCCTGCAGTTGCCGGACGAGTCTTGGCTCGCCGGTGTCCGGCTGATGGTGGCCGAGCCGGCCCTGCAAGGTGCGATGGCGGGTGCGCAGGCGGCGGTCACCGAGGAGCTGGTCGGGATCGTCGCCGAGCGGACCGGTGCCACCGGCATCTATCCACGACTGGTCGCCGAGGTCATCGGCTCCGCGCAGTTGGTCGCGACGCACGAATGGCTGCGGGCCGATCCGCCGCGGTCGATGTTCGAGCTGTTCCACGAGGTTCTGGACCGGATCACCGCCGGTCTCCCCGAACCCTCCTAAATCGCACTTCATCAACCCCTGGCCACCCGCCGGGGCACTGAGTCCTGCCTAAAAGTCCTGCCCAGAAAGGGAGAACCGCCATGGATGCCGACGTCATCATCGCCGGAGCCGGTCCGAACGGACTGCTTCTCGCCGCCGAACTGCGCCTCGCCGGAGCCCGTCCGATCGTCCTCGAACGGCTCCCCGAACGCAGCAACGAACAGCGCGCCAACGGCCTGGTCGGCCAGGTTGCCCGTGCCCTCGACCGCCGCGGTCTCGCCGAACCTCTCGGCGGCGACCCGGGCGGACCGATCCCGCGGCCGGAGTACATCTTCGCCGCGATGCGTCTGCCGCTGCAGCTGATCGAGGACAACCCGATCTACATCCTGCCGTCGCCGCAGCCGAAGATCGAGGCGGTCATGGAGGAGCGTGCGCTCGAGCTCGGCGCCGAGCTCCGCCGCGGTCACGAGCTGGCCGGTTTCACCCAGGATGCCGACGGCGTCACCGTCGAGGTCAGTGGTCCCGAGGGCCCGTACATCCTGCGCGCCAAGTTCCTCGTCGGCGCCGACGGTGGCCGCAGCCTGACCCGGAAACTCGCCGGGATCGACTTCGTCGGCGTGACCAACGATGCGATGGTCTCCCGGCTCGGCCACGCCAGCGTCCCCGCCGAGTACTTCGACCGGGCGACCGGCGTACTGCGGATTCCCGGGTACGGCGAGATCCGGCCGTTCATGCATCACCGCTCGGACCACGGCCTGTTCGTCTACGCGCCCTTCCCGGGTCGGGAGCCGCTGGTCAGCACCGGCGAGTGGGACGAGCCGGGCACCAGTGAGATGAGCTTCGAGGAGCTTCAGGCAAGCGTCGACCGAGTGCTCGCCGTTCACCTCCCGCTGGTTCAGGAGTCCGAGTTTGTACGGCGGAATGTCGGCGGCAACACGCGAATCGCCGACCGGTTCCGGGTGGGCCGCGTACTGCTGGTCGGCGACGCCGCGCACGTGCACTCGGCGATGGGCGGTCCGGGGCTGAATCTCGGGCTGCAGGATGTTCTCAACCTGGGCTGGAAATTGGCCGCCGAGGTTCAGGGCTGGGCGCCTGAAGGGCTGCTCGACACCTATGAGTCCGAGCGCCGGCCTGTCGGTGAACGCGTGGTCCTGCAGACTCAGGCGCAGTCCGCCTTGATTGCCCCCGGCCCCGAAGTCACTGCCCTCCGCGCGGTCTTCGCCGAGCTGCTCACTGAACCCTCGACCGTCCAGCACATTGCGAACCTGATCTCCGGCGCGGACGTCCGGTACTTCGACGGTCCGCATCCGCTGATCGGCCGCTCGGTCCCCGACCTGACAGTGGACGGTGTCCGGCTGGCCGAGATCCTGCGCTCGGGTCGGCCCGTACTACTCGACCTGCTCGAGGGTTCGCCGTACCAGGTCGACAGCGACCGGGTCGACCTGGTCGCCGGGCGAGGTGAGAGGCAGGTCGCGATGCTGATCCGGCCCGATGGGTACGTCGCCTGGGCGGCGGACGACGGCGGCGATCAAGAGGGTCTCAACAATGCGCTGAGCAAGTGGTTTCAGGTGCGGAGCTTGACCAACGCAACGACGTAACGACAGGAGGTGTCGGTCGGATTGCGGAAGGTGGTGGGGGATGGTGCGCTCAGCTGCAGGCAATCGCCCGGGTTCAGCTGGTGCACCTCCTGTCCTTCGTGCAACTCCAACCGGCCCTCGAGGATCCACAACTGCTGGCTCTTGAAGATGTACGCGTCGGCCGGATAGGAGACCGAGGCGCCCGGCGGCAGCTCGACCTCGACCAGCTCGAGCGGGCCGTCGGTCACGGGGGACAAGGCGCGGCGCTGGTAGCCGGTGACCGGGTCTGTCCAGATCGGCTGGTCCGCTGCACGGCGAAGCAGGTCGCCGGTGTTCTCGGCTCGGGCGACGAGCTCCGACAGCGTCATCCCGAGGGCGCCGGAGAGCCGGCCGAGCAGGATCGCCGTCGGCTGGGCCTCGCCGCGCTCGATCTTGCCGATCATCGCGCGGGAGACGCCGGAGCGTTCGGCGAGCGCGTTGACGGACAGGTCCTGGGCGATCCGGGCGGCCTGCACGGTCGCGGCGAGCGAGTCGGAGAGATCCACGCTTGCCACTATAGCGGCACTTATGGCTACTATCGTCACATGATCAGAGATGCCGGCCCCGAGGATGCCGCGGCCTGTGCGGCGATCTACGCGCCCTATGTCACCGACACCACGATCACCTTCGAGATCGAGCCGCCGACGGCCGCGGAGATGGCGGTCCGGATCGAGCAGGCCCAGAAAACCCATGCCTGGCTGGTGATCGAGGACGCCGGCCGTGTGACCGGGTATGCGTACGCCGGCCCGATGAAGGCCCGAGCGGCGTACCGGTGGTCCTGTGAGGTGAGCGTCTACCTCGAGCTCGGCCGCCGCCGTACCGGAGCGGGACGGGCGCTCTACGAGGCGTTGTTCGAGCGGTTGATCGCCCGCGGGTACCGGACGGCGATTGCCGGGATGACGTTGCCGAACGACGCCAGCGTCGGACTGCACACGGCCCTTGGGTTCGAGCCGATCGGCACCTACCGCGAGATCGGCTGGAAACTCGGTGGCTGGCACGACGTGGCCTGGGCGCAACGGCGGCTCGCCGTACTGGCTGATCCGCCGGCGGAACCCCGTTAGGAAGGTGTGGTCATCGGCGGGCAGTCGCCGCCGGGCGTGGTGACCAGTTCGAAGTGCCAGATCTCGTTGGAGTAGGTCTGGCAGAGGCCGTACCGGTTGCCCTTGCGGATCAGCCAGTCGTCGGCGTTGGTCGGGCCGATGTCGACCGCGTGGCCGGTGACGTGGTGCGACTCGTCCGGGTCGGCGACGTACTTCTTCGCCTTCTCCCGGCTGCCGTACTGCTTGATCGCCTTGTCCATCAGCTCGATCTGGTACTTCTTGCTCCGCCAGCCGGTGGTCACCTGCATCGGGATGCCGTCGGCCTTCATCGCCTTCTCGGCCTGCTGGACGGCCTTGCGCAGCTCGGGATCGAGCTTGCCGATCCCGGGCAGGTCGGTGTCGAAGGCGCTGGTCCCGGCCGGCAGCTTGCCGTCGGCCGCGCCCGGGAGTCCCTTGCCGCCACCCGACGACTTGCCGTGTGGGGTGCCGGGAGGGGCGGCGGCGTCGGTCTGGTCGGCCGCGCAGGCGGTCAGACCGAAACTGGTGACCGCGGCAACGATCACCAGCCCGGTGAGGGCAGTGGAGCGACGAGGTGTGGTTTCGATCATGCCGACAGTTCATCTGCTGCGATGTTGCCGGAGCGTCTAGGTTTCGGCATACGTTTTCGATACGTCCGGCCTGGTTCAATGGTCGGTATGCGGGTGCTGGTCGTGGAGGACGAGGTCTATCTCGCCGAGGCGATCCGGGCCGGCCTGCGGCTGGAGGCGATCGCGGCCGATCTCGCCTTCGACGGGCACGCGGCGCTCGAGGCGGTCGCGGTGAACGACTACGACGTGGTGGTGCTGGACCGCGACATCCCCGGCCCGAACGGTGACGAGGTCTGCCGGCAGATCGTTGCGCAGGGCATCGGTTGCCGGGTGCTGATGCTGACCGCGGCCGGTGACCTGGACGACAAGGTGACCGGGTTCGAGCTCGGCGCCGACGACTATTTGACCAAGCCGTTCGAGCTGCGGGAGCTGATCGTCCGGCTCCGTGCGCTGGTACGACGGCCTGCTGCCGCTACGCCGACTGTGATCGAGTACGCCGGTGTCCGCCTCGACCCGTTTCGCCGGGAGGTCTATCGGGGTGGAAGCTATGTGAAGCTCACCCGGAAGCAGTTCGCCGTACTGGAAGTGCTGATGACCGCACGGGGCGGGGTGATCAGCGCGGAAACCCTGCTGGAGAAGGCCTGGGACGAGAACGCCGACCCGTTCAGCAACGCGGTCCGGATCACGATCTCGGCCGTCCGGAAGCGGCTCGGTGATCCATGGGTCATTCACACCGTGCCGGGCGTTGGTTATCGGATGGGCGCATCATGACTTCGCCGTTGATGACCTGGCGGCCGCGGTTGACGGTTCGGCTGCGGCTGACCCTGAGCTACGCCGGGCTGCTGGTCGTCGCCGGTGGGGTGATGGCCTGCATCCTGTGGCTGGTCTTCCGGATCGTTCCGAACTATCCGTTCATGGCTGCCAACCCGCGGGATGAGCGGCCGGCCCCGACGCGCGGTGAGATTCTCGATCTGACGGTCAAGCTATCGGCGTACGCGATCGGTTTCCTGGCGGTGGTCGGCCTCGTCGGCGGCTGGTTCCTGGCCGGGCGGATGCTCAAACCGCTGCAGGAGATCACCGCGGCTGCCCAGCGGGCCTCCACCGGCGCGCTCGATCACCGGATCGGGCTGACCGGGATCCGCGATGAGTTCACAGACTTGTCGGACACGTTCGACGCGATGCTGGATCGGCTGCAGGCGTCGTTCGAGCAGTACCGGCGGTTCGCGGCCAACGCCTCACACGAGCTGCGGACGCCTCATGCGGTGATGAAGACGATGCTCGACGTCGCCCAGGCCGATCCCTCGCATCAGGACGTGCCTGAGCTGGTGAAACGCCTGGCCGAGACCAACCAGCGGGGGATCGATATCGTGGAGGCGCTGCTGAGCTTGGCCGCGCTGAACAACCGCGAGGTCGAGCTCGACCCGGTCGACCTGTCCGCCATCGTCCGTACGGCGCTCCCCGTGCTCACGTCCGAGGCGCGCGCGGCCGGGATCACGGTGGAGGTGGCTCTCGCCGAGTCTGTTGTCGAGGGCAACGAGATTCTCCTGCACCAAGTGGTCACGAACCTGGTCCAGAACGCCATCCGGCACAACCTCGGCCCCGGCGGCACGGTCGCGCTCGCCCTCACCCCAGGCGGCCTGATCGTCCGCAACACCGGCCCGGTCCTCGACCCGGCCCAGGTGCGTACCTTCACAGAACCCTTCGCCAAAGACCGCTACGGCGCCGGCCACGGCCTAGGCCTCGCCCTGGTCGCCCGCATCGTCGAAACCCACCGCGGCACCCTAGACCTCACCCCCAACCCCACCGGCGGCCTCACCGCCACAGTCACCCTCCCCACCGCTCCCCTCCTCGACTGTTGCTAGCGTCCGAAAACACGCCGACCACGTGCTGCGGTCTTTCGGACGCTGTGCGGGAGCTGTTGCTAGCGTCCGAAAACACGCCGACCACGTACTGCGTTCCTTCGGACGTTAGCGAGGGGCGGCGTAACGTCCGAACGTCCGGAGACGGGCTCTCCGATCCTTCGGACGTTAGCGCGAAGGGAGGCGTAACGTCCGAAGATTCGGAGGCGGGCTCTCCGGTCCTTCGGACGTTAGGTAGGTAGGGGGCGGGACCAGGCTACTTCGCGGTGGAGTTGGCCGGTTTGGGTGAAGAGGCGGACTTGGTGGGTGTCCGGGAGGGCGGCGGCCAGGGCTTGGCGGTCTGCGGGCTGGAAACCGAGTCGTTGCCAGAAGGGGCCGGATCGGCGGCTGAACAGCCAGGCTGAGCGCGCGCCCTGACGGGCTGCCTCGTCCAAGGCGAACCGGGCCAGCACGGTGCCATAGCCACCGCGGCGAGCATCCGGATGTACGGCGACGCTTCGGATCAGCGCGTGGTCCTGGTCGGTGCTGAGCTCGAACCCGGTACTGCCGATCACCGCGCCGGACTCGTCGCGGTCGATCCAGACCAGGACGCCGGGATCGTCGAGACCGCTCAGCGTCAGGTCTGCTTCCTTCAGGAACCGCGTCAGCGCTGCCCGATCCTCGGCGGTCACTACCTGGGTTCTCACAGCTCGAGTCTTTCATCGACCGGGGTGACCTCCCGGCTGGGTGACGATGGGGGGATGGGTGAGGTGACGGTGCGGTGGGCGGTTGCGGGGGACGCGGCGGTGCTGCTGGAGATCGAGCAGACGTCTTGGGACGGGTCGACCGGGTTCCCGTCGATGGTGGAGCGGATGGGCGACAACTTCTTCGCCAAGAGTGGGCCGGAGGTGCACCTGGTCGCGGAGGTCGACGGAGTCGTCGTGGGGTATCTGCGGCTGGAGAACAAGTACCCGTTCCCCGAGGGAGCCGGCGTACTGGCTGTCAACGGGCTCGCGGTGGCGCCGGCCGCGCGGGGTCAGGGTGCTGCGTCCGCGCTGCTGACGGCCGCGACCGAAGAGGCGGTCAGGCGGGACGCACGGAAGCTGAGCCTGCACGTGTTCGGCTCGAACACGACTGCGCGGCGGCTGTACGAGCGCCACGGATACGTCGTCGAGGCTACTCATTCCGCGGAGTTCGTGGTCGAGGGCCAGCCGATGGACGACGTCGTACTAGCGAAGCTGTTGTGAACGCGCGAAGGCGCCGCGCAGGGGAGCGCGACGCCTTCGGGGAGTGGTGCTGAACTACGGGGTGAGGCCGTGGGCGCGGAGCCAGGGCTCGGGGTTGATCGGGTTCTCGCCGTCGGGGAGGACCTCGAAGTGCACGTGCGGGCCGGTGGTGTTGCCGGTCATGCCGACTGCGCCGACCTGGCTGCCCGCGCTGACCGAGTCGCCGACGGAGACGTCGAACTCGGCCATGTGGCTGTACGACGTCACGGTGCCGTCCGCGTGCCGGACCTTCACCTGGCGGCCGTAGGCGCCTTCGAAGTCGGCCTGGATGACCTCGCCGGCCAGTACGGAACGAACAGGAGTCCCGTACGCCGTCGCGAAGTCGAGGCCGGTGTGGTTGTGGGCCCAGCGACCGCCGGCCTGGTTGAAGCGCGCGGTCAGGTGGTAGCCGGTGGTCGGGAGGACGATCTTCGGCGCGGCGTTCGCCTTCGCGATAGCAGCGGCCTTCGCGAGTGCGACGGCCTTCGCCTTGGCGTCAGCCTTGGCCTTGGCGGCGGCGAGCTTGACCGCCTGCGCCTTGGCGGCGGACAGGGCCAGCGCGCGACGGGTCGTCATGGCGCCCCGGGCCGCACGGTCCTGGTAGGCCTTCGCCTCGGCCAGCGACAGGCTGATCCGGCTGGTGTCCCGGGAGCCGAGGTCACGACGCTCGACACGGGCTGCGGTGAGAGCGTCGGCCTGTGAGGGGCTCAGTCCGGTGCTCGCGGTGGAGGCCTCGCCCACGGAGGCGGTGAGACCGATGGTGCCCGCGGTCGCGGCGAGGGCGGCGGTGAGACCGACCAGCTGCGTCCGGCGGCTGCTACTTCGTTGCTTGTTACGGGCCTTGGACCGATGTCTGGCCACAGGGTGAGAGGACACGATGGCCTTCCTTAGCGATCTAACGCTGTCAGGTGGGGGTAGTGCCGGGGCGAACTCCCTCGGCAACTCAACGACCATAACGACGAGATCACGGGCGCCTCAAATGCGGATTGCAACCGGATCACGGAATTCGGTCACGGTGAGCGACTGCCGTCCTCCGCCTCGTACCCGCTCAGGCGTGGCGTGTCGTGCCGGAAGCCGCGATCACCGCGTGACCGGGATCACCCAGGTTCTGGCCCTGGCACGCCCTCCGGAGCCGATATAAGGCGCCCAGATATTGAGATGTTTGTCCACTAACTTACTGATCTTTGAACTTCGTCCCATACTGGTTGAGACCGCAGATATCAGTGGCAAACGGAGGGAACGGGAATGACGC
Source organism: Kribbella sp. NPDC058245 (assembly GCF_042882005.1). NCBI lineage: Bacteria > Bacillati > Actinomycetota > Actinomycetes > Propionibacteriales > Kribbellaceae > Kribbella > Kribbella sp. NPDC058245. The sequence goes on from NZ_JBHVWY010000001.1 coordinate 490,465, forward strand.
GCGCACTGCCGTACTACCGCCTCCACATCGACCTGCTGCGGGTCTCCAGCGCACTCTGTCGGCGCTGAGTACTCCTTAGTCATCCCTCGCACGGCCTGAGGCGTCCAGTGTCGGACGTCGGCGCAGCCGTGCTCGCGTAAGCCTGCCCACCGCCAGGGAGATTCCGTGTCGACTACTTCACTCACGTCCGAACAGGGCACCGCCGATCCACCACCGCCTGCTGGATTGGCCGATGCCGACCTGCCTGTCATCGGCCGGCGCCATCCGTGGCGCTGGGTCGGGGTCGCGGTCGTCCTGACGTTGCTCGCGATGTTCGTGCACGGCCTGGTCACCAACCCTGGTTGGGATTGGCCGACGTTCTTCCAGTTCTTCACCACCCGGACGATCTTCTCCGCGCTCTGGGTGACCATCCAGCTGACGGTCTACGGAACCGTGCTGGGGTTCGCACTCGGGGCCGTGGTGGCGACGATGCGCCTGTCCAGCAGTCCGTTTCTGCAGGTCGTTGCCTGGGGCTACATTTGGGCGTTCCGCTCGATCCCGCTGATCGTGCAGCTGCTGTTCTGGTTCAACATCGCTTACCTGTATCAGGAACTGAGCCTGGGAATCCCCTTCGGGCCGGAGTTCGTGCACTTCAGTACGAACAACCTGTTCGGTCCGCTCGGCGCTGCCGTACTGGGGCTGGCGTTGCATCAGGCCGCGTATGCGGCGGAGATCATCCGCGGCGGGATCATCTCGGTCGACGCCGGTCAGACGGAAGCCGCTGCGGCACTGGGGATTCCGAAGCTGCGGCAGTTCTTCCGGATCATCCTTCCGCAGGCGATGCGATCGATCCTGCCGAACGGCGCCAACGAGGTGATCAGCCTCTTCAAGGGCACGTCGATCGTCTCGGTGATGGCGATCCCCGAGCTCTTCTACCAGGTGCAGGTGATCTACGGCCGCAACAGCCGCGTCGTACCGCTGCTGATGGTCGCAACGGTGTGGTACATCGTCCTGACCACGCTGCTGTCGATCGCGCAGTTCTACGTCGAGCGCCACTTCGCCCGCGGTACGGCGAGGTCGTTGCCCCCGACACCTATTCAGCGGGTACGGCGTGTGCTGGCGGGGGTCGTCCGATGAGTGCCATGGTCGATATCAAGGGTGTGCACAAGAGCTTCGGGGAGCTCGAGGTCCTCAAGGGAGTGGATCTCGAGGTCCGGGCCGGCACCGTCACCGTGATCCTTGGCCCGTCGGGTTCCGGGAAGTCGACGTTGCTGCGGTCGATCAACCATCTGGAGAAGGTCGATCGTGGGCTGATCCGGATCGACGGCGAGCTGATGGGTTACAAGCGCCGCGGCGACAAGCTGTACGAGCTGCGTGAGCGCGAGATCCTGCACCAGCGGTCGCAGGTCGGGTTCGTGTTCCAGAACTTCAACCTGTTCGGGCATCTGACCGCGTTGCAGAACGTCGTCGAGGCGCCGGTCTCGGCGCAGCGCCGCAAGCGCAGCGAGGTCGAGCCCGTCGCCCGCGAACTGCTCGAGCGGGTCGGCGTCGGCGACAAGGCCGACGTGTACCCGCGGCAGCTCTCCGGCGGTCAGCAGCAGCGGGTCGCGATCGCTCGCGCGCTGGCGCTCAAGCCGAAGGTGCTGCTGTTCGACGAACCGACCAGCGCACTGGATCCGGAGCTCGTCGGTGAGGTGCTCGACGTGATCAAGGAGCTCGCCCGCGACGGTTCCACGATGGTCGTCGTCACCCACGAGATCGGCTTCGCCCGGGAGATCGCCGACACGGTGGTCTTCATCGACGGCGGCGTGATCGTCGAGTCGGGCCCACCGCACCAGGTGCTCGACAACCCCGTCCACGAGCGCACCCGCGCCTTCATCTCCAAAGTCCTCTGAGGAAAGTCACATGCGAAATCCCCTGCTTTTGAAAGGCACTGTCGTCGCTCTCGCCGCCGGACTGTTGTTCGCGGCAACCGCCTGCGGAGCCGACCCGACCACCAACGTCTCGGCCGAGACCGGTGGCGTGAACACCTCGGCCGACCAGAAGCGCGTCGAGGTGAAGAAGAACGACGCCGCGGCCGCGCTGCTCCCGGCGAAGGTCCGCGAGCGCGGCACCTTGATCGTCGGCAGCGGCCAAGGCAGCGGCAGTGTGCCGCTCGGCTTCTACGCCGACGACAACAAGACGCCGATCGGGCTCGAGATCGACATCGCTTATCTGCTCGCCGGTGAGCTCGGGCTGAAGCCGGAGATCGAGGTGACGAGCTGGGAGAACCTGTTCGTCGGTCTCGACTCGGCCAAGTACGACGTCGGCCTGACCAACATCACGGTCACCGAGAAGCGCAAGCAGAAGTACGACTTCGCGACGTACCGCAAGGACGACATCGCGTTCGAGGCGAAGAAGGGCGGAACCTGGCGGGTGACGTCGGGCAAGGACATCGCCGGGAAGACGATCGCGGTCGGGTCCGGGACGAACCAGGAGAAGATCCTGGTCGACTGGAACGAGCAGAACATCAAGGCCGGGTTGCCGGCGGCAACGATCAAGTACTTCCAGAAGAACACCGACACCTACCTGGCGCTGAGCTCGGGCCGGATCGACGGCTACTTCGGACCGAACCCGTCGATCGCGTACCACATCAAGACGTCGGGCGAGACCGAGTCGATCGGGAAGTTCTCCGGCGCGGGACCGACGCTGCAGGGGCTGATCGCGGCGACGACGAAGAAGGACAGCGGGCTCGTCAAGGCCTACCAGGCCGCGCTGAACGCCGCCATCGCCGACGGCAGCTACGCCAAGGTCCTCGACCGCTGGAACGTCGCGAGTGAGGCCGTCGAGAAGTCGGAGATCAATCCGCCCGGCCTGCCGATCACGGACTGAGGGCAGATCATGCTGAAGAAGATTCTGATCGGTGTGGCGCTGCTCTCGCTGGCCGCGTGTGCCGACCCGCCCACGGAAGCGCCGAAGGCGGACGCGTCCGTGGTGTCGTTCGACACCTCGGGGAAGCAGGAACACATCACGTCGGCGAAGGTCGACTCGATCGCCGCGGAGTTGCCCGCCGAGATCCGGGCGAGTGGCAAGTTGGTGGTCGGCAACGGCTCCGCGGGTGGCGGGCAGCCGCCGCTGGGGTTCACCGCCGACGACAACAAGACACCGATCGGTGTCGAAATCGACATCGCGTACCTCGTCGCCAGCGTGCTCGGGTTGCAGGCCGACGTCCAGACGACGAGCTGGGAGAACCTGTTCCTCGGGCTGGACTCCGGCAAGTACCAGATCGGCGCGTCCAACATCGGCGTCTCCGAACTGCGCAAGGAGAAGTACGACTTCGCAACGTACCGGCTCGGTCTGCACGCGTTCGAGGCGAAGGCGGGTTCCGGGCTGAAGATCACCGGCCCGGCCGACATCTCCGGGAAGAAGGTCGCCGTCAGTTCGGGCACGCTCCAGGAGGCGATCCTGCTGGAGTGGAACAAGCAGAACGCGGCCGCCGGCCGTCCGCCTGCCGACCTCAAGTACTACCAGCAGTCCGCTGACACCTTCCTCGCGCTGCAGTCCGGCCGGATCGACCTGTACCTCGGTCCGAACCCGAACGCGACGTACCACGTCGCCACGCAGCACCAGACCGAGATCGTCGGCACGGTGTCGTCCGGTTACCCGATCCAGGGTCTGGTCGGGATCACCACGAAGAAGGACAACGGCCTGGTCAAACCGCTGGCCGACGCGCTGAACGCGGCGATCGCCGACGGCAGCTACGCCAAGGTGCTGGCCAAGTGGGGCCTCAGTGCCGAGGCAGTCCCGAAGTCATTGGTCAACCCGCCCGGCCTTCCCAAGCCTCCAGTCAAGTAGTGCACGAGTAGGAGAAACATGGCGACCATCGCAACGATCTCCAGCAGCCCGTCGGTACCGTCCCGGACCGACGCCGTCCTCGACTACGTCACCAAGCGTCTGATCAGTCACGGCCACGAGGTCACCCCCATCGTGCTCCGTGACCTCCCGGCCGGCCCGTTGCTGCACGGCGACGCCGACGACCCCGGCATCGCGGCCGCAGTCAAAACCCTCGAGTCGGCCGACGCGGTCGTCGTCACGACTCCGGTGTACAAGGCGGCGTACGCCGGTCTGCTGAAGGTCTTCCTGGACCTGCTGCCGCAGTACGCCCTGAAAGGCAAGACAGTGTTGCCGTTGGCAACAGGTGGGACGCCGGCGCACGTGCTGGTGATCGACTACGCGCTGCGGCCGGTGCTGAACAGCCTCGGCCCTGGCGCGATCACACAGGGCTGGTTCGTGCTGTCGTCACACATCAACCTGTACGACGGTGGCGGCGTACTGCTTGATCAGACCGCTTCGGTGCCGCTGTATGAGGTCACCGAAGCGTTCCTGACCGCGGTCGAAGGCGGCGAGGTCGTCGACAGCCCGCCGGTGCAGGCTGCGGCGATCGAGGTGATCCGGGCTCGGCCCGAGGACCCGGAGGCCGCACCGCTACTCGCCGATCTGGTGGTCGAGTACAGCACTCGCTACGGGCGGACGAACGAGAACACGCAGCTCACCGAGGTCCCGCCGACCGACTTCCACGCTGACAGCGGCGGCGCGTTCGTCCTGCTCCGGTACGGCGGTCAGACGGTGGCCGGCGGTGCCATTCGCCGGTACGACGATCAGACGGCTGAGGTGAAGCGGATGTGGACCTCGCATCTGCATCGGCGGCAGGGGTTGGGTCGCCGGGTGCTCGCGGAGTTGGAGCAGGCGGCGATCGATCTCGGCTACCGCAAGCTCTACCTCACCACCGGACCGCGCCAACCGGAAGCCTCCGCGCTCTACCGAGCCGTCGGCTTCGAACCGCAGTTCGACGTCGACGCCGACCCGGAGTCGATCGGCCCGCTGCCGTTCACCAAGGACCTCACACTCGCTCTGAAGGTGGCCTCATGAGTCGACTGATCACCGCAATCGAGATCGACGGTGCCGGCGGTCACCCCGGTGCATGGCGTGGGCCGGAGGTTGATCCGGGCGCGATCCTCACGGGTTCGTTGGCACTACGCGCCGTACAGCGTGCGGAGGCTGCTGGGATCGACATCGCCACGTTCGTCGACACCTTGGAAGCTCCGGTCGACGCGGCGGGGGCCGTGAGCGTGCGACTGGATGCACTCGGTCTGGCTGCGCGCATCGCCCCGGCCACCTCCCGGATCGGCCTGCTGCCGACCATCACGGTCACCCACACCGAACCGTTCCACGTGCAGGCGTCGGTCGCGACACTCGACTACGTGTCGTCCGGTCGAGGCGGCTGGGTCGCCGATGTCTCCACCTCCGCTGCAGCCGCCGCCGTCATCGGTCGCCGCGAGCCGGCTCCGGCAGCCGACCTCTGGCGCGAGGCCCGGTACGTCGTCGACGTGAGCCGCCGTCTGTGGGATTCCTGGGACGACGACGCCATCATCCGCGACGCCCCCACCGGCCGCTTCATCGACCGGGATCGCCTCCACTACGTCAACTACGAAAGCCCCACCTTCACCATCAAAGGCCCGTCGATCGTCCCCCGACCACCACAAGGTCACCCGGTGACAGCCGTCCGAGTGAACACCCCCGAGGCGCTCGAGGCGGCAGGAGACGCCGAGCTCGTCCTCCTGCCGGGAGCGGAGAACCTGGCGGAGCGGGTGCGAGCAGCGACCCGCTCTGATGGGGCGGAGCCGGCGGCGGGGAGTGGAGGACCTCGGGTGCTGGTTTCGGTCGGCGTACTGCTGGATGAGGATGCGGCTGCCGCGGAGGCGCGGGCTGAGGGTGGGTCGTTCGACTACATCGGTGGGGTTGAAGGGCTCGCTGCGTTGGTTCGGGAGTGGCAGCGCGCCGGGGTGGATGGGGTGCACTTCCGGCCGGCCTCGTTGGAGCTCGACGTACCGGCGATTGCGGATCGGTTGTTGCCGTTGCTGCAGGCAAGCAAGTCTGAGCGGGTGGTGACGTTGCGAAGCCGGTTGGGGTTGGGACGGCCGGCGAATCGGTATGCGGAGGGGGCGCGATGACGAAGCAGATCCACCTGGCAGCGCACTTTCCGGGCGTGAACAACACGACGGTGTGGGCCGATCCGGAGTCCGGTTCGCAGATCGACTTCGCGTCGTTCAAGCATCTGGCGGCGACGGCCGAGCGCGGGACGTTCGACTTCTTCTTCCTCGCCGAAGGGCTCCGGCTGCGGGAGGTGAAGGGGAGGATCCACGACCTCGACGTCGTCGGCCGACCCGAATCGCTCACCGTGCTCAGCGCACTGGCCGCGGTCACCACGCACCTCGGTCTCGCGGCAACGGTCAACTCGACCTTCAACGAACCGTACGAACTCGCCAAGCGGATCGCGACGCTCGACCACCTCTCCGGCGGTCGCGCCGCGTGGAACGTCGTCACCTCCTGGGACGCGTTCACCGGCGAGAACTTCCGTCGCGGCGGCTACCTCGACAAGGCCGACCGCTACATCAGGGCGCAGGAATCGCTCCGGATCGTCCGCAAGCTCTGGGCGTCCTGGTCCGACGACGACCTGGTACTGGATCAGGAGGCGGGTGTGTTCGCCCGCGAAGGCACTGGGGCCTTTGCGGACGACGGTGCGCACTTCAGCATCCAGGGCCGCTTCGGCCTGCCGCCTTCACCACAAGGGCGGCCGGTCGTGATCCAGGCCGGTGACAGCGACCAGGGCCGGGACTTCGCGGCGTCCGGCGCGGACGTGATCTTCAGCCGGCACGGGTCGTTCGCGGCCGGGCAGACCTTCTACAAGGACGTGAAGGACCGCCTGGCCAAGCACGGCCGGACCGAGGAGTCGCTGAAGATCATGCCCGCGGTCACCGTCGTGGTCGCCGACACCGACGCGGAGGCGGTCGAGAAGGCGCGTCACATCCGCGAGCAGCAGGTCTCCGGGCCGACCGCGATCGTCCTCGCGGAACTCATCTGGGGCCGCGACCTGTCGTCGTACGACCCGGACGGCCCGCTGCCTGCCGAGGACCCGGTGATCGGCTCCAACGTGACCCAGGGCCGGACCGGGTTCAACGACCCGGCGTCGATCATCAAGGAGTGGCGCGAGGCGGCCGAGGCCAACAACTGGTCTCTGCGGCAGACGGTGATCAACCAGCAGAACCGGCAGACCTTCATCGGTTCCCCGGAGACCGTCGCCACCGAGATGAACCACCACGTCCAGGAGAACGCCGCTGACGGCTTCGTCCTGGTCCCGCACCTGACCCCCGGCGGCCTCGACGACTTCGTCGACCGAGTCGTCCCCCTGCTTCGTGAACGTGGCGTCTTCCGCTCCGAATACGCCGGTACGACGCTCCGCTCGCATCTCGGAATCGACCAATGAGTCGTACCTATTGCGACGCTCCGCGCCGCGCGTCATGGGGCTATGACTCCAGCCCTTCCCTCGTCACTCCAGTCGCTGCGCTCCCTCCGCTCCTCAGTCCAGGTCAGGAGGCCCCATGAGCGAGGTGAGCACGATCCACCGCCGACCGACTGTGGTCTTCGTCGGCGGTGGACCACGAACCGTCGGCCTCCTCGAACGGTTCGCGGCCAACGCCGAGGAGCTGCTCGCCGACGGCCCGGTCGAGATCCATGTCGTGGATCCGTTCCCCGCTGGTGGCGGCCGGATCTGGCGACGCGAGCAGTCGCGCCTGCTCTGGATGAACTCGATGACCTCGGACGTCACGATCTTCACCGATGAATCCGTCGAGTGCGAAGGCCCGATCCGTCCGGGTCCTGACCTGGCCACCTGGGTGGCCGGCGTCGGCGCGACGATCCTGGAACGGGCCGGCATCCAGCAGCCCGGCCCGATGGACTTCCCACCCCGGCTGGTCCAGGCGGAGTACCTCTCCTGGGTCTGGGATCGCGTCATCCGTGACCTACCGGCCACGGTGACCACCCACCTGGAACGGGCGGTCGAACTGACCCCCGACCAGCGGGTGATCCTCGCGTCGGGAGCCGAAATCCAAGCAGACCTGGTGGTTTTGGCGCTCGGCTATCTCGATCGGTTGCCGACGGCATCGGAGACCGCCTGGGCCGCGAAGGCCAGGGCTGCTGGTCTCACCTACATCCCACCGGGCTACACCGCCGACGTGGACCTCGGCGATCTGGAGCCCGGAGAACACGTGATCGTCCGTGGCTTCGGACAGGCCTTCATCGACCTGATGGTCCTGCTCACCGAGGCCCGCGGCGGCTGGTACGACGAGTGCGACGGCCTGCTCACGTACAACCCGTCCGGCGCCGAGCCGATCCTGTACGTCGGCTCGCGGCGCGGCGTCCCGTATCACGCGAAACTCGGCTACACCGTGGCCGGAACCAAGCCCGTGCCGACTCGGTACCTGACCAAGGCTGCGCTCGACTCGTACGGCGAGGGAGTGCTCGACTTCGACACTCAGCTGCAGCCGTTGATCGACAAGGAACTGGCCTTCGCGCATTACCAGCAACTGTTCAACGCGCACTCCGAACGGACGCGCTGGGAATGGCCTCGCTTCCTGGAGGTCCTCGACCGATCGTTGCCCGACGCACCGGAATTCGTGGCCGCGGTGGCTGACGCCGTACCGGATCCTGCTGATCGGTTCGTGCGGTCGGCGGTGGATCGGCCATTGCACGGCCGGTTCTTCGAGGACTGGTTCACGTTCGAGCAGTTCCTGACCGAGCTGATCGAGAACGACCTGCTGCGTCGCGCCAACCCGGAGCACTCGGCCGACCTCGCAGTCTTCAATGCGTTGCTCAGCATCTACAGCGTGCTGTCGGTCGCCATCACCGAAGGACGGTTGAGCGACGAGGACCGAGTACGGCGAGTCGAGACCGAGTGGCACGGGTTCTTCTCGTTCGTCGCGAGCGGTCCGCCGCCGCGTCGGCTCGAAGAGCTGCTCGCTCTGCATCGGGCCGGGATCGTCCGGTTCGCCGGTCCCGACCTGGAAGTTGCCATTGACAACGATCGGTTCGTGGCCCAGTCCCCGGCGATCGGCGGGAAGGTCCGGGCCCGGGCGTTTGTCGAAGCACGGTTGCCGCGGCCCGACGTACTGGCTGCCACGGATCCCTTGCTGCGTGGGCTGTTGGCCGACGGAACACTGGCCGCCGATGAGTTGTTCGCCGCGGACGGGACGAGTCTCGGCGGTGGTCAGCTCAAGGCCGACGCGGCCAGTCGGGCGATTCGCGCCGACGGTTCCGTTCACCCCGGATTGTTCCTGCTCGGCCCGTCGGTCTCCGGTTCGGCCGGGTCGTCGGGATTCTCTCGCCCGCACTTCAACGGTCCCGGCTTCCGTCAGAACGACGCGGTCGCCCGGAATCTGCTCACTTTGCTAGCGCCCTTGGCGCCCGCCGTACGGAAGGAAGAACGTCATGCCAGTTGAGTTCCTGGGCATCGCCGGGACCAACCCGGCCAGTGAGGTCGAGCCGCGCACCGGTGGTGCGCTCGATCTGGAGTACACCGCCAAGCTGGCCCGCGCCCACGAGGACAACGGCTGGGACCGGATCCTGTTCGCGTACCACTCCGGTTCACCGGACCCGTCGCAGGTCGCGGCCTACGTCGCAGGCAAGACCGAGCACATCAACCTGGTCGTCGCGCACCGGCCGAACGTCGCCTACCCGACGCTGACCGCCAAGACCTTCGCGACGCTCGACCACATCAGCGGCGGGCGCTTCGAGGTGCACGTCATCACCGGCGGCTCGACCGCCGACCAGGCCGCCGAGGGAGACTTCCTGAGCAAGGACGACCGGTACGGTCGGACGCAGGAGTTCATCCAGATCCTCAAGCAGGCCTGGACGTCCGACGAGCGGTTCGACTTCGCCGGGAAGCACTACCAGTTCGAGCAGTTCGTCGCGGACATCAAGCCGCTGCAGCAGCCCCGGCCGCGGATCTCCTTCGGTGGCTCGTCGGCCGCCGCGTACGCCGTCGGTGCGGCCGAGGCGGACATCTTCGCGCTCTGGGGTGAGCCGCTGGCCGGGACGCGCGAGCAGCTCGCCACGATCGAGACGGAAGCTGCCAAAGCTGGGCGGAGCGATCGTCCGACCATCCAGATCGCGTTCCGGCCCATCATCGGTGCGACTGAGGAGCTGGCCTGGGAGAAGGCCGAGCGCATCCTGGGCCGGATCAAGGACGTCCAAGCCGGTACGCCGTCTCCGAAGGCCCGGCTTCGGTCGCGGACTAATCCGGAGAACGCCGGCTCGCAGCGGCTGCTCAAGGCCGTGGCCGAGGGAGAGCGGCACGACCGTGCACTGTGGACCGGGCCGACCGGTCTGACCGGTGGTGGCGGCAACTCGACCGCACTGGTCGGAACACCCGAGACGATCGCTGCTGCGCTGCTGGACTACTACGACCTCGGCATCCGGATCTTCTCGGCGCGTGGCTACGACATCTACGACGACGCGATCGACTTCGGCCGCTACGTCATCCCGCTGGTCCGCTCCGAAGTTGCCCACCGCGAATCCCGGAAGGACCTGGCCTCATGACCGTTGTCTCTGATCTGGAGCAGGACTGGCAGACCTGGCACGCGGCGCGTGAGCAGGACCTGAACACGGACTACGGCTGGCTGAGCATCGTCGGCTTCGACTGGCTGCCCGCTGAGCCTGGTGAGTTGTCCGGACTGCCGGGGAAGTGGTGGGCAGCCGACGGCCGTGCACATGTGGTGGCTGACGGCTCGTTGACGCTGAACGGCGTGCCTGTGGATGGAGCTGTGTCGGCAACGGTCGCTGAGGCCGGTTCACTCAGCTGGCTGCTGTACGGCGACCGCCTGATCGAGCTGGTACTACGTGGCGGCCGGTTCGCCGTTCGCCAGCGCGACCCCGGTGCTGAGACCCGACAAGGGTTCACCGGCGTACCGACGTACCAGCTGGATCCGGAGTGGGCGGTGCGCGGCTGGTACACGCCGTACGGTGCTCCGGAGCGGGTGGAGGTGTCGACGGCGCGCGAGGACCTGCGTCAGCACGTCACTGCGGTTGGGACTGTTCACCTGGCGCTGGGCGACTCGGCGTACGAGCTGGTGGCGACGGCTGCGTCGGACGGGCGGCTCTCGCTGTCCTTCCATGACTCCACCAATGGCTCTGAGACTGCGCCCTGGCGCACTGTGACGACAGGTGTGGTGGAGCGCGATGGCTCAGTGCTGATCGACTTCAACCGAGCCATCAACCTGCCGTTCGCCTTCACCGCGTTTGGGACCTGCCCGGCGCCCGTGACGGGCAACCGGCTCGGACTGCCGGTGACCGCCGGCGAGAAGAAGGTCCGGTGAAGTTCTGTACCTACACGCTGATCGACAACTCGCCGGACCCGATCAGTGGTGAGCAGCTGACGACGTACGAGCGTTTCCAGCACGTGGTCCGGCAGGCGCAGTGGGCCGAGGAGCTCGGGTTCGACGGGTACGGCGTGGGGGAGCGGCACGCGCAGCGGTTCATCTCCTCGTCGCCGCCGGTGGTGCTGTCCTACATCGCCGCCTCGACGTCTCGGATCCGGCTGCTGACCACAGTGACAGTGCTGTCGTTGCTGGACCCGGTGCGGGTGGCTGAGGACTACGCGACGCTGGACCAGCTGTCCGGTGGGCGACTGGACATCATCATCGGGAAGGGGAACGACCCGGACCAGAACGCGCTGTTCGGGTACGACCTGGACGGGCAATGGGACCGGAACCGGGAGAAGTACGAGCTGCTCCGCCGCCTGCTGCGGGAGACCGGAGTGAGCTGGTCGGGGACGTACCGGCCGGACCTGGTGGACGCGACCACGCAGCCCCGGCCCTTCCGAGCTGACGGCATCCCGCTCTGGCATGGCTCGGCGTCCTCTGAGGAGTCCACGGAGCTCGCGGCTCGCTTTGGCGACCCGCTGTTCTCGGCGAACGGCTTCCACCCGCTGGAGAAGTACGCCGGGCTGATCCGGCACTACCGCGAGCGGTGGGAGGCCTACGGTCACGACCCGGCCGACGCCGTGGTCGGTGCTGGGTTCAACGGGCTCTACGTGCGGAAGAGCTCACAGGACGCGCTGGACGGCTACCGGCCGATCTTCGACGCGTTCATGGACTCACCAGGCGCCAAGCACAACAAGCTGCCGTTCACGTCGCTGGAGGACTTCCTCGAGCAGGGCTCGGTGCTGGTGGGGTCGCCGGAGCAGGTGATCGACAAGTTCGGCCGCTACCAGGAGGCGTTCGGGCATGAGCTGTCCGGCGTCTCACTGGAGGTACCGGGCCTCCCCGAGGCCGAGAACCGCGCCTCGGTGGAGACCTTCGTCACAGATGTGATGCCGGTACTGCGTTCGTCGTACCCCTCGCGGGTCTGGAACTAGCCGCCTCTTTCAGCCGTACGTCGGGTGCTGTGGCCAGCCGGCAGGGGAGTCTTCCCACTCCTCCTGCCGGCCGTACGGCGCCAGGTCGAGGATGTTGGGGACGAACATCAGCCGGTCGACGCCGCGCTGGGTAGTGGAGTAGGTGCGGTAGACGGTGTCGCCGTCACGGAAGAACACGTTCAGCAGGAAGCCGCCACCCGCTCCACAGTCGGCGGAGAACGTCGTACCGGCTGAGGAGGCGAACGGGACCGTCCAGCCCTTCTGCTCCCAGTAGCCGCTCATCTGGGCCAGCGGCATGTCCGAGACCGTCGCCCAGGCCACGCCGTCGCGCGCCAGGCCCTCCAGGTCGGTGACCTGGTTGGTGAAGTTCGTGCAGCCGGGGCAGAAGTGGTCGGGGCCGGTGTGCATGAACTGGTAGAGCGCCAACTGCTGGTGGTCGCCGAACAGCTCCAGGAGCGTCACCGGGCCGCTCGGGGACTCGAAGGTGTACTCGCCGAACCGGACCATGGGCAGCCGCCGGCGCTGGGCCGCCAGGCGGTCCAGGGCTCGGGTCGCCTCCTTCTCGGCCGTGAGCAGCTCGGCCCGGGCCTTCTCCCAGTCCTCAGCCGGGACCACTGTCGGTAGCGCGGTCATCTGATCGTCCTCTCCTCGCTGGATGCCTCTACCTGTACGACGAAGCCGGTTCCCCAATCTCGACACCGGCCCGACCAAGATTGGTCCTGGGGTTGGTCAAAAGCACTCCCCGGGACCCGGTATGATTTCCGAGTCGGACAGAGGGGGGCACACAGTGCGCCTGGCTCGATTTCACATCGAGGCGGCAGACCGTGTAATCTCTCTCCTCGGCCCGCCCCTTTAGCTCAGTCGGCAGAGCGTCTCCATGGTAAGGAGAAGGTCTACGGTTCGATTCCGTAAAGGGGCTCTGAGATCGACAGCTCATCCGGTTCGCTGGATGGGCTGACGAAATCTCCCGGCGGGGTAGCTCAGGTGGTTAGAGCACACGGCTCATAATCGTGGTGTCGCGGGTTCGACTCCCGCCCCCGCTACCACGCAAGGCAGTACTTCGAGAGTGCGATCACCCAAGTTGCGCACTCATGAGCTAAAGAGGCAGCAGTGGCCAAGTCAACCGACATCCGCCCGAAGATCACGTTGGCGTGCACGGTGTGCAAGGAGCGCAACTACATCACCAAGAAGAACCGGCGTAACGACCCGGATCGCCTGGAGATGAAGAAGTACTGCTCGCGTTGCAACGACCACACGGACCACCGCGAGACCCGCTGATCTCCAGCAGCTTTCGTGAGGGCCGCTCCGGGTAACCGGTGCGGCCCTTTCGCTTGTTCAGACGGTGATGATGGGCCGGCCTGCTTCGTAGGCCGCCAGCCGCTCGTCCCGCGGCGTGAGGCAGCAGGAGCCGCAGAGCACTCCGTCGCCGACCTCGCTCGTGTAGTAGAGACAGCAGGTCTTCCGTAGGTAGACCAGCTTCCCGCCGGCCAGCTCCACGTCGCCCAAACTGTTGAGTCCGCCCGGTGCCTTCGCCACGAAGGTCTGCCAGCGTTCCAGCAGGAATCCCGGGTCAACCGTCTCTTCCTCCCGAGTGGCCGCGCAGAACGCCATGGCGCAGCCCGCCGCCACTCCGCCGTGCACCTGGCGCAGACCGGCTCTGGTCCGCCGGTGCAACTCCTCGGACAGCGGGAGCAGGTGCTGACGGAGCACAACGTCGTACAGGGTCTGTAGACCGCCGGGGAGGTAGTCGGCGGACCGGATGGCGACGGCGGCGAGGCCGTGGCCGTCGTGTGGTCTTAGCCACACGTTCTGCGGCCGGATGTCGAGGACGTGGCCTTCGAGCGCCCATAAGAGCAGTGCGGCGGCCGGTGCGCGGCCCGCGTAGAACGACATCAGGCTCAGCGCGTTCGCATGCGCCGAGACGTGTCCGCTCGCGTCGTTGTCCCGCTTGAGGAGCTCAGTGAGCTCCGGGCCGTCCTGCTCGAGGATCCTGTCCACCCGCAGCCACTCCGGGCCGCTCGGCGTACCGATCTCCAGCTTGTACCGAGGCGCATACCTGGCCAGCGCCGCTACTGCCGTCACGTTCAACCTTCCCCAGTCGGGTCGCACGGTTCCCGGGTGGCGGCTCCGGGCGTCCCAGTCTGCCAGTAGGCTCTGGCGATATGACGATCGACGCCACGATGGTCGGCCGGAGCTACGCGGCCGCCGAGTCCTACCTGGTCGGCCGGGAGAAGATCCGGGAGTTCGCCGCCGCGATCGGCGACGACAACCCGGCGTACACCGGTGACGACGCGGTGGCACCGCCGACCTTCGCGTTCATGCTCGGCAGCCGCGCGCTCGACCAGCTGCTGAACGACAAGGAGCTCGGGCTGCGGCTCGACCGGATCGTGCACGGCGCGCAGAAGTTCAGCTACACCCGCCCGATCAAGGCCGGTGACGACATCGCGGCCACCGCGACCATCACCACCGTGCGCAAGGCCGGTGACGTCGAGGTGATCATGTACGAAACCGCGCTCAGCACGGTCGACGGCGAGCCGATCGCCACCTCGACCTCCACGATCTCGCACAACCGGGCGGATTCATGAAGACGGTCTCCGCGGGTGATGTCCTCCCCTCGCTCACTGTGACGTTCCGGCGCGAGGACCTGGTTCGGTACGCCGGTGCCAGCGGCGACTTCAACCCGATCCACTGGAGTGACCGGATGGCGGCCTCCCTCGGCCTGCCCGGCGTGATCGCGCACGGCATGCTGACGATGGCCTCCGCGGTCCGCGTGGTGACCGACTGGCTGGACGACCCGGCCGACCTGGTCGAGTACGGCGTCCGGTTCACCAAGCCGGTCGTCGTACCGGATGACGCCGACGGCGCCGAGGTCACGTTCTCGGCCAAGGCCGACAAGGTCGCCGACGGTCTCGCCGAGTTCGACATCACCGCAGTCTTCGGCGGCGAGAAAGTCCTCGGCCGGTCCCGGGCGGTCGTGCGCGTCTCGTGAGAACCCAGGTACCGCTGGCTGACTTCACCACCCTCCACATCGGTGGGCCGGCCGACAAACTCGTCGAGGTGACCACCGAGGACGAGCTGATCACCGCCGTCCGCGACGCCGACGCGGCCGAGGAGCCTGTGCTGCTGCTCTCCGGCGGCAGCAACGTGGTGATCGGCGACGACGGCTTCCGTGGCACGGTCATCAAGATCGCCACCAAGGGCATCAAGATCGACGCCGACGCCTGCTCCGGCGCGATGGTGCACATCCAGTCCGGCGAGGACTGGGACGCCGTCGTACAGCGCGCGATCGCCGAAGAGTGGAGCGGCCTCGAGTCGATGTCCGGCATCCCCGGCCTGACCGGCTCAACCCCCGTCCAGAACGTCGGCGCCTACGGCCACGAGGTCGCCGAGACGATCGCCTCGGTCCGCGTCTGGGACCGCTCCGAGTCCCGGATCCGGACGATCTTCGCGGCCGACTGCGGTTTCGAGTACCGCTCCTCCCGCTTCAAGGCCGCGCCCGAGCGCTTCGTCGTACTGGAGGTCGCCTTCCAGCTGAAGCTCGGCAACCTCTCCGCCCCCATCGGCTACGCCGAACTGGCCCGCGTCCTCGACGTCGAACCCGACTCCCGCGCCCCGATGGCCGACGTCCGCGAAGCCGTCCTCGCCCTGCGCCGCAGCAAAGGCATGGTCCTCGACCCGGCCGACCACGACACCTGGAGCGCCGGCTCCTTCTTCACCAACCCCATCCTCGACACCCCCGCCGAGGTCCCCGCCGGCGCCCCCCAATGGCCCCAGCCCGACGGCCGCGTCAAAACCAGCGCCGCCTGGCTCATCGAACACGCCGGCATCCCCAAGGGCTTCACCCTCGGCGCCGCCGCCGTCTCCTCCAAACACACCCTCGCCCTCACCAACCGAGGCACCGCCACCGCCAAGGACATCCTCTCCCTGGCCACCCACGTCCGCTCCCAAGTCCACCAGGCCTTCGCCATCACCCTCGTCAACGAACCAGTCCTCGTGAACTGCACCCTTTAACCCAGCCAGGCCTCGCCGGCCACGGCAGATGGGTTGGACAGCGTTCAAATGCCCTAGTAAGTTAGTGACCAGCAAAGGCTTAGGCTTCTCGCCTTCAGGTTGAGTGAGCCAGGTTGGCCCCCGGTGTAGCTACGGCAGCCGGGGGTTTGCTGTTTCTAGGGAAGCTGTACGACGTGGGTGAGGTTCTCGATCGCATCGAACAGATCGCGCCGACCCGCCACCATCTTCTGCCGATAGGCGCTGCAGACGAGGTCGGGCAGCCACAGCAGGTGTTCCGATCCAGGAGAGACTGAGACCAGCGCCATCGACTCGGCGATACCACCGGCTGCGATCAAGCCCGCTCTGACCGCACGGTCATAGTTGTTGATCCGCGCCACCCGGTGCTCTTCCAGGACAGCGAGTCCAACCGGCGGATGAGTCCCATGCTCGGCGGTGTGGAGCACAGTCAGGAGCCGTCCGAGGACAGAGCCGCGAGCACGGGTTCCGTCTTTGTCATCGCCGTGGTTCACCGAGACCTTGTCGACGACGATGCATGTCTCGTCCGGCACTCGGAGGGTCTCCAGCAACGTCCGGACACGTGCTCGACCGTCCGCGGAGCGCAGTTCGTTCGTGGTGTGCCACCAGCCGGAGGGAACGAGGCCGTCGATTTCGTTGCGCAGGGCATCGCGATCGGGCTCCAGTACGACGACGGCTGCCATGACGTAGAACTGTGGTCGGCCGTCCTGTTCGACGTGGTAGGTCTCGTCCAAGTAGGCAACCGGGCCGGAGCCAACGCGCTCGTAGTGTGCTTTCAGGACGTTGCGCTGTCCGGCCCCGGCCGGCGTCATCTCCCAATCCGCGCGGGACAGCCCAATGGAACGACTGCCCAGCTGGTACGGCGGGTTGGGGCGGGAGCTAGTAGCGCCATGAGCGGATGTGGGTTTGCATCCAGCGGGTGAGGAGGATGGCCGCTTGCGGGTGGGGTCTTCTTCGGGGGTGAGGAGGTCGGCCAGGACTTGGGTGGGGGCGGCTAGGCGGAGGCCGGTGGGGGTGCTTCGGCGGCGGGTGTAGACGACTTCGGTGGTGGGTTGTACTAGGACGACGGTGCCGGTGGGGGATGGGGTGAGGTCCCAGGCGGTGGCGGCGGCTTGGGGGTCGGGGGTGTAGATGACGGGGTCGTCTTCGGTGGGGTCGGCGGTCCAGAAGGCGGCCGCGTGGGTGCCGGTGAGGGCGTATCGCAGCGGGCTGGTCGCGATGTCGGTGAAGAGGTCGTCGTGGCTGCTGGCGGGTTTCCAGCGGGAGAGTTGGCTGGCGGCCGGCGCGGAGGAATCGGCGGCCCAGTGGCGGAGCAGGCGAGACCAGTCCGGTACGGCGATGATGCCGCCGCGGCGACGTTCCACGAGGGAGATCGCGCTCAGGTCGTCGATGATTCGCCGTACGGCGGGGGCCGGAGCCTGGCTGAGGTCGACCAGGTCGTGGGTGGTCCAGATGGAGCCGTAGTCGAGGAGGGCACGGATCACGCGGGCTGCGCTGTCGTCAGTCATGGGTGGGCCGGCCGAGGGGGAGGGCGACGTACGGCGTCCATTGGTAGCAGAGCTGGTCGCGGTTCAGGTCGATCAGGCTGACCTCGTTGATGTAGAGCTGCGTGGTCTGCTCGCCGAACTTCGCCACGCGGTCGCGGAGGGATGCGGCCGGGGCCGACTGGTTCCAGTAGCCCAGTGAGATGTGCGGGTCGAGGTCGGGGAAGGCCGGGAGGGAGTCCTCGCCCCAGATCTCCTTGATCGCGTCGCGCAGGACGATACGGAGCTGACGGAGGTTGTCGGCGGGGTAGACCGGGAGTTGGAGGCTCTCGATGTCGACGATCGCCGGCCCGACAGTGACGCCGAAGGGCGCCACTGACGCGAGGCGGTCGCGAGTGGCGGCGACGATTGGGTCGAGGTCCGCTGGGCTGAGCTTGTCGGCGAAGCTGACACCCTGCAGGGTCAGGTGCAGCCATTGGCGGGGGACGGGCGTGAGCTCCGGCATCGAGCACAGCAGAGGCTCGTAGGTGCTGCGCAGTGCCGCGAGGGCAGCGGCGTACCGGAACGTGAGGTGCCAGGTGTAGAAGGACCGTCCCTGTCGCCAGCCCGGACGCCAGTACCAGTGGTCGCGGACGTGGTCGATCATGTGGCTAGGACTCCTTTGCGATCAGGGGTTGCGGTCTGTGGTCGAGCTGCCGGCCCGGTAGGTCAGGGCGATAGATGAACTCCCTGATGCGCTCGCGGAGCTGTCGCGCTCTCGCGACGCGGGTGTAGGGGGCAGTCATGGCAGCGACCTCGCCCATGCGGTGGATCAACGGGCGGACCCGGTACTCGAGGGATGTGGCGAAGACGGGCTCGAGAGCGGCGATGGCACCGTCGAGCTCACCGAGCGTCAGATGGGCCTTGACCTGCTGGAGCCGGACCATCCGCTCGGATCCTGGGTTGCGCAGGGCATGTGGTCTGGCCTCGAAGCGGGCCACCGAACGGTCGGCGTGCACGAGCGTCGCCTTTGCATCTCCCAGCGTCAGTTGGGCGTCGGCCCAGAAACCCTCGGCGCGCTCCGGCGTACACAGCAGCGGTCCACCGAGCTCCGGAATCGATGGCGTGCACGGCACCTCTTGGGCAGCGGCCAGCGCCGCTCGGGCCTCGGCGACTCGGCCGGAGCGCGCGAGGTCGACCGCGAGTGCACTGGTCAGGAAGAGCCGCGATGTTCCGGTGGCGTAGCGCAGGCCGTGCTGGGCGTGGTCGGCGGCTCGGTCGAACTCGTCCTGCCAGAACGCGGCGGTGTGCTGGGTCGCGCGGATCCAGCCGCGGAGCTCGTTGTGGTCCGCGGCCTCGGCGCAGGCCCAGGCCGTCCGCGCGTGGCTCTCGGCAACCTCCGGGTGGCCGAGATCGACGGACATCCAGGCCAGCAAGGTGATCGCCCAGCCCGCGGCGGCGTAGAGATCGCGTGACTGCTTCGGTGACTGCCGCCCGGCGAGCAGGACGAAGGCCCGGTCACGGACGGCCCGGCTGCGTTCGAACAACGGCTTGGTGGCGGTGCGGAGGTAGAGCTGGGAGATGCGTTCGATATCGGCGTGCAGTTGCTCGACGGTGAGGTCACCGACGTTCGACTCCTCGGCGAAGGTCAGCAGGGCGATCGACTCGTCGCCGGCGAGCCCGACCTCCTCGTCGAAGCCGATGGTCGACGGCGGGACCAGCTCCAGCTCGCCGGCCGGTGCGCCGGGCGGCGGGAGGAAGCCGAGCTCGTTGTCGGAGGCAACATTCAGGACGTAGCGCAGGCCGGAGCGGTAGGCGGCGCCCGGCCAGCGGACCGCGCCCCGCTCGAGCTTCGCGATGTAATGGCCGTCCAGTTCGTAGCGGACCTCGGTCGTCTCCCAGAGCCACGCACAGACGGTCTCCGCGAGCTCGACGCGGGACATGTACTCGCCGGGTGCGCGCCGAGAAGGGGTGCGCTCTCGTGCGCTGCGCAACAGGTCATTGGCGGCTGGCATGGCGGCAACTGTAGGTCTGCGAACACTCTCTGCAACGACGGAAAGGACGGCTGGAGACGATCTGCCCCGCGATGTCCCGGAATGCCCCGGGATGCCCCGATCTGCATCGATAGAAATGCGGTCCTGGCCGAAAAAACGGACGCTCCGTCGAGGTGCCGGGGCATTTCGGGGCCGCGGGGTCGGCTGCTGAGCGTGAACCCGCGGGGCATCCCGGGGCAGATGAGGGCTTCCCTGCGTGAAATAGGCTCCTGGGGTGGCCGAAGAAGCTGTGACGACGTTGCGGGCTGAGCTGGGACGGTTCGGGCGGGGTGAGGAAGGGTTCGCCTTGCTGGAGGTCTTCCTGGAGGTGGGGCGGCCGTGGTTGGGGCCGGTGGTGCTGGATCCGGTGGGGTTGCGGCTGCCGGACGAGATGACCGACGACCGGGCCCTGGTGCAGGGGCTGATCGAGGAGATCGAGGCCGAGCCCGCGGTGAAGGGGCTCTTCCGGTCGACGGAGCGCGAGTACGACATGACGGATCCGCAGGCGCGGTGGGACTACGTCCGGCTGGCGCACTGCGCGAACCTGGCCACGGTCTGGGGCGAGGGTCGGCGGACGACGTACTTCGAGGTGTCGGGTCGGGTCCGGGCGACCTACTGGTTGCCGGAGAGCTTGAAGGTGGCGTTCTTCGATGCGATCCAGGCCAAGGGCTGGGCTGTGCCGGCTGACTGGCTGACGGCGGTGGGCAAGCAGCCCAAGCCTTGGTGGAAGCGCGGGAGTTAACCGATCGCGGGGAGGCGGCTGAGTGCTTGGGCGACGGCCGCCTGGGTGTCCGCGTCACCCCAGTTGCGATCCGTCATAGCGCCGCTGAGGTAGGCGTCGTACGCGGCGAGGTCGAGGTGGCCGTGGCCGCAGAGTGCGGTGAGGATGACCTTCTCCTCGCCGGACTCCTTGCAGAGCAGGGCTTCCTCGATGGCGGTCGCCAGGGCGTGCGTGGGCTCCGGAGCGGGGACGATGCCTTCGGTGCGGGCGAACTGGATTCCGGCGGCGAAGCACTCCGACTGGGGTTTGGCGACGGCCTCGATCTCGCCGGTCTCGTAGAGGTGACTGACCAGCGGGCTCATGCCGTGGTACCGCAGGCCGCCGGCGTGGATCGGGTCCGGGACGAAGTCGTGGCCGAGCGTGTGCATCTTCATCAGCGGGGTCAGGCCGATTGTGTCGCCGAAGTCGTAGGCGTAGGTGCCCTGGGTCAGTGACGGGCAGGCGGCCGGCTCGACCGCGCGCACCACCGGTGACATCCGGCCGGCCCATTTCTCCCGGAGGAACGGGAAGGCCAGACCGCCGAAGTTCGACCCGCCGCCGGTGCAGCCGACCAGCAGGTCCGGTGTCTCGCCGACCATCGCGAGCTGGATCAGCGCCTCCTCGCCGATGATCGTCTGGTGCAGCAGCACGTGGTTGAGCACCGAGCCGAGGGCGTAATGGATGTCGGGTGACTGCACGGCGGCCTCGACCGCCTCGCTGATCGCGATCCCCAGCGAACCTGTCGAGGCTGGGTTCTCGGCGAGGATCTTCCGGCCGGCCTCGGTCAGATCGGACGGACTCGGGTGCACGGTCGCCCCGAAGACCTCCATCATCGCCCGCCGGTACGGCTTCTGGTCGTACGACGCACGCACCTGCCAGACCTCGCACTCGAGCCCGAACTGCGCGCAGGCAAAGGCCAACGCCGTCCCCCATTGACCGGCCCCGGTCTCGGTGGTCAGCTTCCGGACGCCGGACTTGGCGTTGTAGTACGCCTGCGGCACCGCGGTGTTCGGCTTGTGCGACCCGGCCGGCGAAACACCCTCGTACTTGTAGTAGATCCGGGCCGGCGTATCGAGCGCCTTCTCCAACCGGTGCGCCCGATACAGCGGACTCGGTCGCCACAACCGGTACACATCGAGCACCTCACCGGGGATGTCGACGTACTGCTCCTGCGAGACCTCTTGCCTGATCAGGTCCATCGGGAACAACGGCGCCAGATCCTCGGGCCCGACCGGCTGCCCCGTCCCCGGGTGCAGCACCGCGGGTGGTGGCGTCGGTAGGTCGTGCAACACGTTGTACCACCGGGTCGGCAGCTCGTCCTCGGGAAGCAAGATCTTGGTAGCCGTCATGCGGCAATCCTGGCCGCCGCCGACACCCCTCACAATGCCCTGAACCCGAACCCACGAAGCATTTATCCGGCACTTTCCAAACGATCGACCCGCCCGTCCTCGGCCACCCGGAACACCACATCCGACGGGTGATCGCGCCGCATCGCCGCGTCCACCGTCAGCCCCGCCAACCGCCGTACCAGCAACCGTCCGACCATCTCGTGGGAGACGACCAACGGTCGCGACGCATCGATCACATCCAGCGCCCGGGCGATCCGCACCTCGGCGTCGGCGTAGCTCTCGCCACCGGGAAACGGGTAGGTGTACTTAGACAGCGCCCGCGCGGCACGTTCACGCGGCCAGCCGGCGTCGAGCTCAGCCGAGGTCAGTCCGGACCAATCGCCGTGGTCGAGCTCTGCGAGATCCGGCAGCACCTGCGTGGGAACGCCGAGCAGATCACCGATGATGCCGGCGGTTCGCTGCGCGCGGCCGAGCGGGCTGCTGTAGATCGCGTCGATGTGTTCGTGCCGAAGCAGCTCAGCGTTGCGCTGTGCTTGGCGGACGCCCAACGCGGTCAGCGGTGAGTCCAGCCGGCCTTGGCGGCGGCCTGCGAGGTTCCACTCGGTCTGGCCGTGGCGGGCCAGGTAGGTCACCACTAGTACGACGGAACTGCGGCGGGCGCGGTGAGCCAGTTGTCGATATCGGCGAGCAAGGTCTTCTGAACGTCCGGGGGAGCGGTGGCCGCGAGGATCGAGGAGCGGGCGAGGTCGGCCAGTTCCTCGTCGGTGAAGGCGTGCACGGTGCGGGCGGTCTCGTACTGCTCGGCAAGGCGCGAGCCGAACAGCAGCGGGTCATCGGCGCCCAGAGCGATGCGGGCGCCGGCCTCGTAGAGGTGGCGGAGGGGGACGTCCTCGGGGTGCCGGTAGACGCCCAGAGAGACGTTGGAGGCCGGGCAGACCTCAAGGGCTACCTGAGCGTCCACAACGCGCTTGAGCAGCTCTGGGTCCTCGACAGAGCGGACGCCATGGCCGATCCGACCGGCACCGAGCTCGTCGAGGCAGGTGCGGACGGTGGCGGGGCCGCACAGCTCACCGCCGTGCGGGGCTGCGAGCAGACCGGCGTTGCGGGCGATGCGGAAGGCAGGGGCGAACTCCGACGTCGTACCGCGGCGTTCGTCGTTCGACAGGCCGAAGCCGACCACGCCACGCCCCACGTACTGCGCGGCGAGCCGAGCCAGGATGCGGGCGTCCAGCGGGTGCCGGGTGCGGTTGGCGGCGATGATCACCTGGACTGAGATGCCGGTGGACGCCGCAGCGTCGCGGGCCGCGTCCAGCACGAGGTCGGTGAACTCGGTGATGCCGTGGAAACGCCCCGCATACCCCGACGGGTCGACCTGGATCTCCAGCCAGCGGGAACCGTCCGCGCGGTCGTCCTCGGCCGCCTCGCGGACCAGACGCCGTACATCGTCCTCTGTGCGCAGCACCGACCGCGCGATGTCGTAGAGCCGCTGGAAGCGGAACCAGCCCCGCTCGTCGGCCGCGGACAGATCCGGCGGCCATTCGGTGCGCAGCGCGTCCGGCAGCCGGACCCCGTGTTTGTCCGCGAGCTCGACCAGCGTCAGATGCCGCATCGAGCCGGAGAAGTGGAGATGCAGATGCGCCTTGGGCAGCACCCGCAGGTCACGCTGCGTCATTACCGAAGGTTACAGAGTCCCTGCCCGCCCGGTGAAATCCAGGCGGGCAGGGACCCGGGCGAATCAGCTCAGCAGCTTGGCCATCCGGCCGATGCCCTCGGCCAGGTCCTCGTCGCTGAGCGCATAGGACATCCGCAGGTAGCCAGGCGCACCGAAAGCCTCACCCGGTACGACGGCCACCTCCGCCTCGTCCAGGATGATCTCGGCCAGCTCCGCGGACGTGGTCGCCGTACGGCCATGGATTTCCTTGCCCAGCAGGCCCTTGACCGACGGGTACGCGTAGAACGCGCCGGTAGGGATCGGGCACTCGACACCGGGGATCTCGTTCAGCAGTTGCACCATGGTGCGGCGGCGGCGGTCGAAGGCGACCTTCATCTCCTCGACCGCGCTCAGGTCGTTGGTGAGCGCGCGATGGCCGCCCGCTGAGCGATGTTGCCGACGTTCGACGTCTGGTGCGACTGGAGGTTGGTGGCGGCCTTGATGACGTCCTTGGGACCGATCATCCAGCCGACCCGCCAGCCGGTCATCGCGTAGGTCTTGGCGACGCCGTTCAGTACGACGGTCCGGTCGGCCAGTTCCGGTACGACGACCGGGATCGACGTCGAGCGGACGCCGTCGTACGTGAGGTGCTCGTAGATCTCGTCGGTGATCACCCAGATGTCGTGCTCGAGTGCCCAGCGGCCGATCGCCTCGATCGACTCCCGGCTGTCGACCGCGCCGGTCGGGTTGGACGGTGAGCAGAACAGCAGCGCCTTGGTCTTCTCGGTCCGGGCCGCCTCCAACTGCTCGACGGTGACCAGGTAGTCCTGGGACTCGTCGGCGAGCACCTCCACCGGCACACCGCCGGCCAGCAGGATCGCCTCCGGGTAGGTCGTCCAGTACGGCGCCGGCAGCAGCACCTCGTCACCGGGGTCGAGCAGCGTCGCGAACGTGTTGTAGACCGCGTGCTTGCCGCCGTTGCTCACCAGGACCTGCGCGGCCTCGATCTCGTACCCGGAGTCGCGCTTGGTCTTGTCGACGATCGCCTGCTTCAGCTCCGGCAGACCGCCGGCCGGGCTGTAGCGGTGGTTCTTCGGATCCCGGGCAGCCTCGACAGCGGCCTCGACGATGTAGTCCGGCGTGGGGAAGTCCGGCTCACCCGCGCCGAAGCCGATCACGGGGCGGCCGGCGGCCTTGAGCGCCTTGGCCTTGCTGTCCACCGCCAGGGTTGCCGACTCACTGATGGCGCCGATCCGCGCCGAGATCCTGGAACTCATGACGCCATCCTGGCAGCACCCCGCGCGGCGGTCGCCGGAATATCGGGACCCGGACGGGTGTGATCCGGGGAACACACAGGGGGTGCGGTCCGTTGTGCCCGAGTGCAGGCTGTATGGTTCTGGTCGCGGTACGGCGCCCGGTTCGGGGGCTGTGCGGGGCAAGGAGCAGGGCAGGACGACGCCGACAGGCCGAGTTCGACCAGGTGGCTCCGAACCCGTACACTCTTCTAGTCCGGGCGTTGATGGCCCTGACTCGGCATGCCCGAGTTCAGGTCCTGTGCGGCGTCCGGATGGATTGCAGAGGGCACTAGCTCAACTGGCAGAGCATCGGTCTCCAAAACCGAAGGTTGGGGGTTCAAGTCCCTCGTGCCCTGCACATCCTGACCGGCGCAGGGCCGGTCAGGCCGCCGCTAGCGAAAGAGGTAGGTCGTGACGGAGACGCGCACCCCGGCACCGTCCGGCGCCGGTAAGCCTGCGGAAGGCAAGCAAGGCAGAGGCCTGCTGCGTTTCTACCGCCAGGTGGTCGCCGAGCTCCGCAAGGTCGTCTGGCCCACCCGCAAGCAGTTGTCCACCTACTTCGTGGTGGTGCTGACCTTCGTGGTGTTCGTCATCGCGATCGTCTCGGTCCTCGACCTCGCCTTCGGCTGGGCAGTACTCAAGATCTTCGGCTGAGGCCGACACCGCCCACGCAAGGCCGGGGAGCCGGACCACGGTCCGTCCCCGACGCCAGATCCAGAACCGATCCACAGATGACGGAGTACGACGTGTCAGAGCGCGACGACGAGGTCCTTGAGCTCGAGGACGAGTTCGACGTATCCGACTCCGACGACGACCTCGACTTCGACGAGGCGGCCGTTGTCGAGGAGGACGACGACCTGTTCGCCGACGATGACGACGACCCGTTCGCCGGTATCGACGACGAGGATTCCGACGACGAGACCGACGAGGTCGTCGCCGAGGTGCCGGAGTACGCCGCGGACGACGAGGCCGAGGACGGCCCCGCCGAGACCGACGACTCCGACGAGGAGCCGGTCGTGGTGGTCGCCGCAGCGGACGAGTCCGAGGACGCCGAGGTGGTGACCCAGGCCGACGTCGAGGACGCCGCCGAGGAGCTGGCCGACGAGACAGCGGAGACCGCGCTCGACGACAGCACGGAGGCCGAGCCGGCCGTCGACGCGGTGGTCTTCTCCAGCGCTGACGACGACGCCGACGACGACGCCCTGGCGGCAGCCGCCGCGGCGGTGGCCGACGAGGACGAGGAGCCCGCTGAGCCGGGCGACCCGCTCGAGGAGCTGCGCGGCCGGTTGCGCTCGCAGATCGGCGACTGGTACGTCGTACACACGTATTCAGGGATGGAGAACCGGGTCAAGGGCAACCTTGAGAACCGGATCAACTCCCTGAACATGGAGGACTACATCTTCGAGATCGTCGTGCCGACCGAAGAGGTCGCCGAGATCAAGAACGGTCAGCGCAAGATGGTCAAGCGCACCGTCCTCCCCGGTTATGTCCTGGTCCGGATGGATCTGACCGACGAGTCCTGGTCGACCGTGCGGCACACGCCGTCGGTGACCGGCTTCGTCGGCAACAGCCAGAAGCCGGTCCCGCTCAGCCTCGAAGAGGTCGAGAAGATGCTCGCTCCGGCCGTCGTTGCGGCGGCCGAGGCGGCGGCAGCCGAAGCAGGCTCCGCACCCGCCAAGACGGCGGCCAAGAAGAAGGTCGAGGTGGCCGACTTCGGGGTCGGCGACTCGGTCATGGTGGTGGACGGGCCGTTCGCGACCCTGCACGCCACGATCACGGAGATCAATGCCGACGCACAGCGGATCAAGGCGCTGGTGGAGATCTTCGGCCGGGAGACCCCGGTGGAACTCAGCTTCAACCAGATCCAGAAAGTCTAAGGACCCGACAGAATGCCTCCCAAGAAGAAGATCGCTGCCCTGGTCAAGGTGCAGCTCCAGGCCGGCGCAGCGACGCCCGCCCCGCCGGTCGGTACGGCGCTCGGCCCGCACGGTGTCAACATCATGGAGTTCTGCAAGGCGTACAACGCCCAGACGGAATCCATGCGTGGCAACGTGGTCCCGGTCGAGATCACCATCTACGAAGACCGTTCCTTCACGTTCGTCACCAAGACGCCGCCGGCGCCCGAGATGATCAAGAAGGCCGCCGGTCTGCAGAAGGGCTCGGCCGTCCCGCACAAGGACAAGGTCGGCAAGATCACCAAGGACCAGGTCCGCGAGATCGCCACCACCAAGATGCCGGACCTGAACGCCCGTGACATCGACGCCGCGATGAAGATCATCGAGGGCACCGCCCGTTCCATGGGTGTGACCGTCGAGGCCTGAGCGCCCCGGCACCACCAGTACGACGAGTAGTTGTGGCAGGGCGTAGCGCCGCCCGGAGACCACACCCCAGAGAGGAAACAGCAATGGCAGTGCGCAGCAAGGCATACCGCGCGATCGCGGACAAGATCGACCTGGATCACCTGTACTCCCCGCTCGAGGCGGTCCGGCTGGCCAAGGAGGCCGGCGCGGGCAAGAAGCTGAACTCGACCGTGGACGTCGCGATGCGCCTCGGGGTCGACCCCCGTAAGGCCGACCAGATGGTGCGCGGCACCGTCAACCTTCCGCACGGTACCGGCAAGACGGCACGGGTCCTCGTCTTCGCCACCGGTGACAAGGCCGAGGCCGCGAAGGCCGCCGGCGCCGACTACGTCGGTGACGACGACCTGATCAAGAAGGTGACCGACGGCTGGCTGGACTTCGACGCCGTCGTCGCCACCCCTGACCTGATGGGCAAGGTCGGCCGCCTCGGCCGCGTCCTCGGCCCGCGTGGCCTGATGCCGAACCCGAAGACCGGCACGGTCACCCCGGACGTCACCAAGGCCGTCACGGACATCAAGGGCGGCAAGATCGAGTTCCGGGTCGACCGGCACGCGAACCTGCACTTCATCATCGGCAAGGCGTCGTTCGACGAGGCCCAGCTGGTGGAGAACTACAGCGCCGCGCTCGAGGAGATCCTGCGGCTGAAGCCGGCCAGCTCGAAGGGCCGCTACATCCGCAAGACGGTGTTCTCGACCACCATGGGCCCCGGTGTCCCGGTGGACCCGAACGCCACCCGCAACCTCCTCGGCGAGAACGCGGACGCCTGATCTTCAGGTAGCCAACGAACAGCAAGGCCCCGGGGTCTCCCGGGGCCTTGCTGCGTTTCGGGCTACTGTGCGGCGATGAGCGCTTTCGATCGCGCGTACGACGAACTGTTCGCCCGCTGGGGAGTCCCGGTGGAGCGGCTCGAACTGCCGGGGAAGTTCGGCATGACCGCGGTCACCGCCTGCGGATCGCCGGATGCTGCGCCGCTGGTTCTGCTGGCCGGGCATGGGGCAACCTCCGCAGTCTGGCGGACGGTCGCGACCGCGCTGGCGCGGACCCATCGGGTCTACGCGATCGACCTGATCGGCGACGCCGGACGCAGCACTCTCAGCGGTCCGCGCCCGAAGACGACGGCCGATCTTGTCGGGTGGCTGTCCGAGGTCCTCGATGGCCTGGGGGTTGATCGGGCGGGCTTCATCGGACATTCGTACGGCGCTTGGCTCGCTCTCACGTATGCACTGGCGGCTCCGGATCGGGTCGACCGGCTTGCGCTGATCGATCCCACCGACTGCTTCACCCGGCCGAGTGTTCGCTACGTCGCCAAGGCGCTCCCGTTGCTCCTCCGGCCGTCCGAGGCCCGTTCGGAGGCCTTTCTGCGTTGGGAGATCCAGGGCGTCGACGTCGACCCGGCATGGCTTCACCTCGCCGGATTGGCCGCCGTACGGCCGGCTGTTTCTCCGGTACGCCCGCGCCGTCCGTCCGCGGCGGATCTCGCCAGCCTGCAAGCCGACCTATTGGTGATCGTCGCCGACCGGAGTAAGGCTCATGATCCGCGGGTGCTTGCTACCCGGGCGACCGCGGCCGGAGGTTACGTCGTGCACATTGAGGCGGCGACTCATCATTCGCTTCCGGCAGCCCATGCGGCGGAGCTCATACCGGCGCTGACGAGCCATTTCGCCTGATCGGCGTTAGCGGCGGGGTGCCAGTAGGTCGGGGGTCAGGGCGGCGGGGTTGGGGACGCCTGCGAGTTGGAGGGAGTGCTCGAGCTCTGTGGTGAGGTCGGTGAGTAGGCGGGTGACGCCGGCTTGGCCGTCCACGGATAGAGCCCACAACGCTGGGCGGCCGACGAAGACGGCGCGGGCGCCGAGAGCGAGCGCGGCGAGGATGTGTTCACCGCGGCGGATGCCGCCGTCGACGTACAGCTCGGTGCTGGTGCCGGCCAGGGCTTCGGCGACCTCGGGGAGGGCTTGGGCGGTGGGGATCGAGCCGTCGAGCTGACGGCCGCCGTGGTTGGAGACGATGATGCCGGCTGCTCCAGCGTCGGAGATCCGCTTGGCGTCGTCGCCGCGCAGGACGCCCTTCACGACGACCGGGAGTCCGGTGCGCTCGGCCAGCCAGCCGATCACGTCGGGCGTCAGGTCGTCGGCCTTGTCGAGGTCGGCGTCGGTCCAGTCGCCCTCGGGAACGTTGATGCGTAGCTGACCGGGCTGGACGTACGACCAGACCACCGGGCCGTCGTCCTCCTTGCGGCCGACCACCGGGGTGTCGACGGTGAGCACGATCGCCTTGGCGCCACCGGCAACGGCGGCGTCCAGCATCTGCTCGGTGATGCTGCGGTTCCGGACGATGTAGATCTGCAGCCACCACGGGACTCCGGTTGCACCGACATCGGCGAATCGTGTCCCGGCGTTGCTGGAGACACCCAGCAACGAGCCGGCTTCGCGGACGCCGTTCGCCATCGCGATCTCGCCGTCGGGATCGGCCAGCCGCTGCAGGGTCGACGGTGCAACGAGCACCGGCGAGGTGACCGGCGACCCGAGCACCGTGGTACCGAGCTCGATCGCCGACACGTCCTGCAGGACGCGCGGCCGGAACCGGTATGCCGACCAGGCCGCGACCGCCTCCCCGACGCTGATCCCGCCGGCCGATCCCTGCCGGTAGTAGCGGTGCACGGCCTCGGGCAGCTTCTCGGCGGCCGCGGCTTCCAACGAGTCGATCCATCGCATGCGGCCCATCGTCGCATCCGCGCTGCGGGAGCAACAGCCGCGTTTCCGTCGCCTGGTCGCTCCTGACTGGTCGCTGCGGACCTGATTGTTACTGCACGGCGAGCCGGATCAGGGCAGTGACGACGATGCCGCCGCCAACGGCCAGCAGCATCGGGACCTTGGCCAGGCACAGCCCGCCGGCAACGCCGACGCCGAGCACCTTCGTCCAGTCGAACTCCTGCCAGTGTTCGCCGCCCAACTCGGTGATGATCAGACCGGCCAGCAGGACCGGAGCGGTGAGGGCAGTCAGCCTGAGCACGGTCGGCGGGAGCTTGCGGCCGCCGATGGCGAGCGGTGCGCTCGCCTTCATCAGCCAACTGATCACAGTGACGACGAGTGCGGACAACCAGAGCTTCATGCCTGCTCACCCTCCTCTTCGGGGACTGCGCTGTAGGGGAGTACGCCGAGGAGCGCCCCAGCGATCGCTCCCAGCAACGCGTAGCTGGGGGTGGTGACGAACAACAGCCCAGCGGCGATCGTGGCCCCGAGAAGACCGGCCGCCAAGGCGCGCTTCGAGCGACGCAGTTCGTCGAGCGCGAGGATCACGAAGAACGCCGGGAACGCGACATCCAGACCCAGGTGATGCATCAGGCCGGGCGAAGGCGCGGTCAGTGCGCCGACCGCCGTACCGGCGGCCCAGAGAAACCATTGCGGGACGCTCGCTCCGACGAGCCGGACGATGTCGTAGCCGCCTTTGGTGCCGTGGGCAACGACAAACGAGGCGTCGCAGAGTGCTTGGGCCTGTAGCGCGCGGGAGAACCTGCGGCCGCGCAGGCTGTCGTTGAGGGCGAGACTCATCATCAGATACCGGGCGTTGATCAGCACAGCCGACGTCACGGCGACGACCGCAGATCCACTGGCGAACGAGGTCAGCAACGCGAACTGCGCCGACCCTGACCACGCGAACATCGAGAACAGAATCGGCAGCCCGAATCCCCAGCCCCGCGCGACGGCTTCGGCGCCGAAGCTCAACGCCAGCACGAACGTCGCCGCACCGGGCCCGATGCCCAGGCGCATGCCCTCGAAGAACTCCTGCCGCCGTTCGAGTAATGCAGTGGGGGCTCTCATGCTTCGCTCCCGATCCGAGTCCGCTGGTAGTGCCGCTTGGCCCTGGCCCGGTTCCCGCAATCGCCCGAACTGCACCACCGCCGGGACGCGTTCTTGCTCCGGTCGAGGAACAACCAGCCGCAGTCGCCGTCCTGGCATTCGCGCAGCCTGCTCAGGTCCTCGCGCTCCAGCAGTCGCCCGGCCGCTAACACCAACTCGTCCACGGGGTCGACGCCCGGCCAGTCCAAGGGCTGCAGCGCAGTGGGAGTCGCCCGCCCCATCGCGGCCACCAGCAACCTCTGCAGTTCGTGCAGATCTCCGGGGCCCATGCCGCGCGCGACGGGCAGGACGACGTCGTACACAACCTCCCGCACAGCGGCGACCCGCTCGTACGGTGCGGGTTCTGTGCCGAGGCCCACCGCCGCGGTCCAGATCGCCAGCGCTTCGGGGGTCGCGATCCGGTCGACGATGCGGGTGGGGTCCAGCCGCCAGGAGACGGTGTTCAGCAGGTCCAGAGCTACGTGTCCGCCGATCAGTTCCGGCTGATAGGCCATCGGTATCACCTCTCACCTAACAACCTAAAAGACTTTGACTCGTTAGGCAAGGGGGAGGAGAATTCCGGGCCTGGTGGTCCGCGGGTCTGTAGACTGTCGGCATGACGCAGCACGGGCGGCGATTTCTGCGCCCCGGCCGGCACAACGGTGCCGACGGGGTGAGCTGCTGCGCTCTCTCCTGAGGTGACCGTGGCCGACCGGGGTGTGTGAAGACCCCCTGTCGAGACGTCACCCTTTGGAGAGACCTCATGTCCGTCCTCACCCTCGAGGAACTGCACTCTGCCCTGTCCCTGCGTGATCTCACCGATCCGGCTCAGGGCCCACATGCCGTCCAGCTGATCGTCGACTCGATCCGCACGGCCTTGGGCGCTGCCTGGCCCTACACGGAGATCTGGACCCGGCGCGACCATCCGGTCGTCAGCCTGGCCGACAACTACGACAACCTCGGGTACGCCGCTGGTGCGGTGACCCGCGAGGCCCGCTACACGCGCTATGCCTCGGAGACCGAGGTGCTGCGCAGCCACACCTCGGCGATGATCCCGCCGGCGCTGCGTGAGCTCGCCGGCTCGGACGCCTCCGACGTGCTGATGGTCTGCGCCGGCATCTGCTATCGCCGGGATTCGGTGGATTGGCAGCACACCGGCACGCCGCATCAGCTCGACCTCTGGCGGATCAGCCGCAACGTCAGCCTCGGCGAACCCGAACTCGAAGACATGATCGCCCGGCTGGTCGAGACCGTGCTGCCCGGACAGACCTACCGGGCCGTGCCCGCTGTGCATCCCTACACGACCCATGGACGACAGATCGATGTCCTGCTCGACGATCAGTGGATCGAGATCGGTGAATGTGGGGTGGCCGCGCCGGAGGTCCTGCGTAAGGCCGGCATGGACGACAGCTGGACCGGTCTCGCGATGGGACCGGGACTCGACCGGCTCCTGATGCTGCGCAAGGGCATCCACGACATCCGGTTGCTCAGGTCGACGGATCCACGGGTGGCCGGCCAGATGCTCGACCTGTCGCCCTACCGATCGGTGTCGACGATGCCACCGGTCCGCCGGGACCTGTCGGTCGTGGTGGGCGCGGAGGCGGACGTGTCGCCGGAGGTGCTCGGTGACAAGGTGCGCGATGCGCTCGGCCCGGACGCGGATGCGGCCGAGTCGCTGGATGTCCTGGGAGAGACGACGTACGACGAGCTGCCGCCGGCGGCGCGCGAGCGGCTGCAGATCACTCCTGGACAACGGAACCTCCTGGTCAGGCTGGTCCTCCGTCCGGTCGACCGGACGCTGACCGATGCCGAGGCGAACCTGCTGCGCGACAAGGTCTACCGAGCGCTTCATGAGGGACCCGTCCTCGAGTTGATCGGCTAGCGCCGCAGCTGACGGGCGGCGACCACGAAGGCGCACACGGCCAGCGGGATCTCCAGGAGGATCCCCTCGGTCAGTGAGAGCGTGCGGTCGAGGCCGGCCCCGGCGGTGCTGATGTCGAACCAGGCATCGGCCAGCAGGAGCGTCCCGGCAGCCATCGCGGTCAGGACGGCGTATCTGTTGCGGGTGTGCAGTAGGTAGGCCGTCAGACCGGCGGCGATCGCGGTCGCCGCGTCGAGACCGATCCAGGTGAGCTTCCAGTTACTGGCCTGGTAGGTGCTCGGCAGGGTGGCTGCCAGGATCAGGCACCAGGGCAGCAGCACGGCCGCGACCCCGGCGGCCACCATCGCTGCCAGGCCGCCGGGCGAGCGCCGCGCGCGGATCCGGCCGTCGAGGCGGCCTTCGGCGATGTAGTCGTCCAGCGCCTCGGCGACGCGATCGTCGATAGCATCGCCGAGCTGCACGCTCAGCGGGTGCCGGCCGGCCTGTGTCAAGGGAGCCTGCGGGAGTGTCGTCGTCATGGCTTCCAGCGTTCCGTGGTGGCGCCTCCCGCACATTGAGGACAACCCACGAATCGGAGGTGGGGTTAACCCGAAGTCGATCCGGGGGTTGTCCTCATATCGATGCCCTCGGCAGGCACGTAGGTTGGTGCTCGCAACGGATCCGCACAGACACGGGAGGTGGTTCGGGTGACGACGATCGCGAGTCCGGTTCCCGGGCGGCCTTGGCGGCTGTGGCGCTCGCCGTACCTGTGGCTGGCGACGGTCCATCTGCTCGGCGACAGCGTTGTGGTGCTCACCTCCGGCGTGCTCGCGCTGGTGGCGGTGTGCGTCGCCCTGCTCGGGTGGCCGCTGGCCTATATTGGGATCCCATTGACGCGTGCTGCGGCCAAGGTTGTCTATGCGCTGGCGAAGTGGGAGCGGGCCCGGGCGCGGATCACCCGTGGCCAGGAGGTGCTGCCGCTGGTGCCACCCGAACCGTCCGGCCGCCGGATCGCCGACGCCCGTCGGGCCATCACCGATCCGGGCCTGTGGCGACAGTTTCTGTACTACGTCCTGCTGTTGCCAGCAGCAACCTTCTGGTTGCTGCTGATCGTCGTCGCCTGGTCGGTTCCGCCGGTGCTGATCACCTTGCCGTTCTTCTTCTCGAAGTTCGCCGCGCGGCAGGCCCAGTTCGGTCCGTTCGTGGTCGACACCGGTCACGAGGCGATGGCCGCGGCGCTGGTCGGGGTGCTGTTGCTGTTCTTCGTGTCGCCGGTGCTGATGCGGACCGCATCGATGCTGGACGGGCACCTGGCGCGGATCTATCTGGGCGGTGACGAGACCGGCGCACTGACCGAGCGCGTCAGCCGGCTGGTGACGAGCCGGCAACAGGTCGTCGATTCGGCCGAGGCCGAGCGGCGGCGCATGGAGCGTGACCTGCACGACGGCGCCCAGCAACGACTGGTCTCGCTGGCGATGACCTTGGGCCGGGCGAAGAATCGGTTGGGGGACACGGATCCCGGAGTGCGAGCACTGATCGAGGACGCCCACTCCGAGGCGTTGCAGGCGATCGCGGAGATCCGGGATCTGACCCGTGGTCTGCATCCGCCGATCCTGACCGACCGCGGGCTGGACGCGGCGATCTCCGCGGTCGCGGCCCGCTCGCCGGTGCCGGTCCGGGTGTCGGTGGATGTCGAGCCACGCCCGTCGCTCACCATCGAGTCGATTGCCTACTTCGTCGTCACCGAAGCGCTGACGAATGTTGCCAAGCACGCCGCCGCGGCGCGGGCCGAGGTCACGATCACCCGCATCGGCGACGTGCTCCGGGTCGAGGTCACCGACGACGGCCGCGGCGGCGCCCAGCCGGACGGCGGTACCGGGCTACAAGGCCTGGCCGATCGCGTCGCCGGTGTGGACGGCCGGCTCAGTCTGACCAGCCCAGCGGGCGGTCCCACTGTCCTCACCGCGGAGGTGCCGTGCACATGAGCGATCCAACAGTGATGGCATCGGAGGGGAACAGCTTGCGGGTGGTCATTGCTGAGGACTCGGTGCTGCTGCGCGAGGGCATCGTGCGGCTGCTGGAAGAGCAGGAGTGCACGGTGGTGGCGGCCGTCGGTGATGGGGACGAGCTGCTAAAGGCGGTTGCTCAGCACCGGCCGGATGTCTGCGTGGTTGACGTGCGGATGCCACCGACGTTCACCGACGAGGGACTGCGGGCTGCGTTGGTGCTGCGCGAGCAGTATCCGCAGACCGGCGTGCTGGTCCTCTCCCAGTACGTCGAGGAGCGGTATGCGAGCGAGTTGATCGGCGGGAACCCTGGCGGCGTCGGCTACCTGCTGAAGGACCGGGTGGCGGATGTGGACCAGTTCCTCGACGGCCTGCGTCGGGTGGCGGCTGGCGGTGCGGCTTTGGACCCAGAGGTGATCTCGCAGCTCCTGGTGCGGACCCGGAAGGCGGATCCGTTGGCGGCGTTGAGCCCGCGGGAGCAAGAGGTGCTGCGGGTGATGGCCGAGGGCAAGTCGAACACCGGGATCGCCCAGGCGCTCGTGGTGGGTGAGGGCGCTGTGGAGAAACACATCAGCAGCATCTTCCAGAAGCTGCGGTTGCCGACCACCGAGGGCGAGCACCGCAGGGTGCTGGCCGTGTTGCGGTTCCTGGGCAGCTGATGACACTCACGACAGCGCAGCGACGAATGCTGCTGATCGGCGTGGTACCGCTTCTCCTCCTGGTGATTGGAGGCGCGGCGGTCACAGTCGCGCTGATCCGCGGCAAGCTGCCGTTCGACTATGCGGCCACCATGGCGGTCGGACCGCAAGGAGTGCGGATCGTCTCGTCCATCCCGACGCAGGTGATCGGCGGTGCGAGCAGTCAGGTCCGCATCTCCGTCAGTGGGACCTATGCCGCACAGCGGCCGGTGATCGAGTCGCGGACGATCGACGGCGTGCTGGACATCCGGACCAGCTGTCCGGGCGCACATTGCGAGCTCCAGCTCACGATCGAGGTCCCCGAGGCCGCCGCGGTGCAGGCCAAGACCCAGGGAGCCTCGCTCGAGCTCGCCGGCCTCGCGGGCAAGCTGAAGGCCGACACGGACGGCGGATCGGTGACGATGAGCCGGATCCGCAGTCCGCAGGTCTCGGTCGACGGCCGCCGGGGTTCGGTGACGATGCAGTTCGACGACCCGCCCGAGCAGGTCACGGCGATCGCCAGCGACGGGTCGATCGACCTCCGGGTTCCGCAGACCACGACGTACACCATCGATGCGGTCTCGGCGCAGGGGTCGACGGACATCGTTCCCGTCAATGATCCGGCCGCGACGCATCACCTCTTCCTGCGGACCAGCTATGGCAGCATCAACGTCAGCTGATCGCGGCCACGAAGGACTTCGCCTTGCCGGTGATGACATCCCAGGCGGAGGCGGCGACATCGGTCGGGGAGACCACGTCGGTACCGGCGCTGACGGCCAGCGCACCGGCGTCCAGGTAGTCGCGGGCGTTCCCGGCGTTGATGCCACCGGACGGGATCAGCGGGACGCCGGGGAACGGTCCGTTCAGATCCTTGAAGTACTTCGGCCCGAGCTGGTGGGCCGGGAAGATCTTGACCGCGGCCGACCCCAGCGCGAGCGCCGTCATCACCTCGGACGGAGTAAAAGCGCCGAGCACCACCGGTATGCCGGCCGCCCGCGCCGCCTCGGCGATCGCGGCTGCCTCCAGACCCTGGCCAGGTGTCACCAGGAACTGCGCTCCCGCGTCGATCGCCTGCTGCGCCTGCTGACCCGTCTGCACCGTTCCGGCACCGACCACGGCACCGGTCTCGCCGGCCGTCGACGCCGCGCGCTCCAGGTGCCGGGGCAGGTCCGGGGTGGTGTAGGTCAGCTCCACGACGTGGATACCGCCGGCCACCAACGCCGCGCACAGGTCCCGGGCATCAGCGATCTCCGGCGCCCTGACAACAGTCAGCACGCGGTCGGCTCGCAGCAGGTCCAGGGTGGTCATATCGAGGTCCTCTCACACATCAGTACGACGAATGGCTCGGCCGGGCAGGTCATCGGTCCGATGGCCGTCGTCGATGACGGGAACACCGTTGACGAAGACGTAGGGGATGCCTTCGGCCTGCTGTCGGGGGTTGTCGAAGGTGGCGGTGTCGTGGACGGTCTCCGCATCGAAGAGCACCAGGTCAGCGTGGTAGCCGACCCGGACCAGTCCGCGGTCGGTCAGCCGCAGCCGCCGGGCCGCGCGACCCGTCAGATGATGGATGCAGTCGGCCAGCTCGAGGACGCCGAGCTCCCGGACGTACCGGCCCAGGTAGCGTGGGAAGGTCCCCCACGAGCGCGGGTGCGGTTTGCCGCCGACCAGGATCGCGTCGGAGCCGCCGGTGTGGCTCGGGTGCTGCATGATCGTCCGCACGTTGTCCTCGTGCCCGACGTGCTGCAGGATCGAGGTGCCCAGGTCGTCCGCGATCAGCAGGTCGAAGAAGACGTCGGTGGCCCGCTTCCCGCTGTCCGCGGCCAGGGCGGCCACCGTCCGGCCGACCGCGTCGCCGAGCGCGGGATTGCGAACGCCGCCGATCTCGATGGTGTCCCACTCGATCACGCAGCCGTGACAGCCGTCGGAGCCGACCTGCTCCATCTCGTGCGCGATCCGGGCGCGGGTCGCCGGATCACGCAGCCGGTCCAGCTGCGCGTCCGGACCGCCCTCGGCGGTCCAGCTCGGCAGCGTCGCCGCGAGAGTGGTTGCCCCAGGCAAATAAGGATAGGTGTCGGTGGTGACGTCGAGGCCGTCGCCGAGGGCCTTGTCGATCATCGCGACCAGGTCGGCGCCCCGGCCCTGGTTCGGCGCGAAGTTCATCACCGCGTGCGTCAGGTGCAGTGCACAGCCAGACCGGCGGGCCACCTCGACCATCTCGCCGTACGCGCCCAGGGCGCCCTGTCCGTAGGACCGCTGGTGCGGGGCGTAGTAGCCGCCGTACTGAGCGACGACGCGACACAGTTCGACGAGTTCGTCGGTGGTCGCGAACATCCCCGGGGTGTAGGTGAGGCCGCTGCTCATCCCCACCGCGCCGTCGCGCAGGGCCTGGGTGAGCAGGTCTACCATCTGCGCCAGTTCCGCCGGGGTCGCCGGGCGGTTCTCGGTGCCGACGACCATCATGCGCAATGTGCCCTGCGGGACCAGGTATGCCGCGTTGCAGGCGATGCCCTGGTCGAGCCGGTCGAGGTAGCCGGCGACCGTGGACCAGGAGAAGTCGAAGTCGTCCGGTTCACCGTTCCAGCCGGCGATCTGGCGGCGGATCGCGGCCCGGGTCGGATCGTCGATCGGCGCGAACGACAGACCGTCCTGGCCGAGGACCTCGAGTGTGACGCCCTGGCTGACCTTCGCGGTGTGATCCGGGTTCGCCAGGATCTGCAGGTCGGAGTGCGCATGCATGTCGATGAAGCCGGGGGACAGGGTCAGCCCGGTGGCGTCGATCGTTCGCCGGGCGGTCGGCAGGTCGTTGCCTACGGCCACGATCCGCCCATCGCCGACGGCGACGTCGGCGCGGACGCCGGGGGCGCCGCTGCCGTCCACGACGGTTGCGCCGGTGATCAGCAGGTCCGTCACGGCGCCGTCCGTTCTGAGCTGCCGAAGGCCGGGAGTCCGCTGCCGGACGGTGCGGCAGGATCCAAGGCGGCCATCAGAAGTACGTCCGGATCAGGTCAACGACGACGGGGTCGGCGGCGTCCGGGTCGTCGACAACCGGGATCAGCCCCCACTTATCGAACGCCGTACAGGGGTGTGACAGGCCGACGCGTAGCTCGTCACCGATCACCACCGGCTCGTCGCCGAACCGCAGGTAGCCGTGCTGGTCGTTCAGCTTGGTCACCGTCATCCCCGTGGCCGGCAGGACCGGTTCGCCGGTCGAGCGCGGCCGGACCAACTGCGGCTCGGGCATGTCCTGATCGACCGGGAAGTCCCGGCGGCCGGCGTCGAAGATCGCCAGCCCGGGCTCGGGCTGCGAGGTGATCCGCATCCACCCGTGCATCGCCGCGACGAGCTGCTCGCCATCGGTGCGTGGTGATTCGCCGAGCGGTGACACCCGCCGGTACAGCCCGTCGTCGTGGGAGATGTACGCGCCAGAGCGCACGACGACGCGTGCATCCGTCAGTGGGCCGAGCACCTCCGCAACCAGTTCGAAGAACTCACTGCCACCCGCCGTGACGATCGGTACGACGCCCTCGTCGTACAGCTTGCCCAGTCGCGAGTGCAGCTCAGCCATGTCCCGAAGAAACGCTCGTACGGCGGCCAGTCCCGGCTCGTCGACGCTGTCGCTGACCGCGCCCTCGTAGCCGGCGACTCCGACCAAGCGCAACGTTGATGCCTCCGCTACCGCAGTGGCGACAGCCTCGGCCGTCTCGAAGTCCCGGGCGCCGGTCCGGCCACCTGGTGCGCCCAGCTCCACCATGACGTCGAGCGGTCGCGCATCCGGACCGACGTACGCCGACCGGGCCGCCTCCATGATCTCGACGGTGCGAACCGAGTCAGCCCAGACCGACACCTCGAACTCCGGATCGCGGGCCAGTTCGTCGGCGACCCAGCGCAGTTGCAGCGGAGAGACGACCGAGTTCGCGATCAGCACCCGCTGGACGCCGAACTGCCGGGCGACGGCGAGGTGGTAGACGTTGGCCAGCGTGAGCGCCCAGGCGCCGGCATCCAGCTGCTGCGCCCAGAGCGCGGGAGCCATCGTGGTCTTGCCGTGCGGTGCGTGCTCGACGCCGTGGTGTGCGCACCAACCGGCCAGCGTCTCGATGTTGTGCCGAACCCCGGGCGCGGACAGCGTCATCAGCGGCGTCGGCAACTGGGACAACCGCGGGCGATCGGCCAGCACCTCGGCGATCGTCCGGCCCCAGAAGGCAGGCGGCAGCACCCGGTCGCGGCGGCTGACCCGCTCGTCGGCGAGTGCGGCGACGGCGGCGGCATCGTAAGCAGGCATCGAGTCCCCTGGGAGTAGTTGCAGAATACGCAACGTTCATTGCACATTCTGACCTGACGGTTGTAGCATCGCGCTCGAAGTTGCGTCAACGACCGCTGTTTCACGCCTATCCCATCACCCCGGCCCCCAGGAGCGCAGATGTCCGACCCGCGCACTGAGACGGAACCTGCCGCGGTGGTCTGCCTCGGCGAGGCGATGATCATGCTCGCGGGCGCCGCCGGGCCGCTGGAGGACGTGGAGACGTTCCGCCGGTCGGTGGGTGGCGCGGAGTGCAACGTGGCCGGCGGCCTGGCAGGTCTGGGTGTCCCGACCAGCTGGGTGTCCCGGCTGGGCGACGACGGCTTCGGTCGGCAGGTACTGCGTGATCTGCGCGGGCGTGGGGTCGAGGTCGGCGGTGTGGAGCTCGACCCGAACCGGCCGACTGCTCTGTACGTGAAGGAGTCGATCGACGGTCGCTCCCGGATGCACTACTACCGGACCGGCTCGGCGGCCTCGGCGATGAGCCCCGCGTTCCTGCAGCGACCCGAGGTGGCTCAGCGGCTCAGCAACGCACGCATCGTGCACACCACCGGGATCACTGCGGCGCTGTCCACAGACACTGCGCAGATGCTGGACGAGTTGCGTGGCGACTTCGTGCTGAGCGTTGATCTGAACTGGCGGCCGGTGCTGTGGCGTGACAAGGACCCGGAGCCGCTCTGGCGGTTGCTCCGCGCGGCCGACGTCGTACTGATCGGTGCTGATGAGGCACTGGTCTTCGCAGGCGCCGATGACCCAGCTGAGCTGCATGAACGGCTCGGTGGGCGCTGCACGTTGGTCGTGAAGAACGACGCGCACACGGCGGTCGCGCTGGAGCCGGATGGTCGCCGTACCGAGGTTCCGGCGCTCACCGTCCAAGTTGTCGAGCCAGTGGGAGCTGGGGACGCGTTCGCGGCCGGCTTCCTGGCTGGGACGTTGCAGGACCTGCCGATGAAGCAGCGGCTGCGCCTCGGGCATCTGAATGCGGCAGCCGTGCTGGCCGTGCCGGAGGATCACGCCGCACCGCCGAGCGCAGCGCTACGAGACAGACTGCTCACAGCCGCTGACGACGAGTGGGCGGCGACAAAGCTATGAGAAGGCTATGAGTCAGAGCCTCGCGAGAGCCCTGCAGATCCTGGCCAGCCTGGGCGAGGGGCAGCGGTCGCTGGACCAGCTCGCGACCGAACTGGGCGTCCACAAAACCACAGTGCTCCGGCTGCTGCGCACGATGGAGGCAGACCGATTTGTACGGCGGGACGAGGCGCATCGTTATCGGTTGGGCTCACGCCTGTTCGCGTTGGCGGATGCGGCCCGCGAGCAACACGTCGTACGGGAAGTTGCTGCACCGCATCTGCGGGAGCTGAACCAGAAGACCGGCCAGACCGTTCACCTCGCGGCCTGGGAGAACGGTGAGGTCATCTACATCGACAAGCTCGACAGCGTGCGCAATATCCGCATGTACTCGCAGGTCGGCGTACCGGCGGCTCTGCACTGCACAGCGGTCGGGAAGATCCTGCTGGCGGCGCAGCCCAAGCGGCAGCGTGAAGCGGTGCTGGCGTCGCTGGACTATCACGCCTACACGCCGCACACCATCACCGATGCGGAAGCGCTGCGAGACGAGCTGGACACGGTCCGGGCTCGCGGCTGGGCGCAGGACAAGGCTGAACACGAGACCTTCATGAACTGCGTCGGTGCGCCGGTCACGGACCACGCCGGCCGAGTGGTCGGGGCCGTGTCGGTGTCCGTACCGGATGTACTGCTGAACTATGAGCAGGTGCTCGAACTCCTGCCTGACCTGCTCGCCACGACTCAGGCGATCAGTGCCGACTACAACTGAGAGGTCCGATCTGATGTCCGACAAGACCGCCGTCTCCACCACTGACGCGCCCGCCCCGATGCCGGTGTTCTCGCAGGGTGTCCGCAAGGGCAACATCCTGCAGGTCTCCGGCCAGGGATCGGTCGACCCGGCGACCGGCGAGTTCGTCTTCGTCGGCGACGTGAAGGCCCAGACGACCCGGGTGCTGCAGAACATCGAGGCGATCCTCAAGGCCGGTGGCGGCAGCCTGGACGACGTGGTGATGCTGCGCGTCTACCTGACCACCCGCGACGACTTCGGCGCGATGAACGAGGCGTACGCCGACTTCGTCTCGACCCGCACCCCGAGCGGCGTCCTGCCGTCCCGCACCACCGTCTTCACCGGCCTGCCGCTCCCGGACATGCTCGTCGAGATCGACGCCCTCGCCGTCCTGGGCTGACCCTGCTGTGGCATGCGGTGCTACATGGTGGCACCGCAGACCGTTTCGGCAGCATCCTGACTGCATGAGTGGGCAACTCGAGATCACCCAACGCGACCTCCGCACGCGGTCGAAAGAGATTATGGATGCCGTCCAAGGGGGTCAGTCCTTCACTGTCACCCGCGATGGTCATCGCATCGGGGAACTGATTCCGTTGCGCCGCCGGCGCCGGTTCGTTCCACGTGACGAGTTCGCGGCGATGTCCCGTACGGCTCCACAGATCTCGCTGGATGCCTTCCGGGCGGATCAGGATGCCTTCGGTGATCACGGGGTGGACGATCCGTATGGCCGGTGACTATCGGCAGGGATTCTCCCTACGAACGTGGTGATCCTGCGCCAGGGCATCGATCCTGCGGCGCTGCCGGACGAGATGGCGATCACCGCCGTCACACTGGCTGAACTGTCTGCCGGACCGCACCACGTGCGACGTAACGACGTGCAGAGCGCATACGACGAACATGTCGAGCGCGCGTCGCGGATGGACATCCCGGACACTGACCGCGCTGTTCAGGCGGTCTGAACTGCTGCGTCCGGCGCCCACAGATGGCTGGGCGCCGGGCACACCCCTGTGCAGCAGGTATCCCGCATTGCGGGATATGATCCTGCAATGCAGGAAACGATACCCCGAGGGTCTGTCCAGTCGATAGACCGCGCGGTGGCGATCCTGCGCTGCTTCGACGCCCGTACGCCGGACCTCGGCATCAGCGACCTGTCCCGCGCGACCGGTCTGTCGACCAGCACCGTGCACCGGTTGCTGCTGGCGATGCTGGAGAACGGACTGATCCGCCAGACCGCTCAGCGGCGCTACGCGATCGGTCCGCTGGTCGTTCAGCTCGCCCACACCAGTGGGATCCCGGCGACCCTGCGTGACGCAGCACAGCCAGTACTGCGGGCGCTGCGCGACGCGACCGGAGAGACGGCGGCCGTCCACGAGTTGCTGCCGAGCGGGCACCGCGTGGTGCTCGATCAGGTGGAGAGCCGGCACCAACTCCGCCGTACCTACACCGAGTTCGGCGTACCGCTTCCGTTACCGCAGGGGGCGCCGGGCAAGGTGCT
The DNA here is from genome assembly GCF_042882005.1 of Kribbella sp. NPDC058245. Classification (NCBI taxonomy): domain Bacteria; kingdom Bacillati; phylum Actinomycetota; class Actinomycetes; order Propionibacteriales; family Kribbellaceae; genus Kribbella; species Kribbella sp. NPDC058245. Next base: position 533,634 of record NZ_JBHVWY010000001.1, read on the forward strand.
GCTCGCGTTCGCACCCTGGCAACGCCAGGTGGACGTGCTCTCCAAGCCGCTCGAGCAGGTGCTTCCGGACACCATCACGGACCCGGACGTCGTGGCCGCACAGCTCGCGGAGATCCGCGAACGCGGCTTTGCCACCTCCCTGACCGAGCGCACGCCAGGCATCTGCTCGGTGGCGGCACCTGTCTTCGACTACTCCGGTCAGGCTGTCGGATGCCTGTCGATCTCCGGTCCGGAGCTGCGGTTGCCTCTAGAGGTTCTCCTGGACTTCGGGGACCTCCTGGTCCCAGCAGCTTGGGAAGTTTCCGAGCTATTGGGTGCGACCGCCGCCGGCAGAGAGCAGACCAAGGCACAAGCAGGGACGAACTGATGGCCAGTCCGGCCGCCCTGCTCAAGATCGCACCATCGGTCTACCTCCCCGCGCTGCTGTACGGCATCGGCCAAGGCGCCATCGCCCCAGTGATCGCAGTATCGGCGACTCATCTGGGCGCCTCACCGGCGGTTGCCGGGGTGGTGGTGGCCGCGGCGGGGCTAGGGCAGGTCATCGGCGACATCCCGGCGGGCGCGCTCGTCATGAGGATCGGTGAGCGTCGCGCAATGCTCGGCGCGACGGTGCTGGTCTCACTGGCACTGGTGGGTTGCCTGCTCGCTCCGACGGTGTGGGGGCTGGCCATCGCTATCGGGGTCACCGGGCTGGCCGGCTCGGTCTGGGGTCTCGCCCGGCAGGCCTACCTGAGTGAGGCGGTGCCGATCGAGCTGCGGGCCAGAGCCCTCTCCACTCTCGGCGGTGTGCAGCGCATCGGTTCTTTCATCGGCCCGTTCCTCGGTGCACTAGCCATGCGTTTTCTGGGCACCGATGGCGCGTACTGGGTCCACTTAGTCGGCGCGATGCTGGCGTGCGTTGTGCTCGTGAGCCTGCCCGACATCGAGCGTGGCCGCGGCAGTCGCCCACTCGCCGCACAGTCGACGCTGGGTGTGATTCGTGAGCACCTGCCTGTACTGCGAACTCTCGGCACGGGTGCACTGCTGGTCGGCGCAGTCCGTGCGTCACGACAGGTCGTCGTACCGCTCTGGGCTCTGCACATCGGTCTTGATGCTCAAACGACCAGCATCATCTTCGGACTCTCCGGTGCGGTCGACATGCTGCTCTTCTATCCCGCCGGCTCGGTGATGGACCGCATGGGCCGCAAGTGGGTCGCCGTACCGAGCATGCTGGTCCTCGGCCTGGCCCACCTCCTCCTGCCACTCACTCACACCACAACATCTCTCACAGCTGTCGCCTTGCTGATGGGAGTGGGCAATGGACTGGGTGCCGGCGTCATCATGACGCTTGGAGCTGATGCGTCTCCACCCGTCGGCAGAGCCCAGTTCCTCGGTGCGTTCCGCCTGTTCGCCGACACCGGTAACGGCAGTGGTCCATTGCTGCTGGCCGGGGCGACCGCCGTACTCGGACTGGGGCCCGCGGTCGTGGTGATGGCCGGCACCGGGTTGGCAGCGGCCGCTGCGATGCAACGGTGGATCCCACCGCACCCGGTCAAGGCTCCCTAAAGAGTCGCTTCCTGAAAAGATCACAACGTGAGCGAAGACGGTTGCTGTGCACCCGCGAGGGCCGGGGCCGCGCAGAGCGCCGTACCGGAGTCCCGGGCAGCGAGCGGTGAGCCGGCCGGAGCGATGGAGCGGGTGCTGATCGAGGCTGGTGTGTTCCGGATGGGCGCTGAGGACGCCGATGGATTCCCGGGCGATCTGGAGGGTCCGGTCCGGGAGGTGTCGCTGGCGCAGTACGAGATCGGCGCGACTGCGGTGACTAACGAACAGTTCGCGGCATTCATAGCGAGCACCGGCTACGTGACCGAGGCTGAGCGGTTTGGGTGGAGCTATGTGTTCGCGGGGTTCCTGCCAGCGGCGCTGCGCAAGATCAGTGAGCGCCCGCAGGCCACACCGTGGTGGTGCGGCGTGCATGGTGCGACGTGGGAACGTCCGGAGGGACCGGGGTCGGGGCTGATCGACCGTGCCGACCATCCGGTGGTCCACGTGTCCTGGGCGGATGCGGTGGCGTTCTGCGAGTGGGCTGGTGGCCGGCTGCCGAGTGAGGCCGAGTGGGAGCGCGCGGCCCGCGGTGGCCTCGACCAGCGTCGCTATCCGTGGGGCGACGAGCTCACGCCGGATGGCGAGCATCGCTGCAACATCTGGCAGGGCAGCTTCCCCACGAAGAACACCCAGGCCGATGGCTACCGTGGTACGGCGCCAGTCCGCAGCTACCCGCCGAACGGTTTCGGCCTCTACGAGATGGTCGGCAACGTCTGGGAGTGGACCGGCGACGCCTGGGGCGAGAACAAGGTCATGCGCGGTGGTTCGTACCTGTGCCACGCGTCGTACTGCAACCGCTACCGCGTCGGTGCCCGGAGCTCCAACGAGGCATCGAGCAGCTCGGGCAATCACGGCTTCCGCTGTGCCTGGTAAGGAGAACAAGTGACCGCACGCAACGTGGTGATGCTCGACCTGGCCGGCGTGGCGATTCCCGAGACCGTCGACGGGCGCAGCCTGGCAGCTCACCTGCGCGGTGAGCAGGTCACGCAGTGGCGCGAGCATCTGCACGGCGAGCACGTGCTGCTCGGCCAGTCGCTGCAGTGGGTCACCGATGGCAAGCGCAAGTACGTCTGGATGTCTGGCTGGGGCGACGAGCAGTTCTTCGACCTCGAGGTGGATCCGCAGGAGACCCGCAACCTGGTGCACGACCCCACCCGAGCCGACGAGGTGCGGCAGTGGCGCCAGAAGCTCGTCCAAGACCTGAGCGATCGCGAGGAAGGGTTCGTCGCGGACGGCGAACTCGTGGCCGGCCAACCGGTGGTCACGGAGCTCAGCCAGGCACCGATTTGGTCCAGCTGACTCCATCAATTACTCTGAACACTGCCGAAGACCGCTGGTGGCTACCTAGGTAGCTGAAAGTCCCACTCAGGTGGGCGGCCCGCGCAGGTGATGAGAAGTGTGAGTGTAGTTCGTATGTTCACGCCCTTGCCGCCTGTGCAGGGGCGTTTTCTTGTGTATGGGCACTGTGTGTATCCAGGGGTCGGCGGCGAGATAGCCAAACGAAGGAGACCCCATGGCGAGGCCGGACAAGGCAGCCGCTGTCGCAGAGCTCACGGACGAGTTCCGTAGCTCGAACGGCGCCGTGCTGACCGAGTACCGCGGACTTACCGTGGCGCAGCTGAAGAACTTGCGGACTGCGCTCGGTGACGACGTGAACTACGCCGTGGTGAAGAACACGCTGACCAAGATCGCGGCCAAGGATGCGGGTGTGGAGTCGTTCGACTCGCTGCTCGAGGGTCCGTCGGCCATCGCCTTCATCAAGGGCGACCCGGTGGTTGCGGCCAAGGGCCTGCGTGACTTCGCCAAGGCGAACCCCCTTCTCGTCATCAAGGGCGGAGTGCTTGACGGTAAGGCACTCGGCACTGACGAGATCACCAAGCTCGCTGACCTGGAGTCGCGTGAGGTTCTCCTCGCGAAGCTCGCAGGTGCGATGAAGGCGGCTCCGCAGCAAGCGGTGTCGCTGTTCGCTGCTCCGCTGTCGCAGGCCGCGCGCCTGTTCGCGGCGCTGCAGGACAAGCTGCCGGCGGACGGGGCTTCGGCTCCCGAGGCGGCGGCCGAGGAGACCGTGCAGGACACGGTCGACGCACCTGCCGAGGCGAGCACCGAGGAGACCGCCGCAGCTGACAGCTGAGGCCGTTCTCACTGCACCACCCCATTCAGTGATCGACAGTTACAAGGAAGGACCGCCATCATGGCGAAGCTCAGCACCGAAGAGCTCCTCGGCCAGTTCAAGGAACTGACCCTGCTGGAGCTGTCGGAGTTCGTTAAGGCATTCGAAGAGGAGTTCGGCGTCACCGCCGCCGCTCCGGTTGCCGTTGCCGCCGCCGCAGGCCCGGGCGCCCCGGCCGAAGAGGCCGAGGTTCAGGACGAGTTCGACGTCGTCCTCGAGAGCGCCGGCGACAAGAAGATCCAGGTCATCAAGGAGGTGCGCGGTCTCACCAGCCTTGGTCTGAAGGAGGCCAAGGACCTGGTTGAGTCCGCCCCGAAGGCGATCCTGGAGAAGGTCGACAAGGCTGCCGCGGAGAAGGCCAAGGAGGCCCTCGAGGGCGCCGGGGCCACCGTCACGCTCAAGTGACCCAGGAGGGTCTCTGGGGATTTCCCGCCTACTGCGCTGCACTCGGCACGGCACCTCGCCGCACTGGGGCAAAGGGCAAGATGCTCCGCATCTAACCCTCCGCCCCAGCACACCGAGTCACCGCACCGAGCACATGCTCGCTACGGCGCGAAATCCCCAGACACCCTCAGTTACGTTCCGTTGGCGAACGTAACGAATGCGTAGAGAAGGGCGGTCTCCGTGAGGAGGCCGCCCTGCTCGCATTTCGGTCTGGCTAGGATCGCAATCGCTTGACTTTGAGGGGTTACGCAAAACCGTACTCGTGCGTAACCTAGGCCACTGCTCCCTCGTTGGACCACGTAACCGTCGGTTCGGGGCATGACGTGACAGATCCCGTGAGGAGGACCGGTGGGCGTAGAAGTCCGCGTCGAAGGTCTCACCAAATCCTTTGGTAGCCAGCTGATCTGGGGCGATGTGTCCCTGACCCTGCCGGCCGGTGAGATCTGCGTGATGCTGGGCCCTTCCGGCACCGGGAAGTCCGTATTCCTGAAGACCCTGATCGGTCTGCTCAAGCCGGACCGCGGGCATGTCTTCATCGAGGGCACCGACATCGCCACCTGCAGCGAGCGCGAGCTGTACGAGGTGCGCCGGATGTTCGGCGTGCTGTTCCAGGACGGCGCGATGTTCGGCTCGATGGATCTCTACGACAACGTCGCCTTCCCGCTCCGCGAGCACACCAAGAAGTCCGAGTCCGACATCCGCTCCATCGTGATGGAGAAGATGGAGATGGTCGGTCTGGTCGGTGCCGAGCGCAAGCTCCCGGCCGAGATCTCCGGCGGGATGCGGAAGCGGGCCGGCCTGGCCCGCGCGCTGGTGCTGGACCCCGAGATCCTGCTGGTCGACGAGCCCGACTCCGGGCTCGACCCGGTCCGGACCTCGTTCCTGAACCAGGTGATGATCGACCTCAACGAGGCGTTCAGCCCGACGTTCCTGATCGTCACCCACGACGTGAACACCGCGCGCAAGGTGCCGGACAACATCGGCATGCTCTACCACCGGCACCTGGCGATGTTCGGTCCGCGCGAGATGCTGCTGTCCAGCGAGGAGCCGGTGATCCGGCAGTTCCTGAACGCCCAGATGGTCGGCCCGATCGGCATGTCCGAGGAGAAGGACGCCGACGAGCTGGCCGCCGAGGCCGGTCAGGAGCTGCCGGCGCTGCCGCCGATCCCGATCCAGCAGTTGCCCAGCAGCGGCATGCTCCGGCCGACCCAGCGCCCGCCGGGCGAGTGGTGCCGTGAGCACGGTGTCACCCCGCCCCCCGGCTCGTTCGAGTCCTCGACGGTGGGGGCTACGTGACTCTGAGCGCCACCGCCCCGCTGAAGCAAGCCGGCTCCCTGTTCGCGTTCGCCCTCGACACGCTGCGGGCGTCGGTCCGCAGTCCGTTCCAGCTGAAGGAGTTCCTCCAGCAGGCCTGGTTCGTGGCGAGCGTGACGATCATCCCGACCGCGCTGGTCGCGATCCCGTTCGGTGCCGTGATCGCGTTGCAGGTCGGCGGACTGATCGAGCAGTTCGGCGCGCAGTCCTTCACCGGGTCGGCCGCCGTACTGGCTGTCGTCCGGGAGGCATCGCCGATCGCGACCGCGCTGCTGATCGCCGGAGCTGGTGGTTCGGCGATCTGTGCGGACCTCGGTGCACGCAAGATTCGTGAAGAGCTCGACGCGATGATGGTGCTCGGTATCGACCCGATCCAGCGGCTGGTGGTGCCGCGGGTGCTGGCGACGATGCTAGTCGCTTTCTTCCTCAACGGCTTCGTCAGCGTCGTCGGCGTGATGGGCGGTTACGTCTTCAACGTCGTCCTGCAGGACGGCACCCCGGGTGCGTACATCGCGTCGTTCACCGCGCTCGCACACCTGCCCGACCTGTGGCAGGGGCAGGCCAAGGCGCTTGTCTTCGGGTTCATCGCTGCCATCGTGGCGTCGTACAAAGGCGTGAACGCCGGCGGCGGTCCGAAGGGTGTCGGCGACGCGGTGAACCAGTCGGTCGTCATCACGTTCATGCTGCTGTTCGTCGCGAACTTCTCGATGACCGCGATCTACTTCCAGCTCGTTCCGCCGAAGGGGGCCTGACATGTCGGCTCTGGTGGACACCCTGGTGAAGAAGCCGCTGAACTCGCTCGACAAGCTCGGTGAGCAGCTCGCCTTCTACGTCAAGGCGCTGGCCTGGTCCGGCAAGTCGGTCACCCGCTACCGCAAAGAGATCCTCCGGCTGCTGGCCGAGGTGACGCTGGGCACCGGCGCCCTCGCGGTGATCGGTGGCACCGTCGGCGTCATCACGTTCCTGGCCTTCTTCACCGGCACCGAGGTCGGCCTGCAGGGCTACTCGGCGCTGAACCAGATCGGTACGTCGGCCTTCGCAGGATTCGTCAGCGCCTACATCAACACTCGTGAGATCGGTCCGCTGATCGCCGGGATCGCGCTGGCCGCGACCGTCGGCTGCGGCTTCACCGCGCAGCTCGGCGCGATGCGGATCAGCGAGGAGATCGACGCCCTCGAGACGATGGCGATCCCGTCGCTGCCGTACCTGGTCACCACCCGGATCATCGCCGGTCTGATCGCCGTGGTCCCGCTGTACGTCGTCGGTCTGCTGTCCTCGTACTTCGCCACCCGCCTGACCGTGACCACGTTCTACGGCCAGAGCACCGGCACGTACGACCACTACTTCCATCTGTTCTTACCACCAGGTGACGTGTTGTGGTCGTTCGGCAAGGTGCTCGTCTTCGCGGTGCTGGTGATCCTGGTGCACTGCTACCACGGCTACCATGCCAGCGGCGGTCCGGCAGGCGTGGGCGTCTCGGTCGGCCGCGCGGTGCGGACGTCGATCGTCGTCATCAACGTCGTCGACCTGCTGCTGTCGATGGCCATCTGGGGTACGACGACCACAGTCAGATTGGCGGGGTGAGCAAATGATCGACAAGCTCCCGCACAAGGTCTACGGCATCGTGTTCATCGGGGTGCTGTGCTTCCTGCTCTGGCTGACGTATGCGTTCTACGCGAAGGTCTTCACCAAGACCGTCGACGTGGAGCTCAAGACCAGCCACATCGGCCTGCAGCTCAACGAGCACGCCGATGTGAAGCTGCGCGGCATCATCGTCGGCGAGGTCAGCGGTGTCTCCACCGACGGATCCGATGCGACGATCAAGCTGTCGCTGAAGCCCGACCAGGTGGACGAGATCTCCAGCGCGGTCAGCGCGCGGATCCTGCCCAAGACCTTGTTCGGCGAGAAGTACGTCGCTCTGGTCCCGCCGAGTGGTGCCGAGGGCCGGCACATCCGGGCCGGTGACGTGATCGCCCGCGACAAGACCGCGGTCGGCATCGAGATCGAGAAGGTGCTGAACGACGCCCTGCCGTTGCTGCAGGCGGTCGACCCGGCCGACCTGAACGCGACGCTGAACACGCTGGCCACCGCGCTCGAGGGGCGCGGCACCGAGATCGCCGGGACGCTGACCCAGCTCGACGCCTACCTGAAGAAGCTGAACCCGAACGTCCCGAAGCTGATGGACGCGCTGACCAAGCTCACCCAGGTCTCCCAGCTGTACGGCGATGCGACGCCCGATCTGGTCCGTGCGCTGCGCAATCTGACCATCACCGGGAACACGGTGGTGGAGAAGGAACAGCAGCTGCAGAAGTTCTTCGTCGACGTACAGACGCTGTCCTCGACGACGGACACGTTCCTGAAGCAGAACGAGGACCGGGTGATCCGCCTCGGCGAGGTGAGCAAGCCGGTGCTGGACCTGCTGGAACGCTATTCGCCCGAGGTCCCGTGCTTCCTCAAGGTGATGACGGACACCACCCCGATCCTGAACGACACGTTCCGCGACGGGCGGCTGAACATCAATCTCGAGATCATCACCAACCAGCCGACGCCGTACGAGCCGAACGAGCTGCCGGCCTACAAGGACCACCGCGGGCCGACCTGCGTGGGCAAGAACTACAGCCACCCGGGCTCGAAGCCGGGACCATACACGCAGCAGAACCCGGCGCCGTACATCACCGGTGAGGACGGCGTGATCGGCGACCACGGCAAGCTGAGCCAGTTCCCGCTGAACCTGACGCTGAACCGCGCGATGCCCGGGTTCGCGATGGACACCCAAGGGGTCGGTACGTCGGCCGAGCAGAAGGTCGTCGACGCGGTCGTCGCCCCGACGATGGGCATCCCCGCGAGCGACGTACCGGATCTGACGACGCTGCTGGTCGGACCGCTACTGAGGGGCGGGCAGGTGAATCTTCGATGACGAAACTGCTGGACAAGAAGACCTCACTGGACATCGTCCGGCTGTCGATCTTCGTCGTGGTGACCACGGTCGCGACCGCCTTGCTGGCGGTGACGATCGGGAACATCACCTTCAACGCGACGACGAAGTACCGGGCCGTGTTCACCGACGCGGTCGGGCTGAACCAGGGCGACGACATCCGGATCGCCGGGGTGAAGGTCGGGCAGGTCGACAAGATCGCGCTCTACCAGAACACGTTGGCGCTGGTGACCTTCAGCGTCGACTCCGACCAGGTCGTCGACACCTCCACCAAGGCGACACTGCGCTACCGAAACCTGGTCGGCAACCGGTACATCGCGCTGACCGACGGTGTCGGCGGTGGCGAGCGGCTGAAGGCGAACGGGCTGATCCCGAAGGAGCGGACGGCGCCGGCGCTCGACCTGTCGGTGCTGTTCAACGGGTTCAAGCCGCTGTTCACCGCGCTCACCCCGGCGGACGTGAACCAGTTCGCGTTCGAGGTGATCAAGGTGCTGCAGGGCGAGGGCGGCACGATCGAGTCGCTGCTGGCCAAGACCGCGTCGCTGACCACCACGCTGGCCGACGCGGACGAGGTGATCGGCAGCCTGATCACCAACCTGACCTCGACCCTGCAGATCGTGTCGCAGCGGCAGCAGAACTTCTCCCAGTTGCTGGTCAACCTGCAGCAGTTCATCACCGGCCTGAGCCAGGACATCAACCCGATCCTGAACTCGCTCGGCTCGATCAACTCGCTCAACACCAAGACGGCCGGCCTGCTGCAGCAGACCCGGGTCCCGATCAAGGCGGACCTGGACCGGTTGCGCACGGTCGCGACCACGCTCGACGACACCCAGGGCATCTGGGTGAAGACGCTGCAGTTCATGCCGGAGAAGCTGAACACGATGACCCGGACGGCGTCGTACGGGTCCTGGTTCAACTTCTACCTGTGCAACTTCGACGGCAACGTCACGCTCCCGACCGGCACCCGCATCCCGGTGAGCTACGACCTGAACTCGGCGAGGTGCAAGAAGTCGTGAAGCCCTTCCGCGAACAGAACCAGGTGACGATCGGCGTCATCGGCCTGACCGTGATCGGGCTGATCATGCTGGCCGCGTTCAAGGCGCAGGACCTGCCGTTGATCGGTGGCGGGACCAAGTACTCCGCGCAGTTCTCCGAGGCCGGCGGCCTGAAGCCGAACGACGAGATCCGGGTCGCCGGTGTCCGGGTCGGGCAGGTGCGCAAGGTCGAGCTCGACGGCTCCCACGTCCGGGTCGACTTCGTCGTCGACAAGGGCGTGAAGCTGGGCGACCAGACCGGTGCCGAGATGAAGATCAAGACGCTGCTCGGCCAGAAGTACCTGAAGCTGAACCCGGCCGGCGGCGGCGAGCTGAAGGCCGGCTCCGAGATCCCGCTCGCGCGGACAGTTTCGGCGTACGACGTCGTGGACGCGTTCTCGGATCTCGCGAACACGACCGAGCGCATCGACACCGCCCAGCTGGCGAAAGCCCTGGACACCTTGTCGGCGACCTTCAAGAACACGCCGGACGAGGTGCAGGCCTCGCTGACCGGCCTGTCCCGCCTCTCCCGCAACGTGGCCAAGCGCGATGAGCAGCTGAAGCTCCTGCTGCAGCACTCGAACACGGTCACCAAGGTGCTCGCCGACCGCAACCAGCAGCTGATCAAGCTGATGAAGGACGGCAACACCGTCTTCCAGGCCGTGCAGGCGCGGCGCGCGCTGATCCACCAGTTGCTGGTCTCGACGCAGAAGCTGTCCGCGCAGATCACCGCGCTGGTCCGCGAGAACCGCAAGGATCTCGGTCCGACGCTGCAGAAGGTGAACGCGGTCCTCGGCGTACTGCTGAAGAACCAGAACGACCTGGACGCGAGCATCAAGGGGCTCGCGCCGTTCGTGAAGCTCTTTACCAACACGCTCGGCACCGGACCTTGGTTCGACGTCTACCTGCAGAACCTGGCACCGGTTCCTGAGGTGCCGCTGCCGAAGATCGATCTCGGTCTGCCCCCGCTGCTGGGAGGTGGCCGATGACGAAGGTGTCGTCGCTGTCCCGGTGGATCGCGATCGGGGTGGTCCTGGTGATCGTCGCGATCAGCGTGGTCTCGCTGTGGCCGAACCCCCAGCGGGTGACGGCGACGGCGTACTTCCCGCGCGCGGTCTCGGTCTACCCCGGCTCCGATGTCCGGATCCTCGGCATCAAGGTCGGCGAGGTGGAGAGCGTCACCCCGGCCGGTCGCACGGTCCGGGTGAAGTTCTGGTGGGAGGCCAAGCACAAGGTGCCGGCCACCGCCAAGGCTGTCATCGCGGCGCCGTCGATCGTCGCCGACCGGTATGTGCAGCTCACCCCGGTGTACTCCAAGGGCGATGTGATGGCCGACGGGGCGCAGATCCCGCTCGAGCGGACCGCCGTACCGCTGGAGCTCGATCAGATCTACCAGAGCCTGAACGACCTGTCCGTCGCGCTGGGTCCCAAGGGTGCGAACGACCAGGGCGCGTTGTCGCGGCTGCTGGACGTCTCGGCGAGGAACCTGAACGGCCAGGGCGCGAAGCTCAACCAGACCATCACCGACGTCTCCAAGCTGACCGGGACACTCGCGGGCAACTCGCAGAGCCTGTTCTCGACGATCCGGCAGCTGCAGACCTTCGTCTCCGCGCTCGCTGCGAACGACGCGCTGGTGAAGCAGTTCAACACCAACTTCGCCGCGACGTCGACGACGCTGGCCGGTGAGCGCAAGGACCTGACCTCAGCGCTGTCGCTGCTCGCGACCGCGCTCGGCGAGGTCGCGACCTTCGTCAAGGACAACCGGACGCTGGTGAAGAGCACAGTCTCCGGGGCCACCGAGCTCTCCCAGATCCTGGTCAAGGAGAAGGCAGCCTTGGCGCAGATCCTCGACACCGCGCCGCTCGGCCTGGGCAACCTGGCCCGGATCTACAACCCGCAGTTCGGCACGCTGGACCAGCGGCTCAACCTGGCCCAGCTCGACAACCCGTCGTCGTTCATCTGCTCCCTGCTGCTGCAGGCCAACCAGCCGCTGTCGACCTGCTCGCTGCTCAAGCCGGTGCTGGACGCGCTGCCCAAGCTCCCGCTGCTCAGCCAGCTGACCGGTGGCGCACCTGCCAGCGGAGGACCAGCCGGTACGCCGTGGGCCGGGGTACCGAGTGCGCCGCTCAAGCGAGTCAGCCCGGACCCGGTCGACCCGACCCTCGGGGGGCTGGTGAAATGAGACGCCGTACCGCATTCGCTGCCGGAGCCTTGGCCCTGGCCATGACGCTGACCGGGTGTGACTTCAGCGTGTACTCGTTGCCGTTGCCCGGTGGCGCGAAGATCAAGGGACCGTCGTACACGGTCACTGTTGAGTTCGCCGACGTGCTGGACCTGGTGCCGAAGTCGACGGTCAAGGTCGACGACGTGACGGTCGGGACGGTCGAGAAGGTCTGGCTCGAGGGGTACGTCGCCAAGGTCCGGATCAAGCTGCCGAAGAGCCTGGAGCTCCCGGACAACGAGCGCGCCACGATCCGCCAGACCAGCCTGCTCGGCGAGAAGTTCGTCTCGCTGGCACAGCCGACCGGCGCCGAGGCGCCGCGCGGCCGGCTCGAGAACGGCGAGGTCATCCCGCTGTCGCGGACGACCAGCAACGTCGAGGTCGAGGAAGTGCTGTCCGCGCTGTCCCTGCTGCTGAACGGCGGCGGTGTCGCGCAGCTGCAGATCATCACCCAGGAGCTGAACAAGGCGCTGACGGGGAACGAGCCGGCCATCAAGGACGTGCTCACCCAGCTGAACACGTTCGTCGGCACGCTGGACCAGAACAAGCAGAAGATCGTCACTGCGATCACCGCGGTCGATGCTTTGGCGAAGAAGCTGAACGCGCAGAAGGAGACGCTGGCGACGGCGATCGATTCGCTGCCGAAGTCGATCGCGACCCTGGACAAGCAGCGGGCCGCGCTGGTCAAGACGCTGCAGGCGCTCTCGACGCTCGGCAGCACCGCGACCCGCGTGATCACCTCCGCGCAGAAGGATCTGGTCGCCAACCTGCAGTCGCTGTACCCGATCCTGACCAAGCTGGCCGAGGCGGGGGACAACCTGCCGAAGTCGCTGCAGTTGCTGTTCACCTACCCGTTCCCGGACGACGCGGCGCGCGGGGTCCAGGGTGACTTCACCAACCTGGGCATCACGCTGGACATCAACACCCAGAAGCTGCTCAAGGGTCTGCTCGGGCTCGACCTGCCCACGGTCGGCCCGACCGCACTGCCGACCCTCGGGGTGAGTCTTCCCTTGCACAACCCGACCACGACGAAGCCGGGCACCAAGCCGACCGGAGTGGCCACGACCTGTGTGACCGTGCTCCTGCTGCCGGTCTGCGGCCCGAAGCTCAACCGGGCCGGGTTCGATCCCGACCTGGCGCGAGCCCTGATGCCGGGGATGGTCAAGTGATCACCAAGACAGTCCGCGTCCAGCTGATGGTGTTCCTGCTGATCACCGTCGTCGGGATCGCCTTCGTCGGCGCGCGGTACGCGCAGGTCGACAAGCTGCTCTACGACCAGGACTATACGGTCAGCGCCAGCTTCGCCGAGTCCGGCGGCATCTTCGAAGGTGCCGAGGTGACGTACCGCGGCCAGCCGGTCGGCCGGGTCGGTGAGCTGAAGCTGCTGCCCGACGGCGTGCTGGTCAACCTGGACATCGAGAAGAAGCACAAGATCCCGAACGACCTGCTGGCCGTGGTCGCGAACCGGTCCGCGATCGGCGAGCAGTACGTCGATCTGCAGCCGCGCCGCGAGGGAGCGCCGTACCTGAAGGACAACTCGCGGATCGACCGGGAGAACACCGCGATCCCGATCGACACCACCGAGCTGCTGCTGAACCTCGACCAGCTGGTCAACTCGGTCGACCAGGACAGCCTGCGGACCACGGTCAAGGAGCTCGGGACCGCGCTCAAGGGCAAAGGCACCGACCTGCAGAAGATCATCGACAGCTCCGGCCAGCTGATCGACGACGCGGACGCGAACATCCTGCAGACCATCAAGCTGATCAACGACGGCGACACCGTGCTGGCCACCCAGGTGGCCAGTGGCGACGCGATCAAGACCTGGGCGAAGAACCTCGCACTGCTGTCCGACACCCTGGTCAGCTCGGACGCGAACCTGCGCCAGGTGATCGACCAGGGCTCGGCCGCCTCGACCCAGATCACCGGCCTGATCCAGGACAACCGCGCGGACATCGCGGTGCTGCTGGGTAACCTGCTGACGGTGAGCCAGTTGACCGCGGTCCGGCTGGATGCCGTCGAGCAGCTGCTCGTCGTGTATCCGGCGGTGTCGATGGGTGGGTACGTCGTACCGGCCAAGGATCCCGGGACCGGGCACTACGACGCGCACTTCGGGCTCGTGCTCGGCTTCTCGCCGCCGGCCTGCCGCGCGGGTTACCCCAAGGACTGGCGAGTGCCGCAGGAGACCTCGAACACCAAGGCCAAGACCGCCAGCTGTACGGCGTCGCCGTCGTCCGGCGTCAACGTTCGAGGCGCGCAGAACGCGCCGGCGCCGTCGTCGCGTGCGGACCGCAACCGTGTCGGCTACGGCATCGGCTACGACCCGGCGACCGGCGCGGCCGGTGGCTCCGGCGGGATGCCCGAGATGATTCTCGGCTCGACCGGTGGACAGCAGGAGCTGCTCGGCAGCGATTCCTGGAAGGCTCTGATTCTCGGACCGGTGACCGGCAAGTGACTTCGGGCAACTCCCGGCGGGGCAGGCTGATCGTGGCATGGGCGCTGAGCGTCCTGCTGGTGATCGCGCTGGCCGCCGCAACTCTCTCGGTGATCGCGCTGCAGAAGCAGCGCCAGGACAAGAGCCTGCGCGAGGGCGCGATGAAGTCCGCGCGGCAGCTCGCGCTGGACTTCACCACCTACGACTACCAGACCTGGGACGCGGACTCGAAGCGCGTGCTGGACGACTCCACCGGACAGTTCCGGCAGGAGTTCGAGGCCGGGATCGCAGCGGTGAAGGCGGACGTGGGGACCAACAAGGCGACCTCCAAGGGCGATGTGAAGGAGGCTGCGGTGGTGTCCGGGGACAAGGACTCGGCCGAGGTCCTGGTGATCGTCAACGCGGTCGTCACGAACACGGCGTCGGCCGACGGGGTCGAGCGCCGGTACCGGATCAAGCTGGACATGGTCCGTGAGAAGGGTCGCTGGCTGACCGCCGACCTGCAGGTGGTGGGCTGATGCCGGACCGTCCCCGCAACCGCCCCCGGATCGCCGGCCAACGCCGTACCGGCGTGGTGCCCGCGACCGAGGAAACCACCGAGGACCTGCTCGACGAGCCGCTCGACACTGTGGTCGACGAGAGCGTCGATGACGGGGTCGATGAACCGCTTGAGGCTGTGACTCAGGACACAGCAGAGGTTGAAGCGACCCCTGCTGAGGAGTCCGAGGCACCCCCTCCGGCTACTGAGCGTAGTGAAAGAGGTCCTATCGGCGGCGTGCTGTTCGCGATGCTCGGCGTACTGATCGTCCTGGTGCTGACCGTGGCCGCCGTACTCGGGGTGAAGGCCTGGCAGGGCAAGCAGGCCGAGGATGCCCGCAACCAGGCGGCCGCGGCCGGGCGGAAGGCGGCCGAGACGGCGCTCAGCTACGACTACCGCGACCTCGACAAGAGCTTCGCGGCGGCGCGGGCGACGATGACCCCGGAGTTCGCGGGGAAGTTCGACGAGACCGCCAAGGTGGCCGGTGAGCTGGCGACCAAGTCCAAGGCGACCGTGAAGGCCGAAGTCCGTGAGGTCGGGGTCCGCGACGGCGACGCCGACCGGGTCACGCTGATCATCTTCGTGAACCAGACCACCACCAGCACGATCACGCAGGGTAAGCCCCGGGTCGATCTGAACCGGACCCGGTTCACGATGGTCCGAAAAGACGGCCGATGGCTGGTCCAGGAGATCGCCGGACTGTAGTCTCTTTGTGACTCCGCACCAAGAGGACGCCGGCAGGCTCGTGGGTGGTCTACCCACTGGAGACACCGGGTCGGTCCTTGACGGAAAGGGGGGTCCGAAGGCAAACTATCGGACCCCATTGGACAGGCTTGCCTCTATCGGGTAGCCTATTGCTTTGCGCTGCCTTTCTCCCACCTCGGCTCGGGTCTCGACTTGACTGGGGTGGTTTGGCCTGCGCTCGAAAGCTCAGCATCAGCACCGCAAGTGCCACACAGAAGTTACTTTGCGAGCCCGTGGAAGGACGCCCCTTGGTCGCCTCGCGCAACCCCCAGTCCGACAGCATTTCCGACGTTTCCGGCTCTCCCCGCCGTATCTCCTTCGCGAAGATCGCGCAGCCTCTCGAGGTTCCCGATCTGCTCGCGCTGCAGGTGGACAGTTTCGACTGGCTGGTCGGTAACGAACTCTGGCAGGCCCGCGTGGCCGCCGCCGAGGCCGAGGGGCGGACCGAACTGTCCGGTCCCTCCGGCCTGGAAGAGATCTTCGAGGAGATCTCCCCGATCGAGGACTTCAGCGGCACCATGTCGCTGTCGTTCCGCGACCACCGATTCGAGCCGCCGAAGAACACGGTCGACGAGTGCAAGGAGCGCGACGTCACCTACTCGGCGCCGCTGTTCGTCACCGCCGAGTTCATGAACAACGAGACCGGCGAGATCAAGAGCCAGACCGTCTTCATGGGCGACTTCCCGCTGATGACGCGCAAGGGCACCTTCGTGATCAACGGCACCGAGCGTGTCGTCGTCTCGCAGCTGGTCCGTTCGCCCGGTGTGTACTTCGAGCGCACGCCGGACAAGACGTCCGACAAGGACATCTTCACGGCCAAGGTGATCCCGTCGCGCGGTGCGTGGCTGGAGTTCGAGGTCGACAAGCGGGACATGGTCGGTGTCCGGCTGGACCGCAAGCGCAAGCAGAACGTCACCGTGCTGCTGAAGGCCCTGGGCTGGACCGACGCGCAGATCCTCGAGGAGTTCGGCGAGTACGAGTCGATCCGCCTCACCCTGGAGAAGGACCACACCTCCGGGCAGGACGACGCGCTGCTGGACATCTACCGCAAGCTGCGTCCGGGCGAGCCGCCGACGCGCGAGGCCGCGCAGGCGCTGCTGGAGAACTACTACTTCAACGGCAAGCGCTACGACCTGGCCAAGGTCGGCCGCTACAAGATCAACAAGAAGCTGGGTCGCGACGAGACCCACGACACGGCCGTGCTGACGATCAACGACATCGTCGCCACGATCAAGTACCTGGTCGCCCTGCACGAGGGCAAGACCGAGCTGCCCGCGCCGACCGGTGAGATCGTCGTCGAGGAAGACGACATCGACCACTTCGGCAACCGGCGGCTGCGTACTGTCGGCGAGCTGATCCAGAACCAGCTGCGCACCGGCCTGGCCCGGATGGAGCGCGTGGTCCGGGAGCGGATGACGACCCAGGACGTCGAGGCGATCACGCCGCAGACCCTGATCAACATCCGTCCGGTGGTGGCGGCGCTGAAGGAGTTCTTCGGTACGTCGCAGCTGTCGCAGTTCATGGACCAGACCAACCCGGTCGCCGGTCTGACCCACAAGCGTCGCCTGAACGCGCTCGGCCCGGGTGGTCTGAGCCGTGAGCGGGCCGGCTTCGAGGTCCGCGACGTGCACCCGTCCCACTACGGCCGGATGTGCCCGATCGAGACCCCGGAAGGCCCGAACATCGGTCTGATCGGCTCGCTCGCGTCGTACGGCCGGGTGAACCCGTTCGGGTTCGTCGAGACGCCGTACCGCAAGGTCGTCGAGGGCCTCGTCACCGATCAGGTGGACTACCTGACCGCCGACGAGGAGGACCGGTTCGTCATCGCGCAGGCCAACGCGGCCCTGACCGAGGACAGCCGGCTCGCCGAGGACCGCGTGCTGGTCCGTCGTCGCCACGGTGAGGTCGAGCTCGCGCTCGTCGCGGACGTGGACTACATGGACGTCTCCCCGCGCCAGATGGTGTCGGTCGCGACGGCCCTGATCCCGTTCCTCGAGCACGACGACGCCAACCGCGCGCTGATGGGTTCGAACATGCAGCGCCAGGCGGTGCCGCTGATCACCTCGGACGCGCCGCTGGTCGGCACCGGGATGGAGTTCCGCGGTGCGGTCGACGCCGGTGACGTGGTCGTGTCGGAGAAGGCGGGTGTGGTCAAGGAGGTCTCGGCCGACCTGATCGAGATCGCCGCCGACGACGGCACCTACCAGACCTACCGGCTGCAGAAGTTCCGGCGCTCGAACCAGGGCACCTGCATCAACCAGCGTCCGCTGGTCGACGCCGGGCAGCGGGTCGAGATCGGTTCGCCGCTGGCCGACGGTCCGTGCACCGACGAGGGCGAGATGGCCCTCGGCCGGAACCTGCTCGTGGCGTTCATGTCGTGGGAAGGCAACAACTACGAGGACGCGATCATCCTCTCCCAGCGGGTCGTGCAGCAGGACCTGCTGACCTCGATCCACATCGAGGAGCACGAGGTCGACGCCCGCGACACCAAGCTGGGTCCGGAGGAGATCACCCGGGACATCCCGAACGTCTCCGACGAGATGCTGGCCGACCTCGACGAGCGCGGCATCATCCGGATCGGCGCGGAGGTCACCACCGGTGACATCCTGGTCGGCAAGGTCACGCCCAAGGGTGAGACCGAGCTGACCCCGGAGGAGCGGCTGCTCCGGGCCATCTTCGGTGAGAAGGCGCGGGAGGTCCGCGACACCTCGCTGAAGGTTCCGCACGGCGAGAACGGCACCGTCATCGGCGTCCGCGTCTTCGACCGCGACAACGGCGACGAACTGCCGCCGGGTGTGAACCAGCTGGTCCGCGTCTACGTGGCCCAGAAGCGCAAGATCTCCGTCGGTGACAAGCTCGCCGGACGTCACGGCAACAAGGGCGTCATCTCGAAGATCCTGCCGGTCGAGGACATGCCGTTCATGGAGGACGGCACCCAGGTCGACATCATCCTGAACCCGCTGGGCGTGCCCGGCCGGATGAACGTCGGTCAGGTCCTCGAGACGCACCTCGGATGGGTCGCCAGCCGCGGCTGGAAGGTCGACCCGGACAGCCCCGAGGAGTGGGCGCAGCGACTGATCAAGATCGGCGCCGGCGAAGCCCCGCCGATGACGAACGTCGCCACCCCGGTCTTCGACGGCGCGCTCGAGGAGGAGGTCACCGGCCTGCTCGGCTCGACCCTCCCGAACCGCGACGGCGACCGGATGGTCAACGGCACCGGTAAGGCCCGGCTCTTCGACGGTCGCTCCGGCGAGCCGTTCCCGGAGCCGGTCGGCGTCGGCTACATGTACATGCTGAAGCTGCACCACCTGGTGGACGACAAGATCCACGCCCGTTCGACCGGTCCGTACTCGATGATCACGCAGCAGCCGCTGGGTGGTAAGGCGCAGTTCGGTGGTCAGCGGTTCGGCGAGATGGAGGTGTGGGCCCTCGAGGCCTACGGTGCCGCCTTCGCGCTGCAGGAGCTGCTGACGATCAAGTCGGACGACGTGGTCGGCCGGGTCAAGGTCTACGAAGCGATCGTCAAGGGCGAGAACATCCCGGAGCCGGGTATCCCGGAGTCCTTCAAGGTTCTGGTCAAGGAAATGCAGTCCCTGTGTCTGAATGTCGAGGTCCTCTCGTCCGACGGAAGCCGGGTCGAGATGCGCGACAGCGAAGAGGACGTCTTCCGCGCAGCGGAAGAACTGGGAATCGACCTGTCCCGGCGGGAGCCGAACAGCGTCGAGGAGGTCTGAGCGGGTTGCCGCTTGAGATCAACAGCCAACTCACTCAGACCATCCCCTTCGGGGGCCTGGGGGTCGCTCCCCAGATCACTACAGCAATCGGGAGATAACACATCGTGCTCGACGTGAACTTCTTCGACGAGCTTCGGATCGGCCTGGCGACCGCGGATGAAATCCGCCAGTGGTCGCACGGCGAGGTCAAGAAGCCCGAGACGATCAACTACCGGACGCTCAAGCCTGAGCGTGACGGTCTGTTCTGCGAGAAGATCTTCGGTCCCACCCGGGACTGGGAGTGCTACTGCGGTAAGTACAAGCGCGTTCGCTTCAAGGGCATCATCTGCGAGCGGTGTGGCGTCGAGGTCACCCGCTCCAAGGTGCGCCGTGAGCGGATGGGCCACATCGAGCTGGCCGCGCCGGTCACCCACATCTGGTACTTCAAGGGTGTCCCGTCGCGACTGGGCTACCTGCTCGACCTCGCCCCGAAGGACCTCGAGAAGGTCATCTACTTCGCGGCGTACATGATCACCGACGTCGACGACGAGGCACGGCACCGTGACCTCGCGTCGTTGGAGGGCCGGACCGACGTCGAGCGCAAGCAGCTCGAGAACCGGCGCGACAACGACATCGAGACGCGGATGAAGAAGCTCGAGGAGGACCTCGCCCAGCTCGAGGCCGAGGGCGCGAAGGCCGACGTTCGCCGCAAGGTGAAGGAAGGCGCCGAGCGTGAGGTCAAGCAGCTGCGCGACCGTGCGCAGCGCGAGATCGACCGCCTCGACGAGGTCTGGACCCGGTTCAAGAACCTGAAGGTCCAGGACCTCGAGGGTGACGAGATCCTCTACCGCGCCATGAAGGAGCGCTTCGGCAAGTACTTCGCCGGGGCGATGGGCGCGGCCGCGATCCAGCGCCGGCTGGAGACCTTCGACCTGAAGGCCGAGGCCGACAACCTGCGCGAGACGATCAAGACCGGTAAGGGCCAGCGCAAGACCCGCGCCCTGAAGCGGCTCAAGGTCGTCACCGCGTTCCTGGCCACCAACAACAGCCCGATGGGTATGGTCCTGGACTGCGTCCCGGTCATCCCGCCGGACCTGCGGCCGATGGTTCAGCTCGACGGTGGCCGGTTCGCCACCTCCGACCTGAACGACCTGTACCGCCGGGTGATCAACCGGAACAACCGCCTCAAGCGGCTGCTCGACCTCGGCGCGCCCGAGATCATCGTCAACAACGAGAAGCGGATGCTGCAGGAGGCCGTCGACGCACTGTTCGACAACGGCCGCCGTGGCCGTCCGGTCACCGGCCCGGGCAACCGGCCGCTGAAGTCGCTGTCCGACATGCTCAAGGGCAAGCAGGGTCGTTTCCGTCAGAACCTGCTGGGCAAGCGCGTCGACTACTCGGGCCGCTCGGTCATCGTGGTCGGCCCGCAGCTGAAGCTGCACCAGTGCGGTCTGCCGAAGGCGATGGCGCTGGAGCTGTTCAAGCCGTTCGTGATGAAGCGGCTGGTCGACCTCAACCACGCGCAGAACATCAAGTCCGCCAAGCGGATGGTCGAGCGTCAGCGCGCCCAGGTCTGGGACGTGCTGGAAGAGGTCATCACCGAGCACCCCGTGCTGCTGAACCGCGCGCCTACCCTGCACCGGCTGGGTATCCAGGCGTTCGAGCCGCAGCTCATCGAGGGCAAGGCGATCCAGATCCACCCGCTCGTCTGCTCGGCGTTCAACGCCGACTTCGACGGTGACCAGATGGCGGTGCACCTGCCGCTGTCGGCCGAGGCCCAGGCCGAGGCGCGGATCCTGATGCTGTCGACGAACAACATCCTGAAGCCGGCCGACGGCCGTCCGGTCACGATGCCGACGCAGGACATGATCATCGGCATCTACTTCCTGACGATGCTGAAGGACGACGCGCTGGGTCAGGGCCGGGCGTTCAGCTCCGTGGCCGAGGCCATCATGGCCTTCGACCGCAACGAGCTGTCGCTGCAGGCCAAGGTCATGCTGCGGCTGTCCGGCTCGGGTGCTCCGGAAGGCTCGGAGCCGCTCGACAACGGCGGGTTCGCGCTGGAGACGACGCTGGGCCGTGCGCTCTTCAACGAGACGCTGCCGAGCGACTACCCGTTCGTGAACCTCGAGGTCGGCAAGAAGCAGCTGGGCGGGATCGTCAACGATCTGGCCGAGCGCTACACGAAGGTCGAGGTCGCCAACGCCCTCGACGCGTTGAAGGACCTCGGTTTCCGCTGGGCCACCCGGTCCGGTGTCACCGTGTCCATCGACGACTTCTCCACGCCGCCGTCCAAGCCGGAGATCATGGCGCGGTACGAGGCGCAGGCCGAGAAGGTCCAGAAGCAGTTCGAGCGGGGTCTGATCACCTCGTCCGAGCGGCGTCAGGAGCTGATCGAGATCTGGACCGGAGCCAACGCCGAGGTCGGCAAGGCGATGGAGGAGAACTTCGAGAAGCACAACCCGATCTGGATGATGGTCCACTCGGGTGCCCGAGGCAACATGATGCAGATCCGGCAGATCGCCGGTATGCGTGGCCTGGTGGCCAACCCGAAGGGCGAGATCATCGCGCGGCCGATCAAGGCCAACTTCCGCGAGGGTCTGTCCGTCGTCGAGTACTTCATCGCGACGCACGGTGCTCGTAAGGGTCTGGCCGACACCGCGCTGCGGACCGCCGACTCGGGGTACCTGACCCGTCGTCTGGTGGACGTCTCGCAGGACGTCATCATCCGCGAGGAGGACTGCGGCACCGAGCGCGGTCTGCCCAAGCAGATCGGTGAGGACGGCCCGAACGGCGTCGTCGTCCACGCGGAGAACGTCGAGACCAGCGCCTACGCACGGACGCTGGCCACCGACACCGCCGGTGCCGACGGCAGCATCGTGCTGACCGCCGGTAGCGACCTGGGCGACGTCTCGATCGCGAAGCTGATCGAGGCCGGGGTCAAGGAGGTCAAGGTCCGCTCCGTGCTGACCTGTGACGCCAAGACCGGTACCTGCGCCAAGTGCTACGGCCGTTCGCTGGCGACCGGCAAGCCGGTCGACATCGGTGAGGCCGTCGGCATCATCGCGGCCCAGTCCATCGGTGAGCCGGGTACGCAGCTGACGATGCGTACCTTCCACACCGGTGGTGTCGCGGGTGATGACATCACCCACGGTCTGCCGCGTGTCGTCGAGCTGTTCGAGGCGCGTCAGCCGAAGGGCAAGGCGCCGATCTCCGAGGCGGCCGGCCGGATCTCGATCGAGGACACCGACAAGACCCGGAAGCTGGTGCTCACCCCGGACGACGGTTCCGAGGAGGTCGCCTACCCGGTGTCGAAGCGTGGCCGCCTGCTGATCGAAGAGGGTCAGCACGTCGAGGTCGGTCAGCAGCTGATGCAGGGTACGCCGGACCCGCAGGAGGTTCTGCGGATCCTGGGTGTCCGCAAGGCGCAGGAGCACCTGGTGGACGAGGTCCAGGAGGTGTACCGGTCGCAGGGTGTGGCCATCCACGACAAGCACATCGAGATCATCGTCCGGCAGATGCTGCGCCGGGTCACGGTGATCGAGTCCGGCGACGCGAACCTGCTGCCGGGTGAGCTGGCGGATCGCATCCTCTTCGAGGGTGAGAACCGCCGGGTGGTCTCCGAGGGCGGTACGCCGGCCTCCGGACGTCCGGTGCTGATGGGTATCACCAAGGCCTCGCTGGCCACCGAGTCGTGGCTGTCGGCCGCCTCCTTCCAGGAGACGACCCGCGTCCTCACCGAGGCCGCGATCCACGGCAAGTCCGACTCCCTGGTCGGTCTGAAGGAGAACGTCATCATCGGAAAGCTGATCCCGGCGGGTACCGGCATGGACCGTTACCGCAACATCCGGGTGGAGCCCACCGAGGAGGCGAAGGCCGCGATGTACTCGATGGTCGGCTACGAGTCGTACGACTACGACTTCGGCCCGTCCGCCGGGCAGTCGGTCCCGCTCGACGACTTCGACCTCGGTTCGTACCAGAACTGATCAGAGTCAACCTGTCCGGGGTGGTGGGGCGGGGAAAGAATTCAATACAGCAACGGCGGTACCCCCTCGGGGGTGCCGCCGTTGCGGCGTTCTCAGCGCGACCGTTCCGCTGCCCGGCGAGTGTGCCCTCGGCCGGGTCACCAGCGCAGCCGACGTCCGAAAAATCGCCGACCACGTGCTCACATGCTTCGGACGTCGCCGCGGCGACCAGTTGCGTCCAAGCAGCGCGGCGTACGGCGAGGTGGTGATTCGGTACGACGTTGAGCACCGCTCAGCCATCTGACCGCCCAGGAAGTGGTTGATGGGTGCACAAGGTGAGCCGCCCGGACGACCTTGTGCACGGTTCGACCGTTTCGGCGGGTGCCACGTGGATGGGTGCTCAAGGTGCGCGCCCATCACCTCGACGACAGGGTGAGTTCGGCCCGTCACTAACGTCCGAAGACACGCCGACCACGTGCTCAGATGCTTCGGACGTTGATGTGGTGTGGAGATTTACGTCCGAAGACGCGCCGACCACGTGCTGCGATCCTTCGGACGTTGGCGGGGGCCGCAGCGGTACCCGGGGGTGGGGTTTGGGGAGTGGTTCAAACGCCTTGATGAATAAGGGAAATCGACCGTTTCGGATCGTGATCAGGGTGACACTCGGGGTGGTGGCTCAAAGTGTCCGGGGCATGGTCCAAGATTGGTGCATGACGGATCTTCCGGCCTACCTGCGGCCCTTCGTCCTGGGTGTTCTGGACGGGCCTGATGTCAGGGTCGACAGGCTCGGGGAGCTCGACATCTACCGGCCGGCCGGCAGTGCCCGGACCGGCGCGATTCTCTTTGTGCACGGTGGTCCCGCACCGCCCGAACTGAAGACCTTCCCCACCCCACCGCCCCGGTCTCTCCAGGCGACGCCCAGAGATTGGCCGGTCTACCAGGGGTATGCGACCGCCGCCGCTCGCCGTGGAGCGGTGGCCGCCGTCGTCGATCACAGCCTCATCAGTGGCCTGGACAAGCTGTCCACCGCCGCGGACGAGGTGGAGGCAGCGATCGGCGTACTGCGTTCTGATCCGCGCGTCGACCCGGACCGGGTCGTGTTGTGGTTCTTCTCCGGTGCCGGTCTGCTGGCGGGGGAGTGGCTGGACAGCCGCCCCGACTGGCTGCGCGGCGTCGCCCTCACCTATCCACTGCTCGCCACCCCGCCCGGTGTCGACGATCTGGTCAACGCCGCCGAAGTGATCGGCAAAAACACCAACCTGCCGGTGCTGCTCACCAGGGCCGGGCTGGAGCGCGCAGAGCTCGCCGGCCCCGTTGCGGAGTTCGTCTCCGCGGGTGGCACCGCGCTGGACATCATCGACGTACCGAAAGGGCACCACGGGTTCGACATGCTCGACCACACCGAAGAATCACGCGCCGCCGTCACCAAGGCTCTGGACTGGGCGATCGCCCACCTGGGCGAAGAGCCGGGGACCCAGGACGGCCTGCTTGTCCCGCCGCCGAAGGCCAAGACCACCACGACATCCACCACCACAACCGCCACCCGCCGGACGCCGGCCGCCACCAAGCCGAAACCCGAGCCGGTGAAGGAAGAACTGCCCCTCGCCGAGGCACCCGTCGTACCGGCTGAGACCGCTCCGGCAGCGCCGGTAGCTGCCGCGCCCGCCAGTGCGCAGCTCCCGGAGACCACCGACCTGCTGAGCTCGATCACGAGCTCGTTCGGGCCCGTGGACACCGCGGCCGCCCGGGTCGTCGGGCGTGAGCACTCGGCGTACGCAGCGCACGATCTGGAGGCGTTCCTGGCGATGTATTCGCCGACCGCCCGGATCTCGTTCGCCGACGGCTCCGAGATGAAGGGCCGCCGGTTCCTCCGCGAGCTCTACCGGCCGCTGTTCGACGCCGGCCGCTGCAAGACCGAGGTGGCGCAGAAACTGATGCTCGGCGAGTGGGTGGTTGAGCACCAGGTGGCCCACGACACCGGTGAGCCGGTGCCGCGGATCGCGTTGTACCGCGTCTCCGAAGGACTGATCACCGACGTCGAGTTCCGCTCCTGACGGGTTCCGCTGAGACACCGATCCGCCTGCTGGACGTTCTGCGGCGCCGCGCGAGCGGCGCCGATCCAGGCGCCCACTGGTCTTCCGGCGATACCTGCTGTGGGGGCGGTGAGAGGTACTCCGCGGAGCCTGTAGACTGGAACAGCGGATCAGCCTCGCTGTGGTGTGGTTAGTCATTTTGACCGTGCTGGAGGCAGCCGCTAGTCTTAACGATCGTGCCCGGGTCATCCTGGGCCGTCATGCGTGCCCCTCGCAGTATTTCGGGTCTGCGCGCGTGACACGGGACTCCTGCCGATAGAGAGATTACGGCTCCGGTACGCCCGTGTGCACGCGACACACCCGACCGCGGGGGTCAGGTGCAAGAGCATGAGCAGAAAGCCGGACGACAGAAAGAGACCTACGCGGTGCCCACCATTCAGCAGCTGGTCCGCAAGGGCCGCCAGGACAAGGTGTCCAAGAACAAGACGCCCGCCCTGAAGGGTTCCCCTCAGCGTCGCGGTGTGTGCACGCGCGTCTACACCACCACGCCGAAGAAGCCGAACTCGGCCCTTCGCAAGGTCGCGCGTGTCCGCCTGACCAGCGGCATCGAGGTCACCGCGTACATCCCCGGCGTCGGCCACAACCTGCAGGAGCACTCGATCGTGCTCGTGCGTGGCGGTCGTGTGAAGGACCTGCCCGGTGTCCGGTACAAGATCATCCGCGGTTCGCTCGACACCCAGGGTGTGAAGAACCGTAAGCAGGCTCGTAGCCGTTACGGCGCGAAGAAGGAGAAGAGCTAATGCCGCGCAAGGGTCCCGCCCCGAAGCGGCCGGTCATCATCGACCCGGTCTACAGTTCACCGCTCGTCACCCAGTTGATCTCGAAGATCCTGGTCGACGGCAAGAAGCAGATCGCGCAGAGCATCGTCTACACGGCCCTCGAGGGCACGAAGACGAAGACGGGCACCGACCCGGTCATCACGCTCAAGCGCGCGCTCGACAACGTCAAGCCGAGCATCGAGGTGAAGAGCCGCCGCGTCGGTGGCGCCACCTACCAGGTGCCGATCGAGGTCAAGCCGGGCCGTTCGAACACGCTGGCCCTGCGCTGGCTGACCTCGTACTCCCGCGCTCGTCGCGAGAAGACGATGGCCGAGCGCCTGATGAACGAGATCCTGGACGCGTCGAACGGTCTGGGTGCTTCGGTCAAGCGCCGCGAGGACACGCACAAGATGGCCGAAGCCAACAAGGCCTTCGCCCACTACCGCTGGTGATCCGGGGTCCGCTCCGGACCTCCGCACTCACACTTTTTACGCAGCACAGAATCGAGAGGTAGACCACCGAGGTGGCCGTACAAATCACCACCGACCTGGCCAAGGTCCGCAACATCGGAATCATGGCTCACATCGACGCCGGTAAGACGACGACGACGGAGCGGATCCTCTTCTACACCGGTATCACGTACAAGATCGGTGAGGTCCACGACGGCGCTGCCACGATGGACTGGATGGAGCAGGAGCAGGAGCGCGGCATCACGATCACGTCCGCCGCGACGACCTGCACCTGGAAAGACCACACCATCAACATCATCGACACCCCGGGTCACGTCGACTTCACCGTCGAGGTGGAGCGCTCGCTGCGCGTCCTCGACGGCGCCGTCGCCGTGTTCGACGGTGTCGCCGGTGTCGAGCCGCAGTCCGAGACCGTGTGGCGCCAGGCGGACCGGTACGGCGTACCGCGGATCTGCTTCGTCAACAAGCTGGACCGCACCGGCGCGGAGTTCATGCGCTGCGTCGACATGATCATCGACCGGCTGGCCGCGACACCGCTGGTGCTGCAGCTGCCGATCGGTGCGGAGTCCGAATTCATCGGCGTCGTCGACCTGGTCGGCATGCGCGCGCTCACCTGGCGTGGCGAGACGACGATGGGTGAGGACTACGCGGTCGAGGAGATCCCGGCCAGTCACACCGAGATCGCGGCCGAGTGGCGCGACAAGCTGATCGAGACGCTGGCCGAGGCCGACGACGAGATCATGGAGCTGTACCTGGAGGGCACCGAGCCCACCCAGGAGCAGATCGTGGCCGGCATCCGCCGCGCGACGATCGCCTCCAAGCTGACCCCGGTGCTGACCGGTACGGCGTTCAAGAACAAGGGCGTCCAGCCCCTGCTCGACGCGATCAACGCGTACCTGCCCAGCCCGCTCGACGTGCCGGCCATCGAGGGCCACGACGTCAAGGACAGCGAGCTCGTCGTGCTGCGCAAGCCGGACGACAGCGAGCCGTTCTCGGCGCTGGCGTTCAAGATCGCGGCCGACCCGCACCTGGGCAAGCTGACCTTCATCCGGGTGTACTCCGGCAAGCTCGAGACCGGCACGCAGGTCCTGAACCCCACCAAGGGGCGCAAGGAGCGGATCGGCAAGATCTACCGGATGCACGCGAACAAGCGTGAAGAGATCGCGTCGATCGGCGCCGGTCACATCGTCGCCGTGATGGGTCTGAAGGACACCACCACCGGTGAGACGCTGGCCGACCCGGCCAAGCCCGTCGTGCTGGAGTCGATGCAGTTCCCGGCACCGGTCATCTCGGTCGCCATCGAGCCCAAGTCGAAGGGCGACCAGGAGAAGCTGGGCGTCGCGATCCAGCGGCTGGCGGAGGAGGACCCGACCTTCCAGGTCCGGACCGACGACGACACCGGCCAGACGATCATCGCCGGCATGGGCGAGCTGCACCTCGAGGTGCTGGTCGACCGGATGAAGCGCGAGTTCCGCGTCGAGGCCAACGTCGGCAAGCCGCAGGTGGCCTACCGCGAGACCATCAAGAAGAAGGTCGAGAAGGTCGACTACACGCACAAGAAGCAGACCGGTGGTTCGGGTCAGTTCGCGCGTGTGATCATCAACATCGAGCCGACTTCGGTCGAGGCCGGTGGCGAGGGCGGCTACGAGTTCGTCAACGCCGTCACCGGTGGCCGCATCCCCCGGGAGTACATCCCGTCGGTGGACGAGGGCGCGCAGGAAGCGATGGAGTTCGGCGTCCTCGCCGGCTACCCGATGGTCGACGTCAAGGTCACGCTGACCGACGGCGCCTACCACGACGTCGACTCCTCCGAGCTCGCGTTCAAGATCGCCGGTTCGATGGCCTTCAAGGATGCCGCCCGCCGGGCGAATCCGGTCATCCTCGAGCCGATGTTCGCGGTCGAGGTGATCACCCCCGAGGACTACATGGGTGAAGTGATCGGCGACCTCAACTCCCGTCGTGGCCAGATCCAGTCGATGGACGAGGGCCCCGGTGGCAGCCGGGCGATCAAGGCCTCTGTGCCGCTGTCCGAGATGTTCGGGTATGTCGGTGACCTGCGGTCGAAGACCCAGGGCCGTGCGTCGTACTCGATGCAGTTCGATTCCTACGCCGAGGTTCCGAAGAACGTGGCGGAAGAGATCATCAAGAAGGCCCGCGGCGAGTAGTCTCGCTCCGGTCCAACCAACCCACAGCGCGTCGGCGTACGGCGTAAGTCAACACTTTTCAGGAGGGCCCCAGTGGCTAAGGCGAAGTTCGAGCGGACTAAGCCGCACGTCAACATCGGCACCATCGGTCACATCGACCACGGTAAGACCACTCTTACCGCGGCGATCACCAAGGTGCTGCACGACAAGTACCCAGATCTGAACGATGACTATGCCTTCGACCAGATCGACAAGGCGCCGGAAGAGCGTCAGCGCGGTATCACGATCTCGATCGCGCACGTCGAGTACCAGACCGAGGCCCGGCACTACGCCCACGTCGACTGCCCTGGTCACGCCGACTACATCAAGAACATGATCACCGGTGCGGCCCAGATGGACGGTGCGATCCTGGTCGTCGCCGCCACCGACGGCCCGATGCCGCAGACGCGTGAGCACGTGCTGCTCGCCCGTCAGGTCGGCGTGCCGGCGATGGTCGTCGCGCTGAACAAGTGCGACATGGTCGACGACGAGGAGATCCTGGAGCTCGTCGAGCTCGAGGTTCGCGAGCTGCTCTCCGAGCAGGAGTTCGACGGCGACAACGCGCCGATCGTCCGCGTCGCCGCTCACCCGGCGCTGCAGGGCGACGCCAAGTGGGGCGAGTCGATCATCGAGCTGATGAACGCCGTCGACTCCTACATCCCGCAGCCGGAGCGCGAGGTTGACAAGCCGTTCCTGATGCCGGTCGAGGACGTCTTCACGATCACCGGTCGTGGAACCGTTATCACCGGCCGGATCGAGCGGGGCATCGTCAAGGTCAACGAGACCGTCGACATCGTCGGCATCCGTGAGACCAAGCAGACCACCACGGTCACCGGTATCGAGATGTTCCGCAAGCTGCTCGACGAGGGGCGCGCCGGTGAGAACGTCGGCCTGCTGCTTCGTGGCACGAAGCGCGAGGACGTCGAGCGCGGCATGGTGGTCATCAAGCCGGGCACCACGACCCCGCACACCAACTTCGAGGCTTCGGTCTACATCCTCTCGAAGGAAGAGGGCGGCCGGCACACGCCGTTCTTCCAGAACTATCGCCCGCAGTTCTACTTCCGCACCACGGACGTGACCGGCGTCGTGACCCTCCCCGAGGGCACCGAGATGGTCATGCCGGGCGACAACACCGACATGAACGTCGAGCTGATCCAGCCGATCGCCATGGAGGAGAACCTCAAGTTCGCTATCCGCGAAGGTGGCCGCACTGTCGGCGCCGGCCGGGTGACCAAGGTCATCAAGTGATCTGAGGCTTTCGCCGCAGCAAAGGTCCGGTTCTGCCTCTTCAGGAGGCTGAACCGGACCTTTGTTCGTTTCAGCGCGGGACGACGTTGGCCAGCGAGGTCGGCGCCGGCTCGGCGCCGAGGAGGTAGGGGTGCAGCATGCGACCCGATTTGATGCCGTCGAGCATCCGCTGCGCAGCCGCGAACAGCCGATCCGGATCAACCTGCCAGCAAGCGCGGTAGAGCTGGCACACGTTGGGGCTGATGCTGGCGCCCTGCAAGAGGTTGTAGAGCGCGGCGATGTCGCGGACGACGGCGGAGGCTTCGGACCCGCCGGCGGTGCGGGCTGACAGCGCTCTGTCGAGGGAGAGCGGGTCGGCGTAGGCCTGCCACTCCAGGTGAATCAGAACGTCCTCGAAGTCCGGCACCCGATCCCCGGCCGCACCGGCGACCGCGGAGTACAAGTGCAGCTCACCCTGTGCGAGACACCGTTCGTACGACGCCGTCGCGGCGGCGTTCTGCCGCTGGCCGTAGAGCAACCAGCGGAACGCATGGTCGGAGCTGTGGGGGTAGTCGCCGGACAAGGCGCCACAGAGAAACAGCCCCAGCGCGCTGGAGGGGTTGTCCTGCTTGCTCCACGGGTTGACGTTCCACTGCCAGTCCAGATGAAGCTGCGAGTCGGTACACATTAGTCCTCCGTGGTGGTGCGAATGGGCGAGAAATGGGAGCCAGCCGTGGGACGTCCGGGCTCGAGCAGCGACCTGATCAGGTCGAGGTGCCGATCCAGCCGGTGCGAGCCGAATCCGTCCATCCAGCCGTCGAGGCCGGCCGTCGGCAGAAAATACGCCAGCCGTCCCAGCGAGCGGTCGAGATGGTAGAGCTGTGCGACGCCCGGGTGGTTCGCGGTGAAGTCATGGTGGCTCGGATAGGCCTCGACCAGCGCGGAGCAGAACAGATCCCGGTCCCGGGGCGTCAGCACCTCGGTGGACCAGCTGATCAAGGTCACCAGGTCGTATTGGGGGTCTCCGGCGGATAGCCCCTCGTCGATGATCGCCGCCAGCGACCACTCGGCTCCCTGCTGATCGACGATGAGGTTGCCGCCATGCAGGTCGCCGTGCACCAGCCGTGAGCCGGACGTGCACTCGGTGGCGACAGCGGCGTCAGGCAGCAGGGCACGGATCCGCTCCAGTTCGCCGCGCGACAGCCGGGTGTGACTGCGACCTGAAGGCGCCTGCTCGATGAGCCCTAGCGTGTGCCGGACATTGTCGGCTGTCTGCCTGATCCAGTCGGCGATCGGTGGCCGTGCTTGCCCGCACCATGAGGCGTCCGCCGCGGACAGGCTGTGGAAGACCTGCAACGCGGTACCGATCTGCCGCCCGAGGGCGGCCAGGTCGCCAGATACCTGGCCGCACTCCAGCTTCGACACGTAGTCGGTGAGACTCAGGCCAGGCACGAAGGGCCTGATCAAGCAGTGCCTCCGGGCGCCGTCGACGAGGCAGTCTCCGAAGTACAGAACCTCGGGGAGCTCAGGCAGGAAGGAGTTCGGGACGGCGCCGCGCAGTGCGTCCGCGCGCTGCTGACTACGGTGCGTCGGCTCCTGCGCGCCGTTTCCGAGGATCAGCTTGCAGGTCTCGGCGCCGTGCCATTGCGTGGTCAGATAGCTGTAGCGACCGATTCTTCGGAGTTCGGCGCTGTGGAACCTCGGCACGTCGGGTGTCGGTGTCATGCGGGAGCCTCCGGCTCGTGGTCGGAAGCCGAGCGATAGCCGCTCGCTTGGGTGCTGTACAGCCGTGAGTACAGGCCGTTGATCGCCATCAGCTCCTGATGTGTACCGCGCTCGATGATCGATCCCTGGTCGAGCACCAGAATGTGATCGGCGATGGCCACGGTCGAGAACCGGTGGGAGACTAGCAGCGTGATCGTGCCGTGCCGGCGGCCGAGTTCGGCGGCCTCGGCGGCGAAACTCACGAACAGGTCGTGCTCAGCCTGCGGATCGAGCGCGGCCGAGGGCTCGTCGAGCACCAGTAGCCTCGGCGCCGGAGCCATCAGGCCCCGAGCAACTGCGAGCTTCTGCCACTGGCCGTGAGAGAGCTCGACGCCACCGAAGAGCTTGGAGAGCTGGGTCCCGTACCCGTCGGGTTGCCGTGCGACCACCGCGGCCGCGCCCGCGCGTGCGACGGCGTCCGCCACGGCCGTCTCGTCGTCGAGCCGCGGCAGGTCGCCGAGGCCGACAGTGTGGCGCAGGATGGTCGGGAACTTCACGAAGTCCTGAAAGGTTCCCGAGTGGCTCCGGATCCAGGTGGCGCGATCGCGCTGACTCAAGGGGACGCCGTCGACCGTGATCGTGCCGCTCGTCGGCTCGTGCAGACCGGTCAGGAGCTTGACCAAGGTCGTCTTTCCGGTTCCGTTGATGCCGACCAGGCCGAGCACGCCGCCCGCGGGCAGGTCGAAGTCGAGATCACGCAATACCGGCC
This sequence comes from Kribbella sp. NPDC058245, assembly GCF_042882005.1. Classification (NCBI taxonomy): domain Bacteria; kingdom Bacillati; phylum Actinomycetota; class Actinomycetes; order Propionibacteriales; family Kribbellaceae; genus Kribbella; species Kribbella sp. NPDC058245. The sequence goes on from NZ_JBHVWY010000001.1 coordinate 565,931, forward strand.
GGTCGCTGTCGGGATAGTGAAAGCCGAGACCGCGGATCTGCAAGCCGTCGCTCAACCGCGGTTGGGCCGAGGCGGCCGGAGCCGGGGATTCGAAGCCTGCCGCGCGGGCCTTCAGCCAGAGGTAGTGGCCGATGACATGACTGGCCCGGCCGGTCTCCACGGTGCCTTGAATCGTGGCGGCCAGCTGCCATCGCAGGCCGGAGGCCAGGGTGATCACGAGGATGACGTCGCCGACGGTGGCCCGCCCGCGGAGAACCAGCGAGGTCACCAGGATCAGTGCGGCGATGACGCCGCCGGCGTAGCAGATCCAGCCGCTCAGCTGCCACAGGACCGCGATCGCGTTGGCGCGGGTTTCCCGGGTTCGGCCCTGCTGCCAGCGGTGGTCCGCGCGGCTCGACAACTCCGCACCGCCGCCGGCGATCCAGACCTCCTTGGCCGGTTCCGGAGCGAGGCAGAGATCGTGCAGTTCGCGTTCAAGCCGCTGCAGCTGGGCGCCGTCGTCAACCGCTGCCTGGACGGCGCGGTTGCCGCGTCGGGCGAAGAGGATCGGCGGGACCGCAAGGATGCCCAAGGCAATCAATCGGGGATCGACATCAGCCAGTAGCCACAGGCTCAGCAGCAGGCTGACCACCGATGCGGCGGTGTTGCTGACGGTCCAGCACGAGCCGGCCAGCGAGCGGATGCCTTGCCGGAGGATCACTATCCTGTCCAGGTATCTGGGCTGTTCGAGATGCGAGATGGTCGGAATGCTGCAGGTCATCCGCAGCACCGTCTCGGTGAGCCGGATATCGAGCCGTCCGGTCAGGTCCTCCCGCAGGTTGTTGCCGACCCGCTGGCCGGAGTTCATCGCCGTGAAGCCCACTGCCGCCAACGTCGCGGCCAGCAGCACGCCGGTCAGGTCGTGGCCCGCCGCCGAGTCGGTGATCCGTCGTTGGGCGATCGCGACCACCGCCGTTCCGACCGCGCTCGCGAAGACCAGCAGCGCGATCAGCACAGTGCCGCGCAGGTCGGCCCGCGCCGATTCCCGGAGCATCTCGACGACCACGCCCAGCCGCTGGCCCGCCACCGGCCCCGAGCGCCGGGTCATCGAGGATCACCGACCGTGAAGCGATCCGCCTGCAGGCGGAACAGCCGCGCGTATTGGGCGCCTGCGGCCAGTAGTTCCTCATGGCTTCCGTCCTCGGCGACGCGTCCGTCCTGCAGCAGGACGATGCGATCGGCACGCCGGAGGGTAGAGAAGCGATGCGAGATCAGCACGATGGTGGCATCGGGGACGGCTGTGATCACCTGCTGGTAGAAGTCAGCCTCGGCGAGCACATCGAGGTGTGCTGTGGGTTCGTCCATCACTACCACCGACCTGGCGTGACGGGACGCGAACACGGTGCGGGCGATAGCGAGGCGCTGCCACTGCCCGCCGGATAGATCGCGCCCGTCGCCGCCCCGCCACAAAGAGGTTGATAGGTCCATCTCTCCGTTGCGCAGCAGCTCTGCAGCGTTTGTCGTGGCGAGGACCTCGTGGAGCTCGTCCGCGTCGAAAGCCACCTCCGGGGCGGATAGCCGGATGTTGTCGCCGAGGCTCTCCGGGTAGCGCACGAAATCCTGAAACAGGACCGTCAGTCGACGGCGCCACACGTCCGGATCGAGTTCGGCCAGGTCGATGCCGTCGGCGGTCACCTGTCCTTCGGTCGGTCGGTAGAGCCCTGCCAGCAGCTTGATCAACGTGGTCTTGCCTGCGCCGTTGTCGCCGACGATGCCGAGGACCTCACCTCGTTCGATGCTCAGATTGAACCCGCTCAAGACATCGTGACCGGTACCGGGATATCGGAAGCTCACGTTCTCGAAGGTGATCTGGGGAATCGTCCGGTCCGGCTGCCGTGCGGACCGCACCCGCGATGGAGCTGCCCCAACCGCCGCGACCCGAGTGCGGAGTCGCTCCAGCGCGCGCACCGCGGTCGCGCCGTACTCGATCTGGAAGGGCTCGGCGCCGATACCGGACAGATCGAGCACTCCCCAGACGGCGATCAAGCTGGTGGCGAGCTCGGCGAGGCTGAGGCTGCCGTCCGAGGCCCGCGAGCCGACTACGGCCAGTACGGCGAAGACGACGAGCAGGCCGATGATCGTCACCGGCCACTGCCAGATGCGTAGCCGTCGGGCCTCCTGCCAGCGTTGCAACCACCAGAATCGCAGGTATGTCCCCTGGACCTCGGCCAGCCAGTCCGCGAGACCGAAGATCCTGATCTCCTTCGCTGCATGGGCGCTGGTGCCGAGCTCCAGCCAGCTTTGCGCCCGGCGCTGCTGCGGCGCCAGCGCGTCGACTGAGTTCGACAACCGAAGGTAGTGTCGGCGCACCATTGCTCGCATCGCCAGAGCGGCCACAAACAGGCCGACAGCGAGTGTGATCGAGAACCGCGCCAGCACGGCGGCGGCAGCAAACCCTCCGAGGACCCGGAACAACAGGTGGACCTGACCGATCACCGCTGCGCCGGGCGACCGCGTCAGGCTGTCCCGTCGGCCGAGATCGGAGGCCCGGGCGATGTCGTCCTGAATCTCCCGGTCCTCGAGGAGGTCGAACCGCCGCGAATCTAGGAGCAGGTCGCGCGCTCGCTTCCGGATATGGCCGTCGACTTGACGCGAGACGTCGGTGGCGATCAGTTGCCGTAATGACTGCCCGACCTGACCGAGTACGAGGACCACAGCGAAGAGTGTGAGCGGCCAGATTAGCCTGGAGGACTCCGGCTGGTCGGCTGTTCCCGCCACGGACCCGACGAGGAACCCGGTGACCAGCGCGTCGATGGTCGGAGTGAGCGCGACGGCCGTCTCGACGACGAGCAGCGCGACGATCCAGCCCGATCGGCAGCTGCTGACCAGGCCGAGGATCCGCATTCGTTCGTCCAGCGTCTCCCGGAGCGACGCGGTGGCCGTCCGCCCAGCCTTCACAGCTCGTTACTCCCCCCTGGCTGCAGTGTTCCGAGGTGCTTGAGGAGTGACTCCATCGCCTGATTAGCCACCTCGTCCTGGCGCCTGGTCGCGTCCAGCACTGTGCAGGGACGCTCTGTGGTGCGCTCTACGAGCCGATCTGACATCAGTTCGAGGCGGCGGCTCTCGCTGGCGCCCGGTCGTTCGCCCAGTGCCCGTCGACGCTCCAACGCCTGCTGGTCGTCCAAGCTGAGGTGGAACCAGACGTCGGCAGCCGGAACGAGCTGTGCCACCTCGAAGAAGCGTTGTGTGGACAAGCCATAGCTCTCCATCAAGCACTGCACCGATTCGATGTATCGGTCGCACAGCACGATGTGACCCTCGGCCAACGCGGGCGCCACCTCGGCCTGCCCGAAGCGGAGAGTCTCCAGGCAGATCAGTCCGCCCCGGAAGTTGTTGATCAACTCCGGCGCCTCCTTGTACGGCTTGCCGACCAGGCCAAGATAGTGGTTATAGGCGGGATTGCCGAACAGGCTCAGCTTCAGACGGGTAACCGGCTGTCCCTGCGCGGCCAGACGGTCGGTCAAGCCGTCGATGAGCGACGTCTTTCCAGCTCCGTCGACGCCGGAGATCTCCACGACGACACCTTTGTTCACCTTCACCACAACCAATCTGGTCTTACTGTTTCGTCAGGTCCTTGGTCCGGTCCGCCTGCGGATGGCCACAGATCCGGTACTGCGATTTCCAGCAGGCGGTGACCTCCGTAGTCCGACAGCAGTATTCGGCGCGGATCCGATGCGTCGATGAAGCGCGGGACGCTGAGCGCATCGAGCGCGCCGTCACCTGGCCGGCGAACATGGGTAACTAGGTGCGCTCGACCTGGTCGGCCCGCCCAGGGGATCGCCAGCAGGCCGTCCGTCCCGTCGAAGGTACCGGATGCGAAGAAGCCGCCGCCGGGACTTCTCGCGAGCGCTTTGAGGTGACGCAATGCGATCGGTCCGGTCGCGGTGCCGAGCGCACCAATGGTGTCTCGCGCCTCCAGGCGCGGAGACAACAGACCGAGCCCGTTCTCATGCGCGACGAGCCAGCCGTGCGTCGTCCGTAGAACCTGATGCGGGTCGCCCCAACCGACTTCGCCAGCTCGAAACTGCGCGAGCAGTTCTCCGTCGGGGCTGCATCTGATGATTGACTCGAGCCCTGTGTCCACGACCAGGATGCTGCCATCGTCCAGACACACGAGGTCGTGGGGATCGCTGAACGCGACCGGTGGCCCACCGGAGCGCCGGACCTTGTCCAGAATCGTCACCGGTCGTCCGGCCCGATCCAGTTGCAGGATCTGGCCGCCCACACCGTTGGCGATCCACGTGGTGTGCCGGGTCGTGCGTATTGCGCACCGGGGCCAGTCGAGGAGGACGCCGGTCTCGGCGGACGTGCTGAAGGACCAGCTGATTCGGTTCTCGCTGTCGATCTCGACGACTCGGTTGTTGTTGGTGTCCGCGACCAGGAAGCGGTCGGCGCCCAACCGGGACGCCGACCGGGGAAACGACAGCGATCGGCGGGCAGGAGATCTTTGGGGGACGGACCAGTACTCCTCTCCGGCGGATCCCAGCACGACGACCCGCCGATTCCCGGTATCGGCGACCGCCACCGAGCCGGGCCCGGTCGCCGTGACGCCAAGCGGCTGCGACAGTGGACCGCGGCGAGTGCCGTCGGACGTGGTCGTGGAGGCCCAGTGGCGGACCAGGAGGCCGCTTCGGTCGATCTCGATGACGCGGTCGTTCCGGGTGTCTGCTACCAGCAGGGTTTGCCAGGGGGTCGCATTGGTGGCGCGAGGCGCGAGGAGATCGGTCTGGCCAGAACCTGTCCCACGTTTGCCGTACTGCCAAACGACCTCTCCGAAGGTAAGATCCAGCGCGGTCAGGCGGCAGTGCACGGAGTCGGTGACGATCGCGAGGTCGCCGACGATGCTGATGTCGACTGCCTCAGCGAGCGTCTCCACCCCTGGACGCCACTGCCAGACGACCTGTCCGGCGTGGTCGATCGCCGTTGCGCCGGCTGAGCGGACGTCGCCAGCCGGCCAGTCGGCGACCACGACCAGTTGGCCGACCCGGGCCGCTGCCATCGGCGTGGCGATCCGGGTGGCGGGGACGGGCAGCTCCTCGACGAGCTCGGCGGCCGGGGACAACATGACGATACGGCGGTCGCCGAGTACGGCGACGTACCCCTGCTCGTCGCTCTTGAGTGACGCAATCCGCGATCCGGCGATACCAGGCGCCAGCAGGCGGGGGCTGTCGTTCGGTTCGACCGACAGCAGCACGTCCGCGGCGGGACGGCGGCAAACCAGGACCAGCTCGTCGTTTGGTCCGGTCACCAGCTGACGCGGCTCCCCGAGATCGTCGAGCTGCGGTCCGAGGCGGCGGATACCGATCTCGCGCAGTATCGTCCAGCTCGCTCGGGTGGTGGCTGTCACCTGGATGTCTCGGTGTCGGAGGTCGAGAAGTAAGAGACGAGCAGGTCTCCACGCCAGGCTCGCGCCGGACGGATGTCGAGGCAGTCGCGCATCTCCTCAAGAGACCAGTGGTAGAGGTGGCACCCGTAGTGGTTCAGGCCGTCCGGGCCTTGCGGCATGTGGACGATCGGGACCGAGACCAGGACGCTCTTGCTCCCACGGACCAGCCGATGCACGAGGTCGAGGCCCTCGTCCCGCTTAAGGTGCTCGACGACATCACCCGCGATCACGAGATCCGGTGCCAGCTCACCGTAGACGTCGAGCGCCCAGTCCTTACCTTCGTCGTCGGAACACTGCATCGACACTCACCTCTCGTCTGGCCACAGCTGTGGAAAGACCCGGGCATCGTCGTAGCACGGGACTCCGTCACGGCGTGCGGCGTACTCGTCGGCGACGTGCGAGAACACCTTGCCCTCGGCGTCGTGGTCCTCGACCCAGCGATTGTCACCGGGCTGGAGATGCACAGCCAGTGAGCGGCGCGGCCGGCCACTGGTGTTGCGGCCGCTGCCGTGCAGCAGTCGGCAGTGGTGAAAGCTGATCTGACCGGCCTTCATTGTCTGGGTGTGGATCTGATGTCCGTCTTTCTCCAGCTGTCGGCGAGCGGACAGGAAGTCCATGTTCTGGTAGGACTCCCACTTCTCCGGAGGCCAGTGATGGCTGCCCGGCACGAACAGCAACGGCCCATGATCCTCGGTCACGTCGTCGAGGGCGATCCAAGCGGTCAGCATCCGATCGCTCGAGCAGCTGCGCCAGAACCACCTGTCGGTGTGCCAGGTGACATCGATCGTTCCGTCGGCCGATTCGTCCCTGTCCACCGACGGCTTGTAGATGGAGACGTCGTGCCACAGCCGGATGCTGCTCGCACCAGACAACATCGCGGCCATCTCACCGAGCAGTCGATGCCGGACGATCGCGGCAAGCTCGCGCACCCGGAGTGAGGCGAAGTTGTTGCGACGCAACGTGTTGCCCTTGCTCGGCCGCCATCCCCAGCCTTGCGTGTACGACGCGAACGGCAGCTCCGGATCGACGTCGCCCTCCTGCTGCCGGCGCATGCCCTCGACGGCATGCGCGATCTCCACGTCGTCGAGGGCTCGGGGCGACAGCCAGTGCCCTTCCTGCTGGTAGGTGGCGACATCAACGGCCGCCGGAAGTGGACTGACCTGCTCGTTCATGGACCGGCCTCCCGGGTCAGCTCAGACGGATGACGACGGGCACCAGCAGCGAGAATGCCGGAACACTGAGTGGGTGCTCGCCATGCACTTGGATCAGGAGAGATGTTTCGGCCGGTCGGGGTAAGCCGAGCTGGTCGGGCAGCGCGTACATAGGCACACAGATCTCTGTGGTCAGGTCGCTTCCGGTGCTTGAACCGCTGCCACTTTCGGCGGCCGGCATCAAGATCGTCTCGGTGTACAAATCGCCAAAATCGATACAGACTCGCACCTTGTCGCAACTCTCGTCGGCAACGAAATGGAACTTGAAGAACAGGCAGTCCTCGAACCACCCGACGGTCACGGTCGCTACACGCCCGTCGGCGGATTCCAGATCGGCGGCGATTACGCGGGTCGGGGCGGAGGCTGTATCTGACGTGGTTAGCTGGAGGGCAACGTGGGTCATATCCGAGAGCTTGATCTCGTTGCTGCCCAGTCTCTGGACCAACGTGCTGATCGGGATCCGCCGGTCGAACATGTCGTCGTCAGTGAACTCCAGATCGCAGAACACCCCGCCAGTCACCTTGGTCGGTACTCCGGTCGTCGGCCAGCCATGCCGAGCTGCCAGTTCGCGCACCTCACCCGGGACTTCGGCATCAAGGTGTGCAGCGAGGAGCCACACATACCAGGCGACCGTGCGTTCGGCCCGACCGACTGAAGCTAGCCGGGTGAACTGATCCGGATCAAAGTCAGGTGCCTGCAGCAGATCGAGAATCTCGCGCATCTCGCCGATGCGGATCAAAGGCCGGCCACGACCGCCGTACTGATAGAAGTTGACGTAGTCCTGGTATGCGTGACCGATGTAGGAAAGTGCTGCCAGTGCCGGAGCCGGGACCACGATGCCAGGTAGCTCTAGAAGGCCCGGGGTGCAGTAGTCGATGCACTGGTCATAGGTGAGTGTCCCCAAGGCTGCGGAGTTCTGCTGCCGCCAGATTCCCGGATGTTTGCCAGGCTGGTAGTGCTCCTCGGACGGAACGACGAGAGGATCTTCGAAGTTCACCCATCGATGGATCTCCAGCTTGGCACCGTCACGCAGAAGGCACGCATATTCGTAGGATGCAGGCGCCTTGCCATACCGATATCCGATCCGCTCTGCGGCTGCGGCGAAGGCCACGAGATCGTGCGGCAGCAGGTCGAGGTCGCCGAACTCTCGGATATGGTGGGGGTTTCCGGTCAGGGCGTAAACGTTTGGACCCTTCAGCGAGATCACCGGGGCGTCGGCCGATTCCTGACTCGCGATGAGGCGCCGCATCTCCTGGTGATGATCCTGGTAAAGGTCGTGATGCTGCCGTTCGGTTGCTGTCAGCAACGAGATCGCCTCGGCATTGGCCCAGCTCGGTGTGGATGCCTCCAGCCGTTCCAGCAAACGGCCGACCATTCGGTGCCGCAAACCTTGGCGATGCAGCTCGTCCGCGTCGATCGGCTCAGCGGTCGACGGTTCGGCGCCGAAGCCGGCAGCCCAGCGGAGTGCGCTGAGCGCGTTACTCGTCGAGGAGCTCATCAGACCGGCTCGGCGTCGGCCCAGATGGTGTCACCGGCGGCGCCGGCCGCGGATGGTGAGTACTGCGCGATGTAGGCGCGGCGCGGCTGGTCGGTGACATTGCGGCCGCTGGAGTGGAACAACGTACTGCTAAAGCACACCAGGCTTCCGGCCGGTACCTCGACCAACCGGCCCGTCGAGGTACCGAAGTACCCGGTCAGGTCGCCATTGTCCGGATCCGCGACGTGTGTCACCCGCGTCCGCACCCCGATCTCCGGGAACGGGATGACCCGGATGGCGCCGTTCGCCTCGTTGGTCGGGTCGATCGCGATCCAGCAGGTCAGGTACGGCGCATGGTCGACCGGAACGTAGCCGGAGTCCTGGTGCCAGGAGAACGTGCCGAGGGACTGGGGGTTGCCGTCCGTGCCGTAACCGGTGTCGGCGCCTGCCGTCGCGGCGCCGAGCTTGATCGAGAACTGGTCCCAGATCAGGTGTGCCTGCGGCCCGACCAGCTCGGAGCAGACTTCACGCATCAGCGCGCCGAAGAGGAACTCGCGCAGTTCGGGCTGCTGGTGACGGACGTTGCCGGGGATGTACTGGAGGCCGCGGCGGCTCCCGCCGAGGACGTTCGTGCCGCGCCGTTCCATCTCCGCGTGGATCGCTTCGATCGCCCGGTCGCTCTCGGTCAGCAGCAGCTGCAGATCTTCGTCGGGAAGCACTGCGGGGAGCACGCAGTATCCGTCGGTCGCGTACTGCGCGCGCTGTTCGGTCGTGACGAAGCGAGTGGCCGACGCAGGGATGGAGGAGTTCGTCATGGAGCACTTCCTTCGTGTCGGGGTTGCGGGGGCGCGTCGGGCAGCGGAGTCGCCTGCTGCCGGATCTGGGTCGCGTCGAGCGCAGCCAAATGGTTGAAGGCCTTCTGGTTCTCCGCGGTCGCGGCGTAGTAGCCCGAGCTGCCGCTGACCGGGTGCCAGAGATGGAGCAGCGGATCGCCCAGCGTCACAGCGGTTCCGTCGTAGCTGATCGCCGCGCGATCCGCGGCGTAGGGATGGAAGGCCTGGATCAGCTGCCAGAACATCAGGTCCTCGAACCCCCAGCCCGGGAGTTCGGGTACGCCGCCGGCGCGCCGGAACGCCTGATCCGTGCACAGGTAGGCCGCACTGGCGCGTGGTCCGCGGCTGATCCTGCAGACCTCGGCGCCACGGTCGGTCGACGGCGTCCAGCGGTACGGCGCGTAAGGCCGGTCGTCGACACCCCACAGGTCAACCTGGGCAGCCTCGTGCAAGGTCTTCTTCAGCGTGCTGGGGAAGGAACGGGTCACGTACTCGTACTCGCCGGAAGTCAGGACGACCTCGTCGTGGCCGGTCGCCTGTGGGCCCTGGGCCGGAGGCGTCTCGGTTCGCCAGCTCCCGACTAGCCGCCGGAACCGGGCGAGCAGGTCCACCGGGTCGAGCTCCGCCCGCCGGATCGCGGTGCTCACCGGTGCCGACAGATGGATCTCGCCCCAGTAGGGGAAGACGAACGGACAGTCGAGTCGCTGCAGCTGATCGACCGCACGCGACAAGACGTCCGGGCCGACCAGGAAGTCGGTCTGGTGGAAGTAGATCAGCTCCGCCGGCCGGCTTCGTTCGACGACGCCGAGGTTCATCGCGCGCCCCGGTGAGAACTCGCCGTCCCGGCGGGCGAAGACGTAGCCCGCTCCGAGCTCGTCCGCGAGCCGCTGCTGGGAGGGGCGAGCGCTGATCTCGACGAGCGAGACCCGGTAATTCGGGTAGTCGAGTGTCGCGCACAGGTCGGTCAACACCCGGATCAGGTTCTGGGTGCGCTCGGGATGCGCGGGTGCCTCGCCGAAGGGGACCAGGACGTCGACCCGCGGAGCAGCGGTCACGAGTCCACCCGGGTGCCCGCCAGCCGGGTGAACTCACCACTGGCGACGAGGTCGGCGAACCCGGCGAGGTCCGGCACGCAGACCGTGGCCAGGGAGAAGATCGCCCACGTCCCGGTCAACGCAGTGATGGCGATGACCGGGACACCGGCCTGGTACGCCTCGTACATCTCGATGGCCGTTCCCATGCTGGGCTCCGGCAACCAGGCGATCAGCACATCGCAATGGGCGGCAGCGCGCGCGTAGCGCAGGAACATCTCGCTCTGCTGCTCACGCTGCCAGTCCAGCCGGCCCAGGTTCTCCGTGTGCGGGTCGATGATCGTGGCTCCAGGGACAGCCGCGGTGATCAGGGCAGTGAGCTGCCGGCGGTAGTCCTGAGAGTGGATGCCGTCGTCGGTGCGGCCGCCTTGGATGACTCCGGCCAGGAACACTCTCATGCGGACTCGCCTTCTCGTTCGACCAGAGCACAGATAGCGGCGACACAACGCTCGAGACCATCGCGCCCGAGCTCGTCCAGATAGGCGTGACCGCGGCGTACCGCCGGCATCCAGCCCTCCGGGTGGGTCAGTAGGTCACTGAGGCGCGCGGCGACCTCGGTGCGGATCGTGGGCGTGCGCTCGAAGTCCCGCAGTTGCTCGATGAACCGCTCGGAGCGGTCCCGCAGCGGGGCGGACAGCAGATCGAGCGGGGGCAGGAAGTCCCTGAGATGGACGCTCAGGTCGCCGACCCCGCGACGACGGAACTCGTCGAGCTGCACGTACTGGCTGCTGTTCGACGGTGGGAGGAACAGCGTGGGGACACCGGCCGCCCAGCCCTCCAGCGGCGCCTCCAGACCGGGAACCGTCAAGAACGCCTGGGCCGAGGACAGCCGCTCCACGAAGTCGCGGTGTCCGAGGCATTCGAAGCTCACCGGCGCATCTGGCCACCGGCGCCGGGCCTCGGCGGCGATCCGTTCGCCGCTGGCCACCACGACCTGCGAGAACCCGGTCAGGTCGATCTGGGTCAGGAGCAGGTCGATGATCACGTACGGGTAGTTCGTGTCCCTGCCCGGCTGGTACCAGTCGGCGGCCTCGCCGCCGCCGAAGTTGACGAGCAGGGGCCCGCTGCCGGCGTCGCCGCGACGCTCCGGCCCAGTCCGGACGATCGGACCGACGACGACATGGTTCGCGGGCAGCTCCTGGTACGGCCCGGCCGCGTCGCCGGCGCCGATCGATCGTTGCACCACGCAGAGCTCGAGGTCGGGAAGCCAGACCGGAGCCTCGTCGCCCCACCACCAGGTCAGCGGATCGAGCCAGGCGACCGGGAGCCCGTGCTTGCGGGCCAGCTCGACGCTCGGGCGATCGACGCAGGAGACCAGCAGATCGGCGGCCGCCATCCGGGAGCCGACGAGTTCCTCGAACTCGGGCGCGTCCGTCGGGCAGGCGACCACCTCGTCCCAGCAGTCGGCTCGTTCGGCCAGCTGCAGTGCGGTACCGCTGCCGGCGAAGGTCAGGGCGTGGCCACGCGCGGCCAGTTCCTCGGCGACGGTGACTAGCTTCCCGGCCGGGCCGAACGCGAAGTCCTCGGCGGTCGCGATCAACCGCGCCATCAGCGCTCCGGCGGGAGTCGGTCGAACGCGGGTGTCCGAACATCCATGGTTTCACCTCAGAGTCGATCAGCGGAGGCGGGCCGGCACATCGAGCAGCCCTGTCGATCACGCGGTATCGATAGCACCGCGGCGCCTGGCAGCCAGCGAATCCCTGGGAATTCACGGTGACAGCGGCCGACTCTACCCGCGGTCTTCGGTGCCGAGAAGTCTTGAAGTTGGCGAATTGCTGTGATACCGGCCGGGATTCGGTGATGTCAAAAGCTGCAATTTGTTTCGTTCGAGCCGCGCGCGATTGATATCCAGGCTAAAGTCTTCTATTGATCTTTGCCCATGATCCTGTGCATTTAAAGAGCGCGGGGGTTTTGTTGTGCCTGCTGACACGAATCTCGTCGCGGTGCCGGCCGGCCCGCTGACCGCCGTGACCCGGACCGAGCTCGAGCAGATCCTGGCCCGGCTGCGGCCCGGGAGCCGGCATCGGGTCGAGCGGGCGCGCAGTGCGCTGATCGGCGCCGGTGACGGTCCCGCGACGGTGGAGACCCGCTATGTCTGGCTCGATGTCCGCGAGCACCGGACCGGCGCGCGGGCGACGTACCGGGTGGTGCTGAAGAAGCTCCGGCGGAGCCAAGAAGCGGACCCTGAGCTGCGGCATTGGGCCTTCTGGGAGCGCGAGGCACTGGCGTACGCCTTCGGAGTCCTTCCGCAGGGGTCCATCGGGCTTGTCGCGCCGGTCTGCCTGGGCGTCTTCCAGGACAGCGAGGTGCGGGTCTGGATGGAAGACGTAGCGGGTGACCGCGTTCCGGACTGGAGTCCGGCGCGCTGTGTCGTCGCTGTCCGCCACCTGGCCCACTGGCAGCGACGTGGCGGCGATCGTCCGCCGGACCGGATCTGGTTCGCACGGGCGCAGCTGGCGACCAGGCTGGGGCGACGCGATGCGGTCGATGGCTGGCCGGAATACGACGTGACCGTGCCTGCCGCGCGCCCCGTCTGGGGGGAGCTGGAGCGTCTGTGGGACCTGCGGTTGGAGCTCCTGGGCCGGTTGAATTCGGCGCCGTCCCTGCTGTGCCACGGAGACTTGCATCGCGGGAATCTGGTTGTCGGCGAGGCAGTGACTGTCGCGCTGGACTGGGGTCATCTGGGCGTCGCGCATCCGGGTGAGGACCTGGCGCAGTTCGTGCTCAGTCTCTCGCTCACGGCCGCCACGGCCGAGGAGTTCGACCCGATCGAGCGTGCGCTGGCGACGTCGTACGAGCAGGAGCTCTCTGGTGTCGTCGCGGCCGCCGACGTCCGGTTCGGCTACGAGGCGACCTTGGTCCTCGGGTACTTGTCGAGACTGCGTTGGGCGGTCCGTCATGATGCTCTCGACGAGTATCTCCCGTGGTGGACCTGGACGTTGCCGTGGATCCTGGGACGGGCGAAGGGCCTGATCTGACCGGCGTTACCACTCCCCGTCGAGGGGGAGCGGGTCGCTGATCTGGCTGGGGCGGCCGGCAAGCAGGTGCTGGAGATTGCGGCGATGCGGTGCGGGGAGATCCGCGAGCACTGTCTCGTCGACCTCCGCGAGGTAGTGCTGAGCCGTGCTGAGGGTCGGCGCGAAGTCGTCCGGCTCGAGGAGCCGGGCCCCGAGTACGGCGGCTCGCAGATCGTTCCCCGCGCACATGTCACGGTCATAGTCGGCCTTGAGCTGCGGAGCCCGGGTGGTGATGATCTCGCCGGTCATCTGCACCATCCGGACCCGGTCGGTGAGATTACCGGGCTCGAACATCCGCTGGGTGATCGACGGCGGGCCCTGCTCCCGGCGCCGCCAGTAGTAGACGTCGGTGCTGACGATGTCGACGGACTCGGCGAGCAGATGGGCCAGGACGGTGACCGGGGCATCCTCGTAGCGCATGGCTGGAAAGGCCAGGTCGTGCTGCTGCCAGAAGCGTCGGCGGTACACCTTGTTCCAGACCATTCGGTCGGTGAGCAGAGCGCGGTAGCGGGTGATGTGGGTCCGCGTCTGGTCGACGTCGAACGTCGAGCCGTACCCGTGGTAGGGCGCGATGCCCGCGGTGCTGAGCCGGCGGACATTGCCCGACGCCAGGTCCGAGCCGGTGGCCTCGAGGGTCGCGACCAGGGTTTCGTACGCCTTGACCGGGAGCACGTCGTCGCTGTCGGCGAAGGCGACGTACTCGCCCTGGGCGTGGCGAAGGCCGGTGTTCCGGGCTGGGCCTAGGCCCTGGTTATCCTGCCGGACGATGCGGAACCGCGGATCCGCACGGCAGTGCTCGCGGGCGAGCGTGAGGCTGTCGTCGGTCGAGCCGTCGTCGATCAGCACCACCTCCAGATCGCGCAGGCTCTGGGCGGCGATGGACTGCAGGCACTCGCGGAAGTAGATCTCGACGTCGAAGAACGGGACGATCACGCTGAGGACGGGTGCCACTGTTCCTCCGGTCCGGCCGCGGGCTGGTCCGGCGGCCTCGGTTATCAGGGCCCAGTGGGCCATCATCGATGCTCCGCACGGCCTAAGTCCAGGTTTTCACATTGCACGAAGCTGCAATTTCCTGACGACACGCAGGTCGCCGCGACCCGGGCAGCGGAACCACGTTCTACGGAGTAATGTCCAGGACCGAACAAGCGTCCGTCGGCGCGCCGGAGACGGCGCGCTGATGCGGCCTGCAGTTAGATGCAGTAGACTTCATTTACGAAGATAAGAAACACTCTTTCGTGGCAAAGAATATTCAGGTAAGGTCAAATGCTGTGACTTCACCCAGCATTAGTTTCATGGGCCGGATTTCAGCAGCATCGGCGCTGTTTTCTGCCCAGTTGCATTTCCGCCGGGTGTCCCGGGCGCCCGCCGACCGGCTCTCGACCGACTGGGACCAGCCGCCGGCCTGGGACGCCTGGACGGACGCCGAACAACTGGTAACCCGCCGTTTCGGTCGGCGCTCGTCGACGGCGCCGGCCCGTGAGGTTTCGGGAACCACCTATCCGTTGACCTGAAAGGAGCGCGTAGCCAGTGGTGAACATCCTGGGGGTCTCCGCTCATTACCACGACAGCGCGGCCGCGCTGATCCGGGACGGCCGGGTGATCGCGGCGGCCCAGGAAGAGGTCTTCACCCGACGCAAACACGACTCCTCGTTCCCGGCGGCGGCCGCCGAATGGTGTCTGCGGTCGAACGACCTCGACCATGCCGACGTCGACTGGTTCGCGTACTACGAGTTGCCGCTGCTCAAGCTCCGCCGCGTCCGCGCGTCAGCTGCCGCGGCGGGGACGACCGCGGAGCTGTCCGGCTCCGAGAGCTGGCGCCGGGTGACGGCTCGTGGCCGGCGCGATGTCGGGGCGTTGTTCCCGCAAGGTGCGCCGGGCGCTCGGGTGCTGGCTGTCGAGCATCACATGGCGCACGCCGCCTCGGCCTACTTCCCGAGTCCGTTCGATCGGGCGGCGGTCGTCACGGTCGACGGGGTGGGGGAGTTCACCACCACGTCGATCAGCGTCGGCGGGGGGAATGACCTGCGGCCGCTCCGGCGGCAGTCGTATCCGCATTCGCTGGGACTCTTCTACTCGGCACTGACCTACTACTGCGGCTTCCGGGTGAACAGCGGCGAGTACAAGCTGATGGGGCTGGCGCCGTATGGGCGGCCACGGATGGCGGAGCTCCTCAAGGAACACGTCATCAAACTGGGCGACGACGGGGCGTTCCGGCTCAACCTTCGGTACTTCGACCACCTGGATCCGCTGTCGGACAGCCTGGCATCACCCGCTCTCGACGAGTTGCTGGGGCGCCCGCGGCGCGCGGCGGAGTCCGAGCTCGACGAGTTCTACTGCGACGTCGCGGCGTCCGTGCAGGCGGTGTTCGAAGAGGCCATGATCAAGATCGCGCGGTATGCCCGGACTGTCACTGGCGAGCGCAACCTCTGTCTGGCCGGCGGCAGCGCACTGAACTGTGTCGCCAACAGTAAGGTGCTCGCCGACGCCGGGTTCGACGATGTTTGGGTGCAGCCGGCCGCCAGCGACGCGGGTGGAGCGTTGGGTGCCGCCCTCTACGTGTGGCACCACCAGCTGTCGAAGCCGCGAGTGGCGGCCGGGACGGACAGCATGCGGGGCGCCCAGCTGGGCCCGGCTTTCGACGACCAGGTCGTCGCCCGCTTCCTCGACAGCGTTGGGGCCACCTATCGCACCCTGCCGGAGGATGCGCTCGTCAAGACGACGGCGGAGCTGCTGGCGAACGGCCGGACCGTCGCCTGGTTCCAAGGCCGGCAGGAGTTCGGGCCGCGGGCTCTCGGCAACCGGTCGATCCTCGGTGATCCGCGGTCGGCCTCGATGCAGCAGCACCTCAACGTGGCGGTCAAGAACCGGGAGTCCTTCCGGCCCTTCGCACCGGCCGTGCCGGCTGAGGACGCCGATCGGTACTTCGTGCTCGGCAGGGAGTCGCCGTACATGTTGTTCACGGCCCAGGTACGGCCGGATCAGGTGGTGCAGGTTCCGGCGCAGGACGAGTCGGCGACGCCGGTGGAGCGGGCGCGGCACGTCCGGAGCACGATTCCGGCGGTGACCCATGTCGACCTGTCGGCCCGGGTACAGACTGTTGCCCAGGGCACAAATCCGCTCTTCTGGCGACTGCTGCGCGACTTCGGTGACCTGACCGGTGTCCCGGTCCTGGTGAACACCTCCTTCAATCTGCGCGGGGAGCCGATCGTCTGCTCGCCGGAGGACGCGCTTCGAACCTTCCAGCGCACAGAGCTCGACCATCTGTGCATCGGCAGTCATCTCCTCGACCGGTCCGACCTCGCGGCCGTCGAGCTGTCGCCGCACCTGCCGATGGATCTGGACTGATTGCCGATGAACCTCCTCGACAGCTACTACAACACGCTCTCGATCCTCGTCCCGCCGACGCGGATGGTGCGGTCGAGGACCCTCAACCGGGTACTTCACCAGTTGCCGTACACGCGGCTGCGCAAGCCCCGCATCGGGCTGTTCCAGCCGGATGACCTGCTCGGCTGGTCGCATCGTCGCGCGGTTGAGGTGGTGCATCCGTCGTACGAGTTCCGGGCGCGCTACAGCATCGACGAAGCGGGGCGGCGCCGGACGGTGCCACCGCCGGGACGTGACGTCCCCGATGTGCTGGTGCTCGGCTGCTCCTGGGCTTTCGGGCACGGCGTGAACGACGACGAGACGCTGGCGCAGCAGCTGGCCGGACGAGGCGTCGGGGCCGAGAACTGGGCCTGCATGGGTTATGGGCCGACCCAGGCCTATCTTCAGCTTCGCCAGGCGGTCGAGGTGGGCGGCCTGCCCTGCCGGCCCGACGGGCTCGTCGTCTATGTCTGGGTTCCCGATCAGCTGATGCGAGCGTGGCGACGACGCGAATGGGTCGAGCTGAATGCTTGGATCAATCCCGGCCGAGCGAGTCATCCGGTGGTCGACCTCGAGCAGGGCCGGCTTCGTCCGGCCGGGCTGATCGGTCCCGCCGAGTCGGTCGCGGAGGATCCGCTGCTGCCAGGTCTGGTCGATCGGATGGAGTGGCGACTCACCACGGCCCTGCTGCGTGGACTCCAGGAGCTCGCCGAGTCGGTGGGTCGGCGTTTTGCTGTCGTGACGCCGCCGGTCCCCGGTGGAGATCGCAACCGGGCGAAGATCGCGACTCTGCAGGAGTTGCTGGCGGCCGACCAGGTTCCCGTCATCGATCTTCGAGAGCTGTCGGGGCTACCCGACGACGACTTGTTCTACCGCTTCGACGGCCACCCGCGAGCGATCTGGCACGAGCAGGTCGCCGGGGCGTTGGCCGAGCTCGAACAGCGGTACATCCACGCCGCGTGACAACACGACCTCTGGAGGACCAACGTGCATGGCAACGACGGGATCGACCTGCGGCCCGCGCAACGCTTGATCGACCGGCACCTGGCTCACACCGAGCCGTACCAGGTCGAGATCGACTCGCTGCAGCTCCTGATGCTGCCCGGGGTGTTCTGTCCGACCTATACGAAGACGAGCACCTTCCTGGCCGAGCACACTCAGGTCGAGCCCGGCGAACGGGTTCTGGACATGTTCTGCGGCTCGGGCTATCAGGGCTTGATGGCGGCGCGGCGCGGCGCTTCGGTGCTGTGTGTCGATTGGTCGGCGGAAGCGGTCAGTTGCGCCACGACCAACGCGGAGCGCAACGGGCTGGCCGACCGGGTCGTGGTCCGGCAAGGAGATCTGTTCGCGCCGGTGTCCGGGCAGTTCGACGTGATCATCGCCAATCCGCCGCTGCTGCCGATCACGCCGTCCTCGATGTTCGAGACCGCGGTCTACGACTCGGCGCTCGCGCACTCCAATCGGTTCCTCGAAGAAGTGCGCGACTACCTGGCACCCGGGGGCCGGGCCTACTTCCTGGCGAGTAGCGCGCCGAAGGACCAGGGGCTGTTCGACCTCGGTGCGGAGGCGCGGAACTGCGGGCTCGAGGTCCGTTCGGTCGCGGACCGGGTCCTGCCGTACGAGACGTACACGGTCTTCAAGTTGCAGCTTCCCGTCGGTGCTCGGGTGGCGCGGCGATGACGGGACCGGCATCCGCGCTGCTGAGTCAACTCGAGCTCGCTCGAACCGCGGCGAGACTCGACGGCCCTTCGAAGGAGGAGCTGGAGAAGGCCGTTGCGGACCTGCTCGCCGTTGCGGACCTCGCGGTGCCTGTGCTGACCACACCTGCCGACGAGGTGGACTTCTGGTTCGTCCGAGCGGTGGCTGTGGCCGGACTCGCTGGATGCGAGGTCTGTATCACTCGTGTTTCCGCCGGCGTGGCCACGATTACAGCAGTGCGGCGGGTCGGCTCGGAGACGATCTACTCGGCCGCGTTGGGGCACGGGACCTATGCCGACGACGAGTGGTTGCGTTTCGACTACGGCGTTTCGATCGGCTACGACCTCGTGTTCGACGCGCCAGGTGGCGGCGCGACAGCGTTGTCCGGCTCCGGCTACGACCTTCGTCCGTGTGCGACCCCGGTCACCGGCCTGTTCGAGGTGCTGCACGGCAGGGCGGCCGGCTTTGTCGGGGGACCGGTGGACCCCGCGATGGCGATGGCGATGGCGCTGTTGCTGACCGAGGCACTCGGCCAGGTCGGCGGCCGGGGTGGGCATGCGCCGGGAGCGGACACCTCGTTTCTGGTCGCGGGCGCCCACGCGGTTCATTACGAGCGACTCAGTCGCTGCATCGATCGGGAGGGCGTTCTGTGATGACCGCCTCCACCTCAGGCCCGCGGGCCCGTAACGATCTGCTCAAACTGCACCTGGGGTGCGGGGCGAAGTTCCTGCCAGGGTTCGTCCACATCGATGCCCTCGACCTCGGTCATATCGATCAGGTCGGACCTGTCGAGTCGTTGCCCCAGATCGCGTCGGGTTCGGTCGACCTCATCTACGCGAGCCATGTGCTGGAGCATTTCGGGCGCCACGAGTATCAAGACGTCCTGCGGGAGTGGTACCGCGTCCTACGGCCGGGAGGTCTGCTCAGGCTGGCGGTGCCCGACTTCACCGCCATGGCCGAGGAATACGTGTCGGGGCGGCTGCACAACGGCCTGTCTGATCTGGTCGGTCTCTGCGTCGGTGGTCAGCGTGACCTGCTCGACTACCACAAAATGGTCTTCGACGCCGAGCTCCTGACGGCGGCGCTGCTGGCGGTCGGCTTCGGCGATGTCGTTCCGTGGGATTGGCGAACGGTCGAGCACAGCGACGTCGACGACTACTCGCAGGCGTACCTTCCGCACCTGGACAAGGAATCGGGCCGGCTGATGAGCCTGAACCTGGAGGCGACCAAATGACGTCCGCAGACAGCCGTCCGGCGGTGACCTTCCGCAACCTCGGCGCCTACGGGCGCCTGGGGAACCAGTTGTGGCAGCTCGCCGCGGTCGCAGGTCTCGCGGCGACCCGGAACATGCCGGTGCGGTTGCCGCCGTGGCGCTACGAGCAGGCTTTCAGCATTCCCGGCAACTGGTTCGGCACCGTGTCGGAAGCAGACATCGACGCACCCGACCTCGCCGAGGAGCTCAGTAGCGCGGCGGGAAAGGTCACTCCTTGGGCGAGCACGTCCGGGCGGCTGTTTCTGCAGGACACCACGCTGTGGTGGGAGCACCGAGATCTGGTCCGGAAGCTTCTGGCGCCCTCCGGTCCGGCGGTTGAGCTCGCCCAGCACCTGTACGGCGACGTGCTGAGCGCCGGTGAGGTGACCGCGGTGCATGTTCGCCGTACCGACTACCTGCTGCATAACCGCGTATACCGGCAGCTGGCTCCGGACTATTACGCCGAAGCGCTGCGCGACCGGCGTGGACCGCTCATCGTGTTCTCCGACGATCCCGCCTGGGTGCGCGCGGAATTGGCCTTCCTCGAGCCGGACGCGGTGTCCGACGGGCCGCCCGATTTCGTCGACCTGACCTGTATGAGTCTGTGTGCGCGGCATGTCATCGCCAACTCGTCGTTCTCGTGGTGGGGAGCCTTCCTGTCCGGATCCACCGCCGTGACCTACCCTGCGACCTGGTACACCGCAGACTTCGCGCACCTGCAGGCGGAGGGGCTGCTGGCTCCGAACTGGCCCGCTGATCGGGGTCTCTGACCTCGATTGGCATTCCCCGGCGGATCTCTGGCACAATAGCTGAGTTGCTCGGGCGCGGTTGCCGGGGCGTGCTGCTATGCGCGCCGAACCGGAGACTGCGCCGCGGATCGGTCCGAGACCGATCCTGACCCAACCCACAAGGCAGGATCATGGGGGTGGTGTCGTGTGCTTTCAGCCCGCGACACACCCGACCGCGGGGGTCGGAGCAACGCAACGAAGACGATAGAGAAGGACGAAGCGAAGCGATGGCGGGACAGAAGATCCGCATCCGGCTGAAGGCCTACGACCACGAGGTCATCGACAGCTCGGCGCGCAAGATTGTCGACACGGTGACGCGTACTGGTGCGAAGGTTGCTGGCCCGGTGCCGTTGCCGACGGAAAAGAACGTGTTCTGCGTCATCCGCTCGCCGCACAAGTACAAGGACAGCCGCGAGCACTTCGAGATGCGCACCCACAAGCGGCTCATCGACATCATCGACCCCACGCCGAAGACCGTCGACTCGCTGATGCGGCTCGACCTGCCGGCCGGCGTCGACATCGAGATCAAGCTCTGAGGGACGCGAACAGCCAATGAGCACTTCAACCAAGAACACGCGAGGGCTGCTGGGCACCAAGCTCGGCATGACCCAGACCTGGGACGAGAACAACCGAGTCGTCCCCGTCACCGTGATCCAGGCCGGCCCTTGTGTCGTCACCGGTGTCCGCACCGCTGCCGACGCCGGGTACGACGGCGTCCAGATCGCGTTCGGCGACATCGACCCGCGCAAGGTGACCAAGCCCATGCGCGGCCACTTCGACAAGGCCGGCGTGACGCCGCGGCGCCACCTGCTGGAGCTGCGCACCGCCGACGCCAGCGAGTACACGCTGGGCCAGGAGATCAAGGCCGAGGCCTTCGAGGCCGGCGAGCTGGTCGACGTCTCCGCCACCAGCAAGGGCAAGGGCTTCGCCGGTGTGATGAAGCGGCACGGCTTCCACGGTCTGAGCTCGACCCACGGTGTGCACAAGAAGCACCGCTCGCCGGGTTCCATCGGCGGCTGCGCCACCCCGGGCCGGGTTTTCAAGGGCCTGAAGATGGCCGGCCGGATGGGCCACGAGAAGGTCACCACGCAGAACATCACCGTGCACGCCATCGACACGGACCGCGGCCTCATCCTGCTCAAGGGTGCCGTTCCCGGTCCCAAGGGCGGTCTGGTGCTGATCCGCAACGCCGCGAAGGGGGCTGCCAAGTGAGCACCGTCGACGTCGTCGCCGTGAAGGGCGACAAGGTCAGCAAGAAGGGTTCCGCCGAGCTTCCGGCCGAGCTGTTCGACGTCCAGGTCAACATCCCGCTGATCCACCAGGTCGTGGTGGCACAGCTGGCTGCGGCCCGTCAGGGCACGCACAAGGTCAAGACCCGGGCCGAGGTGTCCGGCGGTGGCGCCAAGCCGTACCGCCAGAAGGGCACCGGCCGCGCCCGTCAGGGCTCGACCCGTGCGCCGCAGTTCACCGGTGGTGGCGTCGTCCACGGCCCCACGCCGCGTGACTACAGCCAGCGGACCCCGAAGAAGATGATCGCCGCCGCGCTCCGCGGTTCGCTGTCGGACCGGGCCCGTGACGGCCGCATCTTCGTGGTCGAGAGCTTCCTCGACGGCGACACCCCGTCCACCAAGGGCGCGCTGAACGTGCTGGCCCAGGTGACCGACCCGGGCAAGGCCCTGGTCGTCGTGGACCGTGCGGACGAGAGCACCTGGCTGAGCCTGCGCAACGTGCAGCACGTGCACCTGATCGCCGCCGACCAGCTGAACGCGTACGACGTGCTCTGCAGCGACGCGGTCGTTTTCACCAAGGCCGCGCTGGACAGCTTCGTCGCCGGCGCACCCAAAGGTAAGTCCGTGAAGGCCGTCGCAACGTCGACCGAGGCCGAGCAGGAGGTTGAAGCATGAGCCACGGAGTGAACAAGGACCCGCGGGACGTGCTGCTGCGGCCGGTCGTGAGCGAGAAGAGCTACGGCCTGCTGGACGAGCAGAAGTACACGTTCGAGGTCGCCCCGGACGCCAACAAGACCGAGATCAAGCTCGCGGTCGAGAAGGTGTTCAAGGTCAAGGTCAACGACGTCAACACGCTGAACCGCAAGGGCAAGCGTCGCCGGACCCGCGCGGGTTGGGGCAAGCGTCCCGACACCAAGCGCGCGATCGTGACCCTCAAGGGTGACGACCGCATCGATATCTTCGGAGGCCAGTCGTAATGGGTATCCGCAAATACAAGCCGACAACGCCGGGCCGTCGTGGCTCGAGCGTGGCCGACTTCGTCGAGCTCACCCGATCGACGCCTGAGAAGTCGCTGCTGCGCCCGCTGCCGAAGAAGGGTGGCCGCAACAACAGCGGCAAGATCACCACTCGGCACCAGGGTGGCGGCCACAAGCGCGCCTACCGCCTGATCGACTTCAAGCGGTACGACAAGGACGGTGTCCCGGCGAAGGTTGCCGAGATCGAGTACGACCCGAACCGCACCGCGCGGATCGCACTGCTGCACTACGTCGACGGCGAGAAGCGCTACATCCTCGCCCCGACCAACCTGAAGCAGGGCACGGTCGTCGAGAACGGTCCGGCCGCCGACATCAAGATCGGCAACAACCTGCCGCTGCGCAACATCCCGGTCGGCTCCACGATCCACGCTGTCGAGCTGCGTCCGGGCGGTGGCGCCAAGATGGGCCGCTCCGCCGGTACCAGCATTCAGCTGGTCGCGAAGGAGGGTCGGATGGCAACCCTGCGGATGCCGTCCGGCGAGGTCCGGATGGTCGACGTACGCTGCCGCGCCACCCTCGGTGAGGTCGGCAACGGCGAGCAGTCGAACATCAACTGGGGCAAGGCGGGCCGGATGCGCTGGAAGGGCAAGCGCCCGACCGTCCGCGGTGTCGCGATGAACCCGGTCGACCACCCGCACGGTGGTGGTGAGGGTAAGACCTCGGGTGGACGCCACCCGGTGTCACCGTGGGGCAAGCCCGAGGGCCGTACCCGTACCCGCAAGGAAAGCGACCGCATGATCGTCCGGCGCCGCAAGGCCGGCAAGAAGCGCTGATAGGAGCCGGCCAGAATGCCACGCAGCTTGAAGAAGGGCCCGTTCGTCGACCACCACCTGGCAAAGAAGGTGGAGGTGCAGAACGAAAAGGGCACCAAGAATGTCATCAAGACCTGGTCCCGCCGATCGATGATCGTGCCGGACATGATCGGCCACACGATTGCGGTGCACGACGGCCGCAAGCACGTGCCGGTGTTCGTGACGGACGCGATGGTCGGGCACAAGCTCGGCGAGTTCGCCCCGACCCGGACGTTCAAGGGTCACGAGAAGGACGACCGGAAGTCACGGCGTCGCTGACCGCTGGTCAGTTGACGACGCGAAAGCAACCTACGGAGAGATTCGAACATCATGAGCGTTCAAGAGCGTAGGGCCGTCAGTGCCCGTCGCGAGAGCCTGTTGGGCGAGCAGCCCGGGGCCTTCGCGGTCGCGCGCTTCGTCCGCGTGACGCCGATGAAGGCGCGTCGCGTGGCCGATCTGGTGCGCGGTGTGGGCGTCGACGACGCACTCGCCACTCTGAAGTTCGCCCCGCAGGCCGCTGCCGCGACCGTGTACAAGGTCGTCGACAGCGCCGCGGCGAACGCCGAGGGCACCGAGCACCTGAGCCGGGACGAGCTGATCGTCTCGAAGATCCTGGTCGACGAGGGACCGACGCTGAAGCGTCACCGCCCCCGCGCCCAGGGTCGGGCCACCCGGATCGACAAGCGGACCAGCCACATCACTGTTGTGGTGCAGCCGCGCGTCATCGAGGAGCCCGCCGCCAAGGCGCCGGCCAAGAAGACCGCCAAGGCGGACGGGGCCAAGGCAGACACTGCCAAGAAGGCCCCGGCCAAGAAGACGGCGAAGAAGGCGGCGGCCGAGAAGTCGGACGCAGCCGAGAAGCCGGCCAAGAAGGCCACCGCCAAGAAGGCGGCAGCCAAGAAGGCCACCGCTGAGAAGAAGGAGTCCTGACGTGGGACAGAAGGTTAACCCGCACGGGTTCCGTCTCGGCATCAGCACTGATCACAAGAGCCGTTGGTACGCCGAGAAGCTGTACAAGGACTACGTC
The DNA here is from genome assembly GCF_042882005.1 of Kribbella sp. NPDC058245. NCBI lineage: Bacteria > Bacillati > Actinomycetota > Actinomycetes > Propionibacteriales > Kribbellaceae > Kribbella > Kribbella sp. NPDC058245. Next base: position 590,170 of record NZ_JBHVWY010000001.1, read on the forward strand.
GGCGAGGACGTCAAGATCCGCAAGCTGCTGAGCAAGGGCATGGAGCGCGCCGGTATCTCCCGGGTGGAGATCGAGCGCACCCGTGACCGGGTTCGGGTCGACATCCACACTGCCCGTCCGGGCATCGTCATCGGTCGCCGCGGCGCCGAGGCGGACCGGATCCGGGGCAGCCTGGAGGAGCTCACCGGCAAGCAGGTGCAGCTGAACATCCTCGAGGTCAAGAACGCCGAGGTCGACGCTCAGCTGGTCGCCCAGGGTGTGGCCGAGCAGCTGTCCGGCCGCGTGGCGTTCCGCCGCGCGATGCGCAAGGCGATGCAGACCACCATGCGTGGCGGCGCCCTGGGCATCCGGATCCAGTGCTCGGGCCGTCTTGGTGGCGCCGAGATGTCGCGGTCGGAGTTCTACCGCGAGGGTCGGGTGCCGCTGCACACGCTGCGCGCCGACATCGACTACGGCTTCTACGAGGCCCGCACGACCTTCGGCCGGATCGGCGTGAAGGTCTGGATCTACAAGGGTGACGTGGCCGGCTCCCGGGCCGAGCGCGAGGCGCAGGCTGCGGCTCGCGCTGCCACCCAGCAGCGCCGGCCGGCCCGTCGCGACGACCGTGGTGGCCGTGGTGGCGACCGCGACCGTGGCGGCGACCGCGGTGGCCGCAGCAACAGCGGCGGTGGCCGCGACAACGCACGGAACGCGGCCCCGGCCGCCGAGGCGACTGCCCCGGCTGCCGACAAGCCCGCCGCGACGACCGGAACGGAGAGCTGAACCATGCTCATCCCCCGCAAGGTCAAGCACCGCAAGCAGCACCACCCGAAGCGCTCCGGCGCTGCCAAGGGCGGTACCACGCTGGCGTTCGGCGAGTTCGGCATCCAGGCCCTGGAGAGCCACTACGTCACCAACCGGCAGATCGAGTCGGCGCGTATCGCGATGACCCGGCACATCAAGCGTGGCGGAAAGGTCTGGATCAACATCTACCCGGACCGCCCGCTGACCAAGAAGCCGGCCGAGACCCGGATGGGTTCCGGTAAGGGTTCGCCGGAGTGGTGGATCGCCAACGTGAAGTCCGGGCGCGTGATGTTCGAGCTCTCCGGAGTCACCGAGGACGTCGCCCGCGAGGCCATGCGCCGCGCGATTCACAAGTTGCCGATGAAGTGCCGCTTCATCACCCGAGAGGCAGGTGAGAACTGATGGCTATCCTGACCGCCGCCGAGCTGCGGAACCTGGGCCGGGACGAGCTGCTGAGCAAGCTCGGTGAAGCCAAGGAGGAGCTGTTCAACCTCCGGTTCCAGGCTGCCACCGGACAGCTGGAGTCGCACGGCCGGCTGCGCGCCGTCCGTAAGGACATCGCCCGCATCTACACGGTGCTGACCGAGCGTGCGCTCGGCATCACCGAAGAGGTCGACGCTCCGGTTGCCGCAGCTGAGGTCGAAGAGACTGAGACTGCGGATGACTCCGAGAAGGCCGAGGCGAAGGCATGACCGAGAACGTGAAGGACGAGACCGTGAGCACGACCCCCGAGGCGCGAGGCACCCGCAAGACCCGTGAGGGTCTGGTGCTGAGCGACAAGATGGACAAGACCGTCACCGTCGAGGTCGAGGACCGGGTCAAGCACAAGCTCTACGGCAAGGTCCTCCGCCGCACGAGCAAGCTCAAGGCACACGACGAGCAGAACGCCGCCGGTATCGGCGACCGGGTCCTCCTGATGGAGACCCGGCCGCTGTCGGCGACCAAGCGCTGGCGCGTCGTCGAGATCCTCGAGAAGGCCAAGTAAGCGTTCCGGCCGGCCCCGCGGTGGTCACCACCGCGAGTACCGGCTCGGCAACCAATCGAAATTATTCGTTCCGCAAGGCTCACGTGAGTGAGAACCAGCGAGACAACCAGGAGATCAACAGATGATCCAGCAGGAGTCGCGACTGAAGGTCGCCGACAACACGGGCGCAAAGGAAATTCTTTGCATCCGGGTTCTCGGTGGCTCCGGTCGGCGCTACGCCGGTGTCGGTGACACGATCGTCGCCACCGTCAAGGACGCGATCCCGGGTGGCGGCGTCAAGAAGGGCGACGTCGTCAAGGCCGTCATCGTTCGCACCGTGAAGGAGCGCCGGCGTCCGGACGGCTCCTACATCCGGTTCGACGAGAACGCCGCGGTGATCCTCAAGGCCGACGGTGAGCCCCGCGGTACCCGTATCTTCGGGCCGGTCGGCCGGGAGCTGCGCGAGAAGCGCTTCATGAAGATCATCTCGCTCGCACCGGAGGTGCTCTGAGATGGCTGCACAGCGCAAACTGCACGTGAAGAAGGGCGATCAGGTCCGCGTGATCGCCGGTAAGTCCAAGGGTCTCGAAGGCAAGATCATTCAGGTCCTGCCGGATGCCGAGAAGGTCATCGTCGAGGGCGTGAACCGGGTCAAGAAGCACACCAAGGTGCAGCAGGCCCAGCGCGGCGGCACCACGGGTGGCATCGTCACCCAGGAAGCCCCGATCCACGTCTCCAACGTGATGCTTCTGGTCGAGGTCGAGAAGGACGGCAAGAAGCAGAAGGTGACCACCCGCGTCGGCTACAACCGCGTCGAGGTGCAGAAGCGGCGCCCGGACGGTTCGACGTACGCCGGTTTCCGGAGCGTCCGGATCGCGCGGCGTACCGGCGAGGAGATCTGATGACCGAGACAGTGACCGAGCGGGTTCTGCCCCGGTTGAAGACCAAGTACCGCGAGGAGATCGTCGGCAAGCTGAACGAGGAGTTCAGCTACGCCAACGCCATGCAGGTGCCCGGTCTGACCAAGATCGTGGTGAACATGGGCGTCGGCGAGGCGGCCCGTGACTCCAAGCTGATCGAGGGTGCCGTCAAGGACCTGGCCGCGATCACCGGCCAGGCGCCGCAGGTGACCAAGGCCCGCAAGTCGATCGCCCAGTTCAAGCTGCGTGAGGGCATGCCGATCGGCGCGCACGTCACGCTGCGCGGCGACCGGATGTGGGAGTTCCTGGACCGGCTGCTCTCGCTGGCCCTGCCCCGGATCCGCGACTTCCGCGGTCTGTCGCCGAAGCAGTTCGACGGCACCGGGAACTACACCTTCGGTCTGACCGAGCAGGTGATGTTCCACGAGATCAACCAGGACCGCATCGACCGGGTCCGCGGCATGGACATCACCGTGGTGACCACCGCCAAGAACGACGACGAGGGCCGGGCCCTGCTGCGGGCACTCGGCTTCCCGTTCAAGGAGAACTGACGTGGCGAAGACAGCACTGAAGGTCAAGCAGGCCCGGACGCCGAAGTTCGCGGTGCGCGGTTACACCCGCTGCCAGCGCTGCGGCCGGCCGAAGGCGGTCTTCCGCAAGTTCGGCCTGTGCCGGATCTGCCTGCGGGAGATGGCGCACCGGGGCGAGCTGCCCGGTGTGACCAAGTCCAGCTGGTGACCGTCTCCACCCCGGAACGTTTCTCCCTTCATCATCTAGTCACCGTAGGTCGCCGGCCGGCGAAACCACGGCGGGAAAGAGGCCCCAGGCCATGACAATGACCGACCCGATCGCAGACATGCTGACGCGTCTGCGCAACGCCAACCAGGCGTACCACGAGTCGACCTCGATGCCGTACAGCAAGATCAAGCAGGGCATCGCCGACATCCTCCAGCAGGAGGGCTACATCTCCTCCTACAAGGTCGAGGAGCCCAAAGAGGGCGCTGTCGGCAAGACCCTGATCGTCGACCTCAAGTTCGGCCCGACCCGGGAGCGCTCCCTTGCGGGCGTTCGGCGGATCTCGAAGCCGGGCCTGCGGGTCTACGCGAAGTCGACCAACCTGCCGAAGGTCCTCGGTGGCCTGGGTGTCGCGATCATCTCGACCTCCCAGGGACTGCTGACCGACCGTCAGGCCAAGAACAAGGGCGTTGGCGGGGAAGTCCTCGCCTACGTCTGGTGACGAAGAACCGGAAGGAGGACCACTCTCATGTCTCGCATCGGTAAGCTCCCGATCTCGGTCCCGTCCGGCGTCGACGTCACGATCGACGGCCAGACGGTCACCGTCAAGGGTCCCAAGGGTCAGCTCACGCACGTCGTCGCTGAGCCCATCGTGGTCGGCAAGGACGAGGACGGCACGATCGCCGTCAGCCGTCCGGACGACCAGCGCAAGAGCAAGGAACTGCACGGCCTGTCCCGCACACTGATCGCCAACCTGGTGACCGGCGTGACGGACGGCTACGAGAAGAAGCTCGAGATCGTCGGCGTCGGGTACCGCGTCCTGTCCAAGGGACCGACCCAGCTGGAGTTCTCGCTCGGGTACAGCCACACGATCACCGTGGACGCCCCCGAGGGCATCACGTTCAACGTCGAGGCCCCGACCCGTTTCTCGGTCATCGGGATCGACAAGCAGTCGGTCGGCGAGGTCGCTGCCAACATCCGCAAGCTGCGCAAGCCCGAGCCGTACAAGGGCAAGGGTGTGCGGTACGCCGGCGAGCAGGTCCGCCGCAAGGTCGGAAAGGCTGGTAAGTAACCATGGCGATCGGACTGCGTCACAACAAGCACTCCGCCAAGAAGACGGCGTCGCGTCTGCGCCGCCAGATCCGCGTCCGGAAGAAGATCAACGGTACGCCGGACCGGCCGCGCCTGGTGGTCACCAAGTCGGCGAAGCACCTGTTCGTTCAGGTCATCGACGACGTGGCCGGCAAGACCCTGGTCTCCGCCTCCACCATGGAGGCCGACCTGCGCGGTGCGTCGGACAACAAGACCGACAAGGCCAAGACCGTCGGCGGCCTGATCGCCGACCGGGCGAAGGCCGCGGGCATCGAGGCGGTCGTCTTCGACCGCGCCGGGAACAAGTACCACGGACGGATCGCGGCCCTGGCCGACGCCGCTCGTGAGAACGGGCTCGGTTTCTGATGGCGACACACAAGGAAGAAGGTAGTTCGAAATGAGCGGAGGCCAGCAGCGTCGCGGAGGCGGCGCCGGTGGTGAGCGCCGCGGCCGCGACGGTGGTCGCGGTCAGGCAGCTGACAAGACCGCCTACATCGAGCGCGTGGTAGCCATCAACCGTGTGGCCAAGGTCGTGAAGGGTGGTCGTCGCTTCAGCTTCACCGCCCTCGTGGTCGTCGGCGACGGCGAAGGCACCGTCGGTGTGGGTTACGGCAAGGCCAAGGAGGTGCCCGCGGCGATCGCCAAGGGTGTCGAGGAGGCCAAGAAGTCGTTCTTCAAGGTGCCGCGGATCCAGGGCACCATCCCGCACCCGGTCCAGGGCGAGAAGGCCGCAGGCGTTGTCATGCTGCGTCCGGCCGCTCCCGGTACCGGTGTGATCGCGGGTGGCTCGGCGCGCGCCGTACTGGAGTGCGCCGGGATCCACGACATCCTCAGCAAGTCGCTGGGTTCCTCCAACGCGATCAACGTGGTGCACGCCACGGTGGCCGCGCTGCAGGCCCTGGAGACCCCGGAGGCCGTGGCCGCACGTCGTGGCCTGCCGGTCGAGCACGTCGCTCCGGCAGCGCTGCTGAAGGCGCGGGCGGAGGTGGCTTCCTGATGGCACGCTTGAAGGTGACCCAGACCCGTTCGGGCATCGGTGGCAAGCAGAACCAGCGCGACACCCTGCGCACCCTGGGCGTCAAGCGGATCGGCGACAGCGCCGTCCACGAGGACCGTCCCGAGGTTCGCGGCATGGTCCGCGCGGTTCGCCACCTCATCACCGTCGAGGAGGTCGACTGACATGGCGCTGAAGGTTCATCACCTGCGTCCGGCGCCCGGTGCCAAGACCGCCAAGACCCGTGTGGGTCGTGGTGAGGGCAGCAAGGGCAAGACCGCCGGTCGCGGTACCAAGGGCAGCAAGGCCCGGAACAACATCCCCGAGTACTTCGAGGGTGGCCAGATGCCGCAGCACATGCGGCTCCCGAAGCTGAAGGGCTTCAAGAGCAGGAACCGAGTGGAGTTCCAGGTCGTTAACCTGGACAAGCTCGGACAACTGTTCCCCGAAGGTGGAGAGGTCGGCGTAGCCGAACTCGTCGCCAAGGGCGCGGTCCGTCGTGGTCAGCCGGTGAAGGTGCTGGGTGACGGCGAACTGACCGTCGCCCTGCAGGTCTCGGCGCACAAGTTCTCGAAGTCGGCTCTGGACAAGATCCAGGCCGCCGGGGGGACCACCACCGAGGTGTGACATGCGGTCCAGGGCTCGTAACGCCCGGTGCTTGATACTCTGCACCGGTCGGACGGGCCCTGGTTCGTCTCTTGCCCGGCTGCTATGCCAGACCCTTGCCCTGCCCGGGGCAGAGGAAACATGTGGGAGGACAGGGTGTTAGGCGCCTTTGCCAACGCGTTCAAGACTCCGGACCTGCGCCGGAAGATCTTGTTCGTGCTCTTCATCGTCGTGATCTTCCGGATCGGCTCCGTCGTGCCGGCCCCCGGCGTGAACGTCCAGTCGCTGCACACGTGTATCAAGGGGACCCAGACTGGCACCAACGCCAATCTGTACAACTTGATCAACCTGTTCTCCGGCGGCGCACTGCTCCAGCTCGCGATCTTCGCGCTGGGCATCATGCCGTACATCACCGCCAGCATCATCCTGCAGCTGCTCACCGTGGTGATCCCGCGGCTGGAGTCGCTGAAGAAGGAAGGCCAGGCGGGCCAGTCGAAGATCACCCAGTACACCCGGTTCCTGACCGTCGGACTGGCGATCCTGCAGTCGACGGCCTTCGTGGCGCTCGCCCGGACCCCGGGCCGGCTGTTCCAGGGCTGCACCGAGCCCCTGCTGTACAAGGACGACTGGTTCCACGTCACCGTGATGGTGCTGACCATGACCGCCGGTACCGGCGTGATCATGTGGCTGGGTGAGCTGATCACCGACCGTGGTGTCGGTAACGGGATGTCGATCCTGATCTTCACCCAGATCGTCGCCACCTTCCCGACCAACCTGTGGAGCATCCGGAAGACGAAGGGTTTCGCGACCTTCTTCATCGTGATCGCCGTCGGTCTGGTGATCATGGCCGCGGTCATCTTCATCGAACAGGCGCAGCGCCGGATCCCGGTGCAGTACGCCAAACGGATGGTCGGCCGCAAGATGTTCGGCGGTACCTCCACCTACATTCCCCTGAAGGTGAACCAGGCCGGCGTCATCCCGGTCATCTTCGCCTCCAGCCTGCTGTACCTCCCGGTGCTTGTCAGCCAGTTCCAGGCCGACAAACCCTGGGCGATCTGGATCCAAGGGAACCTGGTCAAGGGCGACCACCCCATTTACATGGCTACGTACGTCGCCTTGATCCTGTTCTTCACCTACTTCTACGTCTCGATCACCTTCAACCCGAAGGAAGTCGCGGACAACATGAAGAAGTACGGCGGCTTCATCCCGGGCATCCGGGCCGGTCGGCCGACCGAGGAATACCTGGCGTACGTGCTGAACCGCATCACCTTGCCGGGTGCCATCTACCTGGCCGTGCTGTCGCTGATTCCGCTGATCGCGCTGGTCCTGGCCGGCGCGAACCAGAACTTCCCCTTCGGTGGTACGTCGATCCTGATCATGGTCGGCGTGGGCCTGGACACGGTGAAGCAGATCGAGTCTCAGCTGCAGCAACGCAACTACGAAGGGTTCTTGCGCTGATGAGACTGTTGCTGATGGGTCCGCCCGGGGCGGGCAAGGGCACGCAGGCAAAGGTGCTTGCGGAACGCCTGAATATCCCGGCCGTGTCCACCGGCGACATCTTCCGAGCGAACGTGAAGGACGAGACGCCGCTCGGGCTCGAAGCCAAGCGCTTCATGGATGCCGGGGACTACGTCCCCGACGAGGTCACCAACGCGATGGTGCGGGACCGGTTGTCGGAGGCCGACGCCGGTGACGGGTTCCTGCTCGACGGGTACCCGCGCACCCTCGCCCAGGTGGGCACGCTGGACGACATCCTGGCCGAGCACGGCCACAAGCTGGACGCGGTGGTGGCGCTGGTCGCCGACATCGACGTGCTGGTGGACCGGATGTCCAAGCGCGCCCACACCGACGGCCGCACGGACGACTCCGAAGAGGTCATCCGGCACCGGCAGGACGTGTACGCCGCCGAGACCAAGCCGCTGCTGGCCGTCTACGGCCAGCGCGACCTGCTGGTCGAGGTGGACGGCGTCGGCGAGATCGACGAGGTCAGCGAGCGCGTCATCGCCGCGCTCAAGTCCCTGACCGACTGAAGCGGAATGATCTGCTGTGATTTTTAAGGACCGCGGGATCGAGATCAAGACCCGCGAACAGATCCTCGCCATGCGAGCGGCCGGCCTGGTGGTCGGCCGCACGCTGGAGCTGCTCCGCGAGGCGGTCAAGCCCGGGATCAGTACCGGCGAGCTCGACGCGATCGCCGAGGACACCATCCGGTCCGCCGGCGCCACCCCGTCGTTCAAGGGCTACCACGGCTTCACCGGGTCGATCTGCGCCTCGGTGAACGACGAGATCGTGCACGGCATCCCGGGCGAGCGAGTGCTCGCCGAGGGCGACCTGATCTCGATCGACTGTGGTGCGATCGTGGCCGGGTGGCACGGCGACGCCGCGATCACGGTGCCGGTCGGCACGGTCGGCGACGACCTGCTCGAGCTGGCCCGGATCTGCGAGGAGTCGATGTGGCGGGGCTTCGCCGCGGCGAAGCTCGGTGGCCGGCTGACCGACATCTCGGCCGCGGTCGAGGCCCACGTGCGCGCCAACTCGTCGTACGGGATCGTCGAGGACTTCGTCGGGCACGGGATCGGGTCGGCGATGCACCAGCCGCCGAACGTGCCGAACTTCGGCAAGGCCGGGCGTGGCCCGAAGCTGGTCGAGGGTCTGGCGCTGGCGGTCGAGCCGATGCTGACGCTGGGCAAGCAGGACAATCACACGCTCGACGACGACTGGACCGTGGTGACCGACGACGGTCGCGCGGCCGCTCACACCGAGCACACGTTCACTCTCACTCCGCAAGGTCCCTGGGTGCTGACGTCGCTGGACGGCGGTGCGGCCAAGCTGGCCGAGCTCGGCGTCACCTGCGGCGCGCTCGCGGACTGAGGCTGTCAGCCAGTACGACGATGCGCCGCGTCCGTCCATCGGGGGACGCGGCGGCCCTGGGCCTGAGGCACACTTGAGGCATGTCCCAGTACCAGCCGTACCAGCGATTCACCGAAGCCGACCGCGAGAAGATCGCCGGGCGGCTGCGGGACGCGTTCGCCGACGGCCGGCTGGATCAGACCGAGTTCTCGTCGCGGCTCGACAAGCTCTACGCCGTGCAGACGTACGGCGAGCTGGAGCCGCTGGTGCGCGACCTGCCGCCGACGAAGACGTACCAGACGCCTGCTGTCGTTCAGGATCAGAAGCCGGCCCCTGCGCCGGGGGAGTTCCCGACGAAGGAGGTGCAGCGGCGCCGTAACGGCGGGATGCTGGCGCTGGGTGGTGGTTTCACCGGTGTCCTGGGGATCTGCGTGCTGGTCTGGTTCGTGACCGGGCTCGCGCATGGCGCGAAGTTCGGGAACTTCTGGCCGGTGTGGCTGCTGATCCCGTGGGGGATCATCGCGTTGGGCAACCTCGGAAAGCGCCGTTGACCCGGCCGCTCCGGCCGGCCCTGGCCTGGCAGCTGCGGCAGGGATCCGTGCTCGTCTACGTGATCTGGTTCGGCGTCGCCGTACCGCTGGTGATCGTCGGGTTGCTGGTCGAACCGCGCTGGGTGGGCTGGATCATGCTTGCCTGGTTCGCGGTGCTGCTGGTGTTCACGCTCGCGATGCGGCGGGCCGACGTACGGCTTCAGAAGGCTTGGGCACGGGCGGCCGGGGAGCTCGGCTGGCGGATCTCCGCGGCTGGGCCGGAGGTGGCGGAGCGCTGGCCGTTCCCGCCGTTCGATGCGGATCCGCAGGCCGGGGTGGCCGAGGTGACCACCGGCCGGCACCGCGGCCGGGAGTTCGTCGCCGGTGAGTTCCGGCACCGCGTCCGGCGTCGCAACCTTGGCTTCGACTTCCTTGATCTGCAGGTCGACCGCCCGCTCCCGCCGCTGCAGGTCCTGCCGGCCGGGCTGGGATCGGTCGCGGCCGCCAGTCTGTTGCCACTGCGTCTGGAGGTCGCCGGGCTGCCCGGTCGCTACGACCTCTTCAACGGTCGTGAGGACCACGCTCAGGCGCTCCTGCACCCCGGTGCGGTCGAGGTGCTCACCGGCGTCGCGCCCTTCGGCTTCAGTTGCGAGGGACGCCGGTTCGTGGCGATCTTCCCGGCGTACCGGGACACCACCACAGCGCTCGCCCAGCTCGATGCCGCCTGCGATCTCCTCGACCTGATGCCCGAGCAGTTGTGGCGCGAGGGCGAGCAGTGGGCAGCTACTAAGTCGTCCTGAGCAACCTGATCAGGGCGGCCGAGTCCTCGTCGCCATGACCAGTGGCAACAGCCTTCTGGAGCAGGTCACCCATCGGCGTCATCAGCAAGGGATCGACTCCTTGCGCGACGGACGTGTCGATCAGGTTGTGGTACGCCGTTGCCTGCATGGCGAGGTTGGATCCAGCGGTACCGGACTCCGGTGGATCGTCGAGGTCGGCCGCGATCCGCGGGACCGAGCCCAGCATCGCGGTCAGCCAGGGAACCAGCAGTTGCCGGGTGAACTCGACGGCCGGGATATCGGCGCTCTGCATCAAGGCGAGTGCGTGCTCGGCACCGCCGAACATGCCGTACATCGCACTCAGCAGGGCGATGTCGTACAGGGCGGCCAGGCCGGCGTCAGCACCGACGTACAAAGGACGAGCCAGTACGGCGAGGTCAGCCTCGTGCTGTTTGAACGCCGTGCTGTCACCGCTGTAGAGGATGAAGGCGTTCGGGCCGCCGATCATCGCGGGGACGGCCATGATGCCGCCGTCCAGGTACGACGCTCCGCGGAGGGATGTTTCGAGGGCGCGCGCCTGGTCCGGGGTGCTGTTGGTGAGGTTGACGACCACCTTGCCGGTGAGGTCGACGCCCTCGAGGGTGTCGTGGACTGTGGCGTCGACGAGTAGGCAGACGACCACGAGCGGGCTGGCGGCGACCGCCTCGGCGGCGGTGGCGGCGCGGGTGACGCCTTCGAGTTCGGGGGAGCGGCCGGGGGTGCGGTTCCAGACGGTGGTCGGGTGGCCGGCGGCCAGAAAGGTCCGGGCGAGGGCTGTCCCCATCGCGCCCAGGCCGAGAACGGTGACTGGTGTCTTCATGTCCGCAACCCTGCCGCTGGGGCTGCGGGACGGACAAGTACCCACTAACTTGTTGGGTACTAACCGATTGGTAAGTATGGTTGGTTCAGGGCCGATTGGGTTTCGGGTGTGGTAGTGACGTACACTCGGTTGTTGGCTCTTTTGGAGCCGTAGTCAGTCACGTCTACGAATGTGTTCCATCTACAGAAGTGCGAGGACATGCCCAAAAAAGAGGGAGTTATCGAACTCGAGGGCACCATCGTCGAGGCCCTGCCGAACGCGATGTTCCGTGTTGAACTGTCCAATGGGCACAAGGTGCTCGCGCACATCAGCGGCAAGATGAGGCAGCACTACATCCGGATCCTCCCCGAGGACCGGGTTGTCGTGGAGCTGTCGCCGTACGACCTCACCCGGGGTCGCATCGTCTATCGGTACAAGTAACACGACCACCAACACCTGTCGAAGAAAGAAGCTCGATGAAGGTCAATCCGAGCGTCAAGAAGATCTGCGACAAGTGCAAGGTGATCCGCCGTCACGGCCGGGTCATGGTGATCTGCGAGAACCCGCGGCACAAGCAGCGGCAGGGCTGAAAAGCTCAGTTCGAGCAGCACGGCACTTTCGCACCACAGCGCGCATGCTCGTCCAGCACCGGTAACACGCTGGACGCTGCCCCCGGAACAGAGGCCGGGGCCTTGCCGGTGAGCACCACTGACACCGAGGCGGGCAAGGACGCAGCGCGCCACCACACCTCTGCCGACGAAAGGATCACCGCCACATGGCACGCCTCGTAGGAGTCGACCTGCCGCGCGACAAGCGCATCGAGGTCGCACTCACCTACATCTTCGGAGTAGGCCGCACCCGCGCCCTCAAGACGCTCGAAGCCACCGGGATCTCCGGTGACAAGCGCGTCCACGAGCTGGGCGACGACGAGCTGGTCAAGCTTCGCGACTGGATCGAAGGCAACTACCAGATCGAAGGTGACCTCCGCCGTGAGGTCACCGCGGACATCCGCCGCAAGATCGAGATCGGGTCGTACCAGGGCCGCCGGCACCGCAGCGGTCTGCCGGTGCGCGGTCAGCGCACCAAGACGAATGCCCGCACCCGCAAGGGTCGCAAGAAGGCAATCGCCGGCAAGAAGAAGAAGTGACCCGGATGACCCTCGATTTTGCCAGGAGTATCTGACTTATGCCTCCCAAGAGCCGCACCGCGGCCGGCGCGAAGAAGGTGCGCCGCAAGGAGAAGAAGAACGTGGCCGCCGGCCACGCGCACATCAAGAGCACGTTCAACAACACGATCGTGACGATCACCGACCCGACCGGCGCGGTCATCTCGTGGGCCTCCGCGGGAACCGTCGGCTTCAAGGGTTCGCGCAAGTCCACCCCGTTCGCCGCGCAGATGGCCGCCGAGGCTGCCGGACGCCGCGCGATGGAGCACGGCATGCGCAAGATCGACGTGTTCGTGAAGGGTCCCGGCTCCGGCCGTGAGACCGCGATCCGTTCGCTGGGTGCCGTCGGCCTCGAGGTCGGCACCATCCAGGACGTCACCCCGACCGCTCACAACGGCTGCCGCCCTCCCAAGCGGCGCCGGGTCTGACCCAGAGAGAGGCAGGTAACTAACAATGGCCCGTTACACCGGACCCATGACCAAGAAGTCGCGCCGTCTCGGGGTCGACCTCGTCGGTGGCGACAAGGCGTTCGAGCGTCGTCCGTACCCCCCGGGTATGCACGGCCGCGGCCGTCCGAAGGAGAGCGAGTACCTGCTCCAGCTGCGCGAGAAGCAGAAGGCCCGCTTCTCGTACGGCGTTCTGGAGAAGCAGTTCCGCCGGTACTACGAGGAGGCCTCGCGGCGCTCCGGCAAGACCGGTGACAACCTGCTGATCATCCTGGAGTCCCGCCTCGACAACGTGGTCTACCGCTCGGGCCTGGCCCGGACGCGTCGGCAGGCCCGTCAGCTCGTGACGCACGGACACTTCACGGTGAACGGCATCAAGGTGAACATCCCGTCGTACCGGGTCTCCGCCCACGACATCATCGATGTCAAGGCGAAGTCGGTCGAGACGACGCCGTTCATCATCGCCCGGGAGACGCACGCCGAGCGTGTGGTCCCGGCCTGGCTCGAGGTCATGCCGGAGCGTCTGCGCATCCTCGTCCACCAGCTGCCGACCCGGCAGCAGATCGACACCCAGGTCTCCGAGCACCTGATCGTCGAGCTCTACTCGAAGAACTGACCCGGTTCCGGCCGGTGGCTTCGGCCGCCGGCCGGATCGGTGTTCTTCAGCCACTCGCGGCCTCAAATAGTGGTCGTCGCGAAACAGTGAAGGAACACGAAGTTGCTTATCGCACAGCGTCCCACCCTGACCGAAGAGGTCGTCGACGAGCACCGTTCGCGGTTCGTCATCGAGCCGTTGGAGCCGGGTTTCGGCTACACCCTCGGTAACTCGATCCGCCGGACCCTGCTGTCGTCCATCCCGGGCGCGGCCGTCACCAGCATCAAGGTCGACGGTGTCCTGCACGAGTTCTCGACCGTCGCCGGGGTGAAGGAAGACGCCACCCAGCTGATCCTGAACCTCAAGGACCTGGTCGTCTCCTCCGAGCACGACGAGCCGGTCACCATGTACCTGCGCAAGCAGGGCCCCGGTGACGTCACCGCCGCGGACATCGCGCCGCCGGCCGGTGTCGAGGTGCACAACCCGGACCTGAAGATCGCCACCCTGAACGAGAAGGGCCGGCTCGAGATGGAGCTGGTCGTGGAGCGCGGCCGCGGTTACGTGTCCGCGATCCAGAACAAGTCCGCGGACGCCGAGATCGGCCGGATGCCGGTCGACTCGATCTACTCCCCGGTCCTCAAGGTCACCTACAAGGTCGAGGCGACCCGTGTCGAGCAGCGCACCGACTTCGACCGCCTCGTGGTCGACGTCGAGACCAAGCCGTCGATGCTGCCCCGCGACGCCGTCGCGTCGGCCGGTAAGACGCTGGTCGAGCTGTTCGGCCTGGCCCGCGAGCTGAACGTCGAGGCCGAGGGCATCGACATCGGCCCGTCGCCGGTGGACGAGCAGATGGCCGCCGACCTGGCCCTGCCGGTCGAGGACCTGCAGCTGACCGTCCGGTCGTACAACTGCCTCAAACGTGAGGGCATCCACACCGTGGGTGAACTGATCTCGCGCAGCGAGCAGGACCTGCTGGACATCCGCAACTTCGGCTCCAAGTCGATCGACGAGGTCAAGCTGAAGCTGGCCGAGATGGGCCTGTCGCTGAAGGACTCGCCTCCCGGCTTCGACCTGCGTGCGGCCGCCGAGGCCTACGGCACGGAGTCCGAGGACGACGACGAGAGCTTCGCCGAGACCGAGCAGTACTGACACCCACCCCGGGCCATCTTCGGCCTGAATCCTTCTGGAGTAAGAGATGCCTACCCCCACCAAGGGTGCCCGGCTGGGCGGCAGCCCGGCGCACGAGAAGCTGATCCTCAGCAACCTCGCGACGTCGCTGTTCGAGCACGGCGCCATCACCACCACCGCGGCCAAGGCCAAGCGCCTGCAGCCGCTGGCCGAGTCGATGATCACCAAGGCCAAGCGCGGCGACCTGAACTCGCGCCGCCAGGTGATGAAGCGGATCCGGGACAAGAGCGTCGTGCACGTGCTCTTCACCGAGATCGGCGAGCGCTACGCCGACCGTCCGGGTGGTTACACCCGCATCATCAAGCTCGGCCCGCGCAAGGGTGACAACGCGCCGATGGTGAAGATCGAGCTGGTCGAGGCACTGAGCGACGCCAAGAAGACCGCGAAGAAGGCTCCGGCCAAGAAGGCCGCGGCTCCGAAGGCGGAAGAGGCCCCGGTCGCCGAGGTCCAGGACGAGAAGGTCCAGGACGTCGTCGCCGGCAAGTTCGAGAACTCGGCGGCTCCGCTGGCCGACGACTCGGCGCCGGAGGGCTACACCATCAAGGGCAACGAGAACTCGATGAAGTACCACACCACCGAGTCGCCCTGGTACGACCAGACGGTCGCCGAGGTCTGGTTCAAGACCGAAGAGGACGCCGCCGCCGCGGGCTTCGCCAAGGCCGGCGAGACCGACGACGACAAGTAAGTCTCAGCTGTTCTGACAGCGCCCCCACACTTCAGGGTGTGGGGGCGCTGTTGCGTTAGATTGACGTGTGCGTTGGCGGATTGACCTCAGGTACGACGGGACGGCCTTTCATGGCTGGGCTCGTCAGGATGGTCTCCGGACCGTGCAGGGCTCGTTGGAGGACGCGCTCCAGACCGTGCTGCGGTTGCCCGAGCGGCTGGCCGTGACGTGCGCCGGCCGGACAGACACCGGCGTACATGCTCGTGGGCAGGTCACGCACTTCGACCTGGAAGCCGCTGTAGAGCCGCACAGGCTCTTGAGAGCGCTGAACGGCGTCCTGCCCGCAGATGTGGTTGTTACGGGCGTGACGGCGGCTCCAGAGGGATTTGACGCGCGGTTCTCCGCTCTCGCCCGCCGGTATGTCTACCGGTTGTGCGACGAGGCGGCCGCGTGGGATCCGCTGACCCGCGGGCATGTACTGCGGGTGCCTCGTCCGCTGGACGTGGAGCGCATGAACGCGGCCGCGGCTCAGCTGTTGGGAGAGCACGACTTCGCGGCGTTCTGCAAGAAGCGGGAGGGAGCCAGCACAGTGCGAGCCCTGCTGGACTTCTCGTGGCAGCGCACGGCCCCTGGGCTGTTGGAGGGCACTGTGATTGCAGATGCCTTCTGTCACTCGATGGTGCGGGCGCTGGTGGGGTCGATGCTTCCCGTGGGTGACGGTCGCCGTGAGGTCGACTGGCCGGGCGCAGTGCTCTCAGCTGGCGTCCGAGACTCGGCGGTGGCGGTGGTTCCTGCTCACGGGCTCACCTTGGAAGAAGTGCGGTATCCGGCGGACAACGAGCTGGCTGCCCGGGCCCTGGAGGCCAGGCACGTCAGGGGAGAGGTACACCAGCGTGGCTGACCACTACTTCGCGGCGGAGCCCGGTTCCGCCGACGTACGCCGTACTGTCACGGGCCGGATCTGGGGGCGGGAGTACTCGTTCACCACGGCGAGCGGTGTGTTCTCCCGGGACCGCCTGGACATCGGTACGTCGATCCTGCTGCGCGAGGTGGACGCACCGACCGGCTCGGGGACGTTCCTCGACCTGGGGACCGGCTACGGCCCGATCGCGTGTGCACTGGCGGTTGAGTCGAGTGCAGTGGTTTGGGCCGTCGATGTGAACACCAGGGCCCTGGAGCTGACCGCGGAGAACGCCAAGACCGCAGGGGTTGCAGACCGAGTGCACCCGGCGCTGCCGGACGACGTACCGGAGGGTCTGCTCTTCGACCAGATCTGGTCGAACCCGGCGATCCACATCGGCAAGCCCGAGCTGCACAAGATGTTGTTGCGTTGGCTTGCTCGCCTTGCGCCCGGCGGCGTGGCATGGTTCGTGGTCGGCAAGAACCTCGGCGGCGACTCGCTGCAGCGCTGGATGACCGAGCAGGGGTATCCCTGTGAGCGGGTCGGCAGTGCCAAGGGGTTCCGGGTACTGCGTGCAACGAACGCGGGTCCGGCGCCGTCCTGAGGGTATGGAGGCAGCCTTGGCGGCAGCAGCGGCACCGTCGTCGGAGTCGATCGACTTCGAGCAGTGGGTCACTCAGAAGGCCGATGCTCTGCTGCGCTTCGCCTACGTCCTCACCGGGGACAAGGCGCTGGCCGAGGACGCCGTCCAGGACGCCCTGACGACCGCCTGTGCCCGCTGGGCCCGGGTCAGCAAGGCTGACGACCCGGAGGCCTACGTGAAGCGGATGGTGGTGAACGCACACATCTCCTGGTGGCGGCGCTTCCGTCGCCGCGAGGCACCGGTCGAGGACCCCGTCCGTACGGCGCCCGCCGCACCGGACGGTACTGCGGCCAGAGCGGAGTCCGAGGCCGTCTGGGCGTTGTGCTCGACGCTGCCGGACAAACAGCGCGCAGCCGTCGTACTGCGCTTCTACGAAGAGCTTTCGTACGCCGAGATCGGTGTGCTGCTGCACTGCGCGGAGGCGACGGCCAGATCGCATGTGCACCGCGCACTGGCCGCACTGAAGACCACACTGAGCAAGGGAGGAGCCGAGAATGCCTGAGCACGATCCTGAGCAGGAGCTCGGCCCCAAGTTCACTTCGGCGTTCCAGAACCACGCGGACTCGACCGAGAGTCCACGTGCGCTTGGCCTGGTGGCTGAGGCCCGTCGGCGCGTTCGGCGCCGCAGGCAGGCTGTGATGTCCGGTGCTGCCGCAGTGCTGGTCGTCGTAGCGATCGGAGGCGTCTGGAATCTGCTGCCTGGCTCGTCGGGCTCGAACTCCGAGACCGCATCGAGTGCCGGAGACAGCCAGGACGACAAGAGCATTGGTGCGGTGCGGACTCCGGAGGGCATCGCGACCCAGCCGCCGTTGGCGCCCACGGGCTGTCCCGCGGCCCACCCGATCCTCAAGGCACCGGCGACGAACGCCGTACCGGCTGGGACTGGCCTGGATGTCAGTACGCCGGTGTCCGGTCTGCTGGCTTGCCGGTATGACCTCAAGGGCAGCGCACTGCTCGGCCAGCAGCAGTTCAGCCCGGCGGTCGCACAGCAGGTGGTCGACGCGATCAAGGTCCTCCCCGAGATGAACTCCGCGCTGCCGGTGTTCAAGTGCGCACCGCAGACTGCGCAGCCGAGTGAGGCGATCGTGCTGCGGTTCAGTACGGCGGCCGGCATCCGGGAGATCTGGGTGGAGTACACCGGCTGCAATACACCGGGCTTCTTCACCGGATCGCACACCTACGGCCTGTTCGCGGCACCCCTGAAGCTGTTCATGACCGGTCCGGTCCGTCCGGCCGGCAGCACGTACCTGGATGCCCTCAAGGGCTGGTGACGC
The DNA here is from genome assembly GCF_042882005.1 of Kribbella sp. NPDC058245. NCBI lineage: Bacteria > Bacillati > Actinomycetota > Actinomycetes > Propionibacteriales > Kribbellaceae > Kribbella > Kribbella sp. NPDC058245. Next base: position 608,137 of record NZ_JBHVWY010000001.1, read on the forward strand.
GATATCCGTTCGCCTGCTGACGGGTCCGCCGGTCAGACTGGGGGAATGGGTCACGTAGAAGTCGCCGGCATCGGGTTCGAGCTGCCTGACGGGCGGGTGCTGCTGGACGACGTCACGTTCCGGGTGGGGGACGGTGCGAAGGTCGCACTGGTCGGAGCGAACGGTTCGGGCAAGACCACGCTGACCAAGATCATCGCGGGCGACCTGAAGCCGCACAGCGGGAGTGTCGCCCGCTCTGGCGGTCTCGGAGTGATGCGGCAGTTCGTCGGCTCGGTCCGGGACTCGTCCACCGTGCGGGACCTGCTGCTCGGCGTCGCCCCGCAGGCGATCCAGCAGGCGGCCGAGACGCTGGAGAAGGCCGAGCTGGCGATGATGGAGGCTGAGGACGAGAAGACCCAGCTGAAGTACGCCCAAGCGGTGTCGGACTGGGGTGAGGTCGGCGGCTACGACGCTGAGGTGCTCTGGGACGTCTGCACGATGGCTGCGCTCGGAGTGCCGTTCGACAACTGCCGCTGGCGTGAGGTGAAGACGCTGTCGGGTGGTGAGCAGAAACGCCTGGTGCTCGAGGCTCTGCTGCGCGGCCCGGACCAGGTGCTGATGCTGGACGAGCCGGACAACTACCTCGACGTACCGGCGAAGCGCTGGCTCGAGGAGCAGCTGCGCAGCAGCGACAAGACGGTGCTCTACATCAGCCACGACCGTGAGCTGCTGGCCAACACTGCGACCCGGATCATCACTGTCGAGCTCGGTGCGGCCGGCAACACCGCGTGGACGCATGGCGGTGGTTTCCGCACGTACCACGAGGCCCGGCAGCATCGCTTCGAGCGGTTCGAGGAGTTGCGCCGGCGCTGGGACGAGGAGCACGCGAAGCTCAAGGCTCTGGTGCTGATGTACAAGACGAAGGCGGCGTACAACGACGGCCTCGCTTCGCGCTACAAGGCCGCCCAGACCCGGCTGCGCAAGTTCGAGGAGATCGGCCCGCCGCAGGAGCTGCCGCGCGAGCAGAAGGTCAGCATGCGCCTGACCGGCGGCCGCACCGGCAAGCGGGCAGTGGTGGCCACCGGGCTCGAGCTGACCGGTCTGATGAAGCCCTTCGACGTAGAGGTCTGGTACGGCGAACGTGTCGCGGTACTGGGGTCCAACGGCTCGGGGAAGTCGCACTTCCTTCGCCTGCTGGCGAATGGCGGCACCGACCCGGACATCGAGCACCAGCCGATCGGTGAGGTCCCGATCGCTCCGGTCGCGCACTCCGGTGTGGTGAAGCTCGGTGCGCGCGTGCGGCCGGGGTGGTTCGCCCAGACCCACGAGCACCCGGAGCTGGTCGGCAAGACGCTGCTGGAGATCCTGCACCGCGGTGATGACCACCGGGACGGCATGGGGCGTGAGTTGGCCTCTCGCAAGCTGGACCGCTACGAGCTGGCGCACGCCGCCGAGCAGACCTTCGACAGCCTCTCCGGCGGTCAGCAGGCGCGTTTCCAGATCCTCCTGCTGGAGCTGTCCGGAGCGACCCTGCTGCTGCTCGACGAGCCCACCGACAACCTGGACGTCGAATCCGCCGAGGCTCTCGAAGAGGGCCTGGACTCCTTCGACGGCACGGTGCTGGCCGTCACCCACGACCGCTGGTTCGCCCGCGGCTTCGACCGTCACCTCGTCTTCGGTGCCGATGGCACCGTCTACGAGTCCGACGAGCCGGTCTGGGATGAAGGTCGTGTGCAGCGGGCTCGCTGAGCCTTACAGTCTTGGGATGACAGGCGAGCTCGCCGCCCAGTGGGTCCGTGCAGTTGTGCCGAGCTGGATCTACCGGTGGCTGATGCCGGTGGGCTGGCTCGGCGCGGTGGTGGCGTCGGCGGTTGCCACCGGCCGCTGCTCCGTCACGGACCCCACAGTGTGTGGACCGGACCAGGCGTTCTCACTGGCGATGATTCTCTGCATCGCGTCGCTCCTCCTGTGGTGGTGGCAGCCGATCCTGGCTGCAGCTGCAGGCATGCTGTTCGCCGTCTGCGACCACGAGCTGGCTGACGCTGCGGGCGCACAGACCGCCTGGACGGTCTACGCCATTCTCTGCGCCCTAATGTTCGGCTGGCTCGTCGTCAGTCGCGTGCGGCAACGCAGCCTGGTTTCGGGGCTGCCGCGGCGCCAGGTGAGCATTCCGGCGGCAGAGCGGGTCGGCCTGTCCATCAGGCTGCTGGCGGCCGGCGTACTGATCGTGGTCGGTGTCGCTGCGCTGTTCGTGATGCGTTGGCAGGACCACCGCGAGGACGTGCATGTACGGCGTGCTGTCGCGCAGACCGCGGTCGTCGAGAGCCAGACCAAGGACGGGGACCTGGTCCTCCAGTTGCCGGACGGCAGCAAGCGCACGGTCACCATGTCCGACGACTACGCCATCGGTGCGGAGATCCCAGTCCTCGTTGACCCCGCGGATACCGGCTGGATCCGGGCGCGTGCCGAACTGGCCGACAACACCCCCTGGTCCACCGCCGCGGGCAGTGCCTGGGTGCTGGCGCTCCTGCTCGTTGTGCGCGACCTGCAGCTCCGGAGGGCTCGACCGCGCCGCCTGTGGACCGGGCAGGGGTTGCCGGTTCGGATCGAGCCGGACGCCTCGGGAACCTTTGCGGTGCTGTCGGCCGACGGCGATGTACTGCTGGGGTTTCTCGGCCTCGAACTGGACGACGACGACCGTGATGCGGAGCTGTCCGAGGCGTTCGACGCGCTGGACGAGGAGGAGGACGAAGCACCCGGCCGGCTCCGGCGCGAGTGGGAGCGGACGCTCCAGAGGTACCGGAGCGAGGCACTGCTGGTCGGAGACCTTGCAGACGGCAGTTGGCCGACGATCGTGCTCACGGAGCAGGTGATGCGGCCGGCGAGTCCGTTCCGGGCGCCGCGTCGGGGGCTGCGCAGCGAGTCGTTCGAAGGACTGGCCGACAGCTGGGACGACGACGACGAGGACACCTCTGACGAGCCTGAAGAGATCGAGGCGGCTCAGGACCTGCCGGGGTTGCCGTGGACGGTTCCGCTGCAGCCTGAGCAGTGGTGGGAACGGCCTGCGTGGGTCGCGGCGCTGGTGCTGACGCCGGTTGCTGCGTGGGTGCTGCCGCTGTTGCTGGACGACAAGGTGCCCGGCGTCACGGCGGCTGTGCTGGGCGTCAATCTGGTGCACTTCGCGGGCAGCCAGGTGTTCTACCGGGTCATCGCCACGCCGTCCGAGGTACGGGTGCGCAGCGGGTGGTTCGAACGCAGTACACCGTGGCGGTCGGTCCGGTCGATCGACGTGACCAAGGACCGGCTGGATCTGGAAACGGCCGCCGATGAGTGGGTCGTCGTCGGTGGTGTTGCCACTGACCAGGTGCAGCAGGTGGCTGGCGTGTTTCAGGCCTTGCGGCAGCGGTCCGAGCCCGGACTCGCCAGCAGGAGGCTCTCGCCGCTCGCGGTGGTCGACGCCGTGCTGGTGGTCGTGTGTGTGGCAGTGCTGCTACTGACCTAGCCAGCCAGCGCGGTATGCGGCCCAGTGCTCGTCGGTGGCGGTGAAGTCGACGTACAGAGCCAGTCCGAAGTTCTGGCGGGGTGAATCGGCCAGTCCGAGCCGAGCACCGCGGACTGCTGCTGCGACGGTCTCTGCATGTCCCCAGTGCGACGGATTGCTTTCCCAGTAGGCAGGAAGGCCCATCAGGAGGTCCGTGCCCGGTGGGGTGACCTCTAGCGCCAGCTTGGTCTGCTTGGCGACATAGCCGCCGTACAAGGACTCCAGCGGCATGGCGGTGTCGTAGGACATCACTGCGATCTGGTTGACCCGTTCGGCGACCTGACGGAAGTAGTCCTGCGACCACCACTTGTCGATCGGGATCCGGTGCAGTTGCCAGAGCGGATCGATCTGGTGAGCCGCTACAGACAGCGGTGCACCCAGAGCACGCGTCTCATCCAGTACGGCGAGGTAGCCGCGTGACCCGGACCGTACCGGCTCGAAGTCGTAGTGGATGCCCTGAAACCCCTGTGCCAGCACGGCTTTCGCGGATGCGACCACCTGCTTGCGCACAGCCGCATCCTCAAGGTTCATGCCCGGGTTCTTCCCCGGCTGTACGACGTCGCCAAGCCAAGCCTGCACCCGTACGTCGGGTGCTGCCGCCCGCATCGCGGTCGTGAACCACTGGGCGCGTGGCGACACCTTGGCCAGCGCCAGTGTGCCGTCGTGCTCGAGGGGACCGGTGTGCACGTACAGGTCGCGGATGCCGGTGCCCTGCAGTTGTTTGGCCAGTGCGGTGACATCGGCCTGCGTCTTGCGGCCGTCGACCCAGGCATGGCCGAGCCAGAACGCGTCGTGGTTCCGCGTGCGGGCTGACGGCTCACCGTCGTACTGGATGCGGAGCGAGAGGGCGTAGGCGCCTAGCGGTACCGGGACGAGTAGTGCGAAGACCAGGAGGACCAGCAGGACAACCCTGCGCCGACGTCTCACGCAGCAGGGCGCAGACCGGCGTACACGAGGCCCAGCATCCGAGTCCGGACCTCGGGGTCGAGGTTCCGGGCAGTCGCGCCCCGGGACGCGCCGATCAGTAGCGCGTAGACCTCCGGCAGGCCGGCGTCACGCCGTACCGCGCCGACGCGCTGTGCCTCGGCCAGCAGGGAGCCGAACGCCTCCCGCAGTCCGGCGGCCGCCTTACGAGCGTCGTCGCCGGCTGCGATCCCAGCAGTGGTCAGTGCCTCGCCGATCGCGAGCTTGACCGCGGACTCCGCCACCACCTGGCTGAAGAACGCGTAGAAGGCCCGCCCGGCGTTCTCGCCGGACGCCAGGGTCAGAGCCTGGTTCCGCAACCGCTCCAGCCGCTGGGTGAGCACTGCCTCCAGCAGGTCCGTCTTGGTCGGGAAGTGCCGGAAAACGGTCGCGATCCCGACTCCCGCCAGCTTGGCGACCGCATCCGTCGAAGCGTTCGGCGACTGCCCGAACACCTCGTCAGCCGCCGTCAGAATTCGCGCCCGATTGTCCCTCGCGTCAGCTCGCACCCCAGACCCCTCTCCTCATGGCAACCCCCGTGCCTCAGATACAGAGACGCTCCACCGGACCTGTTTGGTTGTAACCGAAGTCGATTCTCCGGAACCCGGTCCGGTTCTAGGCTGCGCCCATGACTCCTGAAGAGGTCTTCCGGACGTTGGTCCACGGCGTCGCCGCCGGCCGGTACGCCGGACTTCCGGACCTGTACGCCGAACAGACCGACGTACGGCATCCGATGCATCCCGCCCGTCCCGGGCCGCTGCGGTCCCGGGCGGAGCTGCGCGCGCACTTCGGCGACGGCGGGCCGGATCCCGCCGTCCGGTTCGAGGCGGTGGACATCGTCGTGCACCAGACCGCGGATCCCGAGGTGATCGTCGGGGAGTTCGCGTACGCCGGAACCGCCGCGGCGACCGGGGAGACCTTCCACGTGCCGTGTGTGTTCGTGGTGCGGGTGCGGGACGGGGAGATCGTGGAGTCGCGGGACTACGTCGACCACGCGGCGATGGCGCAGGTTCGGGAACGGCTCGCGGAACCGGGCGCCACGGACGCTGCGTCGTAGCTCCAGAAGCGCAGAAACGGCCCCGGTCCCTGGCGATGAAGCCGGACCGGGGCCGTTCCCAATGCCCGACCGGGATGGTGGGGCGGGGAAGGTGGTGGAACTAGATCAGCGGTCGCCCATCGGGACGTACTGGACGCCCCGGGAGCCGGTGTAGATCTGCTTCGGACGCGCGATCTTCTGGTCGGTGTCGCCGAGCGACTCCGACCACTGCGCCAGCCAGCCCGAGGTCCGCGGGATGGCGAACAGCACGGTGAACATCTCCGGCGGGAACTGCAGGGCCTCGTAGATCAGGCCGGAGTAGAAGTCGACGTTCGGGTAGAGCTTGCGGGAGACGAAGTACTCGTCCTCCAGCGCGATCTTCTCCAGCTCGACGGCGATCTTCAGCAGCGGGTTGATCCCCGTCACCTCGAAGACGTCGTCGGCGGCCTTCTTGATGATCTTGGCGCGCGGGTCGTAGTTCTTGTAGACCCGGTGGCCGAAGCCCATCAGCCGCTCTTCACCGTTCTTGACGCCCTCGATGAACGAACCGACGTTCTCGACGGTGCCGATCCGGCGCAGCATCTTCAGCACCGCCTCGTTGGCGCCACCGTGCAGCGGGCCGTAGAGGGCGGCGATGCCACCGGTGACCGCGGAGTACGGGTCGACCTGGGTGGAGCCGATCGCGCGGACCGCGTTGGTGGACGCGTTCTGCTCGTGGTCGGCGTGCAGGATGAACAGGATCTCCAGCGCGCGCACCAGCCGGTCGTCGGCGGCGTACTTGGGCTCGCTCATCTTGAACAGCATCGAGAGGAAGTTGGCCGCGTAGCTGAGCTCGTTGTCCGGGTAGACGTACGGCTTGCCCTGCGCGTGCCGGAAGGAGAAGGCGCCCAGCGTCGGCATCTTGGCGATCAGCCGGCGGATCTGCAGCGCGCGGGACTCCTCGTCGAAGATCTCCCGCGACTCCGGGTAGAACGTGGACAGCGCGCCGACCGAGGCCAGCAGCATGCCCATCGGGTGCGCGTCGTACCGGAAGCCCTGCATGAAGGTCTTCAGGTTCTCGTGCACGAAGGTGTGATATGTCACGTCGTGCACCCAGGCTTCGTACTCCGCCTTGTTCGGCAGTGCACCGTTCACCAGCAGGTACGCCACCTCGAGGTAGTTCGACTGCTCGGCGAGCTGCTCGATCGGGTAGCCCCGGTACTCCAGGATGCCCTTGTCGCCGTCGATGAAGGTGACGGCGGACCGGGTCGAGGCGGTGTTGACGAAGCCGGGGTCGTAGGTGGCCAGGCCACCGTCTCCGTCGGTTGCGCTGATCTGCTTGAGATCTGCGGCACGGATGGTGCCATCGGTGATGGCAAGGTCGTAGTCCTTGCCGGTCCGGTTGTCCCGGACGGTGAGCGACTGTTCGGTCACGATGCCCTCTTCGGAAGCTGGCGTCATCGCCCGGGTGAGTGAGGGTGTATATCAGCCGGCGGGACGCGATTCGGACTGCAATCTTCACCGCTAAACTAGTGCGGTCCGCAGCTCCTTCCAAGCCGGGGTGCCCAAGCCGTCAGGTCTCACTTTGACCCCAGGTGGCGTACGCCGGTATTCTGGGCTGCTGTTGTGCGTTTCAGGTCCCGAAGAGGTTCAATCCTGTCGGCGGACCGCTCGCCGACGTACTTGATTTGTCAACCTCTGAGAAACGAAGGTCAACGACCGTGCGCACGTACAGCCCGAAGCCTGCGGACGTCACTCGCGAGTGGCACGTGATCGACGCTACCGATGTGACGCTCGGTCGGCTCGCCGTTCAGATCGCCACTCTTCTGCGCGGCAAGCACAAGCCGACGTACGCTCCCCACGTCGACGGCGGCGACTTCGTCGTCGTCATCAACGCCTCCAAGGTCTCCTTGTCCGGTAAGAAGCGCACCGACAAGCTGGCCTACCGCCACTCGGGTCACCCGGGTGGTCTGACGGCCACGCCGATCGGCGAGATCCTGGACAAGGACCCTCGCAAGGCCGTCGAGAAGGCTGTCTGGGGCATGCTCCCGAAGAACCGTCTCAGCCGGAAGCTGCTCACCAAGCTGAAGGTCTACGCCGGTCCGGAGCACCCGCACACGGCCCAGCAGCCGAAGCCGTTCGAGATCACCCAGATCGCCCAGTAAGCGATCGACGAGCCAGGTAAACGAGGATTTTCAGCGTGAGCGACATCACCACCGAGACCGAAGAGTTCGACCCCGAGGTCCCCATCGAGACCGACGGCCCGGTTGCCTACACCTCCGAGACGAACCCGTCGCCGGAGCAGCGCGCCGAGACCGGACGGGTCGCGGTCATCAACCCGGCCGGCGCCACCGGCCGCCGCAAGGAGGCCGTCGCTCGCGTCCGCCTCGTGCCCGGCACGGGCAGCATCACCGTCAACGGCAAGCCGATCGACGTGTACTTCCCGAACAAGGTTCACCAGCAGCACGTGAACGAGCCGTTCGTCGTCGCGGGCCTCGAGGGCTCGTACGACGTGATCGCGCGGATCAACGGCGGCGGCATCACCGGCCAGGCCGGTGCGCTGCAGCTCGGGATCGCCCGGTGCCTGAACGCCGCCGACGAGGAGGCGAACCGTCCTGGCCTCAAGAAGGCCGGTCTGCTGAGCCGCGACGCGCGCATCAAGGAGCGTAAGAAGGCCGGTCTCAAGAAGGCCCGCAAGGCTCCTCAGTACAGCAAGCGCTGATCACCTGATGGGGCGTTTGTTCGGCACGGACGGAGTCCGTGGCCTGGCAAACGTGGACCTGACCGCGGAGCTCGCACTCGACCTTTCGGTCGCTGCGGCTCACGTACTCGGCGAGGCCGGTGCCTTCGAAGGGCACCGGCCACGCGCCGTTGTGGGGCGGGATCCACGCGCCAGTGGAGAGTTCCTGGAAGCCGCTGTGGTGGCCGGACTGGCCAGCGCCGGCGTCGACGTTTTCAAGCTGGGCGTGCTGCCGACCCCGGCCGTCGCCTATCTGACCGGCTCGACCGGTGCCGATCTCGGCGTGATGCTGTCCGCCAGCCACAACGCGATGCCGGACAACGGCATCAAGTTCCTGGCCCGCGGCGGGATCAAACTCGACGACAAGATCGAGGACGCGATCGAGGTCCGGGTCGGCGAACAGTGGCAGCGCCCGACCGGTGCCGCTGTCGGCCGCGTGGTCGACGACGGGCAGGGCTTCGAGACGTATGTCTCGCACCTGGTCCGCTCGGCGCCGAACCGGTTCGACGGGGTCAAGGTCGTCATCGACTGCGCGAACGGTGCCGCCTACGGGACGGCTCCGGAGGCGCTGCGGCGTCTCGGCGCCGAAGTGATCACGTACGCCGCGGCACCGGACGGCCTGAACATCAACCTGAACTGCGGATCCACCCACCTGGAGGGTCTGCAGCGTGAGGTGATCGGGCACCGCGCCGACCTGGGCATCGCCCTGGACGGCGACGCCGACCGCTGCCTGGCGGTCGACGCCAACGGCGACCTGGTGGACGGTGACCAGATCCTCGCGATCCTGGCGCTGGCGATGCGCGACAGCGGCCGGTTGTCCAACGACACCGTGGTCGCCACCGTGATGAGCAACCTCGGCTTCGTCCAGGCGATGGTGCGGGAGCGGATCGCGGTCGAGCAGACCAAGGTCGGCGACCGGTATGTGCTGGAGGCGATGAAGGCCGGCGGCCACAAGCTCGGCGGTGAGCAGTCCGGGCACGTGATCCTGTCCGACCACGCCACCACCGGCGACGGCACGCTGACCGCGGTCATGCTGCTGGCCCGGATCGCCCAGACGGGGAAGACGCTGGCCGATCTGGCCGGTGTGATGACCCGCCTGCCGCAGGTCCTGGTCAACGTCAAGAACGTGGACAAGGATCGCGCCGGCACGGATACCGCCGTACAGACTGCTGTTTCCGAGGCCACTGCGCGGCTCGGCGACACCGGGCGCGTGCTGCTTCGTCCTTCGGGCACGGAGCCGCTGGTTCGGGTGATGGTGGAGGCTGAGTCGTCCGACCTGGCCGACGAGATCGCGCACTCACTCGCCGACGTCGTGGCAACCTCACTGAAGCTCTGAGCACCAGCTCCACGCGGCCCCGGAACCCCACCAGGTTCCGGGGCCGCCGCAATTTCCCTGGCTAGCCACCGATATCAGGGGTTCAGCACCCTGAATAAGGGTGGAGAACCCCCGATATGACTGCCTAGTGAGCGAAATGGGGTCAGGAGACGGAGATGTCGACCGAGGGGCGGAGTTCGGCGGCTACGGCGAGGGCTTCGTGGACCGGGTTGTGCAGGAAGGCCTCGATGGCCTTGGGGTCTGCGGGGGTGGTGAGGGCCGGGAGGGCGAGCTGTTCGTACGCCGCCTGGAACCGCGGTCCCCAGCGTCGGGTACCGAGCCGGGCGGTCCGGGAGCAGTTGTCGACCATGAAGGCGACGTCGCGGGCGTGCATGTAGGGGAGCAGTGAGTCGACCGCCTCGATGATCGACTCGTTCACGATCTCCGACCAGGCATGGCCGCGGGCCGCGAACTCGTCGACCTGCGCGGTCATCGTGGCGACGAAGAGCCCTGCTGTCACCGGATCAATGGCTGCTTCCGCGCCGCGGCGAGCGTGCGCTTCGGTGCTGTGCGACCACATCTCGCTGCCCGCGATCGCGGTCATCGGCCGGGTGGCGAGGCGTTGCTCGGCCAGGATGACACTGCGGAGTTCGGTGCCTTCGGCAACTTCATCGTAGATCTCGGCGACCAGGTCACGCGCCGGCAGATAGGTCGCGCTGTACGCGCGGTCGAAGAGATCCTGGTCCGCTCCAGCCAGAGCAGCCCGTACGGCGGGCAGCCCGGCGGCCGAGATCGTCCGCGCGATCGGCCCGGTCACGGCCTCGGTCGAACGCTCGTACGCCGTCACCGGGTCGGCCCCCTCGAGCCGGAAGTACCGGTAGAGCGCCTCGACCAGACCGTGCACCGCGCCGAGCAGGATCGCCCGCTCACCGACGATGTCCGAGCGGTACTCGGCCGACAACGTGGTCGCGAACGTGTACGGCGAACCGAGTGCGACCGACCAGGCCAGCGCCCGATCGGTCGCGTGGCCATCCGGGTCAGCGTGTACGGCGATGCTCGCGTTGATCCCGGCACCGTTGACCGTCGCGCCCTGCTGGTAGAGCCGCCGTACCGAATCGCCCATGCCCTTCGGGCAGACCGCGATCACCGGGTGGCCGGGCGGGAAGTCGCGGCCGCTCGCCTGCAGGTGGCCGAGCAGGAAGCCGTGCGACAGGCCGATCGTGGCGCCGGGCTTCAGGACCGTGAAGATCGTTTCGTGCTGGGCGGCGAGGGCCGCGTCGGCGATCAGCAGGATGAGCAGGTCGGATTCGGCCGCGACGCTGAGCAGGCCGCCGAGGGTGCCGTCCTCCTCGGTGAACCCGTTGGCGCGGGCGTCGTCCGCCGAGGTCGAGCCCGGCCGGAGACCGACCGAGACCGTGATGCCGGTGCCGGCCAGCGAGTCGCGCAGGTTGAGCGCCTGGGCCCGGCCCTGCGGTCCCCAGCCGAGGACGCCGATCTTGCTGATGCCGTGGAAGGCCTCGGGCAGCAGCGGGAACAGGTCGCGGCCGCCGCGGAGGATGGTCTCGGTACCCCCGGGCACCGTCATGGTCTCGGTCCGGAAGACCGTCGAGTCGATGGTGGTCATGTCTTTCAGTGAAGACCGGAGTTACTGTTGCAGCAAGCGCAAGATCTGCATCGCTGCGTTGCAAAAGGTGAAACATGGACCATCGCGAGCTCGAACTGTTCCTGCACCTCGCCCGCACGCTCAACTACGGCCGCACCAGCCTGGAGAGCCACGTCAGCGCAGCAACCCTCACCCGGACCATCCAGCGCCTGGAGGTCCGCACCGGCAGCCGGCTCTTCGACCGCGGCCCGCGCGGAGTGGTGCTCACCGCCGACGGACGCCGGTTCGCGACGTACGCGGAACAGGTTCTGGCGCTGTGGGGTGACTATCGCGCTGGCGTCGACCTCCCGCCGGACCTGACCGGTGAGCTACGCATCTTCGCCACTGTGACCGCCTGCGAGTCGCTGCTCCCTGATCTGCTCGCCCCACTCCGCGACGCCCACCCGCAGATCCGCCTCGACATCCGCACCGGCGACGCGGCGGTCGCTCTGGCCCGCTTGGACGAGGGCGAGGTGGACGCCGCCGTGGCCGGCATCCCCAAGCGCCTCCCTGACACTCTGATCAGCCGCACCATCGCCACCACCGACCTGATCCTGGTCAGTGCACCAGGTGTGCCTGCAGACAGCCCGTACGTCGTTCCGGCGCGCGGACTGGTCCGTGAGGCAGCGTTCCGGTGGTTCCGGCACCGGGGGCTTCGTCCGGGCATTGCGGCCGAGCCAGACGGCCATGAGGCGCTACTGGCCCTGGTGGACCTCGGCTACGGCATCGGCATCGTCCCGCGGCTGGTACTCGACACCTCGACGTTCTCCGGCCGCCTGGTCGAGCGCCGGGCCGATCCGCCGCTAGACCAGCTGCCGATCGGGCTGTGCGTCCGCCGTACCGACCTGCACCGCCCGCTCGTCACTGCGCTGTGGAACGCGCCAATGAACTGAACCTCACGAAGGTGGTGGCCCGACGGTGGTGCCCGGGTGGAGGGTGGCGGGGACGAGCTGAGGGGGCAGGGGGTCGGCGCCTTCGAGTTGGCGGATGAGGGCCTCGATGCCGAGGCGGCCGAGCTCGGTGCCCGGGGTGCGCATGAAGGTGACCTCGGGGTCGCTGAGTGCGGCGACCTCCGGGACCATGAACAGCGAGAGCACCGACACGTCGCCGGGGATGTCGCGTCCCTGGCGCTTCAGGGCCGAGACCACGCCCAGCGTGCCGAACTCGTTCGCGACCAGGATCGCGGTCGTCTCCGGATGCTCCCGCAGTAGCCGTTCGGCCGTCTCGCGGCCGGCCCGGGGCGTGTCGGGAGAGGGCTCGACGACGGTTCGCAGGCCGTACTCGGCCACCACCCGCCGGTACGCCGCCTCTGACCGGACCCATGGGCCGTATTCGTGGAAGCGGGGGTCGGCCAGGTCGCCTGAGATCAGCGCGAGCTCGCGGTGGCCGAGCTCGTGCAGGTGGCCGACCGCGGCCTCGACAGTGGCGTCGAAGTCGATGTCCACGTGGGCCAGGCCGTCGAGCTCGGTCGTCCGGCCGATCAGCGCGAACGGCGTCCCGGTGTCACGCAGCACCTCGACGCGCGGATCGGCGAGCTGGACCTCCATCAGGACGACGCCGTCGACCAGTCCCTGGCCGAGGAGTTCGCGCAGTTCGACGCCGTCGTTGCCGACCGGCCACAACACCAGGTGGTACTCCTTCGCGCGCGCCCGCTCGGCCGCGGCGGTGAAGAACTCGGCGGTCGACATCCCGAAGCGGTGCTCGAGCGCGGGATAGGCCATCGCGATGATGTGCGTCCGCCGGCTGGCCAGCGCGCGGGCGACCACGTTGCGCCGGTAACCCAGTTCGGTCATCGCCTGCTCGATCCGGGCCCGGGTCGCCGGCGTCACCGGCTTGGTGTCGTTGAGCAGGAACGACACCGTCGCGATCGACACTCCCGCGCGCTCCGCGACATCGCGCATCGTCACCACCGAAGTCGCCCCCTTGTGAACTCTTGACAGCACTGTGACCCAAGGAACATAGTCCTTTCACTTCGGAGTTAAGCGCTTTACCGGCAACTGTGCAAGGAGTCCGATGTGATCAGCAGCAACCGGCCCATCGCCGTACTGGCGGGTGCGATCGCCCTCGCACTCGCTGCGGCGGCCTGTGGTGGAAACGGCGGAAACGGCGGCGGTACGTCGTCCGGTGGAGCGGTCAGCAGCCTGACCGTCCTCGACTACTACAACAACGACCCCGACAAGGCGCTGGTCCAGAAGGGCCTGGACGCCTGCGGGACCAAGCTCGGCGTCAGCATCCAGCGGGAGACGGTGCCTGGTGACACCTTGATCCAGAAGGTGCTCCAGCAGGCGTCGTCGAAGACCCTGCCCGACGTGCTGATGCTCGACAATCCCGACGTCCAGCAGATCGCCGCGACCGGCGCCCTGGCGTCCCTGAACGACCTGGGTCTGAACGCGGACGGAGTCATTCAGGGCATGGTCGACGCGACGTCGTACCAAGGCAAGCTCTACGGACTGGCGCCGGTGACGAACACGATCGCGCTGTTCTACAACAAGGACATGCTGGCGGCAGCCGGCGTGCAGCCGCCGAAGACCTGGGACGAGCTGAAGGCCGCTGCCAAGAAGCTGACCAAGCCCGGCCGCTACGGCATCGCGTTCAACGCCAACGCGACGTACGAAGGTTCGTGGCAGTTCCTGCCGGCCATGTGGACCAATGGCGGCGACGAGACCGACCTGAAGAGCCCGCAGGTGGCGGAAGCCCTGCAACTGTGGGTCGATCTCGTCCAGTCCGGCTCGGCGTCGAAGAGCGTGATCAACTGGACCCAGGGCGACGCCAAGGACCAGTTCGTGGCCGGCAAGGCAGCGATGATGGTGAACGGCCCCTGGCAGATCCCGGCCCTGGAAGCGGCCCCGAACGTCAAGTGGGATGTCGTCACCTTTCCGCTGAACAAGCCGGATCAGACACCGGTCGCGCCGCTCGGCGGTGAGGCCTGGACGATCCCGCTGAACAAGGACCAGGCCAAGCAGCAGAAGGCCGCCGATTTCGTGAAGTGCCTGAACTCCGACGAGAACGAGCTGGCCTGGGCGAAGGCCCGCTTCACCCTCCCGACCAAGACCGCGCTGCTCGACCAGTACGCCAAGGAGGTGCCGTCGATGAAGGCGTTCGCCGAGCAGGTCAAGACCGCCCGCTCCCGGACCGGCAAGCTCGGCGACAAGTGGCCCGAGGCGGCGAAGGTGATCTACCAGGCGATCCAGTTGGCGCTGACCGGCAAGGCCTCGGCACAAGATGCCTTCAAGCAGGCCTCGGGCGGCTGACATGGCGCAGGCGACACTGACCCGGACAGTCGCCGTACGGCGGGGGCGCGGCCGGCGGAGCGAGAGCCTGACCAAGATCCTGTTCGTCCTGCCGGCGGTCATCGCGATGGGCGCGCTGTTCGGGTACCCCGTGCTGAAGAACCTGGTGATGAGCCTGCAGGACTACACCCTGCGCACGTTCTTCACCGGCCAGGCGCCGTTCGTCGGGCTCCGGAACTACTCGGCGATGGTGAGCGACCAGTTGTTCTCGCAGGCGATGGTGAACACCGCGTTGTTCACCATCGGCTCGATCGCCTTCCAGTTCGGCATCGGCCTGGCCCTCGCGCTGTTCTTCCGGCGGCGGTTCCCGCTCGGCGGCCTGCTGCGGTCGTTGCTGTTGCTGCCCTGGCTGTTGCCGCTGATCGTGTCGAGCGCGACCTGGCGCTCGATTCTCGAGCAGGACAGCGGCATTCTCAACCGGACGCTCACCGGTCTGCATCTGATCGACCAGCCGGTGCCATGGCTGAACTCACCGTCGGTCGCGCTGATCGCAGTGATCGGGGTGAACATCTGGATCGGGATCCCGTTCAACGTCACGCTGCTGTACTCCGGTCTGGCCGACATCCCTGATGAGCTCTACGAAGCCGGGCAACTCGACGGCGCGACCGGGCGGCGCGCCTTCGTGCACATCACCTGGCCGAACCTGCGCCCGGTGGCGAGCGTGCTGCTGATGCTCGGTGTCGTCTACACGATCAAGGTGCTGGACATCATCCTCGGCCTGACCGGCGGTGGGCCGGCCAATGCGACGCAGACGCTCGCGACGCAGTCGTACGAGCGGTCCTTCGTCGACTTCAAGTTCGGTGAGGGAGCGGCGCTGAGCAATCTGCTGATCGCTCTCTCGTTCGTGTTCGCGATCTTCTACCTGCGCGGCACCCGCCGTGCCGTCGACGAGTAAGGAGGCCCGGCGATGACGGATTCGGCCACCCGCCGAGCGGCGTACACGGTGCTCGGCCTCCTGATCCTGGCCGTGATGCTGTTCCCGGTCTACTGGATGCTGAACGCATCGCTGCAGCCGTCCGGCAACACCTTGACGGCCGGGCTGCTGCCGCTCGACCCGAGCTTCGCGGGGTACCGGCGGGCGCTCAGCGAGCAAGGCGGCAATCTGGTCACCAGCCTGATCATCGCGACCGGGACGGTCGTGCTGAGCCTGGCGATCGCGGCGCCCTGCGCCTACGCGCTGTCCCAGTTCCGGTCCCGCTGGGTGTCGATCGGCCTGCTGGCGATCCTGATCTCGCAGATGATCCCGGGGATCGTGATCGCCAACGCGCTCTACACGGCCTACGAACGGATCGGCCTGCTGAACTCGATCCCCGGGCTGATCGTGGCCAACTGCAGCAGCGGCGTACCGTTCGCGATCCTGATCCTGCGGTCGTTCATGCTCTCGCTGCCGCCGTCGCTGGTGGAGGCCGCGCGGGTCGACGGCGCCGGCCTGTTCCGGGCCTTCGTCGCGATCGTGCTGCCGATCAGCCGGAACTCCCTGATCACCGCGGGACTGTTCAGTTTCCTGTTCTCCTGGAGCGACTTCCTGTTCGCGCTGACCCTGACCACCAAGGGTGGCGTCCGCCCGGTCACGCTCGGCATCTACCAGTACCTGGGGACCCAGGTGCAGAACTGGAACGCGGTGATGGCCACCGCGGTCCTGTCGGCGATCCCGGCCGTCGTGCTGCTGATCGCCGCCCAGAAGTACATCGCCGCCGGCGCCGTCGGCGGAGCGGTCAAATGAGGAGTTGCAGATGACGTTACGCGTACTCGTCTGGGGCGAGAACCGGCACGAGCAGACCGAACCGCACGTCGCGGCGATCTACCCCGACGGCATGCACAGCACCATCGCCGCCGGTATCCGCGAAAACCTCGACGCCGACGTTTCCACCACGACTCTGGACGAGCCGGAGCACGGGCTGACCGAGGAGGTGCTGGCAGCCACCGATGTCCTCGTCTGGTGGGGACACGTGGCGCACGGTGAGGTCGAGGACAAGGTGGTCGAGCGGGTCTACCAGCACGTGCTGGCCGGGATGGGCCTCGTCGTCCTGCACTCGGGTCATTGGTCGAAGATCTTCGGCAAGCTGATGGGGACGTCGTGCACGCTGCGCTGGCGGAGTGAGCGTGACCGGGAGCTGGTCTGGACGGTGAGTCCGACCCATCCGATCGCGCAGGGCGTACCGCATCCGATCGAGATCGAGCAGCAGGAGATGTACGGCGAGTTCTTCGACATCCCGGTCCCGGACGAGCTGATCTTCATCTCGACCTTCAGTGGCGGCGAGGCCTTCCGGTCCGGCTGCACCTTCCGCCGGGGGCACGGGAAGATCTTCTACTTCTCGCCTGGTGACCAGGACTACCCGGTCTATCACCACAAGGACATCCGCCGGGTGATCGCGAACGGCGTCGCGTGGGCGAAGTCGGATCGCCCGGAGCGCGCCGTACCGACGCTGCTGCGCTACGAGACCGGTGACTTCTTCAACGGACACGGTTACACCAATGGCTGAGCCTCTCCGCGTCCTCCAGGTGGGAGCCGGCGGCATGGGCCGTGCGTGGCTCCGCACGATTTCCGAGAGTCCCGACGCCAGACTGGTCGGTCTGGTCGACCTCGACACCGGACTGGCTCGCAGTGCGGCCGACGAGCACGGGTACGGCGACGTACCGGTGGCTGCGTCGATCGACGAGCTGGCGTCGCTGGCTGATGCTGTGGTCGACGTGACGGTACCGGCCGCGCATCCAGTGATCAGTGCGACTGCGCTGCGGCATGGGCTGCCGGTGCTGTCGGAGAAGCCGTTGGCGTCGACTGTTCGCGAGGGGCTGCAGATGGTGGCCGCTGCGGAGGTCAGCGGGAAGCTGCTGATGGTGTCGCAGTCCCGGCGGTACTTCCGGGCCGGCAACGCGTTTGCTCGGCAGATCGCTCAGCTCGGTGTGGTCGGGTCGCTGTCGTGTGAGTTCTATAAGGCACCGCGGTTCGGTGGTTTCCGTGAGCAGATGGCTGAGCCGTTGCTGGTGGACATGGCGATCCACCAGTTCGACCTGGCGCGCAAGCTGATCGGTGCGGCGCCAGTCTCGGTGTACTGCGACTCCTACAACCCGGAGTGGAGCTGGTTCGAGGGCCATGCGGCCGCCAACGCGGTGTTCACCTTCGCCAACGGCACCCGGTTCGCTTTCAACGGCAGCTGGTCCGCTCCCGGGCTCGAGACCTCGTGGAACGGCACCTGGCGGGCCAGCGCGGCTGAGGGGACGGCGTACTGGGACGGCGACAACGCACCGACCGCAGAACTAGCTGACGGTACGGCGGTGGTGGCGGAGCTGGGCGAAGAGCCGGAGCAGATCGCTGGTTCGCTGGCTGAGTTCGTCGCTGCGGTTCGCTTCGGCGACGTGCCGCAGTCCGAGGTGCACTCCAACGTGATCAGCGTGGCCATGGTGGAGGCCGCCGTACAGTCCGCCGCTACTGGTGCGGCGGTGCGGATTGCCGACGTACTGACGACTGCGCATGCCGAAGCGATCGCTACTGCGACTGACCCCGCTGTGCGTGCCTGCTTGGAGTCATGGCCGGACGTACTGAAGACTCTGGAGGTATGACGACCCTTTCGCGGTCACGGTTGGTTCCAATGCGACCGCGGGACCCGCACGAGCCCGGGCGCGTGGCGTCCACGCTGGAGCTGTTCTTCGACCTGGTGTTCGTGGTCGCCGTGAGCGTGGCGGCCGCGCAGTTGCACCACGCGCTCACCGAGAAGCACATCGCGCACGGCGTGCTGTCGTACGTGGTGGTGTTCTTCGCGATCTGGTGGGCGTGGATGAACTTCACCTGGTTCGCCACGTCGTTCGCGGTCGACGACTGGCTCTACCGGGTGCTGACGATCCTGCAGATGAGCGGCGTCCTGGTGCTGGCGGCCGGGATCGAGCGCGTCTTCGCCGACGAGGACTTCCGGGTCGTCGTGGTCGGGTACGTCGTGATGCGGGTCGCGATGATCGCGCAGTGGCTGCGGGCGAGCCGGGCCTCGGAGCATCGGCGGGTCACCCAGTTCTACGCCGGTGGAATCGCCGTGGTGCAGGTGCTGTGGATCATCCTGTTGTTCCTGCCGCACGAGGTCACCATCATCGGCTGGGCGCTCTTCGCGCTCGCGGAACTGGCCGTGCCGGTGCTGGCCGAGCGGCAGGGGCGGACCACGCCCTGGCACCCGCACCACATCACCGAGCGGTACGGCCTCTTCACGCTGATCCTGCTCGGCGAGAGCCTGCTCGCCTCGGCCAACGCGATCATCGAGGCCGTGCACGAGCACGAGGAGCTGCCGCCGCTGATCGCGGTCTCGGTGCTCACCCTGGTCGTCACAGCGGCCCTGTGGTGGATCTACTTCTGGCCGCCGCACCACGACGCGATCACGTCGTTCGCGAGCTCACTGCGCTACGGCTACGTCCACTTCTTCGTGTTCGCGGCGGCCGGCGCGTTCTCGGCCGGGGTCGAGGTGCAGATCGATGTCATCACGCATCACAGCAAGCTGAGCGAGTTCCTGGCCTCGTTCACGGTGACGCTGCCGATCGCCATCTTCGTGCTCGGGATCTGGTGGATCGCGCTGCGCCAGAGCGCGGACCGGGTGGTGAACATCGTCGTACCGGTGGGTGCGCTGCTGGTGTTGTTCGACCCAGTCATTCCGGTGCCGTTCGTAGTCACGGCGGTCTTGATGGTGGCGATCGTGGCAGTGCTCGTGATCAGGCCGCCAATAACTGCCTGACCGGGGCGGTGGGGTGGGGAAGGAAAAGTGTCGGTGGCGAGCAGTAGTTTCCCCTTGACCCACTGTGGCGATGTTGTGGTTAACTTTCGCTACTGGGGGATGCGCCTGTAAGTCACTTACTGTTGGGGGTCCGCCATGCCCGCCCTACGCCGCCTCAGTCTTGCCGGACTGGCCCTTGTCACCACCGTTGCGGGAGTGTCGATGACCGCCGCTGCCAAACCTCCATCTCCGGACACACCGCTGGCGCAAGCCGGTCGGGCGATCCAGGGGATGTCACTGGAGGAGAAGGTCGGGCAGCTGTTCGTGCTGTTCGCCTACGGTCCCGGCGCGCAGCAGCCGGACGCGCGCAACACCAGCCTGTACGGCGTCGCCACGCCGGCCGAGGTGGTCGCGAAGTACAAACCGGGTGGCTGGATCTACTTCGACGGCCGGGGCAACGTGCAGAACCCGACCCAGGTCGCGACGATGTCCAACGAACTGCAGCAGGCCGCGATCGGGACCGGGCTGCATGTGCCGCTGCTGATCTCGACCGATCAGGAGCAGGGCGTGGTGACCCGGATCGGGCCGCCGGCCACGCAGTTCGGTGGCGGGATGGCGCTCGGCGCCTCCCGCAGTACGGCGGATGCCCGGACGGCCGCTGCGATCACCGGCCGCGAGCTGAAGGCGCTGGGGATCCGGCAGGACTACGCGCCGGACGCCGACGTGAACATCAACGCGCTCAACCCGGTGATCGGCGTCCGCTCCTTCTCGAGTGATCCGAAGCTGGTCTCCGAGATGACCGCTGCGCAGGTCCAGGGGTTCCAACGGGACGCCGGAATCACGGCGACCGCCAAGCACTTCCCCGGCCACGGTGACACGGTCGACGACAGCCACACCGCGCTGCCGACGATCAACCACACGCTCGAGCAATGGAACACGATCGACGCGCCGCCGTTCAAGGCCGCGATCAAGGCCGGCATCGACTCGATCATGACCGCGCACATCGTCGTACCGGCGCTTGATCCGTCGGGTGACCCGGCGACGCTGAGCAAGCCGATTCTGACCGGTGTGCTGCGGAAACAGCTCGGGTTCCAGGGCGTGATTGTGACCGACGGGCTGGAGATGGCCGCGGTTCGCAAGCAGTACGGCGATGCCGAGGCCGCGGTCCGCGCGATCGAGGCGGGAGTTGACCAGTTGCTGCTGCCGCCGGCGCCGGACGTGCAGTTCAACGCGGTGCTGGACGCGGTGCGCTCCGGGCGGATCAGTGAGCGGCGGATCGACGAGAGCCTGCTGCGGATCCTGCTGCTCAAACTGAAGAACGGTGTGTTCTTCCAGCCGTACGTCGACGTCGCCAAGGCCACTGCGATCGGACCGGCGGCCAGCCTGGCGACGGCCCAGCAGATCGTGGACAAGAGCATCACGCTGGTCAAGGACAACGCGAAGACGCTGCCGCTGAGCAACACCCCGCGGAGCATCCTGGTGACCGGGTGGGGCGTCTCGACAACGCAGAGCCTGGCCAACAGCCTCAGCAAGCGCGGTGCGACCACCACTGTCGCTCAGACCGGCGCAGCGCCGAGTGACGCGGCCATAGCGGGCTCAGTGGCGAAGGCTGCCGCCAACGACGTCACTGTCGTCCTGACGCGCAAGGCGTGGGACTCGAAGGTCACCGACAAGCTGGGCAAACAACGCAAGCTGGTCAACGACCTACTGGCCACAGGCAAGCCCGTGATCGTCGTAGCGGTCCAGGACCCCTACGACATCGCGTACTTCGACGCTGCGCCGACATACCTGGCCACCTACGGCTATGCGGCCGTGTCGATGGAGTCGCTGGCCAAGACCCTGTACGGCGAGATCAGGCCGACCGGCAAGCTGCCAGTCGACATCCCGGTCGCCGGGCAGCCGCAGACACCCCTGTACACCTTCGGCCACGGAATGAGCTGGTGACGATGAAACGACGCACCCTGTTTGCTGGTGCCGGCGTGATCGCCGCTGCGCCGCTGCTCGACGTACCGGCTGCAGCTGCGCATCCAGGAGGTGGTCGGAGCTTGATGACCGGGGCCGAGGTGCTGGCCAAGGATGACTGGAAGGCGCTGGCCGGGCAGAAGGTCGGAGTGATCAGCAACCCGACCGGCATCCTGTCCGACCTCAACCACGTCGTCGACGTCATGCACGCGTCCGGCAAGGTGAACGTGGTCGCGGTCTTCGGACCCGAGCACGGCTTCCGCGGTTCCGCGCAGGCAGGTGGGTCCGAGGGCGACCACGTCGATCCGCGGACCGGGATCATGGTCTACGACGCGTACGGCGCGACCGCGGACAAGCTGGTGAACCTCTACACGAAGTCCGGTGTCGAGACCGTCGTCTTCGACATCCAGGACGTCGGTGCGCGGTTCTACACCTACATCTGGACCATGTACGAGGCGATGCTGGCCGCGGTCCGCACCGGCGCGCGCTTCGTCGTACTGGATCGGCCGAACCCCACCGGTGGTTCTGCGCGCGGACCGATGCTGAAGCCCGGGTACACGTCGGGGGTCGGCAAGCGGGAGATCATCCAGCAGCACGGGATGACGGTGGGCGAGCTGGCCCGCATCTTCAACGCGGAGTACCTGCCGCTCGACACCAACGGTGCGCGGCTGAAGGAGCTCCAGGTGATCCAGGTGCGCGGCTGGACGCGCGACCAGCTGTACGACGACACCGGGCTCACGTGGGTGATGCCGAGCCCGAACATGCCGACTCCGGATACCGCGCTGCTCTATCCGGGCATGTGTTTGTTCGAGGCGACCAATCTGTCCGAGGGGCGCGGCACGACCCGGCCGTTCGAGCTGATCGGAGCGCCCTACATCGATTATCGCTGGGCGCAGGCGTTGCAGGCGAAGAAGATTCCGGGCGTCGCGTTCCGGGAGGCCTACTTCACGCCGACGATCAGCAAGAACGCGAACGTGCTGTGCGGCGGCGTGCAGGTGCAGATCACCGACCCTTCGAAGGTCGAGGCGATCACAGCGGCGACTCACATGATCGTGGAGGCGCGCAAGCTCTACCCGGGCTTCGCCTGGCGGGCCGAGAACCCGCCTGGCCGCTGGATCGACCTGCTCACCGGGTCCGACCGCTTCCGGACCATGCTTTTGGCGGATGCGACGGCCGAGGAGATCGTGGCAGCCTGGAAGCCCGAGACCGACGCGTGGACCGCGCGGCGGGCAAAATACCTGCTCTACAAGGGAGCGCACCGGTGAATCGCGTCGTTGCGCTCACGATAGCCTCTGCGGTGATGCTGACGATGACTTCCCCTGCGGTTGCCCATAGCAACAAGTCCGGCCGGTTCGACCAGCCCTTCGAGGGCTACGCGCCCAAGGGCACGTTGCTCCGCGAAGCGACTCCGGCGAAGGCCGGTCTCGATCCGGTGCCGATCGACGCGGCGCTGGCCCAGGTCGACGGCTGGACACGCCCGGCCGGTACGGCGAAACCTCTGTACGCCGGGGCGGTGACGCTGCTCGGGCATGACGGGCACGTGGTCGCCCGCCAGGCGACGGGACTCGCGCTCAAGTACGCCGACGGGAGCGGGACCGAGCTGCCGACCGACCAGCAGATCCCGATGCGGCCCGACACCATCTTCGACATGGCCTCGGTCTCGAAGCTGTTCACCTCGATCGTGGTGCTGCAGCTGGTCGAGAAGGGGAAGGTCGGGCTCGACGAGCCGATCGCGACCTACGTCCCGGAGTTCGCCGAGAACGGCAAGGCCGCGATCACGATCCGGCAGGCGCTCACGCACACCACTGGACTGCCGTCGTGGCTGCCGTTGTGGAGTTCACGGCCTGATCCGGCCTCGCGACTGCAGATGGCGCTGACCGCGAAGCCGACCAGCCCGGCCGGGACGACGTACCTGTACAGCGACCTGAACCTGATCTCGCTCGGTGAGGTCGCGCACCGCGTGAGCGGCAAGCCGCTCGACCGACTGGTTGCCGACGGAATCACGAAGCCGCTGCAGATGCGCGACACCGGCTACAATCCGGATCCCAAGAAGAAGCCGCGGATCGCCGCGACCGAGTACCAAACTGCGCCGGACCGCGGCATGGTTTGGGGCTCGGTGCACGACGAGAACGCCTGGTCGCTCGGTGGTGTCGCCGGGCACGCCGGCGTCTTCAGTACGGCGGACGACATGGCGGTGCTGGCGCAGACCTTCCTGAACGGCGGCAGCTACCGCGGAGCCCGGATCCTCAAGGAATCCTCGGTCACCGCGATGATCACCAACTTCAACCAGGGCTTCCCGGGGAACGATCACGGCCTCGGCTTCGAGCTGAACCAGCGCTGGTACATGAGCGGGCTGTCCGGGCCGCGCACCGCCGGGCACACCGGCTACACCGGTACGTCGCTCGTGATCGACTTCGACTCGCGGTCGTTCGCGATCCTGCTCACCAACCGGGTGCACCCGAGCCGCAACTGGGGTTCGAACAACCCGGCCCGGCGGGCGGTGGCGCAGGGACTCGCGCTCGCGCTCGGGGTCGGCCCGCGGCACGGCAAGGACGCGTGGTTCTCCGGGACGACGGATGCCGCGACGACCACGCTCGCCACGTCGGTCGCCGTACCGGCTGCTGGGGCGAAGCTGGCGTTCGACCTGTTCGTGGACACCGAGGACTCGGATCTGCTGTATCTGGAGACGTCGGCGGACGGGCAGACCTGGGCCAAGGTGCCGTTCACGGTCCGGGACCGGGGCACGGTGATCGATACCGACGGGACGATCAGTGGGTCCGGTGACCGGCACTGGCACCAGGTCACGGCCGAATTGGCCGCTGGGCAGCGGTCGTTGCGGTGGCGGTACACGACCGATCCGCTGTACCAAGGCCGCGGTATCTACGTCGATGGTGTGAAGATCACGAGTGGGCGTGATGTTCTTCTCGACGGCGAACGAACGCCTGAGTCATTTACCGCAACAGGTTGGAGACTTTCGCGTCGGTGATCCCATCTGGTGCATAGTCGCCGTACCGTGGCTGTCATGAGTTCAACAACCTCTCCAGAACCCACGGGGCCGCTGCTGGTCCGAGTCCGCGCGGTGATGCCCGCGCTGGCGCCGGCCGAGCAGCGGGTGGCGAACGCGGTCCTCGCGGACCCGGGCGGAGTGGCTGCGATGACGATCTCCGAACTGGCCGAGGTGGCCTCCACCTCGGAGACCACGGTCATCCGGTTCTGCAAGCAGATCGGCGTCCCCGGCTACCCGCAGCTCCGCCTGCAGCTGGCGGCCCAGTCGGCGACGGAGAACATCCGGCCCGAGGTCGGCGGCGACATCGAGCCTGGTGACTCGCTCGACGACGTCGTCCGCAAGGTCGCGTTCGCCGACGAGCGCGCGGTCCGCGAGACCGCGCAGCAGGTCGACGTCGACGCCCTGGCCAAGGTGGTGACCGCGGTCGTGAACGCGCCGCGGGTCGACATCTACGGCTTCGGCGCGAGCGCGTTCGTCGCGCTCGACCTGCAGCAGAAGCTGCACCGGATCCGTCGCGTCGCCTTCGCCTGGTCCGACGTACACATGGCGCTGCCCTCGGCCGCGCTGCTCGGCGAGGGTGATGTCGCGATCGGCATCTCGCACACCGGTGTCACCGTCGAGGTCGTCGAGGCGCTCGAGGAGGCCGCCAAGCACGGCGCCACCACGGTCGCCGTCACCAACTTCCCGCGCTCCCCGCTGGCCCGGACCGCCGATCTGATGCTGACCACGGCCGCGCGCGAGACGACGTACCGGTCGGGCGCGATGTCGTCCCGGATCGCGCAACTGACGGTGATCGACTGCCTGTTCATCGGCGTGGCCCAGCAGGTGCTGCCGGACGCTGTGAAGGCGCTGGAGGAGACGGCAACTTCGGTGCGCGGCCACCGGCTCAAGGGTTCGGATTAGGAGTCGAGTGGGTACGGATCGTTACGTCAATCGTTTCTGTCAACGATGAACAGAATTGAAAATCCTTCAGTAGAAAACTAACATCGATCACGTGACCACACCGACGGAGCAGCGCAACCCCCGCACGCTCGCCATCGACGCGGTGGGGACGACCGAGATCCTGCGGATGGTGAACGCCGAGGACGCCTCGGTCGCCGGCGCCGTCGCCGCGGTCGTCCCGCAGCTCGCCGAAGCAGTCGACCGCGCGGTCGAGGCGGTCCGCGGCGGCGGCCGCGTCCACTACTTCGGCGCCGGTACGTCCGGACGCCTGGCAGTGCTCGACGCCGCCGAGCTGCTCCCGACGTTCCACGTTCCCGACGGTCTGGTGGTCGCCCACCACGCCGGCGGGATGGAAGCGCTGCTCCGCGCCGTCGAAAACGTCGAAGACTCGGAGCAAGGTGGGGCCGACGATGCTGTGGCTGTCACGGCTCGGGATATCGCGATCGGTCTGGCGGCTTCGGGTAGCACGCCGTATGTGGCTGGCGCCTTGAAGGCCGCGCGGGCTGCTGGTGCGGCGACTGTGTTGGTCACGTCGAACCCGGATGCGCCGCTGGCGCCGCTGGCCGACATCGTGATCGCGGCTGATACCGGACCTGAGGTGATCGCGGGGTCCACGCGCTTGAAGGCCGGTACGGCGCAGAAAATGATCCTGAACGCGTTCTCGACAACGCTGATGATCAAACTCGGCCGCACCTGGTCGAACCTGATGGTCGACCTGGTGGCGACGAATCAGAAGCTCCGCAACCGCATGCTCCGCATCCTGGCCGAAGCCACTGGCGCCGACCACGACTCCTGCGAGTCCGCCCTTGCCGCAGCCGACGGCGAACTCAAGCCGGCCCTGGTCCACCTCCTCACCGGCGCACCCATCCCCGCCGCCCGAGCCGCCCTCGACGCCGCCCACGGCCGAGTAGCCACCGCCCTAACCACCCTCAACGCCCACGCCTGACCCCCACCTCCCGCGGGCAAAAAGACACCGCCTCCGGCTCGGCCGCTTGGGTGGCCGGCGTGGACAGGGGTGCGGCACCGTCGACCTGTGCGACACCGGCCGCCGACCCCTGCGACACCGCCGCCGACCCCTGCGGCAATTTGAGGGGATATCCCTTCAGATTGTCCCTTCTCCCCTGAGATTTTGGGCAGAGAAGGGGCAACTTGAGGGGATCTCCCCTGAAATGGTCGGCGACCGGACGGGCTTGGTCGTGGCGTACCGGTCTCTGCCCGGTGTGGTGGGTCAGTTGACTGGCGTGCTGGTGGGCTGGCTGGGCGCTGTTCCATCGTTGGCAGTAGGTGACCTGGTTGCGGTTGCTGGGGGTGGGGACAGGAAACGGGGGCTGTGAACAAGGCATAGCTTGTTCAAGGTCCCTGCGGGGTGTGCACACCCCCGAGTCGTATTCTGCGCACCCCCCGGGTCGTATCCGGCGCTCCCTCCGGGTACCGGACCTGGGTCACCGTCTAACCTCGCGCGCGGCTGCTCGTGCGGGTGATGCTGAGCGTGAAGGGTCCGAGCCGCGCAGGGTTAGACGGTGCTGGCGGTCCGCCCCCGCCACCCCTCAACGCCCGCCCGCCGTATCCCTCTGCCCCCGGCGAGCACGGTGGGTTCAGTCGCTGTGCAGAAAACAGCGGTCTGACGTCGAGTGGGAGGAGTTTGCCGCCAGAAATCGATATCCAGCAGCACAGTGCGTTCAGTCGGCGACTCGCTCCCCATACTCGCGGACCGGATCGCCCGGGACCCTGCGATCGGACGGCAGCCCGCCGGGGCGACAACGCGCGAACCACCCACGCCGTCGTCACCAGAGCCAAGAGGTGGACGGAGAAGGGGCAATTTGAGGGGATATCCACTGAAATGCCCAGGGGACGGCCGACCTGCTGGCAGGAGCTCGCTCGAGGGGTGTGGGACGCTGGCGGGGAGAGGGCTGGGTGGGTCTGCCGGTGGATGACGGGGATGGGCGACTGCTGGCGGGGGCGAATCTTTCGTACCGGCGACCTGAGTTGTACGACGCGATGATGGGTGATGACGGTGTTGTCGCCGAGGTTGTGCGGTTGGTCGGTGAGTACGCCGTACCGCCGAGCAGCGTCTTGGATCTTGGGTGTGGGACTGGGCGGCATCTGGCGGCGTTGCGGGACGAGTTCGGGGCTGAGGCGGTCGGGGTCGATCTGCAGAGCCAGATGGTTGAGTACGGCCGGCGCCGGCACGGGGTGGATCTTCGGTACGGCGACCTGACGGCGGTGCGGCTTGGCCGGCGGTTCGAGCTGGTGATGTGTCTCGGCAACAGCCTCTCGTATCTGCGAAGCGACGAGGATCTACGGGCGGCAGCGGAGACGTTGCGAGTGCACGTCGGAGACCGTGGGCTCGTAGTGCTCTCAACGCTGACGACTCCTCGGGTCGAGTCGGTGAAGCAGACGGTTCGCGTTGAGGCTGGGGCGATCGCGGCGACTGTTGAGGTCATGTCGGCTTGGGATTCGGTACGGCGGCTGCAGGTGACGCATCGGACCTGGCGGCATGACGACGGCACCACGGATGTCGACGTACTGCGGCGCAGGGTGATCAGTGTGGGTGAGCTCGCCACGGTCCTGCGGGAGGCTGGGTTCGCTGACGTGCGGTCGGTAGGGACGGGACTGGTCGTGGCGACTGTTTAGGCTGCCAAGGTGGATGAGGAACTGAGCGGTGGGCGGTTCTCGAAGCCGGTACGGCGTGGCGACACCGTCGTACGGCGGCGTGGGTCGGCGAACTCACAGGCGCTGCTGCGGCATCTCGAGCGGGCGGGGTTCGACCTCGCGCCTCGGATCATCGAGGTGGATGCCGAGACCGAGACCCTGACGTACGTCGAGGGCGCGGCCGGGTACCCGCCGTTGACCGCAGCGATCCGATCCGACGAGGCGTTGGTGAGTGTCGCACAAGCGATCCGGCGACTGCACGATGCGACGGCAGGGTTCGAGCCGGTCGACGGAGCCTGGCACGACCTGGAGGTGGCGGCGCCGGTGCAGGTGGACTGCATCGGCCACCACGACCTGGCGCCCTGGAACCTCGTGTTCGACGGGTCCGAGGTGGTGGGGATCATCGACTGGGACACCATCCGGCCGTCCAATCGCCGGTGGGATCTCGCGTACGCCGCCCATCAGTTCGTGCCGTTTCATCCGCCGGCCTGGTTGGAGCCGTTCGGATGGGACGACGAGCCGGACCGCGCCAAGCGGTTGCGGCTGTTCTGTGATGCCTACGGCCTGGGTGTCGAGCCGGCCGAACTGGTGGACCTCATCGGCCTCCGGCTGCTGGGGCACGCGGCGAACATCGAGCAACAGGTGAAGGCCGGCGATCCCGCCTTCGACGTCCATCGCGACGAGGACCACGCCGGCGGATACCGGACCGCGGTCTCGTACATCCTGGCCAACCGCGCACTGCTGCTCGCCCCCTGAACCAGGCGGCTCGGGATGTATCGAAAAATGTTTTGGTGAGTTTTGAGTGCGGCTCGTGAAGGGGTGCGGGGAACCCTTCGGTGCGTGTTGCGGGGAGGCCATTTCTAACCACTCCACACATTAGGGACAGTTTGTTTTTCGGGGGGTGGAACGTTTGTTTTGAGGGGTTGCTTCGCGTGATGGGATCATTACTTCTGGTCCATAGCGCACCCGTGTGATCGTGTCGTATCGTCCAGTCATCGCCAGGCCTTGGTGGGGGTGCTGGCCTTCGAATCCTTTGTGTACAAAGCCTTTGGAGCTCGGATGGCCATGGACGGGTCTGTTGTCGCGCCCGGTGCGGAGTGGGTCGACGACGTGCTGTTGTGCGGGCCGGACGAGCAGGTGTGTTTGCGGCTGCCGGAAGTGATCGATCGGGCAAAACTGCGCCGATTGGTACGGGACCGGCAAATTGAATTGGCCCAGTCCGGAATGCGTCCGGGCGGTGCGGCGGCTTTGCGTTTACCGCCGTCGCTGGCATTCGTGACGCATTTGCTGGCGGTGTGGCGCAGCGGTGGGCAGGCGATCCTGCTCGATCACCGGCTGACCGACTACGAGGTGCGGCGAGCGATCGAGCGGCTGGTGCCGCAGGTGGTGGTGTCGCCGGACCGCCCGGTGCAGGCGGGACTGCGCACATTCGTCGACGTCGACGCGAGTATCGCCAGCTATTCAGGACATCCAGCCAGTACGACGCATGCCGTCGTCCAGCTCAGTTCGGGTTCGACCGGCCCGTCCAAGGTGATCGGCCGGACCGCGGAGGATCTGGTCGAGGAGGTCATGCGGTACACGCGAATCGACGGCGTACCGGTCAAGAACGAGCGACTGATTCTGCTGCCGTCGATGGTGCATGTACTCGGCCTGGTTGGCGGTCTGCTCTATGGATTGCACGCCGGTGTTGAGCTGATCCCGCCCGCACGCCTCACGGGTGACGCAATCATTCAGGCGATCGCGGCCGAGACCACGCCGGCGACTGTGCTGGGCGTGCCGTTCCATATCGGCTTGCTGGCTTCGGTTCAGCAGCCGCCGTGGTTGCCGCAGTTCAAGCGTATGACGACCGGCGGCGAGCTGGTTCCCAAGGCTGTGTCGGATGCGTTCGAGCAGAAGTACGGCGTTCCGCTCGGGAACATGTACGGGATGACCGAGGTCGGTGTCATCGGCACCGATCTGTACGGACGCCACCGGCCGGCGATCCAGCCGGCTCCGGGGATCGACGTCCGGACCGTCGACGGCGAACTGCAGATCGCGCGGAAGGAATCGCCGTACCTCGGTCTGTCCGATCCGTCGCGCTGGTCCGACGGCTGGTTGCGGACGCGCGACGCGGGCGTCGTCGATGACGAGACCGGTCTGGTCAGCATCAAGGGGCGCCTGGACTCGCAGGTCTCGGTCGGTGGGTTGAAGGTCGACCTGACCGAGGTGGAGTACACGCTCGGAACCCTCAACGGCGTCGAGGCCGCGGTGGTCGTCTACGACGGGTCGATCACCGCCTACCTGCAGCTGAAGGAGCGGCGCGAGACCGCCCGGCTGGAGGCCGAGCTGTCGCAGCGGCTCGCGTCGTACAAGCGGCCGCGGACCCTTTACGTACTCGATCAGTTGCCGCGGACAACGACCGGGAAGCTGGTCCGCGACCTCACCGTACTGCGCAAGGCGGTGTCGTGATGCTCGGTCAGAACGATCTCGTGAGGTGGTTCGTCGAGCGCGACAGCCAGTACGGCGCCGTCGAGCGGCAGGCGGACGAGGTACAGACCGGGCACGGAGTCGACGGGACCATCCTCGAAGGGGACGCGACGGCGGAGCCCGGAGTTGCGCAGTCCGAGGCCGAGCGCCTTGCCGACGGCCTCCTTCGCGGTCCACAGCTGCAGGAACGCGAGCAGGTCGCCGGCCATCCAGTCCAGCTCGGCGGGGTCGAACCAGCGGCGGGCGAGTCCGCTCACCTCCCGCGGATAGACGTCCTCGACGTCGATCCCGACGACGCCGGTACGGCGGGCCGCCACGGCGACGAGCGAGCGGCTGTGGCTGATGCTCACCGCCAGTCCGGCGATCTCCGGCCGGCCGTCGGCAGCATGCGAGAGCACGGGACCCCTCACGAGGGTTCCGGCGAGCGAGAGCAGCAGGGCGTGGGCGGTGGCGCGCGAGTCGGCGCCGGCCGGCGCAGTCCAGACCTCAACAACAGCGTCACTCACGGCAGCATCACTCACAGAAGGAAGGTAACCCGATGAAGGACGAGGTTCGCGCTTTCGTCATCGCGCAACTGCAGGACATGAACTACGACGTCGAGGGGATCGACGACGAGACGACCCTCGGCCCGGCCGGAGTGGACCTGGAGTCGCTCGCACTGGCCGACCTGTCGGTGCGGGTCGAGGACAAGTACGGCGTCCGGTTCTCCGACGACGAGTCCGAGCAGCTGGCGTTGATGACGGTCGGCGAGTTCACCACTGAGGTGGCCGGCCGGGTCGCACAGCAGGTCTGATGAGCTCCCAGCTTGCGCACGGTGAAACACAGCCTCCGCCCGGGAGGGCCGAAGTCATCGATTGGCTGGCCGGACTCGGTCAGCGTCCACCTGGTACCGAGCGGATCGACTCGATGGAGCTGGCGTGGCTGGTTCACCAGGTCGAGCAGCGGTACGGCGTGGAGCTGCCGGATGAACAGCTCGAACGGATGACCACCATCGACGCGGCGGTCGCCGTACTGGCTGAGGTGCTGCCCAGCCATGTCTGAGCCCCAACAGCGCCGTCCGGTCGCAGTGACCGGCCTCTCCGTGCTGACTGCCCTTGGGCGTGGTCCCGAGGCGCAGCTCAGTGGTGTGCCCGCCTTCAGTGAGGTACGGCGCTTTGACACCAACGCACTGCGAGTCCGGTACGCCGCTCTGGCCGCCGAGCCGGGGACTCTGGAGGAAGAGCTCGATCTGGCGATCGCTACGGCGTGCGCGCAGACAGGTGTCGACCGCAACGCGACACCGCTCCTGCTCGCCCTGCACAGTGCGCCAGCCTTCGACTTTGGGCAGGCGCGCGTTTACACGAGCGCTTGTGTGTCAGGCAGTACGGCGCTCGCCGATGCGGCCGCGTTGATCAGTAGCGGCCGGGCCGAGCGGATTGTCGTGGCCGGCGGGTATCTGGTGGAGCCGTACCAGTTCGCGCTGTTCGACGCCGGACGGGCGTTGGCGGACGACAACGTGGTCCGGCCGTTCAGTCTGCATCGGCGCGGGACGCTGCTCGGTGACGGTGTGGCGGCGGTCGTGCTGGAGGCCGGGGCGGGGCAGGCGCAGTTGATGGGCTGGTCTCGGACCGGGGATGCGTACCACCCGTGCCAGCCGGCACCGGACGGTCGCGGTCTCGCAAGCGCGATCGAGCGCGCACTGGCGAAAGCCGGCGTCCCTGCGGAAGCGATCGGCTATGTGAATGCGAACGCCACTGGGACTGCGTTCAGTGATGCGGCCGAGGCCGCTGCGCTGGGTGCGGTTTTCGAGAGCAGTCCGCCAGTGAGCTCGACCAAGAGTCTGCATGGGCATGCGTTGGAGGGATCGGGGGTCGTCGAGTTCGTGGTGACTGTGCAGGCGCTGCTGGAGGGGAAGCTGCCGGTGAACGGTGGATTCCTGGAGGCGGATCCGTCTTGCGGGCTGGATCTGATTCTCGATGCGCCGCGGCGGGCCGGATCGGCGTACGGGTTGACGGTGAACTCGGCGTTCGGTGGCGCCAACACCGCACTGGTGGTGAGGGCCGGATGATCGAGGTCCACGACTTGGTGGTGCTGGCCGAGGGGAGTTGGCCGGAGCCGGGCGACGACCTGGCGGCGGGTCCGCCGGGGGTGCCGGGGTTTGTCGAGTCCGCGTTCAGCCCGTTGGCAGCGGCCGCGGCTGGGCGCTGTCTCGAGCGCGGCGGCGTGCTCGGGGAGACGACCGGGATCGTCATGGTGACGCCGGGGGATCGCGTGAGTGCGGAGACTGTCCGGCGGTTGGTTGCTGAGGGCAAGCGAGTGGGCCCGCTGCACTTCTTCCAGTCGGTACCGAACAGCATCGCGGGCTGGATCGCGGCGCGCTGGGAGCTGCGCGGGCCGGTGGTGTGCGTGACGGACGGCGGCTTCGACGAGGCCGCGTTGCTGATCGGAGACGGCGATGCCGATCACATGCTGATCGTGCAGGTGGAGGCGGACCAGGCGTTCGCACGGATTGTGAGTGAGGGAGACCCGGGATGAAGAGTGTGCGGGGCTGGCGGGCGCGGTTGGCGGCGGATCCGGGGATCGGTACCGGGAACGTCCTGGCGACGGTGATTGCCCAGGGCGCCGATCTCGGTGGCCCGGGGCTGACGTTCGACACGGCTGTGGACGGGTTTCCGGCTGAGCATCCGTTGACGTTGGGTGAGTTGGACGAGCGGGTTCAGGCCCGTACGGCGTGGCTGCACGAGCACGGGATCGGGCGGCGGGACGTAGTGGCGATCTGGGCGACTGAGGCCCAGGACATCGTGCTGAGTTTCTTAGCGCTCACGAGGGTCGGCGCGATTCCGGCCTTGCTGAACGGGAAGATGGCGCCGGCGATCGCGGATGAGTACATCCGGCGGTTGCGAGTGACCGCCGTACTGGCTGACTCACATCACAAAGGGCTCCTGACCGCTGACGTCTTGGCTGAGCCGCGGGAGCTGGGGACGGCCGATCCGGCGAAGGCGCCTGTCCACTATCGGCATCACCGCGACGATCCGGTGGTGATCACGCACACGAGCGGGACGACCGGCGTACCGAAGGCGGTTTTACATACGCAGACGACGTTGTACGCCGCGTTGAAGCATCTGCTCACGATGCCGCAGGCCCAGGGTACGGATCGCATTCTCAATGCGCTCCCCATTCCGCATACGGCAACCATTCTCATGGTGAACCAGGTGCTGGGGAATCGTGCGGAGATGCTGCTGCTGTCCAGCCAGGACGCGGACGGCGTACTGCGGCAGATCGAGCGGTGGAAGCCGCATGCGGTGTATGGGTTCGCGGTGACGTGGGCTGGTCTGGCGCGCGAGGACTTGGCTCAGCGGGACCTGGATTCGGTGCGGATGTGGTTCAACACGGGGGACTGCGCGCATGAGCCGCATATCCGGAAGCTGGTTGCTGTTGGGTCGCGGGAGACGGTGACGCGGGCCGGCCGGGTGATGGTGCCGGGGTCGCACTTCATTGATGGGCTGGGGTCCAGCGAGATGGGGCACAACGGGTTCCACATCACGCACACGCTGGAGTCTGAGCACTATGGGCGGTGTATCGGGAAGCCGTACGAGTTCGCGTCGGCGACCGTGCTGAGCTCGACGGGTGGGGAGTTGCCGGCGGGTAAGGCGGGGATCCTCGGGTTCCGCTCGCCGACGGTGTCACCGGGGTACTGGAACGACTCGGTCAACACGTACCGCTTCCGACTGAACGGTTGGTTCGTGACCGGCGACCTCGTGTACCGAGATGAAGGCGGGCACTACTTCCATCTGGATCGCATTCCGGATGCTGTCGCTGGTTTCGAGGGACCGCAGCTGTACACATCTCTGTCCGAGGAACGCATCCTTGCCGCGCTTCCGGAGGTTGCCGATTGCACGGTCGTGATTGTGGCGGAGGGCGGTCAGTACGCCGCCGACGTACTTCTCGAACTCACCCCGGATGCCCCCGAGGTGGACCGTACGGCGGCCGTCCGCGCCGCCGTCGGCGAGGAGGTCGCCGCCATCCTCCGGAAGGTGACGGTGGTCGGGAGCGACGACGTCCCGGTCACCGTCACCGGCAAAGTCCGCAAGGTGGCGTTACGCGAGGCCCGCTCATGAGCGGGGTCACCATCACGGGCGTCGGACTCCTGACCCCTGTGGGTCGGGGCGCCAGCGAGGTGTACGACGCGCTGCTGCAGGGGCGATCGGGGCTCTCGAAGCCGCCTGCCGACCATGCGATCGCGGGGTCGATCGAGGTCGCGGGGATCTTGCCGGAGTTCGATGCGGGGAAGATCGCGTCGGGGCCGGACGGGAAGGTGATGGATCGGACCGTCATCCTCGCGCAGTTGGTGGCCGAGGAGGCGTTGGCCGATGCGGGGCTGACCGTCGGGGAGAACGTCGACCCCGAGCGCATTGGCGTCATCGTCGGCGGCGTCGGCGGGATGGCGACGCTGGAGCGACAGGTGCTGGACCGGGCCGCACGGGGAAAGGTTGCTGTCAGCCCCTATCTGCTGACCGGGATCCTGCCGAACATGCCGGCCGCTCGGGTTGCGATCCGGTTCGGGATGCGGGGTTACACCTCGGCCGTCGGGACGGCTTGTGCGTCGGGGGCTCAGGCGATCGCGGACGCCGCTCGGATCATCCGGTCCGGCGAGGCAGACGTCGTACTGTGTGGGGCCAGCGAGGCACCGTTGTTCCCCACGTTCGCGGAGACGTTCGCCAACGCACGCGCTCTCGCTCGCGGCTGGGACGACCCGGCCGAAGCCAGTCGGCCGTTCGACCTTAGGCGTAACGGGTTTGTGCTGAGTGAGGGTGCCGCGCTCCTCGTGCTGGAGAGTACGGCGCACGCGGCGGCGCGCGGCGCGAGTGGGTACGCCGATGTCGTCGGGTACGGCGTCAACTCGGACGCGCATCACCCGACCGCACCGCGACCGGACGGCACGGGGGCCGCCGCCTGCATGCGGATGGCGCTCAAGACCATCCAGCCCGAACAGGTCGGTTACGTCAACGCGCACGGGACCAGCACGAAGCTCGGTGACGTCGCCGAGTCCGTCGCGATCGGCCTTGCCTTCGGCAACCACATGCCAGCGGTCAGCTCCACCAAAGCACTGACCGGGCACATGCTCGGCACCTCCGGGGTGGTCGAGGCGGCCGCGGCTGCGCTCGCGATCAACACCGGCCTGGTGCCACCGACGTACCACCTGGACGACCCGGATCCGGCCTGCCCGCTGGACCACGTCCGCAAGGAACCGCGCGCGGTCCAGCTCGAGTACGCCGTCTCGAACTCGTTCGGGTTCGGCGGCCAGAACGTCAGCCTGCTCCTCGGCACCGCCAGTACGCCGAAGATCCGGCAACTATCAAGTGAGGAGAAGGCGTAGATGGAGATTTACGGGATCGACCACGTGGAGATGTACGTGGGCGACGCTCGGCAGGCGGCGTTCTACCTGGGGCACGCGTTCGGGCTGCAGATACACGGTCAGGGTGGGCCCGACACGGGGCTGCCGGATCAGCGGTCGTTGCTGCTGCGACAGGACGCCGTACAGATCGTGCTGACGACTGGCCTGGTTGCCGACCATCCGGCCGCGGAGTACGTCCAGCGGCATGGGGACGGCGTGGCGATCGTGGCGATGGAGGTCGACGACACGGCCGCGGCGTACGACGAACTGACCGGCCGCGGGGCTGTTGGTCTCAAGGAGCCTGAGCGTTTCGAGGCCGGGCAAGCAGTTGTGGTGGTCGCGGAGGTGGCCGGGTTCGGTGACGTGATCCATCGGCTGGTGGAGCGGCACGGACCGCGGCACGAGTTCCTCCCCGGGCAGATTCAGCTGACCGCGCCGGGCGGCGTACCGGACGAGAAGCTGTTCAGCGAGATCGACCACCTGGCGATCTGTGTGCCGTCCGGCGAGCTCGAGCCGACCGCGAAGTTCTACGAGGACGTGTTCGGCTTCCCGCGGATCTTCGAGGAGTACATCGAGGTCGCAGGACAGGGCATGGAGTCGAAGGTCGTCCAGAGCCCTTCGAAGCACGTCACGTTCACACTGATCGAGCCGGACCTGAGCCGCCGGCCGGGGCAGATCAACGACTTCCTCACCTGGCATGCGGGCGCCGGCGTGCAGCACATCGCCTTGCGTACCAGCAACATCGTCGAGGCGGTCAGCACCCTCTCCGATCGCGGGGTGAACTTCCTCGGTACACCTTCGACGTACTACGACGCTCTCGCCGAACGGGTCGGGGAGGTCGAGACGCCGATCGAGGAACTGCAACAACGCGGCATCCTCGTCGACCGCGACCACTGGGGTCAGTTGCTGCAGATCTTCACCGAGTCCATGCACGTCCGGCGGACGCTGTTCCTGGAGATCATCGAGCGGCGCGGCGCGATGACGTTCGGCAGCGGCAACATCAAGGCCCTGTACGAAGCCAAGGAGCGGGAGCTCGCTCATGACGCTTGAGTTCAAACTGTCGGAAGAAGAGATCGAACTCCTCCCCACTGACGAAGATGTTGCCTTCTACAACGAGCACGGCTGGTACCTCTCGAAGAAGCTGCTCACCGACGACGAGACCGACGAACTCGTCAACGCGAGCGAGCGGTACTACGCCGGTGAGCGGGACCGGACCCTCCCGACGGCCCCGCCCAAGCTCGCGTACTGGGACCCGTCCAAGGGGAACGTGCAGCGGCACAACGACTACGTGCACTACGAGCACGACGGGCTGGCGAAGATCCTCCGCAAGCCGCTGATCGGTGCGGTCGCGGCCCGGCTCGCGCAGACCGACGAGATCCGGATCTTCCAGTCCACGTTGATCTACAAGCCGCCGGTGGAGGGCGAACCGTCGAACATCGTGCCCTGGCACTTCGACAAGCACTACTGGTCGTCGTCGGCCTCGGACAAGATGCTGACCGCGTTCATCCCGTTCCACGACTGCCCGCCCGAGATGGGCACGATCACGATGGTCGACGGCAGTCACCGCTGGCGCGAGATCGGCTCCGACGACACCGTCGTCCGGCACTTCGCCGAGCGGGACCGGTCGCAACTCGACCAGATGCTGGCCGAGAACGCGTCGTACAACGGAGCCGAAGTGGTCAAGCTGCCGATCACGATCCCGCGCGGCCACATGAACTTCCACCACTGCCGGACCTATCACGGCAGCGGTGCGAACGTCAGCGACCGCCCGCGCCGGGCGATCTCGCTGCACCTGCAGGACGGGGACAACCGCTATCGCGCGTTCCCGCTGTCCGACGGCACCACGGCGGCGTACAACCACGACGTCCTGGTA
Organism: Kribbella sp. NPDC058245; assembly: GCF_042882005.1. Lineage (NCBI taxonomy): Bacteria > Bacillati > Actinomycetota > Actinomycetes > Propionibacteriales > Kribbellaceae > Kribbella > Kribbella sp. NPDC058245. Next base: position 645,589 of record NZ_JBHVWY010000001.1, read on the forward strand.
CGGCGGACCTCCGACGGGCGGCCGGACTACGCCGATCCCGAGTACTGCCCGACGCTCTGGGCCGATCGCTGAGAGGAACACCGCTATGTCACGTTACGACTGGGGTCAGACGCACCCCGGGATCGAGCAGCTGGAGAAGGCCGTTTCGGAGGCCCGCGACAAGGTCGTCCAGCACCCGCTCTACGCCATTCTGGACACGCACGAAGCGCTGGTGACCTTCATGGAGCACCACGTCTTCGCCGTCTGGGATTTCATGTCCCTGCTGAAGTCCCTGCAGCGCGAGCTGACCTGCGTCACGGTGCCGTGGATCCCGACCGAGCACCGGAGCAGCCGCCGGCTGATCAACGACATCGTGATGGTCGAGGAGAGCGACGAGCTGGGTGGCTCGGATGGCAAGCCGGCCTTCATCAGCCATTTCGAGCTCTACGTCAACGGCATGCACGAGGCCGGCGCGGATACCAGCGCGATCGACAAGCTGATCGACCTGCTCCGCGGTGGCGCTCCGGTGGTCGAGTCGCTGGCAGCGGCCGGCGTACCGCAGGCTTCGATCGACTTCGCCGGGACCACCTGGGGCATCATCGAGAACGCGCCGGTGCACTGCCAGGCGGCCGCGTTCGCGTTCGGCCGGGAGGACCTGATCCCGGACATGTTCACCCAGGTCGTCGCGGTGAACGAGCGCTCCAACAAGCTCAACACCTTCGTCGACTACCTTGAGCGGCACATCGAGGTGGACGGGGAGTTCCATACGCCGATGGCGATGCAGATGGTCGCCGACCTGTGCGGTGACGACCAGGCCAAGTGGGACGCCTGCGCGGACACGATCAACACCGCCCTCGCGGCCCGCGCCCGGCTCTGGGACGCGATCGCCTCCGCCGTCGTCACGACCGCCCCGGCGACGGTCTGATCCATGACCGCGAGCGATCTCTACCGGACCGTCCGCCTGATCCGCAGATTCGAGGAACGGGCGATCGAGTACGTGCGGTCCGGAGAGATCGTCGGCGGGATCCACCCGTACATCGGCCAAGAGGGGATCGCGGCCGGTGTCTGTGCGGCGCTCGGGCCGAACGACGTCATCACGAGTACGCACCGCGGGCACGGGCATGTGCTCGCCCGCGGTGCGAACCCGGCGCGGATGCTGGCCGAGCTGATGGGGCGCGAATCCGGTCTGAACAAAGGCCGCGGTGGTTCGATGCACGCGGCCGATTTCAGCCTGGGCATCCTCGGGGCGAACGCGATCGTCGGCGCGGCCGGTTCGATCGCGACCGGTGCCGCGTGGGCTGCTCGGCAGCAGGGTCGCGACACCGTGGCGGCGGCGTTCTTCGGTGATGGCGCGATGAACGAGGGGATGTTGCTCGAGGCATTCAATCTGGCTGCGCTCTGGCAGGTCCCGGTGGTCTTCGTCTGCGAGAACAACGGCTACGCGACCACCATGCCGGTCGCGTCCGCGGTCGCCGGCAGTATCACCGCACGGGCCCGCGCCTTCGGCATCCCCGCCTTCACCGTCGACGGCCAGGACCCGGAGAAGGTGCTGGAGGCAACCAGTACGGCGGTCGCCCGGGCCCGGGCCGGGAAGGGGCCGACGTTCCTGGAGTGCATCACCTATCGGTTCGACGCACACCACACGTTCGAGCACCGGAGCCGGCTCACCTATCGCTCGACCGAAGAGATCACGACTGGGCGTTCGCGGTGTCCGGTGGAGATCCAGGGCGCACGGTTGGCGGCCGCGGATCGGGCGGCCGTCGATGCCGAGGTCGAGTCGCTACTGGAGGCGGCGGCGGGCATCGCACTGGGCAGCGCCCACCCAGATCCCGCTGCCGCACTCTCGTATCTCTATGCCGGGAAGATCTGATGCCGAAACTGTCCTATTTGAAGGCCTTGAACCGTGCTTTGGGTGACGAGCTGGAACGCGATCCGGCCGTCTTCGTGCTCGGTGAGGACATCCGTGCGGCTGCGTCCAACGTGACGGCCGGTCTGCATGCTCGGTTTGGCTCGGAGCGCGTGCTGGATACGCCGTTGTCCGAGCAGGCGTTCACGAACTTCGCGACCGGTGCGGCGCTGACCGGGATGCGGCCGGTGATCGAGTTCCAGATCCCGTCACTGCTGTTCCTCGTCTTCGAGCAGATCGCCAACCAGGCCCACAAGTTCTCGCTGATGACGGGCGGTCAATGCGCCGTGCCGGTCACGTACGTCGTACCGGGATCGGGCTCGCGGACTGGGTGGGCTGGCCAGCATTCAGATCACCCGTACTCGCTGTTCGCGCATGTAGGTGTGAAGACCGTGGTCCCGGCGACTCCGGCCGATGCCTACGGCCTGTTGGTCACGGCCATCCGTGATGACGACCCGGTCGTCTTCTTTGCTCCCTCGGCTGCTTTGGGAGTGCGGGAGGATCTCGACTTCGCCACACTCGCGCCGGTGCCGCTGGGTGTCGGCCGGGTGGCCCGGGCTGGCGATGATGTGACGGTGGTTGCCCTCGGCCACTTGGTGCACGACGCGCTGGCGGTCGCTGATGAGCTGGCCGGGCGGATCTCGGTCGAGGTCTTCGATCCGCGGACGGTCTATCCGCTCGATGTGGCTGGTCTGGTTGCGTCAGTGCAGAAGACCGGCCGGCTCGTGGTCATCGACGACTCCAACCGGACCAGCGGATTCGCCGCCGAGGTCCTCGCCGTGGTGGCCGAGCAGTGCGTGTTGAAGGCGCCACCGCGACGCATCACTCGCCCCAATGGCGCCGTACTCCCGTTTGCCCTTGCCCTCGACCGCGCCGTACAGCCCGGCCGGGATCAGCTCCTCACCGCCCTCCTGGAGATGTCGTGAGCTGCACTGAATGCCACGCTCCGCGCGGCCGTTCAGGGGGCTCAACCTCCAGTCCTTCCCTCGTCACTCCAGTCGCTGCGCTCCCTGCGCTCCTCAGTCCAGTCCAGGAGGCCCCATGACCGACTTGTGGAACCAGTTGCCCGAGGCAACCCGTACGGCGTTGCTCGCGGTCGGCGTCGACGCGTGGCCGACGGTGTACGACGGAGTCGCCACGCACAACAAACAGTGGCGACCGCTCCGGCCGCCGATCATGGCGGCTTCGGCGTACGACGAGTTCACCGCGATCTCGGCAACCGTGGCCCGGCTGATCCTGACCGCATGCCAGCAGCGGGCGACGACCGCGGGTGAACTGCGCGAGGCGCTCGGCATGGCGGTCGGGGCGATCGACCTCCTCGACGAAGACCTGCCGCTGACCGAGGACCTCCTCGGCGGTGTCCGGGCAGACATCCTGCTCGCCGACGGAACGCCGTACATGGTCGAAGCGAACATCGACAGCGCCCTCGGCGGTGCACACGACTCTGACGGGATTTCCGCGCGCTTTCTTGCTGCGTACGTTGGTGATCCGGTGCTCGACGGTGTTGGGCTGAGCGCGCCGCCGTCTGCGGTTGACGCTCGGTATGAGGCGGTGCGTTCGGCGCTCTCGCTTGATGGGCGCGATCGGTTGGCGATGGTCTTCACCACCGGTGGGAGTTATCCGGGGTCGCAGGACGGGCTGGCGATGATCAAGCTGCTGGAGCCGTTCAGCGAGCGCGGTCGACAGCTCGGCCTGGACATGAGGGTCTACCCGGTCGAGTGGCTGACGCTCGATGACGACGGTCGGCTGTGTGTGGACGATGGCCCGATTGACGCCGTACTGCGGATGTTCGTCCCGCAAGGCACGATGCCGAGCGCCGGATTGGATGCACTCGGTACGGCGGTCCAGTCGGGAGCCGTGCGGATCTTCACGCCGACCGCGAGTTGGTTGCTCGCGAGCAAGGCGATCTTCGCGTGGCTCTGGGACGACCTCGACACGCTGTCCCCTGCCGACGCCGAGGTGGTACGGCGGCACGTCCCGCGCACCGAGGTGTTGTCGGCGTCCTTGCGGTCCCGGGCTCTCGCGGACCAGCAGTCACTCGTGCTGAAACCGTCCGGTTCCTATGGCGGTGTCGGCGTCGTGGTGGGACCGGAGGTGTCGGCCGCCGAGTGGGTTGACGCGGTGGACCAGGCGCTCGCGGAGAGCGGGTACATCCTGCAGAAGTACGTGCCGGTCGACCGCCTGACCATGCAGTTCGTCGAGATGGACACCGGCGCGATCAAAGAAGCCGACGTACCGTTCTGCCTCGCCCCGTACCTCTTCGGCGGAGTCCCCGCAGGCGCCTACCTCCGCTTCGCCGTCCCCGGCGCCGGCCCGGTCGTCAACGTAGCCCAAGGCGCCCTAACCAGCGGCCTCCTCCTAACCCCCTAACCCCGCATCCCACCAGGCAACCCCCGATCCCAGTGGATAACCCTCGAGTTGGAGGGTTGCCCGCTCACATTTGCAGGGGGCAACCCTCCACCTCAGTGGGCAACCCCGCATCCCAGCGGGCAACCCCGCATCCCAGTGGGCAACCCCCGATCCGAGGGGATATCCCCCGAGTTGGAGGGTTGCCCGCTCACATCTGCAGGGGGCAACCCTCCACCCCAGGGGGCAACCCCGTGCGCTCGCTCGGCTGCGGCCGACGGCGTACGGCGGTGGCTGGTCGCCGCTGCGGCCGATTTACAGTGGCGGGTAGCTGAGGTGGGCGCGGGGCTGACGGGGATGGTGCGCTCGGCGATCGCGTAACCGTTGCCTGTGGCTGACGGGCTGTGGTTGCCGCCGGCAGCGAGGAAGCGTGCTGGCTAACCCGTCGCGGTGGCTTCACACCATCGCTGGGGGCCGAACGCACCCCAATCGACAGGCAAGTGTCCCCAGCCTCTCGCAACGTGCACACGCAGATGACCTCAATCACCGGCCCAGCCACAGCCCGTCAGACCCAGGCGGCGTGCACGCGATCGCCAACCGCACCATCCACCCCAGCCACCGCCGACAGTCACCCGAAGGTTTCAGTCGACCGCCGGAGGCGGCCGAGTCGCGCAGCGACGGCCCGGCCAGCGCGGTGTGGCCGCTGACCCCGTCCGCGGGCATTTGAACGGATCTCCCCTCAGATGGACCCTTCTCTGCTCAAATTTTGAGGGGAGAACCAGCGACTTGAGGGGGTATCCGTTGAAATTGCCGAGGGGAGGAGGGACCACGACGCTGGTTGACTCACCAGGGGTGGAGGGGGAGGGCGGCTGGTGGGTTCACCCATGGGGTGGTGGGTTTTGGACTCGCATGCGGGTAGGGAACCCACAAGCTGGTGGGGGAACCCATGAGATCTCATGGGTTCACCCATGAGATGGGGAGCGGGGTGGAGGACCCACACGCTCGTGGGTTCACCCATGAGATGGGGAGCGGGTGGGGTCCCGCACGGTCGTGGGTTCACCCACGAGATGGGGAGCAGGTGGAGGACCCACACGGTCGTGGGTTCACCTATGAGCTGGGGAGGGAGCGGGAGGCTTTTAGGGCGGGGAGGATGCCTAGGGCGACTGTGGCGGCGGTTAGGGCGAAGGCCAGGGGGTAGCCGGTGGTGGCTACTACGGTGCCGAAGGCGATGGCGCCGATGCCCCAGCCGCCGTCGTAGGCGAGGTTCCAGAGGGCGCTGACCTGGCCGTAGCGGGAGGTGGGGGCTCGGTCGTACATCATCGTGAGGGTGAGGTTCTGGGCGGCGCCGAAGCCGATGCCGAAGAGGGTTGCGCCGGCGATTACGGCGGCGGGGGTGGTGATGAAGATGAGGCCGGCGGCGCCGAGGGTGGCGGAGAGCAGGGCGAGGGGGAGTAGGCGGGCGTGGCCGAGGCGGTCGCCGTAGCGGCCGGCCAGCCAGCGGGCGCCGGGGGCGGTGGCGGCTTGGAGGAAGAGGGCGGTGGCGGCCAGGGAATGGTTGCCGGCGGCAAGGGGGAGGAACGTGATGCTGATGCCGGCGGCGAGGGTGACGCCGGCGAAGACGAAGGCGGGCATCAGCAGGCCGTTGCCGCGGAGGTCGTGCAGGACCTTGACATGTGGTTCTTCGGCACTAGTCCTGGTCGGAATGCCGACCACGAGGCCGAGCACTGACAAGGCCAGGACCGCGGCGATGGCGAACAAGGCGCGGTAGCCGATCACGTTGATCAGGTAGACGCCGAGCGGCAGACCGATCACCGCCGGTACGCCGACCACGACGCCGTACAGGCCTAACGCCTCACCTCTGCGGTGTGCCGGAGTGATGTCGGCGATCAGGGCGACCGCGCCGACCACGTTGATGGCCAGGCCGGCGCCGCGAATCATGCTGATCAGTACAACGATCGGCAGCGACGTGGTGAACATCAGGGCCACCGCGGGCAGGCCCATCAGGATGAGGCCGAGACCCAGTACGACGCGGTAGCCCCAGCGGGCCAGCATCCGTGGAACCACGAGTTCCATCGCGACGGCCGAGAGCATCATCGCGCCGGTCGAGAGGCCGGGGCCAAGTCCGGCGGAGCCGTTCGCCGCGAGGTAGAGCGGGACGACCGAGGTCAGCAGGTACATGCTCAGCCCGGATCCGAGAACTATCACCAGCAAGCGGAGGAACTGCCTGCCCAGCAAAGGTGCGGATCGCTCGACAGGGACTTCGCAGGTCGTCATACCTGCAACGCTAGGACCGAACCGGTCTTTCCTACAGGTCCAGTTCTGAGCGCGCAGAGAGAACCAATTGGTCACCGATGAAGGCGGTCAAGCGGTCGAGGGCTGTGTTCAGTTGCGCGGGAGTGACGGCGCTGCAGGAGAGCCGAAGCGCGTTGATCGGAGCGTCCGTGTCGTAGAAATGCGCCATCGGTGTCCACAGCACGCCGTACTCCTGGGCGGACTTGGTGAGGAGCTCGTCGTCGACGATGAAGGGGACGGTAATCACGACGAAGAAGCCGCCGGAGGGAACGGTCCAGGTCAGCTCGCCGTTCGGGAAGTGCGTCGCGAGGTGATCGGTGATGAGCTGCAGGTTGGTCGCGTAGATCTCGCGTTCGCGCTGGTTGGCGGCGGTGAGGCTGAAATCGCAGTCCAGCAGTTTGCCGCCGATGACCGCCTGGGCGATCGGTGACGTGTTCACGGTGACCATGCTTTTGAGCTTCGACAGTTCATCGGCGAACAGCCCGCCGGCGTTGACGGTCTGATCGGCGACGACGTACCCGACACGGGCACCAGGTAGACCGGTCTTGGCGAACGATCCGAGATAGACCACGCGCCGTTCGGTGTCGAGCGCCTTCAAAGTAGGCAGCCGGTCGATGCCGGCGGCGGGGAAGAGGCCGTACGGATTGTCCTCGAGCAGCAGCAGATCCTCGGCCGCGGCGAGCTCCAGCAGCCGACGCCGAGTGGGCAGATCCATGCTGAGGCCGGAGGGATTGGCGAAGTCGGGCATGACGTAGAAGCCGCGCGGACGCAGGCCGTCGGCGCGAGCTGCCTTGACCACTGCCAAGAGATCGTCGACATCAGGCACCGGCAACACCGGCAGATCGACAATGCGCGCTGCACCGGTGATTCCGACGTACGCCGGGGAGATCGCCAGCAGCACGTCGGATGCGTCGGCCCGGAGTGCGCGCAGCGTGAGCAGCATCGCTTCCTGACAACCGGCCGTGACGACGATCGCCTCGGGGTCGACGTGGATGTCCTCGTCGACGGCGAGGTTGCGGGCGACGAGTTCGTGGATGATCCCCTTGGTCCGGCCGTACTGCAGGATCGTTCGGCGGACCGCCGATTCGTCGAGGCCTTGATGACTCAGGTACGACGCGAACAGCGCGAGGTATCGCGGTACGTCGTCGAGATCGAAGAACTCCTCCGTCGGCCGACCCGCAGCGAGCGAGATCGCCTCCGGGTAGTGGTGCGAGATCTCGTTCAGGAAGTTCATCGAGTTCAGCGCGCGATCGGTGAGTGACGCATGCAGCGAGGTCACCTCGAGGTCAGCCATCAGTTCCTTCCCGTCACCAGGTCGGCGACCGCGGCCAGGTCCGCGCAGCCCGCCAGCAACATCGCATCCCGCAGTTCACAACCGAGCAGCGCCAACGCCTCATCGACAACACCAGCAGCGAGTGCCCACAGCAACGGACGTCCGACCAGTACGGCGTCCGCCCCGACCGCGAGCGCTTTCAGTACGTCGGTGCCACCGCGGATCCCGCTGTCGAGGAGTACCGGGAAGTCGTTGCCGACTGCATCGATGACGGAGCCGAGGGCATCGATCGAAGCCGGTGCACCGTCGAACTGGCGGCCGCCGTGGTTGGAGACCACCACGCCGTCAGCCCCGGCATCAACCGCGGCCAGCGCATCCCGGGGATCGAGAATCCCCTTCACCAGCAGGGGAATCTCGGTGACGGACCGAACCCAGGCGAGATCCCGCCAGGAGAAGGTCGGGTCGAAGGCGGTCGCCGTGTGCGCGGCGACCGCGGACGAACCGTTCAGCGCACTATGTGCCTCTGTGTATTTGTCGACAAGATTGGCCGCGACGACCTCGGTGGGCAGCGCGAAGGAGTTGCGGACATCGCGCAACCGACGGCCCATCACGGGAACATCGACGGTGACCATCAGCGCACCACAGCCTGCCGCGGTGGCTCGGTCGATCAGCGCGCGCACCGCAGTCCGATCGCGCAACCAGTACAGCTGAAACCAGGAAGGCGCGGCGGCGGCGATCTTCTCCAAGGGGACGCTGCTCAACGTGCTGATGACATAAGGGATTCCAGCCTTGGCAGCAGCGCCAGCCAGCAGGAGCTCGCCCTCGGGATGGAACAGCCGCTGGTACGCCATCGGCGCCACGGCGACCGGGAGAGCGGCCGGGGTGCCAAGGATCGTGGTCGACGTGTCGGGCGATTCGACGCCGCCCAGGACGCGCGGCATCACGGTGATCGCGTCCAAAGCTGCGCGGTTGCGGCGCAACGTGAGCTCCGCACCGCTGCCGCCGGCAACGAAGTCGTGGACGGCAGCGGGGAGAGCGGCGCGGTGCTCGTAGTCGGCGAACGCCTCAGCCATGGGTGAAGGTCCGGCTGAGCCAGGCTGCGGCTTCGGCGGTGGCTCGTCGTCCGCCGTCCAGAATCCCCGGCATCGCGAAGAAGCCATGCACCATCCCGTCGTACCGGCTGAGGGTGGTGGGGACTCCGGCGGCGTGCAGCTTCTCCGCGTAGTACTCACCTTCGTCGCGCAGGGGGTCGTACTCCGCCGTGATCACCAGGGCCGGCGGGAGGTCTGCGTGGGATGAGGCGAGTAGCGGTGAAGCGAGCGGATCGAGTCCGTCGCCAGGATCGGTCAGGTAGTGGTTCCAGTACCAGCTGACAGACGTCTTGTTGAACAGGTACGGGTCGTCACCCGTCGCCATTGACACGGTGTCTGCGCCGTACCGGGTGTTCGGATAGATCAGCAGTTGTCCCGCGAGCGCCGGACCCTTGTCGCGGGCAAGCAATGTCGTTGCCGCAGCCAAGTTTCCACCGGCGCTGTCGCCACCGACGACCAGTCTTTCCGGATCCGCCTGCAGCTTCTCCGCGTTCGCGGCGATCCATTGCGTGGCGTCATGACAGTCGTGCACCGCGGCCGGAAACGGATGCTCCGGTGCGAGGCGGTACCCGACAGTGATGACCTGGCACGGTACGGCGTTCGCCAGGCGGCGCGTGATGCCGTCGGCGGTGTCGATACTGCCGAGGGTCCAGCCGCCGCCGAAGAAGTAGATCAGCGTCGGCAGCGGGCCGGCCAGGTCCGGGCGGTAGAGCCGGAGCGGCAGTCCGGAGTCGGTGCTGAGGTCCTCGACGTGATGGACGGGTTCGGCCTGACCGCCGGCCGCCTGGATCGAGGCCAGGTCGGCCGCCCGGGCTTCGGCCAGCGACTGGGTGTAGAGCTGCGGCACGTCACACGCCTGGCGTTCGGCGCGCATCGCCTCCACCTGCGGGTCCAGTGGCATGAGCTCACCCCAATCGGATCGGCATGGATCGGTGTCCACGCAACAGCAAACTTGGACTGCGTTCGGCCGGCCCCGCCAGCTGCAACCCGGGGAATCGCCCGAAGAGCTGCCCGAACGCCGCACGGCCTTCCATGCGCGCCAGGGCCGCACCGACGCAGAAGAACGGGCCGGCGCCGAACGACAGGTGCTGCAGGTCGTCGCGGTGCGGATCGAACGTGTCGGCGTCCGGATGCTTGGCCGGGTCGCGGTTCGCGGCGCCCGGCAGGATCAGCACCAGACTGCCTTCGGGGATGGTCTGGCCGGCCAGTTCGATCTCGGTCGACGCCTTGCGGCTGATCAGCTGGACGGAACTCTGGTGGCGAAGGACTTCTTCGACATAACTGGCCGCCAACTCCGGATCATCGCGGAGGTCCTCGATCAGAGCGGGGTCCGCGAGCAGCAGCTCGAGACCGTTGGTGAGCAGGTTCATCGTGGTGACGAAGCTGGCGTTGACCAGCACGAGCAGGTTGTCGATCAACTCCTGCTCGTCGATCCCCGACGTACCGGAATCCAAAGCGTGCACGAGCGAGCCGACGAGGTCGTCGCGCGGTCGCAGCCGCCGGTCGCTGATCATCCGGGCGTAGTAGTCGTTGAGCTCGTTGGCGGCCTGGTTCGCGGCGGCCAGCTTGGCCGGTTCCTTGCCGCCGAGATCGAGGTACTCGTCGATCCGTTGGGTGCGGTCCTTGAACCAGTCCACGTCCGAGCGCGGGATGCCGAGGAACGTAGCGATCACCGTGATCGGCAGGCGATAGGCGAAGTCGGTGAACTCGACCACCTGCCGGTTGGCGCCGGCCTTGGCCAGGTCGTCCAGCAGTTCCGCGGTCAGCGCCTCGACGATCGGTTCGAAACCGGTCAGGCGTCGCGGGGTCAGCACGGCCTGGAAGACCTTGCGCATCCGCAGATGATCCGGCTCGTTCCGGAACATCATCGATCCGCCGAGCCTGCGCAGTACGGCGTCCTGGGGGTCCGGATCCGCGGTCAGCAGACGATGGAACCGGGTGTCCTTCAGTGCTTCCTGGGCGGCGTCGTACCCATTGATGACGAACCCGTACGGCGAGGAGCCGGGGGCGAGCGGGCAGACCGGGCCGAGCCGATGCAGCTCCGCGAAGAGCGGCATCGGGTCACGGCGGCCTTGTTCGGAGCCGAGGGCGGCGACAATTGACGAGGCTGGCCGAGGGAGACCAGCATCGTTGTTCGCGCTCCGATCAGGCATTGCTTACCGCACCAGCTTCAGCGGGACGGATGCCGCCATGGCCTGGTAGCCGGCGTCGTTCGGGTGGATGTGGTCACCGGAGTCGTAGAGCGCGTTCAGCTTGCTCGGCGCGGCCGGGTCGCGCAGCACCTTGTCGAAGTCGAGTACGCCGTCGAACTCGCGGCTGGACCGCAGATAACTGTTCACTGCCTGACGGGTGGCTTCCTTGGCCGGCGTCCAGCTGTCGGTGCCGCCGATCCCCTCGAACGGTGTGATCGTGCTGACCAGGCTGCGCAGTCCGCGCTCCTTGGATTGCGCGTTCACCTGCCGTAGGGCGCCGATGATCTCGGCCGCCGAGTCGTCGGACATCCAGATGTCGTTGACGCCCAGTTCAGTGATGACAATCCGTACGCCGGTCTGCGCGAACACGTCCTCGTTCAGGCGGGCGAGCGAGTTGACGCCGACCTCGTTGAAACCGGGGAACGCGCCGTTGTCGGACGGCTCGGTGCCGTCGTGGTTGAGCCGGCTGCCGGCCAGTCCGGCGTTCAGCACGCTGGGGAACGGCTTGTCGCCCGCGGCAGCGGCCAGGCGTTCGGCGAGCTGGTCCGGCCAGCGGTTGTTGCCGTTGAAGGTGCTGTTGGTTCCGTCGGTGATCGAGTCGCCGAGGACGACGATCGATCCGGCCGACTTCTCGGGCAGGACGTCGACGCCGGAGAGGAAGAAGAAGCAGCAGTGCCGGGTCAGCGTGTACGCCGCTCCGCCGGGCTGGGTGACCAGGTTCGTCGGGCCGACGAAGTTGTCCTGGAGCGACGAGCCGTGGAAGGTCGTCGGGCCGGTGTTCTCCGGGAAGTACAGGCTGACCACGAGGTCGTCGAGGTTCCCCAGCTCGAAGTTGATCGGGTCGCTGAGCAGCTCACTGCCCTTGACCATCGACGCCGTACCGGAGCCGTTGAACGTCAGCGTGTGCAGCGTGCTCGGGTCGATGTCGGACAGCTCGGGCGTCGTCTTGTTGGGCTTGGCAACGGTGGCCGCACCGACGGTGACGGTCTTCTCGCCGTAGATGTTCGAGAGCCGGATGCGGATCTTGTCACCGCCGACGGTCGGGCGGACGACGAGGCGCACGCTCTGATCGGTCAGGCCGAGGTTGGTCGACCCGGCGGCGTTTCCGTGCGTGACGGCGGTGGCCCAGGTACCGACCCAGGAGTTCGCGTGATGACCACCTCCGCCGTAGCTTGCGCCGGCCAGGGTGGACCCGGCCAGAGTCAGTGCGGCAGTCAGCGCGACCGCGCGCCATTGCTTCGGAACCTGCATGGACGGACCTCCCGGCGGAATGGAATCGGACGGAACGTAATACGCATTCTTCGAGCCGGTCAATGCATCGGCAAATGCTTGTTTCGAATGGTTCGGCGGGTGGTTAGCGAGGGGTTCGCACCCTCGGTTCGCAGGGGTATACCTTCGTTCGGGAGGGCCGGTGACCGGGTGGCTCCGGAGAGCGACGAAACCTTGTGCAGCAGGCGGTTTCCGGACCTGGTCAGCCGCTGGGACGTCCAGTAGAGTCGCGGCACCGGCTGGGGGTGGCCGAAGGGTTGAGGGGAAAGACGTAAATGCGTCCTGAATTGGTCATGCCCGGAATATCCGGCAATTACGTGCACCGGGTCCTGGAGTTGTTCGCGCAATTCGCCGAGCGCACCGCGCTGGTGCGCGGGCCCCGGCGGGCGACGTACGGGGAACTGGCCGCGGACGTGCTGCGGATCGCCGCCGTCCTGCGGGATGCCGGGGTTCGTCCCGGCGGCAGGGTGCTGGTGATGGCGGCGAACTGCTTCGACGCTCCGGCGCTCCAGCTCGCACTGCACCTGCACGGTTGCCGGGTGCTGTGGTGTGCGCCGATCACGTCGCGCCGGGAGATCGATCGGTTTGCTGTACTCGCTGATGCGGACGCGTTCGTGTACGACGCGACGGGTGAGCTCGGGGTCGAGTTGTCGACTGCGCTCGCGCCGATGCCGTCGTACGAGCTGAATGAGCTGGTCGCGCGGACGGCCGATCCGTATGTGATTGGTGAGGTGCCGGCGCCGGACTCGGTGTTGCAGACAAGCGGTACGACGGGCGATCCGAAGCTCGTTCATCACACGCAGGCGTTCTACTCGCAGATCCTGGAGTTGGCGGCAGCCTTTGTGGGTAACGGGTTTCCGCTGCTACGGCACTACTCGGGGTCGCCCTTGTGGTTGGCGAGTGGGCAGATCACGACCTTCTTCAACCTGTTCACCGGTGGCGTGCTGTTCCTGACGGACACCTGGTCGCCTGCGGAGTTCTACGAGACGGTTTCGGGTGAGCGGATCACGTCGACGTATGTGACGCCGCCGATGCTGTACGAGGTGCTCGATCATCCGGGTGGAGCGGACTTCGACTGCAGCAGTTTGTTCATGCTGAACGTCGGTGCAGGTCCGGCGACTCCGGCGCGGTTGCGGCAGGGGATTGCCCGCTTCGGGCCGGTGCTGCGGATCGTCTACGGGCTGAGTGAAGCCGTGGTGGTGACGGCACAGCCGGGGCTGACCGAGGATCCGGCACATCCGGAGCGGCTCGCGGCGGCGGGGACGGCGTACGGGGATGTGGAGCTAGAGATCCGGGATGACGACGGGAAGGTGCTCGAGCCGGGGCAGGACGGTGAGGTGTGGGTGCGCAGCAAGCTCACGTTCGCCGGGTACCTCGGGAAGCCGGAGCTGACGGCGGAGACGCTCGTCGACGGCTGGTTGCGGACTCGGGATCTCGGTCATCTGGACTCGGACGGTTATCTGTTTCTCGTCGACCGGGTGCACGACATGATCGTGACGACACGGCGGAACTGGGCGATCTTCTGCCGGCCGATCGAGGACGCGCTCGGTAGCCATCCGGCCGTGCGGACGGCGGCCGTGATCGGCGTACCGGATCCGGTCGTGGGTGAAGCCGTGCATGCCTTCGTGGTCACTCGATCGCCAGTGACTGCAGAGGATCTGCGCGACTGGGTGGCCTCGGAGCTGAACGAGATGTGGGCTCCGGCGGCGATCGACTTCGTACCCTCGCTTCCGTTAACGAAGATTGCCAAGGTCGACAAGGTTGCCCTGCGCAAGCTCTATGCCGAATTGCATCCGGCATGAGCGCGCGACGTGGATTGGTGATCCTGTTCATCGCGGACGTGTTGTCCGCGGTGGGCAGCCGGATCACGATGGTGGCGATTCCATGGCTGGTGCTGGTGACAACCGGCAGTGCGGCGCGGATGGGGTTGGTGGCTGCGGTCGAGCTCGTGCCGTACATCGTGGTGAGCATCATGGCCGGACCGGTGATCGATCGGCTCGGCCCCCGTCGTACGGCGATCTTGGCGAACTTGGCGAGTGCAGTCGCGGTGGCGGCGATTGCCGGTACGGCGACGATCGGGTTCGCCGTACTGCTGGTGTTGGTCGCGCTCGCCGGTGGTCTGCGGGGTGCTGCTGATCGGTCGAAGGACCTGCTGGTTCGGCCGATGGCTGAGGCGGCGGAGGTTCCGCTGATCCGGATCACGTCGTTGCACGAGACGTTCGCCCGAGGCGCAACGTTGCTCGGGGCACCATTAGGCGGGCTGTTGATCTACTGGACGGATGCGTCGTCGGTGTTGTGGATCGACGCGGTCACGTTTCTCGTGTGTGGGTTGCTGATCGCGGGGTTCGTGCGGCCGCCAGAGGTGGTGTCGGCGTCGCGGCCGGACAAGTACTTCCGCTCGCTGGCCGTCGGATTCTCTTATGTACGACGGGATGCGTTGCTGGCGACGATGCTGATCACGACCTTCACGGTGAACATCTTCGCCAGCGCGAGTACGGCGGTCTTCATCCCGGTCTGGGTCGCTGATGAGCTGGGCTCACCGGCTGGACTCGGTCTGACCCTGGGTGCCTTTGCCGGTGGCGCGTTGCTTGGGAGCATCGCGTTCACGGTGTGGGCGACGAAGTTGCCGCGGTACTTGACCTTTGCTTTGGGTGCGTTCATCGGGGGCAGCCCGCGGTTGTTGGTGCTCGGGCTGAGCGACAATCTGGTGTTGGTGGCCGCGGTGACCTTCCTGTCCGGGATCGGGATCGCGGCGATCAACCCGGTCTTCGGCGCGGTGCTGTACGAGCATGTGCCGAAGGACTTGCAGGCCCGCGTGATCGGGCTGGTCGCGGCATCGTCGTTCGCGGGCCTGCCGCTGGGCGCGTTGCTGGCCGGGGAGCTGGTCAGCGGGTTCGGCTTGTTCCCGGCGCTGATCGGCTCCGGGATCGTCTGTTTGGTGGTGAGCGTCTATCCGCTGGTACGACGGGGGCCGGGCCGGATCCTCGATGCGCCTTCGGCTGTGGAGGCGGTGTGAACGAGGCGACCGATCCGTACTGTCTGGCGGTGGGCGAGAGTGAGGAACTGCTCGCGGGTCACCCGTGGCGGCGATTCGTCGTACTGGGTGACAGCGTGGCCGAGGGATTGTGTGAGCCGGTCGACGGCTACAGCGATCTGCAGTGGGCGGATCGGATCGCGCACGAACTCGGGCCGATCGCGTATCTCAACCTTGGTGTCAGCGGGTTGCGAACGCGAGAGATCCTCGCCACTCAGCTGGAGCCGGCGGTTGCCTTCGGCCCCGATCTGGCGCTGGTGGTTGGCGGCGGCAACGATGCGTTCCCGGCGACGTATGACCCCGAACGGGTCGACCGCGAGCTGACGCACATGATCACCACGCTGCAGGATGCCGGAGCAACAGTGATGACGCTCGGGATGTTCGACGTCTCGTACAGTCCGGCGGTGATGGAGTGGCTGCGTCCGGGCCTACGGCAACGAATGCGCACGCTCTCAGACCGCACAGCCGCCCTCGCGGAGAAGTTCGGCACGATCCACGTGAACCTCACCGACCATCCACTCTCCACCGACCCCGGTCTCTACAGCTCCGACGGCCGCCACGGCAACGCCCGCAGCGACGCCGTAGCCACCACCGAAACCCTCCGAGCCCTCAACCGCCACCTCCGCACTCACCCCCGCCCGTCCCGCTGAACCCCGTTTCGTGGGCGGGCCCACGAGATTGTGGGTGGGCCTACTGCATGCGGCTGGCCCACCCACAACGGGATGGGTCAGCCCACCAAATGGGATGAGGGGGATGGGTCAGAGCTTGCGGAGGCGGACCCAGCGGACGGCGTGGTCCTGGCCTTTGCGGAGGACGAGGGTGGCGCGGGAGCGGGTGGGGAGGATGTTCTCGCGCAGGTTGGGGCCGTTGATGCCGTCCCAGAGGGATTCGGCCTTGTTCACGGCCTCTTCGCGGCTGAGTTCGCCGTACCGGACGAAGTAGGACTCGGGGTTGCGGAACGCGGTCTCCCAGAGTTTGAGGAACCGGTGCACGTACCAGGAGCGGATGTCGGCGGCGGCCGCGTCGACGTACACGGAGAAGTCGAAGAAGTCGCTGACCGCGAGCCCGCTCTTGCCGTCGGCGTGCCGGGGCGCGGGCTGCAGGACGTTCAGGCCCTCGAGCAGCAGGATGTCGGGCTGCTCGACCGTGGTCCGGACACCGTTCATCCGGTCGTAGTGCAGGTGCGAGTAGACCGGCGCCTCGACCGCGTCCATGCCGGACTTCACCTCGACCACGAAACGCAGCAGCGACTTGCGGTCGTACGACTCCGGGAAGCCCTTGCGCAGCATCAGCCCGCGCTTCTCGAGCTCGGCGTTCGGCCAGAGGAACCCGTCGGTCGTGACGAGCGCGACGCGGGGGTGCTCGGGCCAGCGCGCGAGCAGTTCGCGCAGCAACCGGGCGGTCGTCGACTTGCCGACGGCAACCGACCCGCCGATCCCGATCACGAACGGCGTCCGGGTCGCGGCCGGCTTGCCGAGGAAGCCCTCGGTGTCCTCGTGCAGCGCGCGGGCGTGCCGGACATACAGCGACAGGATCCGGGACAGCGGCAGGTAGACCTCGCGGACCTCGTCCAGGTCGATCTCGTCCCCGAGACCCCGTAACCGCTCGATCTCCTCCGCCGTCAGCGGCGAGACGGTGCTCTCGGCCAGCTTCGCCCAAGCGGCCCGGTCCAGCTCGGTATAGGGAGTCACCTCCCGCGACGGCTGCAGCATGGCCCCCATTCTTCCCACACCCGCCGCCCGCACCACACCACACCGGCGTGGGCTTCGTCTCAACCGCGGCTCACCTTCCGGCCTGCCCAAAGTATGATTCGATCTAAGTAAGATTCAATCTTAGTTTGAATGAGGACGGTTGATGAGATTCGCGGGACGTGCGGCCGATCTGGAGCTGCTCGATCGGCAGCTTCGGGAGGTGGGTGAGGGCTCCGGGGCGACCCGGGGGCGGGCGGTGGTCGTCACCGGCAGGCGCCGGGTCGGGAAATCCCGTCTGGCGCAGGAGTTCTGCGATCGATCGGGCCGGCCGTATGTCGTCTTCCAGGCGACGCGTGGCCGCAATCCGGCTGCCGAGCGCGCCGACTTCGGTACGGCGCTGGCCGGGTTGCCCGGGGCTGAACTCGTCTCTGGATTGCCCACCACCGACTGGAATCAGGCGCTGCGTTCGCTGGCGATCGCCTTGCCGGACGATGTGCCGAGTGTTGTGGTCCTCGACGAGGTGCCCTGGCTGGTGGAGCAGGACGGCGAGTTCGAAGGCGCTCTGCAAACGATCTGGGACCGTTTCCTGTCCGCCAAACCGGTGCTGCTCCTGTTGGTGGGCAGCGACCTGTCGGTGATGGAGGCGTTGCAGTCGTACGGGCGGCCGTTCTTCGGCCGTGCCGCCAAGATGGCGATCCGGCCGTTGCATCTGGCTGACGTTCAGGCGATGACCGGTCTGAGTGCCGTCGACTCGATCGATGCCTATCTGATCACCGGTGGCTTTCCGGAGATTGTTCAGTCCTGGCAGCAGGGAATGTCCCGCCGCGACTTCCTCAGCGATGCGGCCGTGAATCCACTGGCACCGCTGCTGGTCGCCGGCGAGCTGTCCATGCTCGGGGAGTTTCCTCAGGCGTCGCAGTCGCGCGCGGCGCTCGAGGCGGTGGGAGCCGGCGAGCGGACCTTTTCGGCGATCGCCGCCCAGGCTGGTGGTCCGGGCGGTCTGAGTTCCGGGACGCTAGCCCCCATTCTGAAGACTCTGCAGGACAAGCAGGTGCTGGCGGCCGACCTTCCGCTGTCGGCCGGGTCCGATACCAAGAACAAGCGGTATCGCGTCGCCGATCCCTATCTCCGCTTCTGGCTGGCCTTCCTCCAGCGCGGGATTCCCCTGATCGAACGGGGCCGGGGCGACCTGGCCCTGGCCCAGATCGACCGGTCGTGGACGAGCTGGCGAGGGCGTGCGGTCGAGCCGATCGTTCGGGAGTCGCTGGCGAGATTGCTGCCCGACGACCGGTGGCCCGACGTCGCCGTACTGGGTGGCTGGTGGAATCGGCAGAACAACCCCGAGATCGACCTCGTCGGTGCCGATCGGGAGTCCCCGGCCAACGCCGTGCGGTTCGTCGGATCGATCAAATGGCTCGAATCGCAGCGGTTCGGGGCGCGTGAATATCAGGCGCTGGCCCGCGACCTGCTCGCCGTACCGGGGGCCGATCCCGAGACGCCGTTGGTGGCGGTGTCGAGATGCGGCGTGGACAACGGCCTACCGCTCGCCGCCAGTTGGGGCCCGGAGGACCTTGTGCACGCCTGGAGCTGATTCGAAAGTTTCGGGTTCTTGGGCGATAAGGTGCGGGTATGGCGCAGCGCGTGACGATCGCGGAGATCGCGGGGATGGCCGGGGTTTCGGTGCCGACGGTGTCGAAGGTGCTGAACGGGCGGTCGGATGTGGCCGAGGGGACCCGGGCCCGGGTGGAGCAGTTGATCCAGGAGCACGGGTACCGAAGGCGCTCGGCCGGTACGACGAGCAGTCCGATGATCGACCTGGTATTCAGCCAGTTCGGGGGTGAGTGGGCGCTCGAGCTGATCCATGGCGTGGAGCAGGTGGCTCGGGCCGAGGGGGTTGAGCTCGTGCTGTCGGAGTGTGGGGGTGGGTGGCGGCCGCGGCAGGAGTGGATCGAGTCGGTGCTGAACCGGCGGCCGCTGGGCGCGATCCTGGTGTTCTCGGACCTGGATGCGGATCAGCGGGCGCAGTTGGAGGCGCGGCAGATCCCGTTCGTGGTGGTCGATCCGGTGGGGGACGTGGCGGACGACGTACCGGCGATCGGTTCGGCGAACTGGAACGGCGGGCGGATGGCGACGCAGCATCTGACCGGGCTGGGGCATCGGCGGATCGCGGTCATCGGGGGGCCGGCCGACGTGCTGTGCTCGCGGCAGCGGGTGGACGGGTACACGGATGCGCTGCGGTCGAGTGGGCTCGCTGTTGATCCCGAGCTGATTCGGGTCGGGGATTTCGGGGTGTCCGGTGGTTATCGGGAGGCGGTCGAGTTGCTGCGGCTGAAGGACCGGCCGACGGCGATCTTCGCGGGAAGCGACATGCAGGCGATCGGGGTGTACCAGGCGGCCCGGGAGGTCGGGCTGGAGATTCCGCGCGACCTGTCGGTGGTCGGGTACGACGATCTACCGGTCGCCCAGTGGGTCGGCCCCACTCTCACGACCGTCCACCAGCCCTTGCGCCGGATGGCCGAGCTCGCCACCCGCCTCGTCCTGGACCTCGCCCGCGGGATCACGCCCGCCGCGACCCGCCTGGATCTGGCCGTGGAGATGCGGGTGCGGGCTTCGAGCGGACCGCCACCACCGTCCAACCAGCGATAAGGCGGTCGGCGACGCCACTGCTGAGCGTGGGACGGTCGGGCGGGGCGAGGTTAGTGGGTGATGGCGGTCCGCTCCGAGCTAGTCTGGCGAGCATGATCGTCGGCGTGGGTATCGATGTGGTCGACGTGGAGCGGTTCATGAAGACGCTGGAGCGGACGCCGGGGTTGCGGGACCGGGTGTTCACCCCGCTCGAGGCGGTGAAGCCGCCGGCGTCGTTGGCGGCCCGGTTCGCGGCCAAGGAGGCGTTG
Source organism: Kribbella sp. NPDC058245 (assembly GCF_042882005.1). Classification (NCBI taxonomy): domain Bacteria; kingdom Bacillati; phylum Actinomycetota; class Actinomycetes; order Propionibacteriales; family Kribbellaceae; genus Kribbella; species Kribbella sp. NPDC058245. The sequence continues at coordinate 665,556 of NZ_JBHVWY010000001.1, forward strand.
GCCAAGGCGCTCGGCGCACCGGCGGGAATGCATTGGCACGATGCCGAGGTGCAGACCGACGAGACCGGTCGGCCGTGGCTGGAGATCACCGGGACGGTGGCTGCGCAGGCGGCCCGGCTCGGGGTACAGAGCATGCATCTGTCGCTGAGCCACGATGCCGGGATCGCTTCCGCCGTGGTTGTCCTGGAGGGCTGAGCATGCGCCGCGCACACACCGTCGAACAGGTCCGTGCCGCTGAGGCCGACCTGATGGCGAAGTTGCCCGAAGGCACCCTGATGCAGCGCGCGGCCACCGGTCTCGCCGTTGCCATCAGCAACTTCATCGGCCGCACGTACGGCGCTCGCGTCGTCCTCCTGATCGGCTCCGGCGACAACGGCGGCGACGCCCTGTACGCCGGTGCTCGCCTCGCCCGGCGCGGTGCCCAGGTGATCGCGGTCCTGCTCTCCGACCACGCCCACGCTGAGGGCCTCGCCGCCCTCGGAGCCGCCGGTGGCAGAGTCGGTTCTCCCGACGACATCCCCACGGCCGACGTGGTCGTCGACGGCATCGTCGGAATCGGCGGCCGCCCCGGCCTCCGCCCGGAGGCACTCGCCGCCGTCACCCTCGCCGCCGACCACGGCGTACCGATCGTCGCCGTCGATACCCCCTCCGGCGTCGACGTGGACACCGGCGAAACGCCAGAACCCCACGTGCATGCCGCTCTCACCGTCACCTTCGGCACCCACAAGATCTGCCACCTCGTAGATCCAGCCGCCTCCGCCTGCGGCCCGGTTCACCTGGTCGACATCGGCCTCGACCTCCCCGAAGCTCCGGTCCAGTCGCTGCAATCAGCCGACGTACGGGCGCTCTATCCAGTCCCGAACGCCCACTCCGACAAGTACTCACGTGGTGTGCTCGGACTGATCGCCGGCTCCACGCAGTACCCAGGTGCGGCCGTCATCGCCACGACCGGCGCTCTGGCCGGTCCGCTCGGGATGCTCCGGTACGTCGGCCCCGACGCGGTCGCAGCCGCCGTGTTGGCCGTGCATCCCGAGATCGTGGTCGGCGAAGGCCGCGTCCAGGCGTGGGCCGTCGGATCCGGGTTGAGCGACGAGACGCTCGACCGCGAGCTGTTCGACCGCGTGACGCAGCAACAGGACCTCCCGGTCGTCGTGGACGCCGGCGGCATCGGAGCCCTCGACACCGACCGCGCCGGGTACGTCGTGATCACCCCACACGCCGGCGAGCTGAGCGCGCTCATCGACGTACCGCGCGACGAGATCGAGGCGCGTCGCCTGCACTACGCCCGAGAGGTGGCCGAGGACCGGCAACTCGTCGTACTGCTGAAGGGCGCGACGACCGTCGTGGCGGCGCCGGACGGTTCGGTATTCGTGAACCCGATCGCCACGCCATGGCTGGCCACGGCGGGTTCGGGAGACGTGCTGGCGGGACTACTCGGGTCGCTGCTCGCGAGCGGCGTACCGGAGTTCGAGGCGGCCGCACTGGCGGCGTACCTGCACGCAGCCGCCGGCCAGCTCGCCGCCACGGATGGTCCGGTCACCGCGATGAAGGTCGCGGCAGCGCTCCCCGAGGTAACACGCCAGATCCTGCTTTGACCTTCCGGGGAAGTGGGTAGGAGTGCACCTACCGCCCCGGAGGTGCTCGAATGAAACGTTTCGTGCTGCTGGTTGCCGCCCTGCTGATCGCCGCTCCGCTGCCGGCGTCGGCCGCGCCCAAGCCCTATGTGGCTGATGCGACGACGAAGATCCACGTGATGGGGGAGTGGGCCCATCCGGACGATGACACGAGCATCATCGGGCCTTGTGGGGTTTGGCATCAGCGGTACGGCGTCAAGTGCGGCGTGATCATGGTGACCCGGGGTGAGGGTGGGGGGAACGCCGTCGGAACCGAGTTGGGGCCTGAGCTCGGGCTGCGGCGGGAGAACGAGGACCGGGTGGCGCACTACCGGTCCGGGACCGTGGACATCTTCAACTTGGATCGGATCGACTTCTTCTACAACCAGAGTGCGCCGTTGACGCAGTACTTCTGGGATGAGGAGGAGACGCTGCGACGGGTGACGCAGGTGATCCGGCAGACACAGCCGGAGATCTACATCGGGTTCACTCCGACGTTGGCGGCGGGGCATGGCAATCACCAGCAGGCTGGGCGGCTGATCTGGGAGGGCGTGCTGGCGGCGGCCGATCCGACGCGGTTCCCGGAGCAGTTGCGTGGGTCGCATGCGCTCAGCACGTGGCAGGTGAAGAAGGTGTTCTCCGGCGGAAGTGCAGCAGGGACAGGCGGTACGACGTCCGCCGCGAACTGCACCACCGGCTTCACCCCGAGTGGACTCGACACGGTGGCTGGGGTGTGGACCGGCTACGCGTCGCCGTACACGTGGCCGGCCGGCAACCTGCAAGGACAACCGGCCGGTACGACGAAGATCTGGCAGCAGGTGGCGGATGAGGGGCGGGCGGCGTATCCGACGCAGAGCCGGGTGATGTTCAAGGGGACGTCCGCAGCCGCGTGTCCGCGGTTCGCGATGACGCAGTCGTTCGTACCGTTCCAGCCGAACAGCAGTCCGGCGGCGGGGTTGGATGACGCCATCCTGTTCGGCGCGACGAAGCCGGACCCGGGTGGACTGCCCTTGGGGACGCTCCAGTACTTGACGTTCTCGCGGTTCTACAACGTGGCTGGTGAGCCGTTCCAGGCGACCGTTCAGCTGCGCGGAAAGCTTGCCCGTGGCAACGTTCAGCTCACGGTGCCGGCCGGGTGGGTGACCGATGGGCCGAAGCAGGTCCGGGCCGGTTCACGCGCGGACCTTACCTTCACGGTCACCCCATCGGCCACCGCGACCGTCGACCAGAACGCTCGGATCGCGGCGCGTTACACAACGGCGAATGCATCCGGGTACACGGACAACGTCGTACGGATCGTTGCTGCGGCCGAGGGGCGCTTCAAGCGGTGGGGAAACTGGCAGGAGTACGACGAGTGGCTGGAAACCGTTGCACCACAGGCGAATCGGCTCGGCCGGTCACAGGCGATCCAGTCGATGGGCATCGGCCAGAGCATCGACGTACCGGTCGTGGTGCACAACTGGTCGGCTCAGCCGCAGAGTGGTGCGGTGTCCATGGATGTGCCGTCGAACTTCACTGTGAATGCCGCCTCGCTGCCGTATGAGCTTCAGCCTGGTGCGGACACCACGGTGACCTTCCGGCTCACCAACACCGACACAACCCTGCCAGCACAGCAGAACGTATCGATACCGATCAGAACGGCGTCAGGTAGCGAAACGCTGACGCTGTCCCTCGTGCCGACCACAGTGATCCCGCAGGCAGCCCCAACCGTGGACGGGAAGGCCGGACCGGGTGAGTACTCCGGACCGACGCTCGATGTGAACCGCATCTGGCAAGGTGCCGACGGCTGTACCGGACCGGCCGATTGTGGCAGCACCGCCAAGGTCAGCTGGTCAGACGACGCGCTGTACTTCTTCATCCACGTGAATGACGACTACCAGTCGTACGCCGTCACACCTGCGGAATGCGTCGGTCACTGGCAAGCGGACTCAGTAGAGATCCTGCTCGACCCCCGCGGAACGGCGTCACAGTCGCTGATGGACACCGCCAACACGTTCAAGCTCGGCATCTTCCCGTTCAGCCAGACCGGCAAGCCCTGCTGGTCCCGCGACGCCGACAACCACCAGGGCCCCGCGCCAGGCGTCGAGGTGGCGTCGACGGCGCAGTGGGTGGGCAGCAACGAGACCACCGTGCCGCATGCCTACGCGGGCGGCGGTTACGACCTTGAGGTGAAGATCCCGCTGTCGTTACTGCCGGCTGCGGTCGACCCGGCCCGGCTCGGTCTGAACATCACGCCGTACGACAACGACGACACCTCAGCCGCCGGTACGACGACGCTGCGGCACATCGACCAGAGCACTCGACTCGGATGGTCCGCACTCGGTTCGGTGCAGTCGGATCCGTACCGCTGGGGCCTGGCCACGCTCCCCGGTTACACCCCACCGGCCGACCGGCCCACCGTGCCCGGACCGCCAGACGTCTCCAGCCCGAACCTCAACGGCGCCCTGTCCCCGCAGACCATCGCCCAGTCCGCACGGAACGGCGTACCGATCTCTGGACGCGTCCCGACCACAGACCTACAGATCCGGTACGCCGGGTTGCGTGGCAACGCGGTGGACATTCTGACCACCGCCAAGACCAAAGGAACCGCCCGCGCGTTCCTGACCACTGGTGAGCTCGGTGCGATCCCGGTGTGGATCTCTAGCTGTGCAGCAGATCCCTTCACGCCCTGCGCGGTGACGGACGGCGGCATCCCGCCCTGGGCGCCAGACATGAGCGGTCACTTGGTCAAACAGGCCACGAAGCAGATCACTCGCGGCGTACAGGTGTGGTCAATCCCGCTCACCAATGCTCAGCGTCAGCAGTTGGCCAAGGACGGCCGGCTGTTGGTCTCCTACGAGACAGCAGCCGACCAGGTTCAAGCGTTCGACGTCCGGCTCAGCGGGCGGCGATGAAGGTCAGGCCTGCGTCGCCGGCCTGGAGCCGCAGGCCGTTGCCGGTGATCTGGTAGCTCATCTCGCCGTGGAGGCCCTTGGTGAGGGCCTTCTCCATGGTCCCCTCGTCCCCGGCGCACGCCCGGCGAGTGGTGGCCAGCTCGCCGAAGGTGACAGTCGTCGCGGCGCGGGCGACTACGCCGTTCAACTCGTTGCAGCCGGTGAAGCCGGTGACGCGTTCGCCGTTGAAGGTGATCCAGGCCTTCTCCGAGCCCACGATCTTGCCCACCGTGTCCTGGGAGACGACGCTGTCCAGCGTCCACTTGGTGCCGTCGAGCTTCAGATCCGGTGTGAGCGTTGACTGGTCGCTGAGCGCGATCGTCGTACTGTCGGCGACAAGGGTGAGCGTGTCGTTGGCGAGCTTCCAGCTCGGCTTGCTCTGCAGCAGCTTGCTCAGCCAGCCGTCCTGCTCGCCACGACTGCCCGGGCAGCCCATGTCTGTCATGGCCAGCGGGTCCTTGAGCGTCAGGTTGCCGTCGCTCGTCGACACCGAGGCCTGCATGGTGTTGCAGCCGGCGTCGGCGATCAGTCGGCCGTCGTCGGTGAACTGCAGCTTCACGCGGGTCTGTGCGGCGAGCTGTTTGGGCTTGCCGTCTTCGGTGATCGAGGTCGACAGGTAGGTCTTGCCGGTCAGCGTCCCGCCGGCGGTTGACTCGTCCCCGCACGCGGCGAGTCCGAGCAGGAGGAGTCCGGCTCCGGCGAGGCCAATCATCCGTTTCATCACATCCTCAGGACGCGGAAGGTGAGCAGGGCGTTGCAGCGCGTCGAAAAGTGAAGGGCGCGTAAAGTCGGCAGAACCCGCGGTCCTGGGGGTAGCGGAACAGATCACGGTTGGATAACGTCGGCGCGCTGACAGACCATGGCCGGCCTCGCCCGGTCCCACTGGGGATCCAACCGAACAGGTGAGGGCCGGTCGCTGTAGCGCTGGGGCAACACAGCGGCGGGCCCGTCGAACAGACGAAGGATCGTTACGCATGCCCCCCATCCGAACTGCCCGACGCCGCATGGTCGTCCCGGCGGTCCTCCTCGCACTCGGCGCGCTGATCGCTGTCCCGATCATCGTCCAGGCCGCGTCCAAGGAGAACCCGGTCGCCGCGAGCGTTGCGGACAGCACGGTCATCAACCTCCCGAGCGTCGGGCGCGTCGAGAGCTGTGTCCTCGACAAGAGCTCCGGCTGCACCGTCCTGCACGGCTTCGGCAAGAAGCCGGTCGCGATCACCGCGACCTCCTCCGGGCCGGCCCAGCTGTCGATCGACCCGACCCGGACCACCGACAAGAGCTACCGGCTGCAGGCCCTGCGGCGCAACGGCAAGAGCCTCCGCGAAGGCACGACGCTCCGCTACACCGTGCACTACGACTTCGTCGCCGCGCCCGCGCAGCCGCCCGCACCCAAGCCCTCCACCACACCCACCGTGAAGCCGACGGTCACGCCGAAGCCGACACCCAAGCCAACGCCGAAGCCGACAGTCACGCCCAAGCCGACGGCGACCCCGACCAGTACGCCGCCGCCGAGCACGGGCCAGAGTTGCACCAAGCCGACCTGGACCACCACGGCGACCGGCAACGCCGGTGAGGGCCGCACCTACGGCCAGTACTACGTCCACAACAACATGTGGAACAACCACAACGGCACGTACACGATGGCCGTCTGCAACTACAACAGCTGGTACGAGGACGTCACCCAGTCCAGGCCGGGAGACAACGGCGTACAGGCGTATCCGAACGTCCACAAGGACTACAACGACTTCCCGCTGGCCAAGATCCAGTCCGCCAAGTTCGCCGCGACCGCGCCGACCTGCAGCGGCTGCATCTACAACGTCGCCTTCGACGTCTGGATCAACGAGGGCTTCGAGAACGAACTGATGATCTGGACCCAGAACTCGAACCAGACCCCGGCCGGCGACAAGCTCGGTACGACGACCATCGGCGGCCAGTCCTACGAGGTCTGGAAGACCGACGGCGCGAACAAGCCCGGCGGCATCTTCACCTACAAGTCGGTCACCACGCAGACCTCCGGCACGATGCCGCTGCAGGCCTTCTTCAAGGACCTCGCGACCCGCAAGTGGATCCCCGCCAACTCCACCACCTGGCAGGTCGACTACGGCGTCGAGGTCGTCTCGACCAACAACACCAAGCAACGCTTCAGCTTCAACGACTTCTCGATCGCGGAGAGCTGACGGGTACGGCGGGTCACCGGCGACGACTGAGGTCGACGATCACCGGTGACCCGTCGTCACGCTGCATGAACTCACGGGCTCCGCTCTGCTTGAGGATCTCCATCGACTTGTGCATCAGGATGTCCGCGCGGATCTCGTTCGGATGCCATTGGTAGGGATCCGCCAGTACCACCTGCACGACCGCCCGGCTGGGGTTCGAACCGTCGATCAGCCTGAGTGACAGGTGGTCGACGCCACCGAAGGTGTAGTGCCAGTCCCTCGAGGACCCCGTGTCGGTGGTGTAGTCCGTCACCACCTGAGTGCTCCCATCCAGCGGCGTTCGCGACGCGACAACCTGTCGAAAACTGACGTCCTCGTCCGCAAAGTCCTGCAGGACGTACCGGCGATCGGCGCCACCACCGTGCAGGTAGTGCTGGAACGTCGGTCCGGCGTGCTTGAACTGATTGAGGAACAGGCCGGCGCTCATCGCGATGTCCGGCCCGAGCAGGTCTGTCAGCACGTCGATGTGCAGGAGCGTGTCGGGAAAATGGCTGTTCAGTAACAGCTTGAACAGCGGACTCTTTCCCTCGGCTTTCGCCGCCTCCCACTCGCCGGACTCCACGAACTGGACCGCGTCATAGATCAGTTTCGCGCCGATGGCCAGCTCCGTCGTGGCGGTGTAACTCACTCGGATGATCCGCCGCAGCGGGTCCCACACATACCAAGGGAGCTTGCCGCCGAACGTACCGGCCAGGACGGCCGTCTCCAGCTGGACCAACGGGTCGTGCGACGTGGTCTCGCCGGATTCGTTGGTGGTGTTGACCGGAAAGGCGTCCTGATGGGCGGGTTGCCCGGTCTGGCTGTCGAGGGCCTTCCACGTGCCGACGCCGACTCCGCCGGTGGCGGGGTGCAACTCGGGGTTGTGCGTCTGGAACTCGACGACGGCCTCATGCGTGCGAGACCCGAAGGTGCCGTCGAGCGGACACTCGATGCCGATCGTGCGCAGCTTCTGCTGCAGGACGCGGACGGCGGGACCGGTGTCGCCGACGTCGAGGTTCGGGCGTTTGCCAGGTGTGCCGGCGGGTTCGCCCATCAACTGGTTGACGGCGGCGTTGCCGGCCTTGTCCTGGAGCATCTGGAAGTCGCCGAATCCCGCGGGAGAGGACTGGACGTCTGGTGGACGTCTGATCGGCGCCGGTCCGGCATCGGACTTCTCGGCCTGCTCGCGATCCATGGACACCTCCTCCCGATCAGGCTGCTGGATCGCTGCGACGGACGGCAGTTCCCAGGGGCCAAGCGTTCAGGCAGAACGCGATGCGTAGGGTGCTGGCGTGACCGGTCTGGTGATTTTCGACAATGACGGCGTTCTGGTGGACTCGGAGCGGCTGGCCAACAAGATCTTGGCGGAGCTGCTGACCGAGGCTGGGTTGCCGTACACGTTCGACGAAGCGGTACGGGACTTCATGGGCGGGAGTATGACGTCCATGCGGCAGAAGGCCGAGGCGCAGTTGGGCCGGCCGTTGCCTGCTGATCTCGAGGAGCGGTACCACCAGCGGTTGTTCGACGGGTTCGCGAACCTGCAGGCCGTCGAGGGGGTCGAGGGGGTGCTCGACGACCTCGAGGCGGCCGGTACGCCGTACTGTCTGGCGTCGTCGGGGACGCACCAGCGGATCCGGACGGCGTTGACCGCGGTTGGTTTTCTGGACCGGTTCGCGGGCAGAATCTTCAGTGCCGAGGATGTCGCGCACGGCAAACCCGCGCCCGATCTCTTCCTGCACGCGGCCGCCACCCTGGGCGTGCAACCGGCTGATTGTGTCGTGGTCGAGGACAGCCCACTCGGCGTCGCCGCCGCCAACGCGGCCGGTATGACGGTCTTCGGCTACGCGGGAATGACCGACCCCGCGAAGCTTGCCGGTGCGCGTCAAATTTTCCACAAGATGACATCCCTCACCGGATTGATCGTCGCGGCCTGACACACTGGAAGGGCTATGGCTACTCTCCAGTCACCCACCGGTCACCCGCCTCGTGAGCGCCCCACCCGCGCCGAGGCGATCGTTGACCTGGCCGCGATCCGGCACAACGTGGCGACGCTGCGTGACCGTGCCGAGGGCGCGCAGCTGATGACCGTGGTCAAGGCCGACGGGTATGGGCACGGCATCGTGCCGGTCGCCCAGGCCGCTCGTGCAGCGGGTGCCGACTGGATCGGCGCGGCCGTGCTGGAGGAGGCGCTCGCGCTTCGCGATGCCGGTGACACCGGTCCGATCTTCTGCTGGCTGACTACTCCCGGTGAGCCGCTGGCCGAGGCGATCTCTTCCGGGATCGACCTGTCGGCGGGTGCGCCCTGGGAGATCGACGAGTTGGCCGCCGCGGTGGATGACCGCCCGGCCCGGGTGCACCTGAAGATCGACACGGGCATGAGCCGGGGCGGCGCCGTACCGGAGGAGTGGCCGGCGTTGATTCGGGCCGCGCTGCGGGAGCAGGCTGCCGGCCGGATCGAGATCAAGGGCATCTGGTCGCATCTCGCGTCGTCCGACGAGCCGAAGAGTGACGTGAACGAGTTGCAGCTCGCGACGTTCCTCGAGGCGATCGCCGTCGCTGAGTCGTTCGGGGTCGAGGCCGAGTTCAAGCACCTCGCGAACTCCGGCGCGACGCTGGCATTACCCGAGACCCACTTCAATCTGGTGCGGCCGGGCGTCGCGACGTACGGGCTCTCGCCGTTCGGGCACGCGCGGCCGGCGAGCGAGTTGGGGCTGCGACCGGCGATGACGCTGAAGGCACGGCTCGCGATGGTGAAGCGGGTGCCCGCCGGTGTCGGCGTTTCGTACGGGCTGACCTGGACGGCGCCGCGGCCGTCGACGCTCGGGCTGATACCGCTCGGGTACGGCGATGGGCTGCCGCGGCACGCCTCGAACGGTGCCCCGGTGCAGTCAGCCGGTGGACGTCGTACCGTCGTCGGCCGGATCTGCATGGACCAGTGCGTGGTGAACCTCGAGGACGACGACGTCGCCGCGGGGGACGAGGTCGTGCTGTTCGGCCCCGGTACGGCGGGCGAGCCGTCCGTCGACGACTGGGCCGACGCCGCCGGGACGATCAACTACGAGATCGTCACCCGGCTCGGACCGCGGATCCCACGCCGGTATATCGACACTGCCCCGGTCGAGGAGTAGGCGATGTCGAAAGCAGGACGGACCGCTGGCCTCATCGGAGCCGCGGTCGGGGTGCTGGCCGCCGGTGCGGCCGCCGGAGTTGCGGTCGAGCGCACGGTCATCGGACGCCGGTCCGGTCAGCGTGCACAGTTGGAAGCGGAGCCGTTCGGCTCCCTGCGAGGGACGCCGCATGTGTTCACCGCCGACGACGGCGTTGAGCTGTACGTCGAGGTCGATGAGCTGAAGCGGTCCCGGCGACCGGCGCCGCCTAAGAAGCGTTTTGGCCGCAAGTTGCCTTTGCCGCCTGAGGATCTGACCGTGATCTTCTTGCACGGCTACGGGCTGAACATGGACTCCTGGCACTTCGAGCGCCGCGATCTCGCCGGGATCGGGACGATGGTGTTCTACGACCAGCGCTCGCATGGGCGGTCCGGGCGGTCGCCGAAGGAGAACATCAGCATCGACCAGCTCGGCCGGGATCTGTACGGGATCTTCGAGCGGTTCGCGCCGAGTGGGCCGGTGATTCTGATCGGGCACTCGATGGGCGGCATGTCGATCATGGCGCTCGCCGACCAGCACCCGGAGCTCTTCGGGGACCGGATCATCGGGGTCGGGCTGTGCTCGACGAGTGCTGGGCAGCTGGACGAAGTACCGATCATCCTGCCGGGGTTGCCGGGGCGGTGGTTGCGGCAGCTTGCCCTGCCGACGGTCTCGGCGCTGGCGCGGGTGCCGGATGTGGTCGAGCGGAGTCGCAAGGCGGGGACGGACATCAGCTACCTGCTGACCCGGAAGTACTCGTTCGGCTCCGAGGTGCCGCCGGCGTTCACGGAGTTCGTCAACGAGATGATCGCGGCGACGCCGATCTCGGTGATCGCGGACTTCTATCCGATCTTCGCGCTGCACGACAAGTACGACTCGCTCGAGCCGCTGCAGAAGGTCGAGTGCGTGGTGGTCGGCGGCGACAAGGACGCGCTGACGCCGTTCGAGCACGCCGAGGAGATCGTCCGCCGGGTCCCTGGGGCGGAGCTGGTCGAGGTGAAGAACTGCGGTCATCTGGGCCTGATCGAGCACCACCGTGAGTTCACCGCGGCCCTCCTTGGGATGATCGAGCGAGCCGAACAATCCCTGGAGCAGCATTGAAGGCCGTGCGCTCCTCGGTCCAGGCGCGGGACCCCATGATGAAATGTGAGCATGACCGATCTACATGTCGTTGACGCGACGTCCGAACACGTGGACGAGATCGTCACGGTGATCCACCACGCCTTCTCCTCGCGCCGTGTTCTCGATCCGCCGTCGACGGCGTTGAGCGAGAACGCGACCACGGTGGGCGAGGCGATCGCGCAGTACGGCGGTCTGCTGGTCCGCATCGACGGTGTGCCCGCGGGTGCGGTGCTGTTCGAGGTGTCGGGTGACGTGCTCGTGCTGCGCCGGGTGTCGGTTGATCCGCGGCATCAGGCTCGTGGGGTCGCGTCGGCGATGGTCGGGTGCGCGGAGGAGGTCGCCGTACGGCGGGGTCTTGCGCGGGTGCGGTTGATCGCTCGGGTCGAGTTGCCGGACACGGTGGAGTTCTGGCGTCGGCGCGGGTACTCGGTGGTGGAGCAGCAGGACCACAACCTGATCTACGCGAAGGCGATGCCGGTCGAGCGGACCGTGCCGACGGCCGAGGACATGCGGGCGATCGCTGAGGAGCTCGCGGGGCAGTTGCGGGCGGGCGACGTACTGGTGCTGTCTGGTGACCTCGGTGCGGGGAAGACGACGTTCACACAGGGATTGGGCGCTGGGCTGAAGGTGCGGGGCGACATCACGTCGCCGACGTTCGTGATCTCGCGGGTGCATCCGTCATTGAGTGGCGGTCCGGCGTTGGTCCATGTGGACGCCTATCGGCTCGGTGGGTTTGCCGAGCTGGACGACCTCGACCTGGACGCCTCGCTCGAGGAAGCGGTCACCGTGGTCGAATGGGGTCACGGGCTGGCCGAAGCGCTCGCCCCGGACCGGCTCGACATCGTGGTGACCCGCGGCGACGACGACACCGACGAGACCCGCGAACTGCGCATCACCCCGGTGGGACCGCGGTGGGCGGCGTCCGGCGTACGGATCTCTGCACTGGAGAAGAACTGACATGCTGCTCGCCTTCGACACCTCAAGCGCCGCCGTCACCGTAGCCCTCGCCGACCCGGTCAGCGGCGCCATCGCCGCCTCCTCAACCACGGTCGATGCACTTCGCCATGGCGAACTGCTTGCTCCCGCCATCGCCGCCGCTCTGGCCGAGGCCGGCTGCACGGCGCGCGACCTGACCCGCATCGCCGTCGGCGTCGGTCCTGGCCCCTTCACCGGACTGCGCGTCGGCTTGGTCACCGCGCGCACGATGGCCGACGTACTGGGCATTGAGGTCGCTGGAGTCTGCAGTCTCGACATCCTGGCCCGCCAGTCCTCGCTGTCGTTGCCGGTCGCCGTAGCCACGGACGCCCGCCGCAAAGAGATCTACTGGGCCCTGTACGACGGTCCCGCTGCCGACGGCAGTCGCCGACGCCTCGAGGGTCCCGCCGTCGACAAGCCGGCCGACGTAGCCCACGTCCTGTCCGGCCTCCCCATCATCGGCCGAGGCGCAGTCCTGTACGCCGAAGCGTTGGGCGTTGCTGTTGATGAAGTAGTGGAGTATCCGTCCGCGGAAGTGCTTGCCTACGGGGTTGCCACGGGGACGTTGGAGATCGTTGCTCCGGACCCGCTTTATCTGCGGCGACCGGACGTCACCATGTCGGGTGGGCCCAAGAGCGTGTTGACCAAGTGAGACCAGGTATTCGGCCGGCCGTAGTCGACGACCTGCAGGCGATCGCTGCGCTCGACGAGGCGTGCTTCGGGCAGGAGGCCTGGAGCGCGTCCGGTTGGCAGGGCGAATTCGATCGGTCGACCGAGGATCGGGTGATTCTCGTGGCCGACGAAGGAGCGGTCGTCGGGTATGCGGTTCTGCTGGTGCCGCCGATGACGGCGGACGTGGTGGAGTTGTTGCGGATCGCGGTGGCGCCGGATGAGCGCCGTACCGGGATCGGTAGGCAGTTGATGACGGCCGCGCTCGCGCGGTGCGCCGGGCGGACGGTTCTGCTGGAGGTTGCTGCGGGCAACGAGTCGGCGATCGGCCTGTACGGCGGGTTCGGGTTCGAAGAGATCAGCCGGCGGCGCGGGTACTACGCCGGTGGCGAGGATGCGGTGATCATGCGGTGGCGGGAGACGTTATGAGCAAGACAGTGTTGGCTGAGACTGGACCTCTGATCCTCGGGATCGAGACCTCGTGTGACGAGACCGGCGTGGGGATCGTGCGTGGGCAGACGCTGCTCGCCGACGCGATCGCGTCCAGTGTCGAGGAGCATGCACGGTTCGGCGGCGTCGTACCGGAGGTGGCCAGTCGGGCGCACCTCGAAGCGATGGTGCCGACGATCCGGCGCGCCTGCGAGACCGCCGGCATCAAGCCGACCGATGTCGATGCCATCGCCGTCACGAGCGGACCTGGCCTGGCCGGCGCACTGCTCGTCGGCGTCGCGGCCGCGAAGGGCCTGGCGCTATCGCTCGACAAACCCTTGTACGGCGTCAATCACCTCGCGGCTCACGTTGCCGTCGACACGCTCGAGCACGGGGACCTCCCGAAGGGCGCGATCGCGATGCTGGTGTCCGGTGGGCACTCATCGCTGCTCGCGGTCGAGGACATCACCGAGGGCGTCGTACCGATGGGAAGCACCATCGACGACGCTGCGGGTGAGGCGTTCGACAAGGTGGCGCGCGTGCTCGGGCTGCCGTTCCCCGGTGGACCGTATGTCGACAAAGCGGCGCGGGATGGTGGCGACCGGCTCTACGTGAAGTTCCCGCGCGGGCTGACCTCGCAGCGTGATCTCGAGCGCCACCGGTTCGACTTCTCCTTCTCCGGTTTGAAGACCGCGGTCGCGCGCTGGGTCGAGGCGAAGCGCCGCGACGGCGAGGACCTTCCGATCAACCACGTCGCGGCGGCCTTCCAGGAGGCGGTCTGTGATGTGCTGACCCGCAAGGCGATCGACGCCTGCAAGGACCGCGGTTACGAGCACCTGTTGATCGGTGGTGGCGTCGCAGCCAACTCCCGACTCCGCCAGATGGCCGAGGAACGGTGCACCGCCGCAGGAATCGCCGTACGGGTGCCGCGTCCGGGCCTGTGTACCGACAACGGTGCGATGGTCGCGGCCCTCGGATCCGAGCTGGTGCGCGCGGGCAAGACGCCGTCGCCGCTGGGCCTGCCGGCTGATTCGTCGATGCCGATCACGGAGGTGCTGAACAAATGAGGTGGTCCCACCCGGACGGGTTCGAGGCCGACGACGATCCGGCGCGCATCGATGTCGACGTGGTGCACGGCTTCCTCAGTACGGCGTACTGGTCGCCCGGCGTACCGCGTGAGGTGGTGGCGCGGTCGATCTCGGGGTCGCTGAACGTCGCGGTGTATGCGCCGGCCGGTGAGTTGGTTGCCTTTGCGCGGGCGGTGACGGATCGGGCCACGTTCGCGTGGATCGCGGATGTGTTCGTGCTGCCGGATTATCGCGGGCACGGGCTCGGGAAGTTCGTGGTGACGTGCCTGGTCGACCATCCCGAACTGAAGGGGCTGCGGCGGATGATGCTCGCGACGAAGGACGCGCATGAGCTCTACCGCCAGTACGGCTTCAACGAACTGCCCGACTTGACCACGATGATGGTCATCCGCCGGGACCCTACTGAGCTCTACTCCGGCCAGTGATGCAGCCCGGGGTCGACCTGGTGTGGAATCCACCAGGGGCAACGGACTTGGTGTTGTTGGCACACGGTGGTTACGAGCACTCGCACAAGAACCCGGGCCTGTGGCGCGGTCCCATCCTCCGCATGTGGCCGTTCGCTGAAGCTGCTCGTACGGCGGTCCCGTCGGCCGCCGTAGGTCTCGTTCGCTACCGCTATCGCGGCTGGAACGATGTCGGCGACCCGGCTCTTGACCTCCGCGCCGTACTTGACGAGTTGCCGCCTTTGATCGAGCGGGTCGTCCTGATCGGGCACTCCATGGGTGGTCGCTCAGTCGTCGCGGCCGGCGATCACCCGCGCGTGGCCGGCGTACTGGGTCTCGCGCCCTGGCTCCCTTCGGACGAGCCACTCATCGCGCTGCGACCGCCGGTGATGTTTGCCCACGGCAACAATGACACCGTCACGTCGCCGCAAGAGACGTGCAGCTACGCCAACCGCCTCCGCGCCGCCGGTACGCCGGTCAGTCTGGTCTTCCTCGCCGGTGAAACCCACCCCATGCTGCACCGCCCCGCCGACTGGAACACCCTCGTCACCACCTTCACCCAGCAAGCATTGGGAGAAGGCGGCAACGCGGACGGCGATCGCGAGTGGCCCCAAAGTGGCGCGGGCGGTTCGATGATCGGTGCGGTGCTTCGGCTGGCGCTCACCCGCTTCCGCATGCCCGTCCGCGAGCGATTCCGCATCGGCCAACCCTCCCTGAAGCCACACCGCTCCCAACCTTGAGCACGGTCCAGTCATCCGCGGGCCCGATCCGTGGTTGATCGGTGCTCAAAGTGGTGACGACGACCTTGGGCACGGTTCAGTCATGCATGCGGCCGGTTCGTGGTTGAGCGGTGCTCAAGGTGGATTGCGCGTGCTGGCGACTCGAGGTGGGTGGCAGCGGAGGCTGAGGTGCGCGCTGGCGGGGGTGTGAACAGGAAGCGGTGGCCGTGGACAGGTTATGACCTGTTCAAGGCCCCGACGGGGTGTCCCCAGTCCCGCCGGTACGACGGTCTGCGGGCGGAACCGGCGTTGGGCGGGACGGGGGGTGTGGCTGAGCCCACCGCGTCGGCGATGTCACGACGTGCGAGGGCATGCCGGTCGCGCCCTCGGACGGTGAGGGCGGGGCTGCAGTGCGGGGGAGGGCACGGCAGGGGGCGGGTAAAAACCTGGGGCGGAGTTGCCGCTTGAGCCCCAGGTAAACGGTCAGCGGCCGACCGGTTCTCATCACAGCTTGCCGAACGCAGATGAACACGCTGCTGCGCCCGTGTGACGTCTTAGTGGCGGGCCCCCGGGGAGTGCATCAACTGGACGCAGCACCTCGTCCGCCGGCTAATCACCCGGAGGCCCGCTCGGGTTTCGATCATATGTTCGAATACGGTTCGAGCGCAAGTCCGCTCTCAGGGGCGGCGGCAGGAGTAGGCGACGGCGTCGCGGCCGATGCGGGTGATGATGAGGGTGGCGGAGGCTGAGCCCTTGGGGGACAGCTTCTTGCGGAGCACGGCGGGGTCGAGGTCGATGCCGCGCTTCTTGATCTCGAGCGTGCCGATGTCGGCGCTGCGCACCCAGGAGCGGAGCGCCTTCTCCTTGTAGGGCAGCTCTTCGATCACCTCGTACGCCGATGCGAGGGGAGTCTCCACGAGCTTGTCCGCAGTCACGTAGGCGATCCGCGGGTCCAGCAGCCATCCGTCGACCGCAGCGGCGACAGCAGTGACCAGACCGGCCCGTACGACGGCTCCATCCGGCTCGTAGATGTACTGGCCGACAGGACCGCTGTCAGCTGATGGTGCGTCGGTCACAGTCGCACCGCCTGGCAACAGCGTCGCTCGTCGCGCAGTGCCGGAGTACAGGGCACCTGACCACAGGGCCGCCTCTTTCACCTCACCGGCGTCGCTGATCCACTCGGCCTCGACACCTTCCGGTACGGCGTCGTGTGGGATCCCGGGTGCGACCTTCACACACGCGGTGCGCTCCAGCAGTCCGGTGACGAAGCTCCAGGGTGGTGAGTAGGCGTTGTGGTCGAACACGCGCCGCCCGTCTGCCCGTCGGGCCGGGTCGGCGAAGACGACGTCGTACGGCGTGAGGTCGGTTGACTCGGCGTCGCCGACCAGCACGTCACCCGGCAGGCCGAGTGCAGCCAGGTTGGCTCGTGCAGCAGTCGCGGTGTCGGGGTCTCGTTCGACGCCGGTGACTCGTAGGCCGGCGCGGGCGGCGCTAATGAGGTCACCGCCGATTCCGCAGCCCAGGTCGACCACACTGCTGCCCGGCAAGGCCGCAGCGATCCGGGCAGCGCGGTGCGTGCCTACAACGGTGCGAGTGGCCTGCTCATAGCCGTCCGGGGTGAAGAACATCAGTTCGGCATCAGCACCGAACTTCGCGACCGCTCGGTGGCGCAGTGCGGCTTGTGTGACCGCGGCGCTGACCAGAGCACCGTCGTACCGGCGTCGGAGCTTCTCGACTAGCTGGAGTTCACTGCCCGGCTGGTACTCCTTGCAGGCAGCCTCCAGGACTTCGGGCTGGTGCAGTAGGGCGGTGAGCGTCACCTGCTCACTTTAGAGCGGGCTCGAGCAGGTCTTGCTCCAGGTGCGGGTGCTGGCGGCGTAGAGGCGCCAGTTCATGGCGGAGCGGGTCTTGGGGCCGTAGATGCCGTCCGCGATGATCTGGTGCTTGCGCTGGACCATGGTGACGACGGCGCGGGTGTTCTTGCCGTAGATGCCGTCGACGGTGAGCTTGGTGCCGTAGCAGGAGTTCAGGTTGCGCTGCAGGACCTGGATGGAGGTCTCGGGATCACCTGTCCGGTCGGAGCCGCGGTGCGGGTTGTCGCCGTACTTGAGGTTGCAGTTGGTGCTGGAACTGCCGTTGACCGACGGCATCGGGATACCCCAGGTCTTGTTCACCGGGATGAGCCGCGCGGAGCGGCACTGGCTCAGTTTGGCCTCCGCCACGGCCGCCGCCTCCAGAGAGGTCTGGTCACTGGCCTTGCTGGCAGTGAGCGGTGCGGCCTGGTCGCTCGCGGGCTTCGGGGCCGCCGCCTGCTGGTGTTTGGAGGCATTCGCCGCGACCGCACCGACCGCCAACGCACCTACGGCGGCGAGCACCACAAGGGTGCGGCCGGAGAGTTTCGGCAGCTTGGGGAGCGTGAAAGCCATGGGAAGACGGTCCCACGCCGGCCTGCGTTAGGCCAGCGTGTGACCACGATCTGCGCACGGCCGCGTGCTCAGAGCTTGTCGTAGCAGGACCACTCGCTCGGGACGAAGACGGTCCAGCCGCTCCCGACCTTCTTGAACATCGCGGCGTCACACTGGCTGAGTGGTGCGGCGGAGGCAGGTGCTGCCGCGGCGACCAGCGGGGTGGCGGCGAGTGCGGTCACGGCGATCGCGGACTTCAGCAGACGAATGGACATGGTGACCCCTCTCCAAGGTCCGGGACCCGTCCGATCGGGTTCCTGTCCGGGACTCCGGTGCGTGGCCGAGAGTTGCCCGGAGTGACGACTCCTGGATGTCTCGTATCGAGACAGACTTGGCACTCGAGTTGACCGAGTGCTAATCGCGGCCTAGATTCGGTGTTGGCACTCTCCTAGGGAGTGTGCCAGTGGTCCGGCCTCCTGAGCCCCGCGACGGCAGGGGAGCGCGACCACCGCAGCACCACAGACAAAATGCGAATCGACCGTGGAGGTCAGCAAGTGTCGGTCACGATCAAGCCGCTCGAGGACCGCGTCCTCGTCGCGCCGCTCGAAGCCGAGCAGACCACGAAGTCCGGCCTGGTGATCCCGGACACCGCCAAGGAGAAGCCCCAGGAGGGCGAGATCCTCGCCGTCGGTCCGGGCCGGATCGACGACAACGGCAACCGCGTCCCGCTGGACGTCTCCGTTGGCGACAAGGTCATCTACTCCAAGTACGGCGGCACCGAGGTCAAGTACGACGGCCAGGACTACCTGATCCTGGGCGCCCGCGACATCCTCGCAGTCGTCAGCAAGTGACGACCGCCCACTGTTCCTGACTGACACCGCCCCGGTTACCTCTGGTACCGGGGCGGAGTGGGTCAGGGCAGTGGGATTTTGGTTCGAAGCCTGCTACGCGAGACATTCAGAAAAGGACTGGTTTTCTTCATGCCGAAGATCCTCGAGTTCGACGAGAACGCTCGGCGCGCGCTGGAGCGTGGCGTCGACAAGCTCGCGAACACGGTGAAGGTGACGCTGGGCCCGAAGGGCCGCTACGTCGTCCTGGACAAGAAGTGGGGCGCCCCGACCATCACCAACGACGGTGTGACCGTCGCCCGTGAGGTCGAGCTGGACGACCCGTTCGAGAACCTTGGTGCGCAGCTGGCCAAGGAGGTCGCCACCAAGACCAACGATGTCGCCGGTGACGGCACCACCACCGCGACGGTGCTGGCGCAGGCGCTGGTGCACGAGGGCCTGCGGGCCGTCGCCGCCGGGGTCAACCCGATGGGCCTCAAGCGCGGGATCGAGGCGGCTGTCGAGGCCGTCTCCGCGCGGCTCGTCGAGACCGCCCGGCCGGTGGACGACAAGGGCGACATGGCCCACGTCGCCACCATCTCCGCCCGGGACGCCGAGATCGGCACCCTGATCGCGGACGCGTTCGACAAGGTCGGCAAGGACGGTGTGATCACCGTCGAGGAGTCGAACACCTTCGGGACCGAGCTCGAGTTCACCGAGGGCATGCAGTTCGACAAGGGCTACATCTCGCCGTACTTCATCACCGACGCCGAGGCCGGCGAAGCGGTGCTGGAGGACCCGTACATCCTGATCCACCAGGGCAAGATCTCCGCGATCGCGGACCTGCTGCCGCTGCTGGAGAAGGTCGTGCAGTCCGGCAAGACGCTGCTGATCATCGCCGAGGACGTCGAGGCCGAGGCCCTGTCCACCCTCGTGGTGAACAAGATCCGCGGCAACTTCACCTCCGTCGCCGTCAAGGCGCCGGGCTTCGGTGACCGCCGCAAGGCGATGCTCGAGGACCTCGCTGCCCTCACCGGCGCCCAGGTCATCGCGCCGGAGGTCGGGCTGAAGCTCGACCAGGTCGGCCTCGAGGTGCTCGGTACGTCGCGGCGCATCGTCGTCACCAAGGACAACACCACTGTTGTCGAGGGTGCCGGCAAGGCCGACGACATCGAGGGCCGGGTCAACCAGATCAAGGCCGAGATCGAGCGGACCGACTCCGACTGGGACCGCGAGAAGCTGCAGGAGCGGCTGGCGAAGCTCGCCGGCGGCGTCTGCGTGATCAAGGTCGGCGCGGCCACCGAGGTCGAGCTCAAGGAGAAGAAGCACCGGATCGAGGACGCCGTCTCCGCGACGCGCGCCGCGATCGAAGAGGGCATCGTCGCCGGTGGCGGCTCTGCTCTGGTGCACGCCGCCACGGTGCTGGACGACGGCCTGGGCCTCGAGGGCGACGAGCTCGCGGGTGTCCGGATCGTTCGCAAGTCGGTCGTCGAGCCGCTGCGCTGGATCGCCGAGAACGGTGGCTACGAGGGTTACGTCGTGACCGCGAAGGTTGCGGAGCTCGAGATCGGTAGCGGCTTCAACGCCGCCACCGGCGAGTACGGCGACCTCCTCGCCCAGGGTGTCCTGGACCCGGTCAAGGTGACGCGTTCCGCGCTCGCCAACGCCGGCTCCATCGCCGCCCTGCTGCTGACGACCGAGACCCTGGTCGTCGACAAGCCCGAGGAAGAAGAGCCTGCCGCAGCCGGTCACGGCCACGGCCACGGTCACTGACCTCAGGCAGTAGTACCCCGCACCGCCCGCCGGTCCTCACGGATCCGGCGGGCGGTGCGCTTTCTGTGGTTGCTCGACCTGGGTGGGACAAGAAACGGGGACCGTGAACACCTGATGACGTGTTCACGGTCCCCACTACCTGTGCACGGCCGCCGCGGAGATCGGGTTAGGGCCGTTCGTACGGGCCGGTAGTGACAGATCGTGATGAAGTGGCCGGTACTGACCACGAATTGCCACTAGGCAAGGAATAGGTGAGAGCCGTACCATCTTTCACGCTGACCGGTCCGACACGAGGGGGCGAGGGGTGACTGAGGTCCGAGTACCGCACACCCACGACCGGGTCGAGCTCAGGGATCTAGCCGCGCTTGCCGCCAACGGGGACCATGCAGCTCTCAACGACCTGCTCACACGGGTGCGCGCCGTAGCGCACCGCTACGTCCGGTCCCGGTTGTGGACCTATCCCGGCGGCGCCGACATGGTCGACGACGTCTCTCAAGAGGTCTGTGTCGCGGTCTTCGGCGCGTTGAGCCGGTACCGTGACGAGGGAAGGCCCTTCGAGGCCTTCGTCTACGGCATCGCGGCCCGCAAGGTCGCCGATGCCCAGCGTGCGTTCGCGGTTGCCGACGTCACCACGCCGGACCTGCCGGACGGCGCGGACGAGTCGCCGACGCCTGAGGAGCACGCGGTCCGGCACTCGGAGGTCCAGCACATCATGGACCTGCTGGAAAAGCTGCCGGAGAAGCTGCGGGAGATCCTGCGGCTCCGGGTGGTGGCGGGGATGTCAGCCGAGGAGACCGGCCGGGCACTGGGGATGACACCGGGGGCGGTGAGGGTCGCACAGCATCGGGCGTTGAACACGCTCAGGGGGTATGTGGGGCATGAGGGACGAGGAGCAGGGGAGGGGCATCATGGCTGACCGATTCGACCTGGACGCGATCGACGCTGATGACGCACTGCTCGACCTGCTGGCCGCTGGAGGGGAGTCCGCACGGTTCGCGGGCGCGAATGACCCGGCCGTAGCGTTGCTGGCCGAGCTGCGTCTGGCGGTGGAGGTCGAGGACGAGCTCCCCGTGGAGACCATTGACGATCCGGAGAGCTTCCTGGCGCGCTGCGCGGCGCTGAACCCGGTGACGGACCCGTTCGCCCGCAAGATGGCGGCGCGTGGTCTGGCGCTCGGTGTCGCCGCGGTGGCCGCGCTGTCGGTCTCCGGTGTGGCCGCGGCAGTCAACGGCAACCCGCTGTCGCCGTACGAGAAGGTGATCGAGAAGATCACCGAGGCCGTCACGCCGTCCACCGACTTCCCGAAGGAACAGCTCGGCGGGCTGCCGGTCGTCGACAAGGCCAAGATCGTCAAGGTCTCGAAGGACTTCCAGAAGAAGCAGGAACTGAAGGCCGCCGAGGCGAAGACGCAGCAGGACCAGACGCTGGCCAACGGCGAGATGCCGGCGGCGCACGTCGACCCGACCCCGCCGCTGGCGCGGGTCAACCTGCCGACCAAGCCGACCGTGATCGAGCAGCCGCTGCCGACCACGCCGACGGAACCGACCACGCCGACCGGGCCGACGGACCCGGAGCCGGGCGACCCGACGACCAAGCCGTCGGACCCGCCGCCGACCGACCCGCCGCCGACGACCGAGCCGACCACGCCGACGGAGACGCCGCCGCCGTCGACCACGCCGACCGATCCGCCGTCCACGCAACCGTCGGATCCGCCCTCGAGCCCGCCGACCAACAACGGCGAGACCGGGACGGGCAGCAACCCGAACCCGGGCAGCAGCGACCCGACGACGGTGCCGAGTGGCAACCCGGTTGAGAACCCGGGCAGCGACAACACCGGTGAGACCGGTGACGGCAAGCCGACCGGCGAGGTCAAGCCCAGCACGCCGCCGCTGGGCGACCAGCAGCCGGGTGCCGCCGAGCAGACCGGTGACACCAAGCCGGTCGACGAGGGCGCCCAGCTGGTCGAGGCGATCGTCACGCCGGTGCTGCCGACGCCGACCGGTTCGCCGGCCGACGTACCGAGTGCGGTGCAGTTCTTCGGCCAGGGCCTGGAGCTGAACGGCAAGCACTCCAACGGCAAGGTGACGACCGGTTCGGTCCGCGCCACCTACACCAAGGGCAAGCACTCGACCGGGGCGTACCCGGAGGGTAAGCACGCGGCGATCGAGCGTACCCACGGCTCGCTCGACGACGAGACCGTGCTGCGCATCCTCGGCGTACTGAACAAGCGCACCAGCTGACACTGAACACCGATTCAGGGCCCGGGCGATCGCCCGGGCCCTGCTCATGTCCGGAGACCGATTCTGACTCCTCGTAATGGCGGCATACGATGGTGGTCCGTTCTCGCCGGACAAAGGTGCTCGTTTTTCCCATGGACATCACACCCGCTGGAGTTCCCGACAAGTTCGCCGCTCTCGGCCTGACCTTCGACGACGTTCTGCTGCAGCCGAACGAGTCCGACGTCATCCCGTCGGAGGCCAGCACCCGGTCCCGGGTGAGCCGCAACATCGAGGTCAACATCCCGCTGCTGTCCAGCGCGATGGACACCGTCACCGAGGCCCGGATGGCGATCGCCATGGCCCGCCAGGGCGGTCTGGGCGTGCTGCACCGCAACCTGTCGATCGAGGACCAGGCCCAGCAGGTCGACCTGGTCAAGCGGTCCGAGTCCGGCATGATCGCGCAGCCGATCACCATCGGCCCGGACGCCTCCATCGGCGAGGCCGACGCGCTCTGCGCGCAGTACCGGATCTCCGGCGTCCCGGTGGTCGACAACGCCGGCGTCCTGGTCGGCATCGTGACGAACCGCGACATGCGCTTCGAGAGCGACATGGAGCGGCCGGTCCGCGAGGTGATGACCAAGCAGCCGCTGATCACCGGCAAGCAGGGCATCTCCGCCGACGACGCGATGGCGCTGCTCAGCAGGCACAAGGTCGAGAAGCTGCCGCTGGTCGACGACGCCGGCAAGCTGACCGGCCTGATCACGCTGAAGGACTTCGTCAAGCGCGACAAGTTCCCGCTCTCCACCAAGGACGCGACCGGCCGGCTGATGGTCGGTGCGGCGATCGGCTTCTACGGCGAGTCGTACAAGCGGGCGATGGCGCTGGTCGAGGCCGGCGTCGACCTGCTGGTCGTCGACACCGCGCACGGTCACTCGCAGGCCCAGCTGGAGATCATCCGCAAGCTCAAGGCCGACCCGGCCACCCGCGGCGTCGACGTCGTCGGCGGCAACGTCGGCACGCGCGAAGGCGCCCAGGCGCTGGTCGACGCCGGGGCGGACGGCGTCAAGGTCGGCGTCGGACCGGGCTCGATCTGTACGACGCGAGTCGTGTCCGGCGTCGGTGTCCCGCAGGTCACGGCGATCTACGAGGCCTCGCTGGCCTGCAAGCCGGCCGGCGTCCCGGTCATCGGTGACGGCGGCCTGCAGTACTCGGGCGACATCGCGAAGGCGCTCGTCGCCGGCGCGGACACGGTGATGCTCGGCTCCCTGCTCGCCGGTTGCGAGGAGTCGCCCGGTGACCTGGTCTTCATCAACGGCAAGCAGTTCAAGGCCTACCGCGGCATGGGCTCGCTCGGCGCGATGTCCTCGGCCGGCGGGCTGCGCAAGTCGTACTCCAAGGACCGCTACTTCCAGAGCGACGTCGGCAGCGACGAGAAGCTGATCGCCGAGGGCATCGAAGGCCAGGTTCCGTACCGGGGTCCGCTGTCCGCGGTGGCGCACCAGCTGATCGGCGGCCTGCGCCAGTCGATGTTCTACTGCGGCTCGCGCACCGTGACCGAACTGCAGGACAAGGGCCGTTTCGTCCGGATCACCTCGGCAGGCCTGCAAGAATCGCACCCGCACGACATCCAGATGACGGTCGAAGCGCCGAACTACTCCGGCCGCTGAACCGGAGGAAAGAGCCCCCATCCACGCCGGCGTATGACAAGGTGTTGCTACCACTTGTTGCAACAAGTGGTAGCAACGAGTGGTGGAGGTTCGGGTGACCGTCGAAGTGCCGCTGCGGCGGATCGAGGTGAGTGGTCTCACCTCGCTGCGGCATGCTGTGCTGGATCTTTCGAGCCCGGTGACCTTGCTGGTCGGGCCCAACGGCGCAGGCAAGAGCAACGTCGTCGACGCCTTCGAGATGCTCGGCAGGATCATCGATCAGCAACTGAACGACACCTTGGTCCGTTCGGGCGGTTTCGCCGCGCGGCTCCATCGAACGTCCGATCCGGCGCTCGCTCCCGAAGCGATCGAGATCGAGGTGTGGGGCGCATGGCAGCGCGAGACCTCCAACGGCTACCAGGTCATGGTCGAGGCGGGGCCTGACGACACCGCCATCGTGCGCGAGACCACACTGTTCCACGACCGGTCGAGATTCGAGAGTCCGCACACGACGTCCCTGCGGCCAGGCCGGGAGAGCCGACTGCGGGTCGAGGCCGAGACGGCCCCCAAAGCGTCCTACGTGCTCGACGTCGTGTCCGGCTGCCGGGTCTTCCATTTCGACGACACGAGCGCGGACGCGCCGGTAAAGCGCCGGGTCGACCCGGCCGACAACATCACGTTGGCGCCTGACGCGCGCAATCTTGCCGCCGTGCTGCTACGCCTACGGGACGAAGATTCCTCTCGGTACCGCCGGGTGGTCCGGACGGTCCGCACTGTCGCACCATATTTCGACGACTTCGTGCTGGAGCCGGAAGGCGGAGCGATCCGGCTCAGGTGGCGAGAGCGCGGTCTAGACTCGGTGTTCTCGGCCGACAACCTGAGCGACGGGACGCTCAGGTTCGTCTGTCTGGCAGTCCTGCTGCTCCAGGACAACAAGCCGGGCACGATTGTTCTCGACGAGCCCGAGCTCGGCCTGCATCCGTTCGCGATCCATCAACTGGCTGCCCTGCTGCGGCGCGCAGCTGAGGATCGGCGAGTGGTGGCCGCTACACAGTCCGTCACTTTGCTGGAGCAGTTCAGCGTCGACGAGGTAGCGATCGTCGAGCGGACAACGGAAGGAACGCAACTCCAGCGGCCGGATCGGCGGGTACTCGAGCAATGGCTCGGGGACTACTCGCTCGGCGAGCTGTGGGAGAAGAATCTGCTCGGTGGACGTCCCCGGCCGGATGGTTCACCCCGTGTGGTGAGTGGATGACCACGTTCCGCCAGATCGCGATGGTGGTGGAGGGTCAGACCGAGTCGGCGTTCGTCAGCGAGATCCTGGCGCCTTACATGCAGCCGATGGGCGTCTACGTCACGCCGGTGATCGTGACGACCTCGCGGCTGGCTGACGGGACCACTTTCAAGGGCGGCGGGGCAGTGTGGAGGCACTACGAGAACGACATCCGGCGACTGCTGGGAGCGTCTCATTTCCACTGCGTCTCGATCCTCGTGGACTTCTACGCCTACCCGCGGAACGCGCCCGGTTCGGACTGTTGCGGTCGACCGCACGAGCCACGGCAGTGTGTCGAACGACGGATCGCCGCGATGGGGGCGGCGATCGACGACCGTCGCTTCCTGCCGAACGTCGTACTGCACGAATTCGAGACTTGGGTGATTGCTGCCTCGATGGACACCCATCACGTGTTGGGGGACGAAAGTGTTGCCAAGCGCTTGCAGGCAGAGGCGAGTTCAGTGGACGGCGATGTCGAACTGCTGAACGACTCGGCGGCAACCGCGCCATCGAAACGTGTTCAGAAGTGCTGGCCGGACTACGACAAAGTGACTGACGGCATAGAAGTTATCCGCGAGGCGGGCCTGACGTCGGTGCTCGAGCATTGCCCGGGCCTCCGGAGCTGGGTCGGGCGACTTCTGGCCCACTGAGGCTCGGGGATCGTCCGCCTCGGTAGGCTGAGCGCATGAGCGAGATCGAGATCGGCCGGGCCAAGCGCGGGCGGCAGGCGTACGCCTTCGACGACATTGCGATCGTGCCGTCGCGCCGGACCCGGGATCCCGAAGAGGTGTCGGTCGCCTGGCAGATCGACGCGTACCGGTTCGAGCTGCCGATCCTGGCCGCGCCGATGGACTCGGTGATGTCACCGGCCACGGCGATCGCGATCGGGAAGGCGGGCGGCCTCGGGGTGCTGAACCTCGAGGGCCTCTGGACGCGGTACGAGCATCCGGAGAAGCTCCTCGAGGAGATCACCTCGCTCGATCGTGAGCAGGCGACGCACCGGCTGCAGGAGATCTACTCGGCGCCGATCAAGCCCGAGCTGATCTCGCAGCGCGTGCAGGAGATCCGGGCCTCTGGCGTCACGGTGGCCGGCGCGCTGTCGCCGCAGCGGACCAAGCAGTTCGCGAAGCACGTGGTCGACGCAGGCGTGGACCTGTTCGTGATTCGCGGTACGACGGTCTCAGCGGAGCATGTGTCCGGCCAGGCCGAGCCGCTGAACCTCAAGCAGTTCATCTACGACCTCGACGTACCGGTGATCGTCGGTGGGTGTGCAACGCACCAGGCCGCGCTCCACCTGATGCGGACGGGAGCGGCCGGCGTACTGGTCGGCTTTGGCGGTGGTGCTGCGCACACGACTCGCAAGGTGCTTGGCGTCGCCGTACCGATGGCTTCTGCGGTGGCTGACGTTGCTGCGGCGCGGCGTGACTACATGGACGAGTCCGGTGGTCGCTACGTGCACGTGATCGCGGATGGTTCGGTCGGCCGGTCCGGTGACGTGGCGAAGGCGATTGCCTGTGGTGCGGATGCCGTGATGGTGGGCTCGCCGCTGGCGCGGGCCAGCGATGCGCCGGGCGGTGGGTACCACTGGGGTGCCGAGGCCTGGCACGCGGACCTGCCGCGCGGTGAGCGCGTCGAGGTCGGCGTCACCGGGACGATGGAGCAGATCCTGTTCGGTCCGTCGTGGGTGCCGGACGGCACGATGAACCTGGTCGGCGCGCTCAAGCGGGCGATGGCGACGACCGGGTACACCGAGCTGAAGGAGTTCCAGCGGGTCGAGGTCGTCGTCGGTTGAGTACCGGCGTCCTGCTTCTGCACGGCTCCAGCGGTGTGCCGGACCTGGATCGGGCCCGGCTTCTCGAGACCGAGGGGTACGACGTACTGGCGCCGGCCTGGCCTGTTCGGGCCGAGCTGGCGCTGGAGGCGTTCCCGCTGGACGACCTCGAGGACCGCAACGACCGGATCGTGGTGATGGGCAGCTCGTGGGGTGCCGAGGCCGCGTTGCTGCTCGGCGCGCTGGACGAGCGAGTGGCCGCCGTGGTCGCCTTCGCGCCGAGTGCCTTTGTCTGGGGACGCGTCGGCGAGGACGGCACGCAGCGGTCGGCGTGGACGTGGCAAGGCGTGCCGTTGCCGTTCGTCCGGTACGACGCGGAGTGGCAGCCGGATGAGGACCCGCCGAGCTACACCCCGATGTACCGGCAGAGTCTGCTGACGGCGCCGGATGTCGACGCCGCGCGGATCCCGGCCGAGCAGATCAAGGACGTGCTGCTGATCGCCGGTGGTGACGACAAGGTCTGGCCCGCCGTCGACTTCGCGGAGGAGATCGTCCGGCGGCGCGGTGCGTTGCCGACGCGGTTGGTGGTCGGGCCGGACGCTGGACACCGCGTGGTGCTGCCCGGTGAGACCCCGAAGACTGCGGGGCAGCAGATGGCGCGCGGTGGTACCGAGGCCGCCGATCGCGAGCTCGGTGAGCGAGCGTGGCAAGAGATCTTGAAGGTCCTGCCGGGCTGAGCGACGTGCGGGAGCACGCCTGACTTGGTGAACTCTGGAAGGATTACCGCATGGGATTGTTCAGCCGCAGCAAGCGCGATCAGGACGCCGACAACGCCGCCCTCTCGGCGGCGCGTGCGCAGCTGACCGCGGAAGACGTGGACCAGGTGCGGTTCCTGATCACGTCGAGGTTGATGGTGCACGCCACCAAGGTGGTGCGGGACCGGACCGACCTGGACCTCAAGAAGTCCCGGCAGATCGTCGAGGAGATCCGGTACGGGACCTACGTGCCGCCGATCAAGAAGACACCGCTGATGCGGACGCCGGGGACGAACCTGGCCGAGCGCACCCGTGCGTTGAAGGCGGCCGGTGAGCTGCATCAGGCGACCGCCCTCGTCGTCTCCGAGACCGGGATGACCGAGGTCGAGGCCGGTCTGTTCGTCGGTGCCCTCAAGCCCCAGCAGGACTTCTAGACTCAGCCGCCGATGCGGCGTTCCGGCCCGGTGAGGAGTTGCTGGGCCGCCTCGTGGGCGTGTTGAGAGGCAGTGAGGTCGCCGGTGGCGGCCAGCAGGTCACCGTGGTGGCGATAGCAGTCGGCGGCCAGGTCCTTCATCTCGGGCTGTTCGTCGGCGAAGGGGATCAGGGCGGTCGCCACCTCGGCACACCAGCCAGCGAGGTCGAGGGCTAGCTCGAGCCGTCCGGACTGGTAGTACGCGTCGGAGATATCGCGGAGCAGCTTGGCCCAGATCGGTGCGTAGGTGCCCGTCTCGTAGCGCATCCGCTGGGAGTCACGCTCTGACGAGATGGCGAACAGGTAGTGCGCCTCCACGCCCAGTGTCAGTGCGGTGTCCACGTCCTTCACGAGTAGCTGTGGGACGAGCTCAGCCAACTCGGTTGCGCGGACGGCGGCCGACTCGGGGTCGGTGCGGCCGGAGACGGTAGCCAGTGTCATGCCTGGTGCTGGCTCGGCCAGAGCGAGTAGCCGGAAGTACTGCTCGTACGGGCCGAGCTTGATCTCCGCGTTCTCCAGTGCGGTGACCAGGGTGAGCGGCAGACCGCGCTCGAGCTCCTCAGTCACCCGGTGAGCTGTCTCAGCGTCGGTGTCGAAAGCGGTGCGAAGGCAGGTCTCGCCCTCCATGATCCGTCCGACGATTCCGAGGTGCTTGCCCTTGCGGGTGAGTGCTGCGACCAGAGTGCGCATGTCGGTCGCGGAATCCGAGTCGGCGAGGGTGTCTGCCGTGGTGAGGCCGATCTCGTCCGCCTCCAGCGCCAGGTCCAGTCGGCCTTCCGCCGCATGGACATCCGCCGACACGGCTGTCGCCGTACAGAGGTAGCGGGCGTAGGAGAGGGACTGTGGGCTCTCGTTGATCTGGTCGGCGAGCTGCAGGAAGAGCTGGGTGGCTGCGTCGGCTGAGGCGACGGCCAGCGCCGGGTCGCCGTACCGGCGCAGGATGAGCGCGTTCATTGCGAGCACGCGGGCGAAGTCCGGCTGGTGCCGCAGGCCGTCCTCACCACTCACCAGCTGGCCGTACGAGATCACTGCGCCGTCCATCTCCAGTACGGCGGTAGCGCCGCGACCGCGGTGCGCCTGCGTCATCGCCCGTCGCGCCCGAACGTCAGCCAGGACCGATGTGGCGTCGAGCACACCGGCGTCGCTCAGCTCGGTGTAACCCAGCTGAGCCTCGTGCAGCGCGGCCAGCGCCTCCTCGTGCCGTCCTGACGCGTTCAGCGAGCCGGCCAGCTCGTACTGCGTCGCGGCCATCAGATGCTTGGCCTCGTAATGGTTCGGGCTCTCTTCGGCCCGCACCCTGGCCAGCTCGATCACGCGCTGCTGATAGGGCCCGGCCTCGTCGGCCCGGCCTTCCTCGATCAGTACCTGGGCTGTCTGCAGCGCCTCACCGAGCTCGTCCTCAGGAGGCGTCCAGAGCCCCCCGCTGTCCACCATCTCGCAGTTCCACCCCTTCGCAGCTTCAGCCGTCCAGCCTAGGGCAATGCATCTGCACGTGCAGTGGGACACGAAGGCAACTTCACCTACTGACATCCTCTATTACCGGCAGGTAGCCTGAGTGAATGAGTGACCAGACGTCGATTCCCGCCGACCCGGAGCTGGACCCGACCGCGTCGTACGCGACTGATCAGTCGGTCATCCGGCGGCTGTCGGGGCTGCTGCGCGCGACGGCGGGCACCCGGACGACGTACGCGCCCGCGACTGGGCAGCCGATCGCGGACCTGCCGCTGTCGAGTCCGGACGACGTGCTCACCGCGGTGCGGACGGCGCGGAAGACGCAAGCGAGCTGGAAGCGCGTGCCGCTGGACGAGCGGGCTGCGATCCTCCTGCGCTACCACGACCTGGTGCTGGACCACCGGCACGAGCTGGTCGACCTGGTGATCCGGGAGTCCGGCAAGGCGCGCAAGCAGGCCTTTGAAGAGGTGGCGCACGTCGCGCTCACCGCTCGGTACTACGGCCGCAAGGCGCACGAACTGCTCGACCCGCAGCGCAAGCTCGGCATGTTCCCGGTGCTGACCCGTGCGGAGCAGCGCTTCGTCCCCAAGGGTGTCGTCGGCATCATCTCGCCGTGGAACTACCCGCTCAGCATGGCGATGGCCGACGGCCTGCCCGCCGTACTGGCCGGCAACACCGTCGTGCACAAGCCGGACAGTCAGACCCCGCTAACCGCACTGCGCGCCATCGAGCTCCTGTACGACGCCGGTCTGCCGCGTGAGGCGTGGATCCCGGTCAACGGGGAGGGCGCGACCGTTGGTGGCGCGATCATCCAGAACACCGACTACATCTGCTTCACCGGCTCCACGAAGACCGGTCGGCTGGTCGCACAGCAGGCCGCCGAGCGACTGATCGGTTTCAGCCTGGAGCTGGGCGGCAAGAACCCGATGCTGGTGCTCCGCGACGCAGATGTGCAGCGCGCGGCCGAGGGCGCCGTACGGGCTTGTTTTGCGAGTGCTGGTCAGCTCTGCGTCTCTATGGAGCGCCTGTACGTCGCAGACCAGGTGTACGACGCATTCGTCACCGCGTTCGTCGCTCGGGTGAACAAGCTCAAGCTGTCGGCCGGGACCGGCTGGGACGTCGACATGGGCTCGCTGATCTCGAAGGCGCAGCTGGAGACGGTCACCCGGCACGTCGAGGACGCCAAGGCCAAGGGCGCCGTCGTACTGGCTGGTGGGAAGGCGCGGCCGGAGATCGGCCCGCTGTTCTACGAGCCGACTGTGCTGTCTGGTGTGACGCCCGCGATGGAGTGCTTCGACCACGAGACCTTCGGGCCGGTGGTGTCGATCTACCGGTTCTCTGACGAGTCCGAGGCGATCCAGCGCGCCAACGAGGGTGAGTACGGGCTGAATGCCAGTGTGTACACGCGGGACACCCGTCGCGGCCGTGCGGTCGCCGCACAGCTGGTGGCCGGCACCGTGAACGTGAACGAGGGCTATGCGGCGACGTTCGGCTCGATCGACACCCCGATGGGTGGCATGCGGTCCTCCGGGGTCGGCCGCCGCCAGGGCGTCGAAGGACTCCGCCGGTACGTCGATCCGCAGGCGATCGCCACCCAGCGGTTGATCCCGATCGCGGCGTCGCACGGCCTGTCCGACCAGACCTACGCCGAAGTGATGACCGGCGCCCTCCGCGTCCTGAAGAAGCTCGGTCGCGCGTGAACTTCTAGCTTGGAGTGCCACATGTCGTTCGACTATGACGTGCTCATCATCGGGTCCGGGTTCGGCGGATCCGTCAGTGCGCTGCGGCTGACGGAGAAGGGCTACAAGGTCGCGGTCCTCGAGGCCGGTGCGCGGTTTGAGGACTCCGGGTTCGCGAAGAACTCGTGGGACACCAAGCGGTTTCTCTTCGCTCCCAAGCTCGGGCGGTACGGCATCCAGCGGATCACCGCGCTGAAGGACGTGATCATCCTGTCCGGCGCCGGGGTCGGTGGCGGCAGCCTCGTCTACGCGAACACGCTCTACGAGCCGCTGGACGCCTTCTACAAGGACCGCCAGTGGGCGCACATCACCGACTGGAAGGCCGAGCTCGCGCCGTACTACGACCAGGCGAAGCGGATGCTCGGCGTCGCCACCTATCCCGGGTTCACCCCGGCCGACGAGGTGATGAAGCAGGTCGCCGACGAGATGGGCGTGGGGGAGACCTTCCACCCGACCCCGGTCGGTGTCTTCTTCGGCTCGCCCGGCGTCGAGGTCGACGACCCGTACTTCGGCGGCGCCGGCCCCCGTCGTACCGGCTGTATCGACTGCGGCGAGTGCATGACGGGCTGCCGGCACAACGCGAAGAACACGCTGACCAAGAACTACCTCTACCTGGCCGAGAAGGCCGGCGCACAGGTCTATCCGCTGACCACCGTCACGTCGGTCGAACCGCTGACAGACGGCGGGTACGCCGTGGACACCCGCGGGACCGCGGACCGGAAGAGCACCCGGCGGTTCACCGCGCAGCAGGTCGTCTTCGCGGCGTCAGCCATCGGTACGGCGAAGCTCCTGCACCGGCTGCGGGACGAGAACAAGCTGCCCCGGCTGTCGACGCGACTCGGCGTGCTGACCCGGACGAACTCTGAGTCCCTGCTCGGCGCGATGGCGATCAGCCGCGACATCGACTACACCCGCGGGGTCGCGATCACCTCGTCGTTCCACCCGGACGAGATCACCCACATCGAACCGGTCCGGTACGGCCGCGGCAGCAACGCGATGTCGCTGCTGCAGACCGTCCTCACCGACGGGGACGGCGACCGGCCGCGCTGGCGGACCTGGCTGCACGAGCTGCGGGTGCAGTGGCGGAACCTCCGCCGGCTCTACGACCTGAAGCACTGGTCCGAGCGGACCGTGATCGCGCTCGTCATGCAGACCGCGGACAACTCGATCACCACCTTCGGCAAGCGGGACAAGCTCGGCCGCTGGCGCCTGTCGTCGGAGCAGGGCCACGGCGCGCCGAACCCGTCCTGGATCCCGGTCGCCAACGACGTGGTCCGCCGGATGGCGCGCGTGATGAAGGGCACACCGGGCGGAACCATCGGCGAGCCGTTCAACGTGCCGATGACCGCGCACTTCATCGGCGGCTGCGCGATCGGCGACTCCCCGGCCACCGGCGTGGTCGATCCCTACCACCGCGTCTACGGGTACGACGGTCTGCACATCATGGACGGATCGGCGATCTCGGCCAATCTCGGCGTGAACCCGTCGCTGACGATCACGGCGCAGGCCGAGCGGGCGCTGTCGTTCTGGCCCAACAAGGGCACGGACGACGCGCGGCCGGCCGTCGGAACGCCGTACCAGCGGTTGCAGCCGGTGCTGCCGACGGCTCCGGTGGTGCCCGCGGATGCGCCCGGTGCGCTGCGGCTACCGATTGTGCAGATCACGACAAAGCAGCCTGTGACGAATCCGTAACGCATTCCTGATATTGCAACCGGGTAATTCCCGGAACCCCGACTAAATGAAAGAACCTCAACCCTTCGAGAGGGTTGAGGCCGGGTGGTAAAAGTGCCGTAAAAGGGAGCGAGCCCCTCGGGAACGTTTCCGCCCAAATCGTTTCCCGAGGGGCTCACTCAAGCCGGGGTGAGGCGCCCGGCGCTTTGGGATCGGGTCACCAACCATGGCTGGCGACCCGAGCTCTTGGTCACTACCTTACATCCGATTTCTGGAGTTTCGAGCCCTGCGGAGTGGTTGTTATCACTCTGCGTGCTGTTCGTAATGATCAGCTACTCGTTGCTCTTTGTTACCGGGTGGCGGTCTTCCTTGCGG
This sequence comes from Kribbella sp. NPDC058245, assembly GCF_042882005.1. Classification (NCBI taxonomy): domain Bacteria; kingdom Bacillati; phylum Actinomycetota; class Actinomycetes; order Propionibacteriales; family Kribbellaceae; genus Kribbella; species Kribbella sp. NPDC058245. Next base: position 699,266 of record NZ_JBHVWY010000001.1, read on the forward strand.
TAACCGCCTCTGTTCACATCAACGAGCCCCTCTACAGGGGGTTACGAGGTTCCGAAGAAAAATCCAAGAACTTTCTCCGAGCCCTTGCGGCGGTCGCTGAGAGTTGCTGTGACGCGGACCGCAGCCGCACCGTACCGGCCTGCCCTAGGGTGAGCCGACCCCCCGTCCGGATCAGGCAGGAGAACCATGGGCGACATCGTGGACGTGGCACGTGAGCAGGTGCTGGAGCAGGGCATCGGTCTGCGGCAGGAGCAGCTCGTCGAGGTGCTGCAGACGCCGGACGACCGGCTGCCGGAACTGCTCGCGCTGGCGCACGACGTCCGGGTGAAGTGGTGCGGCGAGGAGATCGAGGTCGAGGGGATCATCTCGCTGAAGACCGGCGGGTGCCCCGAGGACTGCCACTTCTGCTCGCAGTCCGGCCAGTTCACCTCACCGGTGCGTGCGGTCTGGCTGAACATCCCCGAGCTGGTCCAGGCGGCCAAGGAGACAGCAGCGACCGGTGCGACCGAGTTCTGCATCGTCGCGGCGGTCCGGGGTCCGGATGCGCGGCTGATGTCGCAGGTGAAGGCCGGCATCGAGGCGATCAACGCTGCGGTCGACATCAACATCGCCTGCTCGCTGGGCATGCTCACGCAGGAGCAGGTCGACGAACTGAAGGCGATGGGGGTGCACCGGTACAACCACAACCTGGAGTCGGCGCGCTCATACTTCCCGGACGTCGTCACCACGCACTCCTTCGAGGAGCGCTGGGACACCTGCCTGATGGTCCGCGAGTCCGGCATGGAGCTCTGCTGCGGCGGACTGGTCGGCATGGGCGAGACGCTGGAGCAGCGGGCCGAGCTGGCTGCGCAGCTGGCCGAGCTGGAGCCGCATGAGGTCCCGCTGAACTTCCTGAACCCCCGGCCGGGGACGCCGTTCGGCGACATGGAGGTGATGGACGGCAAGGACGCACTGCGGACCATCGCCGCCTTCCGGCTCGCCATGCCGCGCACAGTGCTCCGGTACGCCGGGGGCCGCGAGCTGACCCTTGGTGATCTGGGGACGCGGGACGGACTGCTCGGTGGAATCAACGCGGTCATCGTCGGCAACTACCTGACCACGCTGGGCCGCCCGGCCACTGCTGACCTCGACCTGCTGGCCGAGCTCAAGATGCCGGTCAAGGAGCTTCAGAAGACGCTATGACGTTCTGCAGTCACTGTGGGCGCGCTGAGACCGACGGCAGTCACGAGGACTGCCGACGGTCGCTGGTGATGGAACCACCGCGGTATTGCGCCGAGTGCCGCCGACGGATGGTGGTGCAGGTCCACCCGATGGGGTGGACCGCCCGCTGCTCCGTCCACGGCACTCTGGCTGGCTAATGCGTCCGAGGGGCTGGTTAGCGCCTGCGTCCGAGGGGCTGGTTAGCGGACCGCGTCTGAGGCTGCGACGACGTCGACGAGGCCGTGGCCCTTGTCGTACGACGTTGTGCCGCCGCCTCGGCTGTCGGGCTCGTAGGCCGCGCCATTGGTGTACTTGTGCGCCGTTGAGATCAGTGCGGTCTCGATCTGGGCCGGAGTGGCCGACGGGTTCGCCTGGAACAGCTGGGCGACGATCCCGGCGATGTGCGGCGCGGCCATCGACGTACCGCTGATGGTGTTGTAGTTGCCGCCGTCCAGTGGAGCCAGGCCCGTGGTGCAGATCGGCAGGTAGATGCGGCAGGACGAGGTGATGTCCTCACCCGGTGCCGACAGGTCTGGGTAGGTGGACTGGGTGCCGTTCAGACCGCGTGAGGAGAAGCTGGAGACCTGTCCGTCCCGGGTGCCGGTGGCGAGGTCGTAGTACGACGCGACCGACAGGATGCCCCCGGTCGGGTCCTGGCCGGGCGGGTTGGTCAGCGACGTGGTTCCGTCACCGCCGTCATTGCCGGCGGCCCAGACGGTCACGACACCCTCAGAGGCCAGTGCACGCTGGAGTTTGACGGTGGCCGAGTTCGGGTCGAAGGCGCCGCCGCCGGTCGGGCCGTAGGAGTTGTTGGTGACCTTGATCGGCGGGCACTTGCTGACTGGCACTCCAGCACCACAGGGCGCCGCATGGTTCTCCAGCACCCAGTTGAGTGCCGCATCCGCGCCGACGATCAGCAGGGCTGCACCGACCGACACCGAAACCAGTGAGGCACCAGGTGCGGCTCCTTGCAGCTTGGTGCCGTCGGCCAGGGTCACCTTGCGGCCGGCCACGATGCCGTTGACGTGCGTACCGTGACCGCCCAGCGACAGCAGGTCGGTGTCCAGCGAGCCGGCATCCATCGGGAGGCAGAGTGTCTCGGACAGCGGGTCGCAGACGATCTTGAGGTTCTTGACGACCGCTGAGCTGCCGTCGGCCTTCTTGAAGAACGGGTGCGTCGGGTCGACGCCGCTGTCGATCACCGCGACGCTCACGCCACTACCGTCCAGGGCAAGGCCGTTGGCCCCGGTCCGGGTGTCTGCGGCCTCCGCGCCGCGGGTGGCGAGATGTGAGGTCGAGGTGCTGACCTGGATCGGCTGGTTGCCCTCGAGGTAGGTGACGCCGGGCTGGGTGCGGGCGGCGAGGATCTGCGAGCGGGTGCCTTCGGCAACCACCACACCGATCCGGTCGTACGACGAGAGCCGGTGCAGGCCAGCGGCCTCGACAGCCGCGTCGGCGGCGGCCAGATCGGTGCCGTGGACAAGGAGGGTGGTCCGCTGCAGCTTGCTGAGCTGCTGGCTCAGAAAGCCTTGTACTGGTGCGGAATTCTGGGCTTGGGCATGGACCGGAGTGCTGATGGTCAGTGCCAGCAGACTGACTGCGGCTGCGGCGATCAAGGGGCGGGATCTGCGCATGAGTGCTCCTCACAAAGGCCTGACAACGTGGGCGGGTTACGGCCAGTAGCGATTGCTGGGCTCAATGTAGGGGTGCACAGACGTCCACGGAAGTGATTCGCGCAACGTCAGAACTATCAGATCGCAGTGATCTGCGATGCTTCGGAGATCACGGATTCGGGAGGCGTAGTGACACGGTCGGTCGATGAGTGGCTGGAGCGGGACGCTCAGCTGCTCTGGCATCCGTACTCGTCGCTGAGCGAGCCCTCTCCGGTGCGGCTGGTCCGGGGAGCCTCCGGTGTGCGGCTGCAGTTCGCTGACGGGGTTGAGGCGATCGATGCGATGTCCTCCTGGTGGAGCGTCATCCACGGCTACCGGCACCCGGTTCTGGACGCTGCGCTGAAGAGCCAGGTCGAAGACTTCAGCCACGTGATGTTCGGTGGGCTGACGCACAAGCCTGCGATCCGCCTGGCGGAGCGGTTGGTCGAGATCACGCCGGCTCCGCTTGAGCACGTGTTCTTCTGCGACTCCGGCTCGGTGTCGGTCGAGGTAGCGATCAAGCTGGCGCTGCAGTGCCAGGTGGCTCGTGGGCACATCGGGCGGACGCGGATGCTGACTGTGCGCGGCGGGTACCACGGCGACACGTTTGCACCGATGAGCGTCTGTGACCCGGTTAACGGGATGCACTCACTCTTCACCGGGGCTCTGCAGGAGCAGGTGTTCGGCCCGCAACCACCGGCCGGATTCGACCGCCCTGCTGACGATCCGGAGCTTCAGGCCTGGGCTGCGGCCATGGCTGCGGTTGCCGCCGAGCAGGCTGATGAGATCGCCGCGATCGTGGTGGAGCCGATTCTGCAGGGCGCAGGTGGCATGTATGCCTACAGCCCGGCCTGTCTGCGCGTCCTGCGTGCGCTGGCGGACCAGCATGGGTTCCTCTTGATCCTCGACGAGATCGCCACTGGGTTCGGTCGGACCGGAACGCTCTTTGCATCGGAGCATGCAGACGTCGCCCCGGACATCATGTGCGTCGGCAAGGCGCTGACTGGCGGCTATCTGACGCTGGCAGCGATGCTCTGTACGGCGGAGGTCGCGCAAGCGGTTTCCAACGGCCCTGGTGGGGCTTTGATGCACGGGCCGACGTTCATGGCCAATCCGCTCGCTTGCTCGGTGGCACTCGCGTCGATCGACCTGCTGCTGTCTCAGGACTGGGCTGCGCGGGTTGCTCAGATCTCTGCCGGTCTGACGGCCGGACTGGCTCCGGCGGCCGAGTTACCTGGAGTGAAGGACGTTCGCGTGCTCGGTGCGGTCGGTGTGGTCCAGTTGGCTGGCCCTGTGGACATGGTGCGGATGACGGACGCCGTACTGCGGCGTGGGGTCTGGGTGCGTCCGTTCCGGGATCTCGTCTACACGATGCCGCCGTACGTGTGCACAGAGTCAGAGATCGCGACCATCACCTCGGCGATCACCGATGCGGTGCGAGAGGTCGGCTGATGCTCTCGGAGTGGCTTGAACCCAAGGCAGCGGCACTCGAGGTCCGTGGACTGACCCGACGGCTCCGTGCCCGGGCTGCCGACGAGGACATCATCGACTTGGCCGGTAACGACTATCTGGGTCTGTCCCGAGACTCCCGCGTCATCGAGGCCGCTGCTGAAGCAGTCTGCCGCTGGGGGACCGGCGCGACGGCTTCACGGCTCGTGACCGGTACGACGACGTTGCATGAGGAACTGGAGTCCGCTCTGGCGGCGTATGCCGGTCACGCCGCCGGACTGGTGTTCTCGTCGGGCTACCTGGCGAATCTGGGTGTGGTCACCGCGCTAGGCGGCCCGGGGACGCTGCTGGTGACGGACGAGCACGTTCACGCGTCACTGATCGACGCGACGCGGTTGGCGCGGTCGCGGGTAGAGGTCGTTCCGCACAACGATGTCGACGCGGTCACCAAGGTGCTTGCCGAGCGCAACGAACCGCAGGCGGTGGTGGCGACTGAGTCAGTCTTCAGCGTGCTCAGCGACGAGGCGCCGCTGGCTGCTCTGGCCGACGTCGCGGCGGCACAGAACGCCGTACTGCTGGTGGATGAGGCGCACGGGCTCGGTGTGACTGGCGATGGGCATGGCTCTGTGCATGCGGCTGGGCTGGCGGGGCTGGACCATGTGATCGTCACCATGACGCTGTCCAAGGCGCTGGCGTCGCAGGGTGGCGTCGTACTCGGTCCGGCGATCTTGCGCGAGCATCTGATCAACCGGTCCCGGCCGTTCATCTATGACACGGCTCTGACCCCGGCGTCCTGTGCTGCGGCGCTAGCCGCGCTCAACGTGCTCGTTGCCGAGCCGGACCGGGCTGCAGCGGTTCACTCGGTCGCTGGTCGGCTGGCTGCGGCCTGTGGGGTCCCAGTGGCGGCAGGACCGGTCGTTTCGGTTCCGATGCCCGGTCCGCGAGAGACTGTCCGGGCGGCGGAGTTTTGCCGGGACAATGGCGTACTGGTCGGCAGTTTCCGGCCGCCGTCGGTCCCGGACGGCATCAGCCGGCTCCGCCTGACTGCCCACGCCGGTCTGTCCGACGACGAGCTGGCCAGGGCCTGCGCCGTTATCAGTCAAGCCATCAGCGAGGTTTCATGATCACCATCGTCACCGGTACCGACACCGGCGTCGGCAAGACCGTCGTCACCGCCGCACTCGCCGTCCGCGCTGCCGTGCACGGCAAGGTCGCGGTCGTGAAGCCGGCCCAGACGGGCGTCGGCCCGGACGACCCCGCCGACCTGGACGACGTCAACCGCCTCACCGGCATCACCACCCTCTACGAAGGGGTCCGACTCCGGGACCCGCTGGCGCCGACCACCGCTGCGCGCCGCCAGGGCGTTCCGCTGCCGACAGCCGAGATCCACGCCAAGTCCGTCGACGGCCTGTCCGCCACGCACGAGAACGTGATCGTTGAGGGCGCTGGTGGGCTGCTGGTCGGTCTGGACGCCGAGGGCGGGACGCTGATCGACCTGGCGAAGGCACTGACCAAGCCGTTCAACTTCGTGGTCGTGACCCGTGCTGGCCTGGGCACGCTCAACCACACCGGTCTGACCGTCGAAGCGCTGCGAGCGCGCGGTCTGCCGGTCGAGGGGCTGATCATCGGCTCCTGGCCGGCCGAGCCCGGTCTGGCTGAGCAGTGCAACCTCGAGGACCTGCCGGCCACCACTGGGCTGAAAGTGCTCGCCCGGATCCCTGCTGGTGCCGGTGACTTCGACCAGGAGACGTTCACGAAGGCTGTGCCCGGCTGGTTCGCGTGACCGGTTGCCCGGCCCGGTACGACGCCGAGCTCGGGTACTGGGTGGTCGACGATCCGGCGCAGGTCCGCGCGGTGATGCTGGACCCGACCACGTTCCGGCCGGACAACGCCGTACTGGCGCACACGCCGTTGTCGGTGAAGGCGCTGCGGGTGCTGTCGTCGGTCGGCTTTGCGCTGCCGCCCACGCTCGCCAACAACGGTGGTGAGTCACACCGGGCAATCCGCGCCGCGGTCGCGCGCTTCTTCAGCCCTGCGCGAGTGGCAGCCGTGGAGCCCCTGACTCGATCGCTCCTGACCTCCCGTGCCGCGGCTGCCTCGTCGCGCCTCGCTGCAGGTGAGCAGGTCGACCTGGTGCAGGCCGTCGCGGCCGAGCCACCGGCTCTGGTGTTGCTGCACCTCCTCGGCCTGCGTGATGTGCCTGTGGATGCGCTCCAGGCCTGGAGCCTCGACTCACTGGAGCTGTTCTGGGGCTGGCCGGACGAGGACCGGCAGCTGGAGCTCGCTCACAGCGCGGCCGAGTTCTACGCCTGGCTGCGCATCCGGGCAGTCGCTGGCGACGACCTGTTCGGTGTTCTGGTCGAGCTAGGGCTGACCGTCGAAGAGGTGTGTGCGGTCGGTTACTTCCTGTTGATCGCCGGCCAGGAGACGACCACCCAGCTGATCTCTGCGGCCTTCCATCGGGCCCTGACGGGTGCGCCTGCGTCTGTGGAGGACGTGCTGGCCGAGGCGTCGTCAGTGCCGACCTGGCGGCGCACTACGGCTGAGGCCGCCTCCGTGGGCGACGTGGAGTTGCCGGCGGGTGCGCAGGTGCTGCTCGGGTTGAGCGGGCACGGCGGTCCGGCTGACCTGGCGTTCGGAGTGGGCATCCACCGTTGTCTGGGCGCCGGTCTGGCCCGGCTGGAGACCCGAGTGGCGCTGGAATGTGCGGCCGACCTGCTGAGCGCCGTACGGCTCAGTGAGGAGCCACCGATGATCGAGCTGCTGTCCTTCCGGGCGCCGAAGCGGCTGCTGATTACAGCCCTGCTGACCTGCACCGATACGCTTTGACGGTGGCTGAGCATGAGTTGGTCCTGGTTGTTGACTTCGGAGCGCAGTACGCGCAGCTGATCGCGCGGCGGGTGCGCGAGGCGAAGGTGTACTCCGAGATCGTGCCGCACTCGATGCCGGTCGAGGAGATGCTGGCGCGGCAGCCGAAGGCGATCATCCTGTCCGGCGGTCCCCAGTCGGTGTACGCCGAGGGAGCGCCGCGGGTCGACTCCGCGCTGTTCGACTCGGGCGTTGCGGCGTTCGGGATCTGCTACGGCTTCCAGGCGATGGCTCAGACGCTCGGTGGCGAGGTGCGCCGTACCGGACTGCGTGAGTTCGGCCGGACGCCGGTGACGGTGAGCGAGGCCGGGACGCTGCTGGCCGGTATCCCCGAGGACCTGAACGTGTGGATGTCCCACGGTGACGCGGTGCACGCGCCGCCGACCGGCTTCGCCGTACTGGCTGCTTCTGAGGGTGCACCGGTGGCGGCGTTCGAGGATGTGGATCGGCAGCTGGCCGGTGTGCAGTGGCACCCGGAGGTGCTGCACTCACAGGCCGGACAGGCAGTGCTGGAGCACTTCCTGTACGACATTGCCGGCTGTGTCGGCGACTGGACCACCACCAACGTTGTCGACGAGCAGGTAGAGCTCATCCGCCAGCAGGTCGGCGACAAGCAGGTGCTGTGCGCGCTGTCCGGTGGTGTGGACTCCGCCGTGGCCGCAGCGCTGGTCAGCAGGGCCATCGGCGACCAGCTCACCTGTGTGTACGTCGACCACGGTCTGCAGCGCGCTGGTGAGTCCGACCAGATCGAGAAGGACTTCGTCGCCGCCACCGGGACCCGGCTGGAGGTTGTGGACGCGGAGGACCAGTTCCTCGGCGCACTGGCCGGTGTCACCGACCCGGAGCAGAAGCGCAAGATCGTCGGCCGCGAGTTCATCCGCACCTTCGAGGCGACCGCCCGCAAGCTCGACGCGGACCGGCACATCGAGTTCCTGGTCCAGGGCACCCTCTACCCGGACGTCGTCGAGTCCGGCGGCGGTGCGGGCACGTCGAACATCAAGTCGCACCACAACGTCGGTGGATTGCCTGACGACCTGCAGTTCAGCCTGATCGAGCCGCTGCGCACCCTGTTCAAGGACGAGGTCCGTGAGCTCGGTATCGCCCTCGGCCTGCCCGAGACGCTGGTCTACCGGCACCCGTTCCCCGGCCCGGGTCTGAGCATCCGCATCATCGGTGAGGTCACCCGCGAGCGCCTGGACATCCTCCGCGCCGCCGACCTGATCGCCCGCACCGAGCTGACCGCGGCCGGCCTGGACCGCGAGATCTGGCAGTTCCCGGTCGTCCTGCTCGCCGACGTCCGCTCCGTCGGCGTCCAAGGCGACGGACGCACCTACGGCCACCCCGTCGTACTGCGTCCGGTCACCAGCGAGGACGCCATGACGGCGGACTGGGCGCGTCTCCCGTACGACGTCCTCGAGCGCATCTCGACGCGCATCACCAACGAGGTCGACGAGATCAACCGGGTCACCGTGGACATCACCAGCAAGCCCCCGGGCACCATCGAGTGGGAGTGACCCAGCGGCCGGCTGGCGACATTGACCTCGCGGGCTATCAGCTCTCGCTGTTGAGGCGGGTCTCCAGCGCGGTCGCAGCGTCCTGCTTGTTGGTGGTGCGGAGACGGTCGACCAGTAGGTAACCGGTGCGGTACCAGAGGTCGGAGTTGGCGGGCAGGGAGTTGAACAGGTCCTCGAGCGCCTTCTCGTCCTCGGTGCCGTGTTCGGCCAGCAGGAGCTGGGCGTTCAGGTACTGGTCCTCGAAGCCGCCGCGTTCGTAGAGGTCAGCGGCCTCGTCGGCCTGAGCAACGGCGTTGGCGCTGTCACCTTGCTGGAGGTGGATCAGCGCCAGGTCCCAGTGCGCCCCTGCGGTCTGGAAGATGACGTCCTGGTCGGCTGAGGGCAGCGCCTCCAGGATCGGACCGACGGACGTGACCAACTCGGCCGCACGGGCGTTGTCGCCGGTGTAGCGGGCGGACTGGGCGGCCAGGCGGACAGCCTGGACCTGCTGCAGGGGTGACTCGGCCGCACCGAAGTACTCGGCGGCAGCGAGGAAGATGTCGACTGCCTCGTCGTCGCGGTCCAGCTGTTCAAGCAGGATGCCCTCGTCCTGGCGCAGAGTGCCGAGCCAGGCCGGGTGCGCGTCGGGGGAGACGTCGGTCAGCAGTTCGCGGACCTTGGTCAGGGCTGACTCGTTCTCACCGAGCATCCGGTAGGAGTCGATCAGTACGCCGCGAGCGTCCGCCAGAGCGTCATCGGTCAGCACAGACAGGGATTCTTCGGCGCTCTCCGCGGCCTCCAGCGGACGGCCGGTCAGCAGGTAGGAACGGGCCAGCATCAGCTGCGAGTAGGCGACGTGAGCTTCGAGACCGGGTACGCCGGTGGCGAGGGCGACCGCCTCGATCAGATCCTCGGCCGCTTCGGCCGGGCGCTCCAGCTCGAGCCGGGTGCGTCCACGCAGGTGATGAGCGAACGAGCGCTGGGTGTCATGCGGTGAGTCGAAGGCGACGACCAGTGCGGCGTCGGCCTCCTCGAAGCGCTCCTCCTGCATCAGCAGGTTGGACAGGAGGATCGCAGTACTCGCCGCATGCTCCGGTCGGGTGTGAGCCTGCCCGGGCTCGGTCAGGACCTGGATGGCGTCGGTGAAACGGCCAGCCTGGGCGTAGACGATGCCCAGCGAGTCTCGCCAGGCCGCGCGGCGGTCCGGCTCGTCGTTCGCGATCAGCCAGCGCAGTGGCTCCTCGCCGGTGGCCAGGCCCTCATCGAGCTGGCCCTGCTCACACAGCATCCGGCCGATGCGGGCTCGGGCGCGCAGCTTCCGGACCTCGTCGCCGATCTCGTCATAGAGCGCCAGCGACTCGCTCCAGGCGGTCAGAGCCACCTGCGGGTCGTCGGCACCGGCCAGGCCGTGACCGTCGAGCAGCCGGGCGCGGTCGAGCGGAGTCCGCTCGCTCTCCGGCACCTCGCGCTCGAACGCCTCCCAGGCCGCCGCGGCATCCGCGCCCTGGAAGTTCCGCCACGCCTCTTCGGCCCGGTCGAGCCACTCCCGCCCGGACGCAGGCGGCAGCTCGACGGGCTGTTCCACCGCCGCCTGCTCAGACTGCTCGCTCTGCGCTTCCTTACGTAGCTGGGCGCGGCGGGCGGTCTCAGACAGCGGCAGGTACTCGACCCACGGCTCAGCCGTCAGCAGCTGCTGGATCTGCTCGCTGCGATGCGTAGTGCCGTTGCGGGCATCGAACTGCGCCGCCAGCTCCAGTGCACGCGCTGCGTACTGCTCGGCGAGTTGACCGGCCGGCACAGCGTCAGCCTGGGGCTGCCGGATCTGCAGGTCGCTGTCCACCCGGCTCAGCGCCAGCGAGGCGGACGCTGAGAACGCCATCTCCGCGAACGGCGAGGGCGGGTCGGCCAGCTCGGCCGCGTGCCGCTCGATCAGCTCGACCGCCTTGAGCTCGTTACCGGTCCGGGCGAGGAACTCGACGTGGTCCGCGTGCTCACTCAGCTCACCGACCCGGTTACGCAGCAGCCGGTAGGCCTTGCGGTGCGCGTCGACAGCTTCGTCGTACATGCCTTCGGCAACATATGCCGGGAGGAGCGCGGTGAGCATCTGCTGCGGTTGCTCGGCGCAGGTGAGCTGGCCGTCCAACACGTTCACGGCCAGCGCCACGGCGTCCGCCGTACGGCCGACTGAATTCAGGTGGTGCACCTTCGACGTCGGATCGCAGCCGACGCAGTCGGAGAGGTCGTCACGTGGTGCAGTCGACCAGAGACGGAACTGCTCGGCTGCAGTCTCTTCGTCACCGATGTGATGCGCGACCAGCCAGCGGTGCTGGTGCACGGCGTGCATGCTGTGCCCGCTGAGCCGCCACCGCTGCTCCATGTCGTCCAGTACGGCGTAGGCGCGGTCCAGCGGCACCTCGGGGAACTTGCTGAGGGTGCTGGGCGCGTACTTGTAGCACCAGTGGAACAGGTGCGAGTACTCGCGATACTTGTCCGGCTCCACGTCCCAGTCCGCCACACAACGAGCGAACGGCACCAGCGACTTCCGCGGCTCGCCGCCCATCACGTAGGCGGTGACGAGTGAAAGACGGCTGTAGAACGCCAGCTCCGGTTCACTGGCCGCGTCGGCCCGCCGTACGACGTCCTCGAGCAGCGCCGACCGGACCTTCCCGTACGGCGCATTCTCCGCGCGCTGGAGCAGGTCGATGAGTTCCGAGTTCATGGCGTCTGGTCCTCCGGCGTGGGGACGGCCTGGTCGAGCAGACCGAGGAAAGAGCGGTTCACAAGAGCGGAGTCGGCGGGAGTGATCGGGTGGTAGCCGAGCATCAACGCGTGCCCGTACAACCCCTCCACCGCCAGTCGGGTCAGCTCGGGATCGTTGAGCGACGCCATCCGCCGTACCAGCGGGCTGCGGTAGTTCAGGACCAGCTGGGGACGACTGTCGTCCTGAGTGTTGAGTGCACCGAGCACCTCGGACCACAGGGCGTCGGCCCGGTCCTTGGTGGCGCGGAGCTCACTCGCGAACTGGGCGGACCGGTCGATCAGGTAGAGCGCGGGCAGACCGGCCGGCTCGAAGGCCCGGACGACGACCTCGCAGCCGACCGGGTCGAGCGCGTCCTGTGCCAGCTGGACGAACGGCCGTAGCCGCAGCTCGGTGTCCGGGTCCAGACTGTCGAAGCTCGTGCTCAGCTCGGTCGGGTCGAACCGGCTCGTGCTCAGTCCGGGCACCACCTCCGGCAGCCTCGCGAGTAGCTCGCTGTCGTAGGTGTAGCCGCCGTTCACCACGGTGATCTGCTGCGCTGCGGCGACCGCTGCGAGCTGACGGAACTCCTCGACCGTGGTGACGTAGCGGATCTGGTTGGTGCGCTGCTGCAACTCGGCGGTGGTCATCCGGCCGTGGTTGGTCTCGAAACGCAGCCAGCGGTGGACCAGCTGGAGCATCTCGTCGTCGTGCAGCGCGAGCGCCTTCACGCCGAGCTGGTGGATCCCGAGGAACCGGTCCAGCTTGCCCGGGTCGGTGTTGCCGAGCCGGACCAGCCAGCCACGCAACTGGTCGCCGAGCGCGTCCCGGGTGGCCTCCAGGGCGCCGTCGTCGAACAGCGCCTCCCGGCTGGCCGTCGGGCGCAGCTCCGAGGTGTCGATGACTGCGCGGACGAAGAAGGCCCAATCGGGCAGCAGGCCCTCGACGTTCTCCGCGAGCAGCATCCGCTTCAGGTACACGCGATGCGTCGCACGCTCGGCCGGGTTCGCCGCGAACGGCAGCACGAAGGCCACACCGGTGAGTCCAGCGGCCGGATTGTTCAGGTGGATCACGTCGAACGGCGTGAACCCGAGCTTGTCCTGCGCATAGCCGACCAACTCGGCCCGCTGCATCGCTCCGGTGTTCTCCCAGGGCGCCTTGCCGTCGGTCACCTGCTCACCGTTGACGCGGATCTCGATCGGCAGCAGTGCGCCGAACAGGCGGATCAGCTCGACAACAGTCGCGGGTTTGTACCACTGCTCGGCACCACGCCGGGCCTTCAGCGTCACCGTCGTACCGGCCTCGGAGCGGTCTGCTGCGTCGGCGAGCTCGTAGCGGCCGTCCGCCGTACCGGTCCAGTGCGTGGCGGGGCCACCGGCCGGCTGGGTGACGACGTCGATCTCGTCGGCGACCATGAAGGCCGACAGTAGGCCGATACCGAACTGGCCGAGGAACTCCGACCGGGCGAACCCGATCTCGTCCCGCTTCGAGCTACGGCCGATGGTGGCCAGCAGCTCGCGCACCTGGTCCGGCAGCAGGCCGATGCCGGTGTCGGCGATGCTCAGGGCACCGTCCGAGGTCAGTACGTCGATGCGCCGCGGCGCCTCCGGATCGACGGCCTGGCGCGCGGTGATCGCGTCGACGGCGTTCTGCAGCAGCTCCCGCAGGTACACCCGCGGACTGCTGTACAGATGGTTGCTCAGCAGGTCGACGATGCCTTGGAGATCGACCTGGAAGTTCTCACTCACCCCAAACCCCCCTTGTCCGCCGCCAACCTACCCAATCACCAGTTCGGATCTCACCTGGTCTTCAGGGCGATGCCGTCGAGGAGGCGGCTGAGGCCGTAGTCGTACGACTCCGCAGCGACATCGTTGGGGCTCGCGGTGAAGCCACCCGCGTTCCAGATCGCTGTCATGGTGGGGTGCCGCTCGACGTCGAAGTAGGTCTCCCACAGGTCGGAGCGGTCGGTCCACCAGGCGTCATGGCTCTGGCCGCTGGCCCGCTCGATCAGCAGGCTCTCCGCCTGCAGACTGGCCGCGGAGTCGACGTACGTCGAGATCGCCAGTGCGGCGGTGTTCGTCTCGTGCGGTGTGAGGTTCAGTGTGCTCACAACAGCGAGCAGGTACTCGCGGCCGGCCAGCAGACCTGGTCCGGCCGGTGGGCGGATGGGGGAGACCTGCGACAGCCAGGGGTGCTGGCGGAACATCAGCTGGGTCCGCTCGGAGTACAGGTCGACCTGAGCGCGCCAGTCGTCGGGGCGGGGTTCGCCGGGACCGGGCAACGCGCGCTCGCCGAGCACCTGGTCGACCATGAGCTCCAGGAGCTCGTCCTTCGACGGGACGTAGGTGTAGAGCGTCATGGTGCCGACACCGAGCTCCTTGGCCACGCCGCCCATGGATGCGGCGCTCAGACCGTCGCTGTCGGCCAGCCGGATCCCGGTGGCGACCACCTCGTTCACGTCCAGCGACGGGCGCCGTCCGGCCCCCTTGGCCGCTGCAGCCAGCGGACGGTGGTTGCGCCAGAGCAGCGCGAGGTTGCGATCGGCCTGCGTCACAGGGCAACCATAGGCGCTGATCCGAATTCTCGTATACCCTACGGGAATTGGTCCAAGGTGAGGAGAATCGGTATGACGATCTTGGTGACTGGTGCGACGGCGAGCGTCGGACGTCTCCTGGTGGACGAGTTGGTGGCTGCTGAGGCGCCGGTGCGGGCGCTGACGAACAAGCCTGCCCGGGCGGCCCTTCCGGAGGAGGTTGAGGTCGCTGTTGGCTATCTGGGGCGACCGGAGTCGCTGCCGGCTGCGCTCCGGGGTGTCGACACGGTCTACCTGGCGCCGCTCCCGGCGTACGTGGACGACTTCGTCCGGTGCGCGCGTGAGGCCGGCGTACGGCGGGTTGTCGTGCTCTCGGGGGAGCCTGCGGACTATGAGGCGCAGGGGGATCCGGCGAGCTGGCACTACTACCGGCTGGAGAAGGCGATCGAGGAGGCGGGGTTCGAGTGGACCTTCCTGCGGCCTGGTCAGTTCATGACCAACACACTCGACTGGGCGCCGTCGATCAAGGCTGAGGGTGTGGTGCGAGCGCCGTACGCCGAGGCTGTCCAGACGCCGATCGATCTGGTCGACATCGCGGCGGTGGCTCGAGTGGTGTTGCTGGATGAGGCCTACACCGGACAGAAGCTCGTCATGAGTGGGCCGGAGGGGATCACACAGCCGCAGGAGGTTGCGCACATTGCGGCGGCACTGGGGCGGGAGGTCAAGTTCGAGGAGCTCACGCCGCAGCAGTATCTCGATCAGTTGGCGCCGGTGATCGGGCTCGAGACCGCGCAGTGGTTGCTGGACGGGTTCCGGATGATGGCCGAGCATCCGATGACGCCGGAGCGCACGGTCGCCGAACTGACCGGCCGGCCGCCGACGACGTACCGGGAATGGGTCGAGCGGAACGTGGCGGCGTTCCGCTGACTTGATTTCGGGATCGAACATGTGTTCGACTGTCTGGCATGAGATGGGCTGGTCAGCAACTCGACGCGGAGGCTCCCGGTGCGCTGCCGGGGCTGGGGTCGATCGCGGGCCTGGTGCGGTCGGTGACGACGCCGGAGTTCCGCGGGGTGACGTTCCATGAGGTGCTCGCGCGGTCGGCGCTGAACTCGGTGCCCGGTGGCGGCCTGCCGTTCGACTGGACGGTCAATCCGTATCGCGGCTGTACTCATGCCTGCCGGTACTGCTTCGCCCGGCCCACGCACATGTACCTCGAGCTCGATCAGGGCCTGGACTTCGACCGGCAGATCGTCGTGAAGACGAACGTGGCCGACGTCCTGCGGCGCGAGCTGGCGCGACCGTCCTGGGGTCGCGAACAGGTTGCCTTGGGCACCAATACCGATCCCTATCAACGGGCTGAGGGCCGCTATCAGCTGATGCCGGGAATCATCAGCGCACTCGCCTCATCCGGTACGCCGTTGTCGGTGCTCACCAAGGGGACACTGCTGCGTCGCGATCTCGACCTCTTGGTGAGCGCGGCGACGGAGGTCCCGGTCGGCATCGGGGTTTCGCTGGCGCTCGGGGACGAAGAGCTCCGGCGGCGGCTCGAACCCGGCGTACCGTCCGTGCGGGGTCGGCTGGAGTTGATTCGCTCCGTGAGTGAGGCGGGGCTGCCGTGTGGGTTGATGGTCGCGCCGGTCCTGCCGTGGTTGACCGATTCGGCCGACCAGCTCGACCACCTCTTTGGTGAGCTCGCAGCCGCCGGCGCAACCGGAGTGACCACCCTTGTCCTGCATCTCCGGCCGGGCGTGAAGGACTGGTTCATGTCATGGCTGGCGCACGATCACCCCGAGCTGGTCGGGCGGTACGAGTCGCTGTATGCGCGCGGCTCCAACGCCGCGCCCAGCTATCGCACGGCCTTCGAGCAGAAGGTGCGTCCACTCCTCGACAAACACGGCTTCGGCCGCCGCTCCCGCCATCGCGCAACCCCGAGCCCGTACGGCGTTGTCGACGCCGCCGGCCCAACCTCCGACTCCGGCTGGGGCGAACCCGCCGCCAGCCACCCCCGCTTCCGCTCACCCTCCCGGAAGCACGCACCCCGCCGCGAGCAAGTCCCAGCCCAAGACCCCCTGTTCTGACCCCGCCCGTCCAGCGCTCAGACGCCTCCCGCTGACCCGCCAGCCCCCGACCAACCCGCGCGCCCCGCGCCCGCGCGTTGCCGGGGGTGCGCACCCTGTGTGGTGGGCTTGGACAAGGTATGACCTGTGGTGGCCCACCGCTTCCTGTTCACGCCCCCGGTTGGCGGCTCGGCCGGCGGCGTACAGGGGTGGGCGATCGCCGCCGCATTGCAACGAGCGGGAGCGCGCCTTTGTGGTAATCCGCTGCCACCCGGCGGCAGCAGCTGACCACAAAGGCGCAGCGAACGTTTGCGATGAGGCCGGGTGGGTTCCTCCCCAAACCGATTTGGGGTGGATGCAGGACGGATTCGGGGGGTGGATCCTCCCCGAACCGGTTTGGGGAGCTTTACCGCGAGAGCTCGGAGCGGCACCGATCATCCGGGAACCGCCAACGTCCGAAGACACGCTGACGACGCTGTGCGGTCTTTCGGACGTTGCGGTGGGTGCGGCGCTAACGTCCGAAGACACGCTGACGACGCTGTGCGGTCTTTCGGACGTTGCGGTGGGTGCGGCGCTAACGTCCGAAGACACGCTGACGACGCTGTGCGGTCTTTCGGACGTTGCGGTGGGTGCGGCGCTAACGTCCGAAGACACGCTGACGACGCTGTGCGGTCTTTCGGACGTTGCGGTGGGTGCGGCGCTAACGTCCGAAGACACGCTGACGACGCTGTGCGGTCTTTCGGACGTTGCGGTGGGTGCGGCGCTAACGTCCGAAGACACGCTGACGACGCTGTGCGGTCTTTCGGACGTTGCGGTGGGTGCGGCGCTAACGTCCGAAGACACGCTGACGACGCTGTGCG
>NZ_JBHVWY010000002.1:0-115270 GCF_042882005.1 Kribbella sp. NPDC058245
ACTGGCCGCCGCTCGCGAGGCCTTCAGCGCCCACTTGAGGGCGATGGTGCCCGGCTTTACCGATCCCTGGGCGACCGACGCCACCCCAGCAGCCGGACCGTAGACACCACCCGCCCCGGCCGCCGCCCACCCACCACCTCGCGGAACGCCCAGCCACACCCCGCATGCCCGACCTGTCCTAGGTCACGACCCGGGACCCACGATGGGGCCGGGTCATGAGGCATGCCCCCCGTCGGGTCTGGTCGTCCGGCGTACGGAGCTGGAGCACGATCGACTGGAGGCGGTGGTCGCGCTAACGTCCGAAGACTCGCGGGGCATGGTCGGCGATTCCTCGGACGCTCGTTGGTCTGCCAGCCGGTCCGGCATCGGCTACAGGTTGGGGCAGCCCGGAACGTGCAGGACCGCGAGGTTCATCGACTCACCTCCGGAAGATCATTGGGACTGGAACGATCCAGGTGAGGCACTATGGGAGTAACAGACCTGGAGGTGCGGGATGTACGACGTCGTACTGCTCGTGGAACAGGAATTGTCGGAGCCGGACGCGAAGCGTGTGGTCGACCTGCACGAGGACATGCCCGACGAGGTGAAGTACCACGTGCTGGTGCCGTGCCACAACGCGGAGGCCGGTGTGGAGGCCTCGATCAGTGCGTTGGGAACGGCGGATCTGTATGGGCCCGGCCTGGCCACCCAGCGCGAGGATCTGGCCGAAGCGCAGAAGGCGATCGACAGCGAGGCCAAGGGCTGCAGCGGCCGGAGCGTGCAGCGGCTACGCGACCTCGGGCAGACCGCCGAGGGCGGGATCACGCATGACCGGCCGATCGATGCGCTGATCGCGACGGTCGAGGCTTCGCAGGGGCAGGAGGTCGTGATCCTGACCCGGCCGCACGTCGTCGCGGAGTTCTTCCACCTGGACTGGACGAACTCGGCCCGCCGGCACCTCAAGGTCCCGGTCCTGCATCTGCTCGAGCAGGACCCGCAGAAGGAGACTGCGTCCTAGTGCCTGAGGAGCGCCGCGTAGGTGATGCCCGCGGCGAGCAGCCCGATCAGCAGGGAGAGCGACGTCCGCAGCGCGCGGTCGCCGACCTTGCCGTAGTGCTCACCGTCTTCGGAGTGGTAGGCAACCTTGTAGCCGGTGTATCCCGCGAGGAGGACCAGCGCGAGCTTGATCACGTGACGGCCCTCCCTCACTGACGTGTCAGGTCAACGGTAGCGCGCTCTCCGCGAACTGCGTGTGATACAGATCGGCGTACTCGCCGTTGCGCGCGAGCAGCTGTTCATGCGTCCCACGCTCCACGATGTTGCCGTGGTCAACGACCAGAATCAGGTCGGCGTTGCGGACCGTGGACAACCGGTGCGCGATCACCAGCGACGTCCGGCCTTCGAGCGCCGTGTCCAGCGCCTGCTGGACATGTACCTCGGACTCCGAGTCCAGGTGTGCCGTGGCCTCATCCAGTACGACGATCTGCGGTGCCTTGAGCAACAACCGGGCAATCGCCAGCCGCTGCCGCTCACCACCGGACAACCGGTGACCGCGATCCCCGACAACCGTGTCCAGACCGTCCGGCAACGACTCCACCAGGTCCCAGACCTGCGCCGACCGCAGCGCCTCGATCATCTCTTCCTCGGTCGCGTCCGGCTTCGCATAGATGAGGTTCGCGCGGATCGTGTCGTGGAACATGTGCGCATCCTGCGTGACGTAGCCGATCCGGTCGTGCAGAGACTGCAGCGTCACATCCCGTACGTCGGTTCCCCCGATCCGCACGGCTCCCCCAGTCACGTCGTACAGGCGGGCGACGAGGTTCGTGATCGTGGTCTTGCCGGCGCCGGACGGGCCGACGAGCGCGACCATCTGGCCAGGCTGTACGACGAAGTTCACGTCCCCGAGCACCTGCGCGGAAACGCGCTTGTCGAGTACGGCGACCGACTCGAGGCTGGCGAGTGAGACCTGCTCAGCCGTCGGATACGCGAACGCGACGTGGTCGAACTCGACACTCGCCGCGTCCTTCGGGAGGTCGGTCGCGTTGGGACCGTTCTTGATCATCGGCTCCAGGTCGAGGACCTCGAAGACGCGCTCGAACGACACCAGCGCGGTCATCACATCGACGCGGACGTTGGACAGCGCGGTCAGCGGGCCGTAGAGCCGGCCGAGCAGCGCGACCAAGGCCAGCAGCGTCCCCACGGTCAGGGTCTGGCGAACGGCGAGGTTGCCACCGACGCCGTACACGAGAGCTGTTGCCAGTGCGGCGACCAAAGTGAGGGCGGTGAAGAAGACTCGGCCGAGCATCGCGATCCGGATCCCCAGGTCACGCACCTGACCGGCGCGCTCGCCGAACTCGCGGTTCTCGATCGTGGGCTGCCCGAACAGCGTCACCAGAAGCGCGCCGCCGACGCTGAAGCGCTCGGTCATCGAGGTGGACATGCCGGCGTTCAGGTTCATCTGCTCGCGGGTCATCGACGCCAGCCGGCGGCCGAGGATGCGGGCCGGGATCAGGAAGATCGGCAGCATCAGAATCGCGACCAGGGTCAGTTGCCAGCTGAGGACGAGCATCGCGCCGACGACCAGGATCAGGCTGATCACGTTCGAGACCACGCCGGACAGCGTTGAGGTGAAGGCCTGCTGCGCGCCGATCACGTCGTTGTTGAGCCGGGAGACCAGCGCGCCGGTCTGGGTGCGGGTGAAGAACGCGACCGGCATCCGCTGCACGTGTGCGAACACCTTCGTCCGCAGGTCGAAGATCAGGCCCTCACCGATCCGCGCAGAGAACCAGCGCTGCATCAGCCCGAGCACTGCCTCGACCAGGGCGAGCCCCGCGACGACCAGGGCCAGTGCGGTGACCAGACCGCCGTTCCCCTTGATGATCCCGTCGTCCACGATCTTCTTGAACAGCAACGGCGACGCGATCACCAGGACCGCCGACACGATCACCAGCAGCAGGAACACCGTGATGTGCGCCCGGTACGGCTTCGCGAACGCGACGATCCGCCGCAGCGTCCCCTTGGCCAGTTTCTGCCCGACAACGGACGAATCCTGCCGGCGCCAGCTGCTCGCGCCGCCACCCATCCGCATCATGTTCGACATTCGCAACCCTCTCCGCCCACCACTGATGAACCTTCACAACACTTCAGGTCTCGCCGATCTTCCGACCTGCAACTTTTGGTTGCATATCGGCGGCGGGTCCACTACAGTCATGTGCAACAAAAGGTTGCGAAAGGACAGTGAGACCGATGAGTCGAAGCATTGCACGAGAGCTCAAGATCAACGCCTCCCCCGAGGTCGTCTACGAGGTCATCAGTACGCCGGAACACCTCCGCGAGTGGTGGCCGGACGAGGCGGATGTCGTCGCCACGCCGGGCGCGGTCGGCAGCATCACGTTCGGGCCGGACGGCGTCGTACCGCTGACCGTCGTCGAGGCGGACCCGCCGCGGCGGTTCTCCTTCCGCTGGGCGCACCCTGCCGACGAGGCCGCCAGTGCGGCCAACTCGGTCCTGGCGACCTTCGACCTGGTTCCGGACGGCGACGGCACGTTGCTGAAGTTCGTCGAAACCGGATTCGACGAGGCAGCCCGCTCCGATGACGAGTTCAAGGACCACACGACCGGCTGGGACCACTTCCTGCCCCGGCTGACGCCGTACGCGGAAAAGGTCGCTTCGGGATCGTGAGCATCGACGACGAGCTCTGGTCGGCGATCGGCGACCCGACCCGGCGGGAGATGCTCGACCTCCTGCTGGCAGCCGGCAGCGGTACGGCGACCTCGCTGAGCGAGCGTCTCCCGGTCACCCGGCAGGCCGTCGCGAAGCACCTCACGGTGCTCGAACGGATCAGCCTCGTGCACGCCACGACCGCCGGACGCGAACGCGTCTACACGGTCGACGAGGATCAGCTCGCCCGCGCAGTCGCGCAACTCTCGACCGTCCGCGATGCCTGGGACGGCCGCCTGCAACGCATCAAGCGGATGGCAGAAGCCATCCAAGCCGCATCCATTCACAAGGCAAGGAAGAGGTAACGATCATGGTGGACATCCTGCACAGGATCGGCGTCCAGGCTTCGGTCGACGACGTCTACAAGGCCCTCACAACCATCGACGGCCTGGCCGGCTGGTGGACCGAGGACACCCAGGCTCGCGATGGCGTCATCGCCTTCCGGTTCGGCGATGTCGGCGGCTTCGACATGAAGGTCCTCGACACGACGCCGGGCAAGCTCGTGCTTTGGGAGGTCGTCGACGGGCCGGCGGAGTGGATCGGCACGCACATCCGCTTCGACCTCACCCAGGAGGAGGAGTACGCGATCATCATGTTCCGCCACGAAGGCTGGGCGGAGCAGGTGCCGTTCATGTACCACTGCAGCACGAAGTGGGCGACGTTCCTGATGAGCCTGAAGAAGCTCGTCGAGACGGGAACCGGCGAGCCCGCACCGAACGACGTACAGGTCAGCAACTGGCACTGATCACCCGAAGGCTTTGAGGAGCTCCTTCAGGCGGCGCTCCTGGGCAGCACCTTCGGCCTTCAGCTGGTCGGCGTACGGGCGATCTGCCGCACCGAGCAGCAGTGCCTTCGTCTCGCGGATCGCGCCGGCGAGCGGGGTGAGGATCGCGTCGGTCAGGTCCTTCACCGTCGCGGCCAGTTCCTCGGCCGGTACGACGATGTTCGCGAGGCCGAGCTCTTTGGCCTCGGCCGCCTCGACCCAGCGGGTGGTCGCGCAAATCTCGAGGGCCCTCGAGTACCCCACGAGCTGGACGAGCGGTTGTGTTCCGCCCAGGTCCGGGACCAGGCCGAGCGCGGGTTCACGCATGCTGAACTTGGCGTCCGGGGTGAGAACCCGCAGGTCACAGGCCAGCGCGAGCTGGAAGCCGGCGCCGACCGCGTGCCCCTGAACTGCGGCGATGCTGACGATGTTCGGGTTGCGCAGCCAGGAGAAGCCGGCCTGGAACTCGGCGACGATCTCATAGACCTCCTCGGTCGACTTCGCGCCGAGGCTGAGCAGCGGCTCCTCGCCCTGGTCGTTCTCGCCCATGATGAGCCGCCGGTCGAGGCCCGCCGAGAAGGACTGGCCCTCCCCCGACAGCACGACCACCCGAACCTCGTCCGGCAGCGACCGGCCGAATTCGGCGAGCGCCCGCCACATGGCCGGGGTCTGCGCGTTGCGCACCTCCGGCCGGTCCAGTACGACGCGCGCCACCGGGCCATCCACCGAGAACCGCAGTCCGAGATCAGTCATGCGCCGTACATTACCCCGGAGTAGCGTCCGGGGCGGGGACGGTTTCAGGCTAGGCGAGCGACACCAAGTCCGCGTAGTCGTTCGTCCAAAGGTCCTCGACGCCATCTGGCAGCAGCAGGACGCGCTCCGGCTCCAGCGCCTGGACCGCGCCCTCATCGTGGGTGACGAGCACGATCGCGCCCTTGTACGAGCGGATGGCGTTCAGCACCTCTTCGCGCGACGCCGGGTCCAGGTTGTTGGTCGGTTCGTCGAGCAGCAGGACGTTGGCCGCCGAGACGACCAGCGTGGCCAGGGCCAGCCGGGTCTTCTCCCCACCGGACAGGACACTCGCCGGCTTCTCGGCATCGTCCCCGGAGAACAGGAACGCGCCGAGCACGCTCCGCGCCTGGGTCTCGTTCAGATCCGGAGCCGCGGTCTTCATGTTCTCCAGGACCGTCCGGTTCACGTCCAGGGTCTCGTGCTCCTGGGCGTAATACCCGAGCTTGAGGCCGTGACCGTCGATCACCTCGCCGGTGTCCGACTTCTCGATCCCCGACAGCACCCGCAGCAGCGTCGTCTTCCCGGCACCGTTCAGCCCCAGTACGACGACGCGCGAGCCGCGGTCGATCGCGAGGTCGACGTCGGTGAAGATCTCCAGCGAGCCATACGACTTGGACAGCTCCTTGGCCATCAACGGCGTCTTGCCACACGGAGCCGGCGACGGGAACGAGATCTTCGCGACGCGGTCGGAACGACGCTCGTCCTCGAGCCCCGACATCAACTGCTCGGCGCGCTTCAGCATCTGCTGGGCCGCCGTGGCCTTGGTCGCCTTGGCACGCATCTTGTTCGCCTGGTCGACGAGCTGGGTCGCCTTCTTCTCGGCGTTCGAACGCTCCCGCTTGCGGCGGCGCTCGTCCTGCTCGCGCTGCGTCAGGTAAACCTTCCAGCCGACGTTGTAGACGTCGATCTCGGCCCGGTTCGCATCCAGATGGAAGACCCGGGTGACCGTCTCCTCGAGCAGGTTCACATCGTGGCTGATCATGATCACGCCACCGGGGTACGTCTTGAGGAAGTCGCGCAGCCAGACGATCGAGTCCGCGTCCAGGTGGTTGGTCGGCTCGTCGAGCAGCAGCGTCTCGGCCTGCGCGAACAGGATCCGCGCCAGCTCCACCCGCCGCCGCTGACCACCCGACAACGTGCCCAGCGGCTGCCCGAGCACGCGATCCGGCAGCCCCAGGTTCGCCGCGATCCGAGCGGCCTCCGACTCAGCGGCGTACCCGCCGGCGGCATGCAGCTCAGCCTCGGCGCGCTCGTACCGGCGCATGCCCTTGGCGCGCGTCTTCTCATCAGCGCTGGCCATCGACTTCTCCGCGCTGCGCATCCGGTGCACAACCTCGTCCAGCCCGCGAGCGGCCAGGATCCGGTCCCGCGCCAGCATGTCGAGATCACCCGTCCGCGGGTCCTGCGGCAGGTAACCGATCTCCCCCGACTTCGTCACCGACCCGCTCGCCGGCAACCCCTCACCGGCCAGGATCTTGGTCAACGTCGTCTTCCCGGCCCCGTTCCGGCCGACAAGGCCGACCTTGTCACCCGGACCGACCCGGAACGAAGCGGGCGCCAGCAGTTGCCGGGCACCAACGCGCACCTCAAGGTTGGAGACAGTGATCATCGCGGCGCAGGTGTCCTCAAGGCTTGGGGGGCGTTCGGGTGGCGGGTCGGCGGTGCGATGTCACGACACGCCTATATCCCTCGCTCTGAGGTCTAGTCTAGTCGCTGTGAAATTCAATCCCGACGCGGATCTTGACACCAGCGGTATCGAGGACACTCGCGGCAGCGGTGGCGGACGTAGCGGCGGCCTGCCCGGCGGCATGATTCCGGTCGGCGGCGGGATCGGCGGCATCATCCTGCTCGTCGTGATTGTCCTGCTGAACGGCGGCATCCCGGGCCTCGGCAGCGACGGCACCGACCAGCCCGCCGTACAGAACACCGGTCCCGGCAGCCTCAACTCATGCCTGAACGTCAACACGAACGAGAACTGCCGCTTCGTGGCCTACCAGAACTCCATCGAGGGTTTCTGGTCCACTGAGCTCCCCCGTCGTGGCAAGAAGTACACCCGCGCCCCCCTGCGCGTCTTCCAGGGGCAGGTCAGCACCGGCTGCGGCCCGGCGACCGCCGCCGTCGGCCCCTTCTACTGCCCCCCTGACAAGCGCGTCTATCTGGAGCTCGGCTTCTTCAAAACCCTGGAGACCGACCTGGGTGCCCGCGGCGGCCCCTTCGCCGAGGCCTATGTGGTCGCCCACGAGTACGGCCACCACATCCAGAACCTCTACGGCATCCTCAGCCGCATCAAGACCCGCTCCGGCCCCACCTCAGACTCTGTGCGCTCCGAGCTCCAGGCCGACTGCCTGGCCGGCATCTGGACCAACCACGCCACCACGGTCCCCGCCAAGAACGGCAAGCCCCTCATCACCGAGCTGTCCGACGACGACATCGCCCGCGGGCTGGACGCGGCAGCCTCCGTCGGCGACGACCGCATCCAGTCCAAGACCCAAGGCCAAGTCACCCCTGAGTCGTTCTCCCACGGCACCGCCGAACAACGCATGAAGTGGTTCAAGACCGGCATGGACTCCGGCGACATGACTGCCTGCGACACCTGGTCCGCCAACCCCCTCTAACCTCCGCTCCCCACCCGCGCACCTCCACCCGCCCGCCCGGCTGCCTTCCTGCCCGCACGCACGCCCGCCCGGCTGCCTTCCTGCCCGCACGCACGCCCGCCCGGCTGCCTTCCTGCCCGCACGCCCGCCCGCCCGGCTGCCTGCCCGCACGCCTGCCCCGCGTCGCCGCGTCCTCGCGTTCCCGCTCGCGCGCCGTCGCCGCGTCGCCGCGTCCCCGCCTGCCCGCCCGCGCGCCTGCCCGCTTGCCCGCTTGCCCGCCGCGCATTTGACCGGATATCCCCTCAAGTTGCCGGTTCTCCGTTCAAATTTCGAGGGGAGAACCGGCAAGCTCAGGGGATATCCGCTGAAATTGCCCTGCTACGGCGGGAGTGGCGGCACGGCGCAATTGCCCCGGTATGGCGGCAGTGTCGGCGCGGGGTCAGGTCGGGGGCGCTCGGGCTCGCTCGGGGTGGGTGAGGCTCGCTCGGGGTGGGTGAGGCTCGCTCGGGGTGGGTGAGGCTGCTCGGGGTGGGTGAGGCTCGCTCGGGGTGGGTGAGGCTCGCTCGGGGTGGGTGAGGCTCGCTCGGGGTGGGTGGGGCTCGTCCGGGGTGGGGCTCGTCCGGGGTGGGTTTCGCTCGGGGCGGACGTGCGGCACTGACCAAGTGGCTCGGAGGGCGGTTTCCGGTGGGCGGCTGAGCGTGGCGGAGCTGGTGGCGCGGAGGTTGGTCAGTGGTAGCGGTCCGCCTCAGCGCCGCGATCAGCTACAGGAGACGGATGGCGCCGCCGTCGACGAGGTGGTCGGAGCCGGTGATGCTGTCCGCACGTGGTGACGCGAGGTAGACGATCAGGCTCGCGACCTCCGCGGGCTCCACGAGCCGACCCGTCGCCATCCCGAACTGGGCCGGGACGCCCGCGACGATCGCCTCCTGCGGCGCACCGGTGACTCGCGCGAGCTCCGCACCCAGGCTCCGGTCACCCTCCCAGACGGCCGTCCGTGTTGGTCCGGGAGTCGCATTCCTGACCCGGATGCCGTGCTGGCCGAGCTCGCCGGCCAGGCCGATTCCGAAGGCACGCAAGGCGGCCTTCGAGACGTTGTAGGCCAGCGGCGGCCCTTCGGGCTTCCACGCGCCGATCGACGAGACGTTCACGATCGAACCGCCACCTGCGGCAATCATCGACGGCACCAGCGCCCGGGTCAGCCGGACGGCGGCGAACAGATTCAGCTGGAACATCTCGTCCCAGTGGTCGTCCGTCAGTTCCACGAACGGCGCCAAGGTCGGCGCATCCCCGCCACCCACGTTGTTGACGAGCACATCGACCCGCCCGAAGGCCTCAAGCACCACGTCGGCGCACTCCTGGACCCCATCCGCGCCCGAAAGGTCGGCGGACACGACCAGCGCACACGCCTCCTTCATCTCCGCGGTCACCGTCCGCGCCACACCGACAACCTGGGCGCCCTCCGCGGCCAGCGCCTGCGCGGTCGCAAGCCCGATCCCCCGGCTCGCCCCAGTGACAACAGCAGTCTTTCCCTGCAACCCGAGGTCCATGATCCGTCTCCCCACTTTGATTGTTGACAGTGTCAGCATACGACGAAAGTGGACGCTGTCAACATACGGAGCTAATCTCGTCGGGTGAGCCCTCGAGATCCCGGTCCCACCCGGGCAGCGATCGTCGCCGCAGCCGGCGCCCTCCTCGAATCCGGCGGCCCCGAAGCGGTCACCCTGCGCGCAGTCGGCGCTGACGCCGGCGTGT
Organism: Kribbella sp. NPDC058245; assembly: GCF_042882005.1. NCBI lineage: Bacteria > Bacillati > Actinomycetota > Actinomycetes > Propionibacteriales > Kribbellaceae > Kribbella > Kribbella sp. NPDC058245. The sequence goes on from NZ_JBHVWY010000002.1 coordinate 9,601, forward strand.
CCCGCTCAGCGGCGTACCGGCATTTCGTCGACAAGGCCGAACTCCTCCGCGCGCTCGCCGCCACGACCCTCAACGACCTGGCCGCCCGCATCCGTCGCGACGCGACCGAAGAAGGCCCCGGCTCCTCTCTGCACCGCGGCTGCGCCGCCTACCTGGCCTACGCCCTCGAGCAACCACACCGCTACCAACTCATCTTCGGCGACGCCCCCCTCACCGAGCCCGGCGCCGCCCTCGAGTCCGCCGCCGACGACGCGATGCTCTCCATCCGCGAACTGGTAGCCGAAGCCCAAGCCCAAGGCGAACTCCCCACCGGCCCCACCCGCGAGGTAGCCACCGTCGTCTGGGTCCTCCTCCACGGCCTGGCCCAACTCCAGATCACCAACCACCTCCACGAACCCCGAACCCTCAACGGCACCACCGGCCTCCCCACCCTCCTAACCCTCGCCCTAACCTCCCTCCACCCTTAAGCCGTACCGGCCTCCGCGTCGCCGCATTTGCGTGGCTCAGCACTCAAGTGAGGGGTTAAGCACCGGTAACACGGGTGCTTAACCCCTGATTTGGCTGCCTAGCCAGGCAAATGGGAACCGCCCTGCACCGGCGGGTGCAGGGCGGTTGCGTTGGTGGGGTCAGGCGACCTGGGCGGGGCGGTGGTAGCCGGGGAGGAGTTCGTCTACTAGGGCGTCGGTCTCGGGCTCGGGGCCTCGGGGGGCGCCGTGCTTGGCGAGGGCAGTGTAGAGCTGGGTGGCTACGTTGGTGACGTCTTGAGGGGTACCGAAGTGGGCGGCCAGGCGGAGGGTGGCTCGCCACAGGTCCTCGGAGGCCGGGGAGAAGCTGAGGCCGGTTTGGAGGGCTGTGCGGGCTGTTTGGCCGTCGTTGTGGGTGAGGGAGGCTTCGGCGAGCTTGAGGGCTGCGTCGACCACTGCCTCGGCCATGCGGCGTTCGATGCCTGAGGCGGCCAGCCAGGAGTAGCGGCCGGCTGGGATGTCGGCCCAGGCGGGGCCGTGGACGAGGCCTAGGGCCGTTGAGAGGGCGGCGCGCGGGTCCTCTTGCATCGTGGCCTGCTTGGCCAGGGTGCGGAAGACGTCCCAGTCGACGCGGACGATGCTGCGGTTCAGCATCCAGCGGCCGGACTCATCGGCGTACATGGCGTCCTTGCCGACCCAGCGGCGAGTGTGCTCCAGGGCGGAGTCACGCAGTTCGTCGCTGATGCCCCGCGGCCAGATGGCGCCCGCGAGGACGTTCGGGTGGACGCCGTAGTCCTGGCCGGCCAGGAAGGCGATGATCTCGGTCGAGAGCGCGATCCGGCCGTCGTCGATGGAGCCACGGGCGTCCACCTCGACCGGGCCGAGCAGGTCGACCTCGACCGGGGCTGCGACGCTGAGATCGGTCGCGGCGAACTCGTACGCCGGCATGTTCTGCTCGGTACGGCGCTTGTCCAGCGCATCCGAATCGGCGGCGTCGAACAGGGCCACCAGTTCGGAGACCTGCTCCGGGGTGACGCTGTGCGCTTCGACCTCAAGGCCGAGCAGGCGGCAGACGGCCTGGTTCTTCTCGTCGACGACGAACCGCCACGGCGAGCTGATCACGTCGCCGACCACGACGACCGCGATGCCACGCTTCTGGTCCTCGGCGAGCCGGTTCAGCTGGTCCTGCTCCTCCGGCGACGGCGGCGCGGAGACGAAGATGACCTCCGCACCCCACAGCATCGGGTCCGGATGCGTCGTCCGCGCCTCGGCGACCGAGGCGACGTTCCGCCGGTCGCAGGCCTGGACCTGAGCGTCGGTACGGCGGGTGACCTCGGCCAGCGCGGCGTCGAGCCGGACCCAGTAGCTCAGGCGGCCGGGAGCCAGCGACGACAGGTCGTCACCGAACCCGACCATGCTCACGTGCGCGCCCTCGGACCACAGGTTGGTCGCGAGCTCGACGGCCAGCGAACCGACCACGTCACGGGAGGCGTTGTTGACGCCACCGAAGCTGACGATGCCGTTCGCGGTGTCGAGGTCGACCAGCACGGTCGCACCGTCGGCGTTCTGACCGATGGTGACAAGAGTCGGGTACGGCGCCGGTGCGGTGACCTCGGCGGTCGGGGCGTACCCACGGCGCAGCGTCCATCGGGTGCCCTCGGCAATGGCCTGCCACGGACCGGGAGGAGCGGACTGCGCCTCGTACGGGTCGAGGACCAGCGTGAGCGCGCGGTCGGTCACCAGTGCGGCGACGACCTTCGGCATCGGACGGCCGGACTTAGCCATGTCCGCGCCGAGCTGACGCAGCGCGGTGTCGACGAACTGAGCGGTCGGGATGTCGGACGCGAGCCGCAGACCGACCTCAGTCTGGCGGTGGCCGGCAGCCTTCGGGCCCGGGCCCTGCGCCCAGCCACGGCGGCGCTTGAGCGCCAGCGCGAGGCCGGCGGCGAGGAGCGTGCCACCGAAGCCGTAGATCCCGGCCTGGGTCAGGTCGATGCCTTGGTCGGCGGCAACCGGAACGACGTCCGGCACCGTGGTACCGCCCGCGGCCGGATCGCCCGGCTGGGACTCCCCGGTCTTCGGGTCGTGCGCGGGCGTCCCGACAGCCGGGTCCCCCGGCTTGATGTTCTTGGCGCCCGGGTCGCTGGCCGCGCTACCGATGGTGACCGACGAGCCGGACTCCAGGCCCTGGTCGGCCCAGCGGCCGCCCTGCTCGTGCGCGGCAACCTTGGCCGGCTTGGGCGTCGCGGTCTTGGCCACGACGCGCGGCTTGCCCTGGCTGACCTCGTGACTCTTGCCAGGTGCGTCGATGTTGACCCGGACCGTGTGCACACCCGCGCCCTTGGCGTCGGCCGGCAGGCGCACCTGCCAACCCGGCAGGATCAGATCCGGGTTGGTAAGGCGGCGGCCGTCAGGCTGAAGCTTGTTGTGGTTGAGGTCGTAGATCTCCTTGTACCGGCGACCCTCACCCAAGTACCGCTCGGCGATGTCCCACAGGCAGTCGTAGTTCCGCCCGTGCGGCGGCCGGACCTCCGTGTACTTGACGACCTGACCCTTCTGGTCGTTGTTCGTCCGTACGCCGGTAGTCGTCTTCGTCGCGTGCTGCGCCGACCCGGACAGCACCGTGCTCCGGTGCTCGGTCTGGCGGAAGGCGGAGCCGGACTCGTGCTCACCACCCTGCACAACCGACACAGAGGTCGGAACCGTGCCAGGGCTGGCGGTGACCGCGCTCGCGACCGGCATGCCGACGCCTGCGGCACCAGCGATCAGTACGACGGCAGAGATCAGCCGGCGCGCCAGATGCTGCGAACCGCCACCGAGTGGGACCCGTGGTGACAGACCATGCCCGCGGATCTCGGCAACCGCCTCCGCGATCAGGCAGACCACGAAATGCAGCCAGGCAAGCCAGATGACGAACGCGAAGATCCCGAGGACCGCGCGGATGTCGAGCTCGTCGACCAGCACGTTCCAGTTCGGCATCTGGTCCGGCCACGGCGTACCGAAGAAGCGCAGGAGCACATACGGCACCCCGCCGACGATCGCCACGATCGCCAGCAGCGCCACGAACCCCTTCAGCCGATCCGCACCCGGACTGGCCGACCGCTGCTGCGGCAACCGCGCCGTCCGCACCGGCTCACTGGTTTTCACCATGTTCGCTCCTCCATCCCCGTCCCCACCACGTCACCCACCGATAGCCTGCACTTCCTGCACAGGCAACCGCTGCACAGCATGAACCTCTGCCGACCCGAGCGGGTTCCAGTCCGGCTGGCCGGTCCAGTAGGACACGTCCCAGGTGATCGTCAGCTTGACGGTGTACATCCCGTCCGGCTGACTCGCACTCGACTTCTTGTAGATGTGCCGACAGGTGCTCATCTGCGTGAACGGATCGCTGGTCTCGTCGTACCCGTCGGTGTCGCCCACCGGCACCACGCCCATCGGGCAGGTGAACGGCGGCGTCCCGTCGCCGGGATCGACGATCATCTTCCCGACCAGCCCACGCATAGCGAGGTCGTGGTCACCGCCCCAGTACATGTCCTGCGGCGGAGTCGGGTCCTTCGGATTGGCCTGGTTGTGCAGGATGTACGAGCTGTCCGGAGTGAGCGAGAAGTAGGCCGGCACGTTCACCCGCGGTGTGTACGTCGGCTTGATCTGCAGTACGGGGTCCGGATACGTGTTGTGCAACTCGTCCCAGAACGAATCCATGTAGCCGTTCCGCGGGCACTGATTCCGCTCCTGTTCGCCGACCGGCACGATCGCGCGCTCGATGTGGACCTTGCCACCGCCGTCGGTGCTGTCCAGGTCGTAATCGACGATCGTCAGTCGCAGAACCCAGTCCTTGCCCTCCGGCGCCGGCGGCAGCGCGATGCCCTTCGGGACCTCCATGTCGCGGCACGGGATGAAGATCCTGTTCCCGAGCCGGTCCTTCCAGGTCGGAATGGGCTGCCCGCTGCCGTAGGTCACCTGTCCGTTGCTGCACCAGGCACCGAAGCCGATGGAGTTGACGTACATGCTGCAGCTGCGAGTCCCCTGCTGGACCGTCTGCCCACCGTCGGCGGCGGCCGTGACACCAGGGAAAATCAGCAGCGTGAGCACGGTACCCAGGGCGATCAGCCCGCGTCCCACGCGATTGCGCATCCTCACTCCAGAGACTAGTCCTAGCGGCAGATTATCGTCGTCCGAGGGCATGGTGCCCGTTATCCGTTGTCCCGTCACCTTTTCGGAATCTCGAATTCAGGTCTAGGCCGGGTATTTCACGCCGGCACAGCTGATCCCACTCGAGGGTCCCACCCGGTACGGGCGCCAGCCCAGACCGGTCTTGATCATGTCGATCGCCTGAGGCTGGCCACCCGGTGCGACCAGCGTCCATCCCCTGGTTTTCGGGTTCCAGTACTGCGTGTGCTGCGACCGGCAGGTCTTCACCCGGACGACACCCAGCGGCTGGTTGGAGATTCCGCGCACCACGACACTGCCCGGCGGCTTCATCACCCAGCCGTTGTTCCGCGCGTCGACCATGACCTGCGAGACGTCCGCGTAGAAGTACGCCGGGAACGTCTTGCTGATGAGCTTCTCGTCGCGCGCGATCAACGCGTCGAAGTACTGCGGGTAGGTCGCCACGAGGCCTTGGACGGCGGGATTGCTTGCATAGTTCCCCGGAACCACGATGACCTGGGCCTTCTTCGGCGGCGTAGTGGTCGGGTCGGCCGCCTCGCTCGGCTTCGTGCTCGGCGGCGGCGTGCTGCTCGCGGGCGGCGTCGATGAACTCGACGTGTCCGAGTCGCCGCCTACCGGAACCGGACGGCCACCATCGTTCGAGCTGCCGCCGCAACCAGCCAGCAGCACCACGCCGGCCAGCGCGGCGACTGCCCAAGGAACACTACGCACGGTCATTGTCCTTAACGTCCGAGACTCGGTGGGAGGGAGTTCTGCGGCGGCGCGATGCCGGCCGGTGCGCCGCCACCAGGGGGCTTGCTGGTGACCGGGCCGCTCGGTGGTTTCGAGCTTTCCTCACCGTCGGTCGGGGTCGGGGTCGGGGACGGCGTAATGCTCGGCGTACAGGAAGCCGGGAACGGGATCGGTTTCAGCGTCCAGATCGGCGTCGGCGATCCGATCGTCCACTCCGGGCACGGTACGTCGAGAGTCGGCGGAACCGCCGTACTCGAGATGGTTGCCCCCGGCCCCTGCGGCCCGGTACTCACGAAGATCGGCGGGATCGTCGGGCTGTCGTTGTTCTTCTCGACACCTTGTTCGGCGTGGGCTGTGCCGGTGCCGGTGGACTTGAGGGTGGTTTTGCCGATCAGGCCTAGGAAGGTTGTTCTGTTGGCGATTCCGACCGACATGTCCACCTGGTCGGTGGTCAGTTTGGTGGGGGCGCAGGAGGTCACCGAGGGGTCGTTGGAGGAGACCTGGGCGCAGAAGTCGGCGATGGCGGTGGCCGCCTTGGCCGTGTCGATCTTGGCTTCGGCGGTGTTGAGCTGGATGGTGGCGGCGCCGACGCGGGCCGCTTCCTGGGCGTAGCCGACGGCTCGGGAGCGGGCGCCCAACTGGCGGCCGCCGTCGATGACGAGGCCGGCCAGGGCGAAGATCATCACGGCCAGGATGGCGACCGCGGGGCTCAGGGCTCCGTGCGGGAGGCGGCCGCGGTGGTTGCCGGGGGCATCGATACGGAAGAAGTCGACGATCCGGGAGCGGTGCGTCTCAGGAGCCATCGCGGACTCCCCGGTACGGGTCCACCGACGAGGTGAAGCGCTTGGTGATGGTGGTGTCACCGCTGAGGCCGAGGAAGCTCAGGTCGCGGTAGTCGATCGTGCAGGTGACCTCGACGGTCATTGGGGCACCGGCGGCGAGCGTCGTCGTGATGACGCCGGAGGCGGTTTCCTTGCAGGACTTGACCGCCTGGCCCATGGTCCGGGTGACGGCGTCGTTGACGCGGATCTGCGCCTCGGTCTGCGAGCGGGACATGCTGGCGGCGCGGGCGCCGTCGCGGGCCGCGCTCTCCAGCAGCGACGAGGTCTGGAAGAAGCGGCCACAGGCGAGCAGGAACATGAACAGGATCAGCAGGATCGGCGCCAGCACCGCCATCTCCAGCGCCATCGTGCCGCGCTGATCCCGGGCCCTGCGCACCAAAGGCAACAACTGACGGCGTCTCATTTGTTGTCCGCATCGAACTGCTCGATCGGTCCGGTCGCCGTCCGCTCCACGTGCAGCTTGAGCCCTGGCACGAGCGAGACCGTGTCACCACTGACGGTGAACGAGACCATGCCCTCAGGACTGTTGTACGACGGTGGCGCCACGACGGCGTGCTGCAGGGTCGTGCCGCCCAGCTGGTTGGCGTACGACTCGATGTCGGTCCGCACCTTCTCCCCCACCGCCGGGCTGTACACCGGCGGTTGCACCAGCCGCAGCCGGGAAACGCCTTCCTGGGCAGCGTTCAGCGCGACCGAACGGCCGTACAGGAAGAGAGCCGTCTGGATCGAGACGAAGATCAGCGCCATGATCGTGGGCGCGAGGATCGCCAGCTCGAGCGCGCTCGCACCACGCTCGGACCGGCGCGTGAGGCTGCGCAGGATCCGGCGCCGGCGGGCGCGCGAGACGGTCGGGGGGCGGACCGGCACGATGGATCAGCCGTTCTCGATCTCGCCGGTGCGCTTGTCGATGACGCGCCGCACCACGAGGCCGATGGCCAGCGCGGCCGCGACCAGGATCGCCGAGATGATGGCCCACTCCAGCGCCGAGGCGCCGAGCTCGGTGCGGCCCTGCTTGGCCCGCGCGCGCTGCGCGTGGGCCCGGGTGACCGCGTAGCCGGCCATCGCGCGCCAGAACTGCAGTTCGGTGTTCATTCGCATGCCTTCCACTTCGTAGAGGCCGGGGCTGGCCTCAGTATGCCCTGTACGACGGACAGAACCCTGCTGCGGATCCATACCCGCAATCAGCTTCCCAGGATCGCGATTCCGGCCGGGAATCCGAGAAACAGCATGAACGCGGCGCACATCACCAGTTGGGCGACCAGCATCGACTGCGACCGCTCACCCGCCTTACCTTCCACATCGGCAAGCTCTTTTCGGCGCAGCGACGCGGCCCGGGCCAGCAGCGAGGCGCGGATCTTCGCGCCTTCGTCACCGGCTAGTGCGAGCGCCGACGCCAGGTCACGCAGTTCCTCGACACCGAGGTCGTCGCCGAGCCGCGCCATCGCGTCCCACGGCGTGATGCCGATCAGGCGCGCGTTCGCGAGCGCCTGCCGGATGCGCGCCATCGCCCAGTGGTCGCCGATCGTGGACGCCGTCATCAGCGCCTCGGGCAGACCGCGGCCGCCGGCCAGGTTCATCGCGACCAGGTCGAGGAAGCTGCCGACCACGTGCCGGAAGTCCCGCCGCCGCGCCTCTGCCTCCTGGCGCAGCGCCAGGTCCGGCAGGAAGAACGCGAACGCCATCGCTGCCAGCGTGACGATGGCAGGCGTCGCGCCCGGTGCGGTGAAGCCGATCGCACTGAACAGGAACAGCACGACCGGGATGAAGATCATCGCGCCCAGGGCGAAGAACACCTTGGTCGCCAGCATCGCCGCGAACGGCTGGTTCATCACCGCGAGGTCGCGGCGCAGTTTGCCGAAGGCCCAGCCACGCGCGTTCGCCTCGGCCTCGAGCCGGTGGCCGAGAGTCTCGCGGGCCTTGTCGATCCCGCCGAGAACGCGCTCTCCCGCGGCGCTCGTGGTGGCACCGCCACCGCCGCGGCCGGCGTCGATCCGGGCGATGGTCGAGAGCACGTTGGCCCGCGGCCGGATCAGCATCCGCACCAGCAGATACGCACCGAGCCCCACCAGGGCACCGGTTATGAAGGCCCACATCATCCGCCCACCACCTCCATCCGCTGGTCCGCCGGCTTCTGACTGCCACCGATCAGGAATCGTTCGGGTACTTCGATCTTCGCCAGGCGGCGCAGCCAGACCAGGCCGACCGCGTAGAGCGCGATCACGATGAAGAGCACGAACTGCCCGATGAAACTCGTGTACGGCGCGACGTACGCCGGGTTGAACAGCACCAGCGCGGCCGCGACGAGCAGCGTGATGGCGACGACCACCTGCACCGATCGCCGGGTCGACCGCCGTTCGGCGGCAACCTTTCGCCGTACGTCGAGCTCCTCGCGGGCCGAGTCAGCCAGCGCACTCAGGACTTCACGCAGACCGGGACCACGCAGCCGAGCGTTCAGAACCAGCGCGGCCACGATCAGGTCGGCGGACGGGTCGTTCAGGTCGTCGGCGAACCGCATGAGGGCCGAAGGCAACGGTTCGCGGATCCGCAGCCGGTCGACCAGCAAGTTCAAGCCCGGCTTGATCGCCGGGGCCGCGTTCACCGCGGTCGCCGGGATGGCCTGCTCCAGACCGACCGCACCGGCGATTGTGTCGCGCAACGCCTCGGTCCAGGTGGCCAAGGCCTCCAGCCGCTCGATCGCACGCCGTTCCTCACCGGTGCCACCGAAGAACCGGTCGGCCAGCGCAGCCAGCAAACCAAGCGCCGCAGCGAGAACAAGCCACTGCGTCACGACCAGTACGACGAGGCCGACGCCAACGCCGACACCGAGCCGGATCAGGTTCTTGCGGTTGTCCACGTTCCCGCCCCGCCGGAACATCGACGGCGTCTCGTCACGTGGCTCGGTACCGCGGATCGCGACGATCAGCAGCAGGATCGCGCCACCGACAACCGCTCCGCAGAGCAGCGCAAGCAGAGTCTCAGCACTCATCTCGTCACGCCCACGTTCCGTGTACGACGGGCTGGTACCCGTAATACTCGAGTTCGTCCATACAGGCGATCGGCGCGTGGGCTGCGGCGCGACCGTCCGGTCCGGGTGCGAACACCTCTCCGGACAGCACCCGGCCGTCCCATCCGGTGACCTCGCGGATGCTCTCGACGTACCGGCTCAGGCCGCCGCCGTGCTGATAGTCATTCTGCTTACGCACGAAGACGACGAAGTCGAGCGCACCCGCGATCAGCATCTGGGTTGCCTCCATCGGCAGCCGCTCCGTCGCCTGGATGGCGTAGGTGCTGATGCGGTTGAACACCTCCATCGAGCTGTTCGAGTGGATCGTCGACAGTGAGCCGTCGTTACCTTGGCTCATCGCGTTCAGCATGGTGACGATCTCGTCGCCCAGCACCTCACCGACGATGACGCGTGACGGGTTCATCCGCAGCGAACGCCGTACCAGGTCGGCCATCTCGACCGCGCCGACGCCTTCGGAGTTCGGCAACCGCTCCTCGAATGCGACGACGTTCGGGTGCAGGTCCTTGAACTCACCGAGACCCAGCTCCAGAGAGCGCTCTACGGTGATCAGCCGCTCGTGCGGCGGGATCTCGTTGGCCAGCGCTCGCAGCAGCGTCGTCTTCCCGGAGTTCGTCGCACCGGCGATCATGATGTTCTTCCGGGCCGCCACCGCAGCCGAGAGGAACTGGCCGACGTCGGCAGTAAAGGTGCCGTTGGCAACCAAGTCGCGGATGTAGACCCGGCCGAGTCGCGCGCGCCGGATGGAAACCGCGGGCCGCGAGGTCACGCCCATGACTGCGGACAGACGCGAGCCGTCCGGCAGACGCAGGTCGAGCTGCGGGTTGGCGGAGTCGAACGGGCGGCTGGTCAGGCCGGCGTGGGCCGCCAGCACCTGGATCAGCTCGACGAGCTCCTCATCGCTCTCCGCGACCGGACCTGGGCGCTCTTCGCGACCATCGCCGTACTGGACGAAGACCTGGTCGCACCCGTTGATGTCGATGTTCTCGACCTCAGGGTCGTCGATCAGCGGCTGCAACCGGCCAACGCCGAACAGGGCCGAGTGAATCGCACCGGCGATCTGCGCGTCGTCGTCCGGGGTCGGCGGGGTGCGGCCCTCGGCCAGCTCGTAGCGGGCGTGGTCCTCCAGCACCTGCACGATCAGCGACCGGGCGTACTCACGCTCGTCCTCGGCGCTCATCGGCGGTACGCCGTTCACCTGGTCGCGACGGCGTTGTTCGTTCAGCCGGTCGGCGACCTGTGAACGCAGCCGGCGGACCAGCTCCTGGTCAGCGCTCATTCCAGTCCCCCTGCGGGAACGCGGCCTGAGCCATGTCGAGGTCATGCTGCGCAGCGACCAGCGAAGCCATCTCACCGGTGATGTCGGTCGCGGACCGGATCAGCTGGGTCTTCTCGAGCCGGCCGTGCCCACGTCCCTCGAAGAACGCCGCACCAACCGGGTCGAACGCCAGATGCCAGCGGTGCCGCACCGGCGCCTCCATAGCGTCCAGCACGGTCCACACCTGCTTGACCGCGTCACGCTGCTTCGGGTCGGCCACGACGATCACACCGAGCTGTGCGTCCACGTGGTGCACCAGAGAAGCCATCCGCTCGCGCAGATGCGCCACCGACGAGCCAGTGGCCGAACACACCATCACGATGAGCCGTGCGGACTGGATGACCGGCAGCTGCGGCGAGGTCGCGCTGATGCGACCGCAATCGGCCAGTACGTCGCCGTGCTGCATCTGGTTGAACGTTACGCCCAGCGGATGCCACAGACCGCCCATACCGCCGACCTGTTCCGGCGAACGCACACCAAGCAGTACGTCGAGTCCACCGTCGAGCTGCTGGCTGTGAGCGAGGACCACCTCGTCACCCAGCCCCTTACGGCTCGCAGCCGCCAGACTGACCAGACCGCGGTCCGAGTTGAGCGGCGTACCGCCAGGAGCTGTCATGCGGATGGCCACGTCGCTGCCGGACGGGTCACACTCGGCCAGCAGCACCTGCCGCGGCCACAGCGCGCCCAGCACCAGACCGGCAGTCGTCACGCCAGGAGATCCCTTGGCGCTCGCAAGTGCAATGAGTGCCATCAGCCACCCCCGTTAGTGCGCGGTACGTCGGTCTTGGTGGCCGGGTTGAGTTTCACCAGCACCAGCGTCTTGGAGGCCGCAGCGGCAGCCACGGCAGGCGCCTTGCCGACCGGAACGAGGATGGTGACGTTGAGCGTGTTGACCGTCGACCCCTTGTCGGCCACAACCCCACCCTCGGCTGCCATCACGGTGGCGGCCGCGACCAGCGTGGCTGGACCGACGCTGTCCTGACTCCCGGTGGGCACGCGGACGACCTGTACGACGTCACCCCCGGTGAGGCCGCTGGAGGGCGCCCGGCCGGCTTCAAGCACCACGCCGATCTGTGCGCCGCTACTCGGGATCGGCGAAACGTCGGTCACGTTGCCCTCGGTGAAGTACTGGTCCTGGTACAGCCAGCCCGTCGTGTAGTGGTTCAGGACTTTGCTCCTGTCGGCCCACTTGATCAGCGTCTCGGTGTTCCCGGCCAGCGCGCCACGCGACAGGTCGTCCTGAACAATCAGGTGACCCGGCGGAATGGATTTCAGGTTCACCGCGACATAGTCCTGACGGTTACCGCTGTTCAGGGCGATGAGGGCGGAGCCGGCAGCGCCGAGCAGGATCAGGATGACCGCGAGCGCGGCCAGCGCCGGTCGGCGCTCTCGGCCGCTCGGGAGGCGATTCGTACCACCGCCCGCCGGTCGGCCCTGATTACGGGCGTTGGGGGCAGGAGGACGAGTGGAGGACGAGAGACTCACGGGGCTACCGTAATGGCAGTGAGGTGCCATCCTCGCCACCCGGTGCGGGCTGTTACCGGCTCGCGACCCGCAGGCGCTCATCTGAGCTCAAAAGCTCGGTGAATGCACCCGGTGCGCCGTACAACTGGTCTAGGTAGGTGTAGAGGCCTTGCAACGCCAGTCCTAGCTCGTGTTGCCAGTCCTCTGCGCTCACGAGCGCAACTGCGAGAGCACGGCCCTCCTCTAGCGTCACGGCAGAGTTCACTGGTTGTTCCAGTCGCTCACCGGCACCGGCGCGTCGCCTGCGCTGCTCACGAACTGCTTGGGCCAGGGCCGGATCGGGCTGCAGGGAGTCGAAGCCGTGGCCGCCGTACAGCTGGTCCAAGTACTCGCATAAGGCGAGGAACAGCTCTACGCCGTCGTACTCAGGGCCTTCCGTGGCGACGTGCCGCAGTTGCGCGATCACTCCCCGCGCTTCGGCGACTGTCCACTGCGAGGATCCCAACCGGCCCGTCATGCGTCGATGCTAAAGCGTAAATCGTTAACAGAACGGGTGCTTCGAGTAGCTGGCGAGTAACCGAAAGTTTGCTAGCGTCCCGGCCAAGACGTCCCCCTGCCTGATGTCTCTGGAGGTGTGGTGCCCGACCCGCAGACACGTGCCCGGACGGCGCTCGCGACCGCGCTGGGCATCGCCTGGCCGGCTTCGGTACCCCTGCGCGACGGCCGCGTCTGGCTGTCCAGCCGGTACGACGTCCTGCCCGCGCATCTCGCGGAGGGGTTGCAGACGTACCTCACGCGCCGGGCGTCGGACCAGGTCCGCGACGAGCGAATCCTGGCCGAGGCGGTCGCCCTGGTCGGTGCGGAGTCCGCCAGGTCGCGGGATGAGCTACCCGGCCTTGGTGCCGCAGCCGCACTGGAGCGGCTGATCGCTGCGCCCGGACTGGACCAATCGCACCAGGACGAGGCCCGGGCGATGTTGCGCGTCGCCCTCCGTAGTGCGGCCGAAGAGTCTCCCGAAGCCGCGGCGCGTCTCGCCGCCTTCCCGGGTGACGCACGGCCGGTCTCGGTCACCGCGGTCGTCGCTGCGTCGAAGGACATCAGCCGCGCGACGACGACTCCCCCGTCCGTCGCACCGCAGCGGCGGCTGTCCCGGCGCCGCACGCTCACCCGCGCAGTCGACGCCACCAGTCTGGTCCGCACGACCCGCACCACTGAGCTCACCAAGGACATCGCTCTCCAGCACCTTGCCCAGCTCTCCGAGGACGACCTCGGCCTCGCCAAGCGTCCCGCCATCGATTCCGGACTCGCTGTTCTCCAAGGAGAGCCTCCGCAACACATCCGGGTCGAGGTCCAGCCGACCGTCGGCAGTCTGCTCGCCCAAGGCCGCCTCGCAGCCGGTACGGCGGAGGACCCGCACGTACTGCGGATCTCGCCCGACGTGGCCGACGCGCAGCTCGGACAGATCTGGACCCACCAGGTCAGCCTGATGACCCAAGAGCTCGCGGCGGAGCGCACGAGACCGCAGAGCATGCTCGGCCGGCTTCGGTACGCGTTCGGACCCGAGCGCCGCGACATCCGCCTGCGCGCGGACTTCGCGACGTACCAACTGCTCTCGAAGGAGTGGCGGCAGGCGCAGGCCGAGACGCTCGCGAACGGCGCTCCGAGCGGCAGCCGCACGGTCGCCGACATCCAGCGTGATGTCGAAGGTCTCGCCCGCACGATCCAGCGTCGTGGTGGCGCGCTGCCCGAACTCCCCTGGGCGCCGGATGCCCGGATCGCTCCCGAGGCGACCGCGATCGGGCGCGCCGTGGAGCGGCTCAACGCCGAGCCCACGAAGCTCCGGCAGCAGGTCACGCAGCAGATCGGCGAGCTGGAGTCGTCGGTCGCCGACCTGAACAGCAAGGCCGACGCCAAGCTGGACACCGCGGCTGCCGCCGAGAAGAAGGCTGACGACCTCGAGGGCGACGCCGAGACCGAAGAGAAGATGCGCGATCTCGGCGCTCCGGAGCGAGCCCGCGTCATCCGCGTCAAGGCCGTTGCCGAAGGCAACAAGGCGACCAGGCACACCGAGCTCGCCGGCGCCTACCGGCAGGCCGCCGCCGACGCGCAGCACGCGCTGACCGGCTACCGCGATCTGCAGGCCGCGATCGACACCCCCGGTACGACGGACGCCGAGCTCACCGCGTTGGCCGCCGAAGCGGCTGACCGGACCGAGGTCTACGAGGCGAGCATCGAGCAGGCGATGCCGGTCGACGACGTGCTGGAGACCGGCGTACCGACCGGTCCGCCGCTGCTCGTGCCGACCGACGACATCAACCGCGTCCTCGCCGACCAAGGCATTCGGCACCGGCTCGACGGTAATGCGCCGCGTGCGATCCCGAACGCGGAGTACCGCCGGCTGATGTCCAAGGACGGCATGGTCATCCCGGTCGGTGGCGAGCTCGCTCAGGTCCGGCTGCGGATGAAGCGCCGCGACTTCACCGAGATCGTCGACCGCGACTACGACCTCGCCGAGCAGATGAACGGCACGATCGGCGCCGGCGGCCAGGGCATCGGAATCTCCAGCACCCATTCGTCCAGTACGTCGTACGGCGTGAACCTGCAGCCGTTCCTGGCCGCTGCACCGCCTGGCAGTGCGATCCACGCCGTCGGCCAGGTCATCGCTCCGCGCGGTGACGTGACGCATGGGAAGTCGATCACCCAAGCCTCGGGACTCACGACGCAGGCGCAGTTCGGCCACGTCGACGACGACCGGGGTGAGTCGCTGCTCTACCAATGGACCGGCGAGTGGGAGATCGAGGTTCGCAACTCCCCCACCGAGCCCTGGTCGCCCGTCGAGACCGTCGATGCCGGGCAGCAACTCACCTGGGTCCCGAGCGCCTACACGGTGAAGGCACCGGCCGAGACCGTGACGCTGGAGGGTCTCGGTCGAGGTGACGAGGTCGAGGCCGACTTCCCGCCGCACACGGTGACCCGGATCAACGGGCTGCAGGAGGTCAGCGATCGCCTGGTCAGACAGGTCGACGGCCTCGACCGCGTGGGCTACGACCAGATCAACGGGATGGTCACCGGCGACACGACTCGGCTGCTCCACGAGTTCACCAAGCCCGGCGGGCTGAGCCGAGAGATCTCGGTCGACGGCCGACCGGCGTACGAGCTGACGCTCGAACTCGAACCGGTCTGGAGCACGGCCAAGCTCAGCGGCGAGTCGTCGGACGAGGTCTGGAAGGAAGCCGTCGAGGTCGACTTCACCGGCATCAACGCGAGCGAGACCTACAGCACCTCGGTCACGGCGACCGCCGGGGTCGGCACGAGCCCGATGCAGAACGTCGGCTCGACCACCTTGGACGTGACACCGGGCGTCAGCGCCGGACGCAACATCAGCCACTCCGGCGGCCAGAACGTCAGTACGACGGCGATCACCCCGGTCGTCCATCGCGACCAGGGCCCGACGCAGGGCGTACTGGTCGATTTCAAGGTGACGGCCACGCTGCGCAAGATCACCGACCGCAAGGCCGAGCCGATCGTCGTCGACGAGGTCTGCGAGGCCCGGCTCCGGGTCACCGAGAACGACCTGCTCCGCGCCGGTGGGCCAGCCTCGAAGGACGCCGTACGGCGGGATGACGCGGACGCGGTGCGGTTGGACCAGGACGACCGGGCGCTGCTTCGGGGCGACCCCGAGCCGCCGACCGGCGTACAGACGCTGCCGCCGTGGCTCGGCGACGGCGCCCATCAAATGCGTGGGCCGGGCAAGGCCCTGGCCTCCAACCTCCAAGGCGCCGACGAAGCACAGCTACAGGCTCTGACCAACCTGAGCCAAATGGGTCTGGTGCCGCCGCTCGACGACAATCACCGGCCGCTGCCTAAGGCACTCCTCGCCGACGACGTGCAGTACGCCGGCCAGCTCGCCAACTACGACCGGGCCGTCCAGAACATCACCGCGCACCGGATCCAGGCCGGAATCAATCAGGCCTGTCAGGGCGGCATCCCGGTCACGCTGGTCGACCAGCACACCGGGCGCACTCCGCAGTACCGGCAATTCCGGCTGGGTGTCGAGCAGGACTTCAACGACGTCACCCCACGCGGTACGACGCCTGGGCGCAACGTCGTCCGCCTCGGGATCGCGTCCGGGGCGACCAGCCGTTCGTCGAGCCGCGCGCGATCCGTCCCGCTCTCCGGCGGGGTCAACGCGGCCGATGGTCCGGACAAGGGCCTTCGCGGGCTGGCGGGCAAGTTCGGGCTGAAGTTCAACCGGAACGCCGTCGGCCGCAGCTTCTCGTGGTCGAGCGGCCGGCGGGTCAATCGGGTCACGCTGACGGAGAGCACCGAGCCGCTCGATGTAGTCCGCCAGGGCGTCCGCATCACCTTCCGCGAGCTGACCGACCAGGGCCTCGCGGAGCCGATCGCCGATGTCGCCGGCAAGGTCGATCTCGCCTACGAGAGCTCGATGACCCGGGCCGAGGCGCCTGATCTCACCAAGCAGCCGAAGGCACCGCACGAGCTGGCCGTTCGGCAGGCGATCATCGTCGCGGTCGACGCCGGGAACCCGGCCGACCGGATCTTCACCGAGGCGGACGTCTTCCGGGCCGACTCCAGCGCCGTCCTGCAGCTCCACGCCGCCTTGTCGTCGGAGAGCCTGGTCGCGCATCCGGATTGGATGAACGGCAGCTTCGAAGTACCGATGATCGTCACGCCGCCACCGGCCAATCCCGCCGAGGCACTCGACGACCGGACCATCCGCGCCCAGGAGTACAAGGTCGTCGTTCGCGGCCGCGCCGTCGACCAGACCTTCCTGGCCGTCAGCCAGCAGAACACCGCCAACATCAACCTGACCCTGACCGACGCCGGCTTCACCTCCGGTACGTCGGCCTCGGGCGGGGTCGGCGTCGAAGGCGGCGGCGGTCAGGTCGACGCGGACAGCTCGGCGCAATGGGGAACGGGATCGCTCAGCCGCACCGGCGGTACTTCGCAGTCCACCAGCACCACGCGTGCAACCGGCCAGGAATGGCTGCTCGTCAACACCGGCACGCACTACGAGTTGCTGGAGCAATTCGAGCTCGAAGCCGACATCGTCGACAGCCACGGGACCGTCGTACAGACGATTCCACTGGACGATGCCCTTGCTCAGAAGGCGATGGCCGAGCGTCGGGCCCTTGCTCTGTACGCCGGCGGCAAGCTGGACCTACCGCTGCCGATCGTGGCCGATGTCGCCGAGCGGTACCTGAACGACCGCGTGACGATGGATCCGCAGGTCGCGACAGGTTTCGTCCGCCGCTACAACCTTGAGCGGGCCGGCGTCACGACCGGGCTCGCCGCCGAGCACGACACCGAGAAGCTCGTCGCCAAGGTGTTCCAAGCGAGCGGCCAGCAGCCCAGCCAGGCCGGCAAGGTCGAGGAGCGCCTGCGCGCCACCGAGACCCTGGCCGCCCAGCGCACCCCGGTCGACCTCGGACCGGCGTACGACGAGAGCCTCGCTTCGGCACAGCTCGAGTCCATCGCACCGACCGGGCGACCGGACGAGCAGGTCGATCTGTACGAGCTGGTCCGGCCGCAGTTCGAGGAGCTCGCACCCGGAGTGCTGACCGACAGCAAACTGCTCGAACCGGCGCTGCGGGTGAACCTGAACCCGGATGCGTACCAGGGCAGCTTCGAGAACATGCTCGGCCCACGAGGCTTCATCGCGACCGTCGAGGTCCCGGTCGAAGGGCAGCTGCCCGACCTCTACCAGGTCCGGATCACCGCCCAGTACGTCGGTTCCTACACCGTGGACGGTACTCCGGAGATCCCGTCGGTCGAGGCGATCGGTCTCGACCAGGCCTACACGCACAACGGCCAGGAACGCTCAGTCAGCCACAGTACGACGTACGGGGCGACTGTCGGTGGCAGTGCGGGCGACGGCAATGCCGGAGCCTCTGGCGAGCGCAACCGCACGGACTCTGCGAACGGTGCCCTGCAGAACGCGACGGTCGCCAGAACAGGCCATTTCGATCAGGCCGAGGTGCGGCGAACCGTCGTCTTCACGTCCGAGGTCGTCCGGATCCGGAACGCCGGAGCCGCCGCGATGACCAGCACTAGCTGGAAGCTCGGCCGGACGACGCCGGACGAGCGGACGACCGTCGCCACCCCGCGCCAACTGTCGGCCGAGGTAACGCTGCACGCGCCGCGCAAACTCATCCGCGAGCCCGGCAGCCGGCCGCAGACCGCCGAACAGGTCGAGCACCGGCCGATCCAGGTCACCGAAAGCGCGGTCGTCGAGAGCACCTACCCGTACGCCCGCGGCGAGACCCGCACCAACCAGCTGTATGACGTCGTCGCCGCCGAGCTCGCGGATCCCGGAGCGCTCGGTGCCACCGGACTCGCGGAGCACTCGGGCACTCTCGACGGCTATCTCCAGGCCACCGCGATGAAGGGCAACTTCGCCGAGCTGACCAGCGCCGACGGTCTGCGGCTGCCGCCGATGGCGGCTCGCGGGAACGGCCGGACCACGATCGACGTGCTGATCAAGGCCCGGATGACCGGCTTCGAACTCGCCGAGGATCCGATCGGCGACGCCCAGACCGGCGCGGTCAGCCGGCGCGAGACGTCGGCGAAGACCGCGAGCAGCGTCAGCCACGTCGGGCCCGGCAGTGTGAACGCCGGAGCCAACGGCGGACCGGTCTCGGTCTCCGGTTCGGTCGGCGAACAGGTGAAGGAGCAGAACTCCGTCGCGTACGGGAACCGGCTCGAGACCAGCAAGTTCGAGGAGGGCGAGCTCGTCACGGTCCGGATCCCGGTCAGCTACGACGTCACCCTCACCAAGGCGAGCGACAACGGGCGCGGCACTCCGGCGGAGAAGCGCAGCAAGAACCTTCCGAACGCCGCGAAGGGCCAGTTCTACGTCAAGATGCTCAAGCACGAGTACCTCGATGCCCTGCGCACGATGGAGACCGGCGCGTCCGCCGACGCGGCGCTGGCCTCGGCGCAGCTGCGGATCGCGCCGGAGGAGTTCGGCCGCCCGGACATCCGCGCCGACGAGGTCCATAAAGATGCCGCAGGCAACGATGTCTACGAGCCGTACCGGCCGTTGGTCGAGGCGCTGGACCGAGCCCAGGAGACGTCGGAGCCGGTCGTGGTCTCGATCCACGAGCGCAGCGGCCGTGAGGAGACCTACGTCGCCTTGCCTGGTGGCGGGATGATCGGCGGCGACCGCGGTTTCGGCTCGGCCTTCGCGGGGCTGGACAAGCAAGTCGCGTTGATGGCTCAGGACCGGGTCGACCTGCGGGACGTCTACAACTCGCTGGCCCCCGAGGAGAACTTCAACGCGAAAGTCGCCGAGGCGCTGGTACAGAACGGCGTACCGGCCAGCATGTTGAAGGGTCTCGACTACAGCACGACGGCCCAGCAACTGCGTCCCGGAACGGGGCAAGCGACCGCCAAGCCGGTCACGGTAGGCTCGAAGCCGGCCCGGGAACAGGAGCGACACCACTGATGCTGACCGCCAGGACACTGACCGAAGCGCAGGTCTACGAGAGCGTGCTCACCGCCGCGGATGAATCCGCGCCGGCCGTGCCCGCCCCGGATCTGCAGCCCGGAGTCAACCTGGTCGAGGGCGAGACGTCGTGGACCTACCACTCGACCGCCGGTGCGATCGAGGTCGCGTACGAGAGCGAGAGCGCAGCCCGCAAACTCGGACTGCCGTTCGGCCTCGGGGTATCGACGCTGCTCGACGCCGCGCAGTGGGCGATCCTCGCGTCGACGTTCGGCCGTCGCGCGCTGACCGCCGACATGTCCTACACCGGGCAGCCCGATCAGGACCGCTCGATCGTCGAGCTCAACTGGGAGTACGCCGCGTACGCCGTCCGCGAGGCGCTGAAGTTCCTGCCGGAGGACGCGGACCAGATGCCGGACTCGGCGATCTGGTCCGACTTCGGCCGGCAAGCCCTCGTCGAGAGCCCGCAGCTGGTCCACCGCGCCAAGCTCGTCGACGACCTGCAGTACTACGAGGGCACGCTCGACGACTTCCGCGCGCTCTACAACTCCTGAGGGTCGGTCAGCTCGATCCGGATCGCTCGCGCGTCCGCACCGGCCTGCTCAAGCACCTTCTGCTTCGGATCCGGTACGCCGAGGAACGGCGGCCGGGTGAGACCGGGCAGCTCCTTCAACCGTGGATCCTCGAGCACGGTCTCGATCGCCCGCCGGTCTCCCCCACAGACCAACGCCTCTAACCGCGCCGACCCCAGAATCCGTACGGCGACCTCCGTGGCCGCCGCGAACGCCTCGCGGGCCTGGTTGTCGCGTCGCCGGGCGAACCGCTGCTGCGACCAACCGCCGGCCTTGGTCGTGCCCTGCACATGGCGTGAGCCGACCTTCGAGTCCACCAGCTTGGCGCCGACGAAAACGCCCGCGCCGTACCCACCCCGCCGTACCAGGAGAACGCCCAAGCGATGGTCGGCCAGAACATGCGCAATCAGCCCCTCGCGGTTGAGCTCCGCGAGAGGCTGAAAGGGTACGTCCACCACGGCGACCGCCCCGTCCGCCGCAGACACCGTCACCTGATGCGGTGCTGCCTCGAACGAGACGTCGCCGTGGCGTTCACCGAAGCCGCTCAGCCACCTGTCCAAGCGTTCCGGTGCGACTGTGACAACTCTCGTCACACGTTCCTGTGTCACACGTTGAAGCCGAGAGCGCGCAACTGGTCGCGGCCGTCGTCGGTGATCTTCTCCGGGCCCCACGGCGGCATCCAGACCCAGTTGATCCGGAAGTCGTTGACCAGGCCCTCGAGCGACATCCGGGTCTGGTCCTCGATCACGTCGGTCAGCGGGCAGGCCGCGGACGTCAGGGTCATGTCGATGATCGCCGTACTGGAGTCGTCGACAGTGACGCCGTAGATCAGGCCGAGGTCGACGACGTTGATGCCGAGCTCGGGGTCGACGACGTCCTTGAGCGCCTCGAGGACGTCCTCGACCGGGGGCGGCGTCGAGCCGGTGCCGGCCTGGGCCGCCGCGGCTGCCTCGAGGTCGACCTCGGGCAGCTCGATCTTCTCGTCGGTCTGGTCAGGCATTCTTCACTCCTTCGTTGGCGGCCACGTTGTGAGCGGCAAGCGCTTGGGCCGTGGCGTCGCGCCAGGCCGACCAGCCCAGCAGGGCACACTTCACGCGGGCGGGGAACTGTGCGACGCCCGCGAAGGCGACGCCGTCCTCCAGAACCTCTTCGTCCGGCTCGATGTTCCCGCGGCTCTGCATGAGCTCGAGGAACTTCTCGTACGTCGCCATCCCCTCGGTGACCGGCTTGCCGATCACGAGGTCCGACATCACCGACGTCGCCGCCTGGCTGATCGAGCAGCCGACGCTGTGGTGGGTGACCGCCTTCACGGTGTCACCGTCGAGCTCGACCCGGAGCGTGACCTCGTCCCCGCAGGACGGGTTCACGTGGTGCACCTCCACGTCGTACGGGTCCGCGAGACCCGCGTGGTGCGGGCTGCGGTAGTGATCCAGGATGATCTCCTGGTAGAGACTGTCGAGCTGCATATCAGTCCACCTTGAAGAATGACCGGACGAATCCGAGGCCGTCGACGAGCGCGTCGATCTCCTCGGGAGTCGTGTACAGGTAGAAAGACGCTCTGGTCGAGGATTGCATTCCGAACCGCTCGTGGACCGGACGCGCACAGTGGTGACCAGCCCGGACGGCGATGCCGCGCGTGTCGAGCACCGTCGAGACGTCGTGCGGGTGCACACCGTCCAGCTCGAAGCTGATCGCACCGCCGTGGTCCTTGGCGTCGGCCGGACCAAGCAGCTTGAGCCCGGGAACCGTCTTGAGCCCCTCGAGCGCGTACTCGACGAGCGCGTGCTCGTGCGCCGCGATCTTGTCCATGCCGATCCCGGACAGGTAGTCCAGGGCCGCTCCCAGACCGACCGCCTGCGCGATCGGCGGCGTACCGGCCTCGAACCTGGCCGGCGGCGGCGCGAACGTCGACCCCGTCATCCGGACGATCTCGATCATCTCGCCACCACCGAGGAACGGCGGCAGCTCGGCGAGCAGGTCGTAACGGCCCCAGAGCACGCCGATACCGGTCGGGCCGACCGCCTTGTGCCCGGTGAAGACGAGCATGTCCACCCCGAGCGTGGACACGTCGACCGGGAACTGCGGCACGGCCTGCGAGGCGTCGACGACAACCGTCGCGCCGACCGCCTTCGCCTTCACCGCGATGTCGGCGATCGGGTTGATCGTGCCGAGTGCGTTCGAGACCCAGGCGAGCGAGACGATCTTGGTCTGCTCGGTCAGGAGCTCGTCGATGTTCGACAGGTCGAGCCGGCCGTCGTCGGTCACCCCGAACCACTTCAGGGTCGCGCCGGTGCGCTCACACAGCAGCTGCCACGGGACGATGTTGCTGTGGTGCTCCATCTCGGAGATCACCACGACATCGCCCGGCTTCAGCGACGCGCCGAGCGTGTGCGCGGCCAGGTTGAGCGCCTCGGAGGCGTTCTTGGTGAAGACGATCTCGTCGCGGTTGGTGGCGCCGAGGAAGGCCGCCACCTTGTCGCGACCACCCTCGTACGCCGCCGTCGCCTCCGCACCGAGCTGGTGCATGGCGCGAGCGACGTTGGCGTTGTGCTTGAGGTAGTGATCGGAGATCGCCTGGACGACCTGGACCGGCTTCTGCGAAGAGTTCGCCGAGTCCAGGTACACCAGCGGGAACCCGCCTGCCAGCTCACGCGACAGGATCGGGAAGTCAGCCCGGACCGATTGCAGGTCCAACGGGCTGCTGAAGGTCCGGGCGTCGGTCACTTGGTGGTCACCTTCAGGAAGCGCTCGTAGCCGTTCGCCTCGAGCTCGTCGGCCAGCTCGGCGCCACCCTCTTCGGCGACCTTGCCGTCGACGAACACGTGCACGAAGTCCGGCTTGATGTAGCGCAGGATCCGGGTGTAGTGGGTGATCAGCAGAACGCCCTTGTCGCCCTTCTCGGCGAACCGGTTGACCCCGGTGGAGACGATCTTGAGCGCGTCGATGTCGAGGCCGGAGTCGGTCTCGTCGAGGATCGCGATCTTCGGGTCGAGCAGCTCCAGCTGGACGATCTCGTGGCGCTTCTTCTCACCACCGGAGAAGCCCTCGTTGACGTTGCGGTTGCCGAAGTCGGCGTCCATGTCCAGGTCGGCCAGCGCCTTGTTGACGTCCTTGACCCAGGTGCGCAGCTTCGGGGCCTCGCCGTCGATGGCGGTCTTGGCGGTCCGGAGGAAGTTCGACACGGACACGCCGGGAACCTCGACCGGGTACTGCATGGCCAGGAACAGGCCGGCCCGGGCGCGCTCGTCGACCGCCATGTCCAGCACGTCCTCGCCGTCCAGCGTCACGGTGCCGCTGGTGACGTTGTACTTCGGGTGGCCGGCGATCGAGTACGCCAGCGTGGACTTGCCGGAACCGTTCGGGCCCATGATCGCGTGCGTCTGACCACCGGCGATGGTCAGGTCGACGCCGCGCAGGATCTCCTTCGGGCCGTTCTCGGTGTCGACCGACACGTGCAGGTCGCGGATCTCGAGTGTCGCCATGAGGTTTCTTCTGTCTCCGTCTGGTTTACAGGGATGGCTGGTTCAGGGGGTTCTTCACGTCGACCAGTACGTCGGCACCGTCGAGGCGGACCGGGTACACCGGCACCGGGTCGTACGCGGGCAGGCTGGTCGGCTCGCCGGTGCGCAGGTCGAAACGCGACCCGTGCAGCCAGCACTCGATCTCGCACTTGCCGACGTCACCCTCGGACAGCTGGATCTGCGCGTGGGAACACTCGTCCCGCACCGCGAAGTACTGTCCTTCGCTCTTCACGACCGCGACCTCGACGCCACCGATCTCTACCGAGACAACACCCTCGTCCGGTACGTCGGCGGCGGCGCAGGCGCGCTCAAAGCTGTCGCTCACTGGCCGAGTGCTACCTTCGCGGTCGCGCTCAGCTCGGCAGTGCGGGCCAGCTTGGTTTCGATCACCTCGTGCAGGTGCTCGACGACCTCGGGGACACCGATCTTGCCGATGATGTCGTTGAAGAAGCCGGACACGACCAGCCGGCGGGCCGCATCCTCGGGGATGCCGCGGGCCTGCAGGTAGAACAGCTGCTCGTCGTCGAACCGGCCGGTCGCGGACGCGTGTCCCGCACCCTCGATCTCGCCGGTCTCGATCTCCAGGTTCGGCACCGAGTCGGCGCGAGCGCCCTCGGTCAGGACCAGGTTGCGGTTCAGCTCGAAGGTGTCGGTGCCCTCAGCGGCCGCACGGATCAGCACGTCGCCGATCCAGACCGAGCGGGCGTTGTCACCGGCGAGCGCACCCTTGTAGAGCACGTTGCTCTTGCAGTTCGTGGCCTCGTGGTCGACGAACAGGCGGTGCTCGTGGTGCTGACCGCCCTCAGCGAAGTACACCCCGAGGAACTCGGCATCGCCGCCAGGACCGGCGTACCGGACGTTGGCGTTGATCCGGACGACCTTGCCGCCGAGCGTGACGACGACATGCTTGAGCTTGGCGTCGCGACCGACCAGCGAGTCGTGCTGGGCCAGGTGCAGCGACTCGTGGTCACCCTGCTGGATGCTCACGACCCGCAGCTCGGCGCCGTCGCCGACCTTGATCTCGACGTTGCTGGCCAGCTCGCCGGCACCGGTGTGATCGATGATCACGAGACCGCGGCTGTGCCGGCCGGCCTCGACGATCAGGTGCGTGTAGCCGCGGCCGCCGAGGCTGGCCACGTTCACGTGCACCGGCTCGGTCAGCTCGGCCTCGTTCGGGATCCGCACGGCCAGGGCCGACGGGGAACGCTTCCAGGCGATCGCGGCCGGGCGGTCCTGCGGGGTCAGCACCTTGAGCGCGTCCGCGACGACGGTCTCGATGGTGACCCGCTCCGGGCCGGAGGCGTCGATCTTCGGCGTCTCGGTCGGCTCGGAGTCCTCGAAGAGACCCTTCAGCGCCTTGATCGGCGTGAAGCGCCATTCTTCTTCACGGCCGTTGGGCACCGGGAAGACATCGACGTCGTACGACGTGGGCCGCTCGCTGCGCGCCTGCAGCGGCACCGGGGACCCCGGACCGTGCGAATGCGCCTTGTTGCCGGTAGCAACGAGAGTTTCGGTTGCCGACATCAGCCGACGGCCCCTTCCATCTGCAGCTCGATGAGCCGGTTGAGTTCCAGCGCGTACTCCATCGGGAGCTCGCGGGCGATCGGCTCGATGAAGCCGCGGACGATCATCGCCATCGCCTCGTCCTCGGCCATCCCCCGGCTCATCAGGTAGAAGAGCTGGTCATCGCTGACCTTGGAGACGGTCGCCTCGTGCCCCATCGCCACGTCGTCCTCGCGGACGTCGACGTACGGGTAGGTGTCGGAGCGGCTGATGGTGTCGACCAGCAGCGCGTCACAGCGCACCGTGGACTTGCTGTGGTGCGAACCCGGCGCGACCTCGACGAGACCCCGGTACGACGTCCGGCCGCCACCGCGGGCCACGGACTTCGACACGATCGAGCTCGACGTGTACGGCGCGTTGTGCACCATCTTCGACCCGGCGTCCTGGTGCTGGCCCTCGCCCGCGAACGCGACCGACAGGGTCTCGCCCTTGGCGTGCTCACCCATCAGGTAGACGGCCGGGTACTTCATCGTCACCTTGGAACCGATGTTGCCGTCGATCCACTCCATCGTCGCGCCGGCCTCACAGGTGGCGCGCTTGGTGACCAGGTTGTAGACGTTGTTCGACCAGTTCTGGATCGTCGTGTAGCGGCAGCGGGCGCCCTTCTTCACGATGATCTCGACGACCGCGGAGTGCAGCGAGTCCGACTTGTAGATCGGCGCGGTGCAGCCCTCGACGTAGTGGACGTAGGCGTCCTCGTCGACGATGATCAGCGTCCGCTCGAACTGGCCCATGTTCTCGGTGTTGATCCGGAAGTAGGCCTGCAGCGGGATGTCCACCTTGACGCCCTTGGGCACGTAGATGAACGAGCCGCCGGACCAGACCGACGTGTTCAGCGCGGCGAACTTGTTGTCGCCGACCGGGATCACGGAGCCGAAGTACTCCTGGAACAGCTCCGGGTACTCCTTCAGGCCGGTGTCGGTGTCGACGAAGATGACACCCTGCTCCTCCAGGTCCTCACGGATCTGGTGGTAGACGACCTCCGACTCGTACTGCGCGGCGACACCGGCGACGAGACGCTGCTTCTCCGCCTCCGGGATGCCGAGCTTGTCGTAGGTGTTCTTGATGTCCTCGGGAAGCTCTTCCCAGCTGGTCGCCTGCTTCTCGGTCGACCGGACGAAGTACTTGATGTTGTCGAAGTCGATCCCGGACAGGTCGGCACCCCACGACGGCATCGGCTTGCGGTCGAAGAGCTTCAGGCCCTTCAGCCGCAGGTCGAGCATCCACTCGGGTTCGCTCTTCAGGGCCGAGATCCCGCGCACGACGTCAGCGCTGATTCCGCGCTGGGCAACGGCGCCGGCGGCGTCGGAGTCGGACCAGCCGTACTGGTAGTTGCCGAGGCCTTCCAGTTCGGGGTGAGCGGTTTGCGTCATCGTGCAGTCCTCGCAGATTCGCCGTCGGATACAGAGGAAGCCGGGGCAGGCCCCGGGATATGCGTTGTGCAGACACCGTCGCCGTGGGCGATGGTGGCCAGCCGCTGGACGTGCCGGCCGAGCAAGGTGGCGAACACCTCGGTCTCGGCCTCACACAGCTGGGGGAACTGCTCGGCCACGTGCGCGACCGGGCAATGGTGCTGGCAGAGCTGGGTGCCCTGCCCCTGGACCGCGGTGGAGGCGGCATAGCCGTCGCCGGTGAGCGCCTGGGCCAGCGCCTCCGCCTTGTCACTGTCGGGAGCGGCGTCGACCAGCTCCCGGTACCGCTGTCCCACCTCGACGGCGCGGCGGCGCGCGAACTCCGCGACCGCCTCGTCCCCGCCGGCCTCCGCGATGAAGTGCAGCGCGGTGGCGGCCAGGTCGTCGTACGCCTGGTGGAACGCGTGCCGGCCGGAGTCGGTCAGCACGAAGACCTTCGCGGGGCGGCCGCGGCCGCGGGGGCCGTAGACGCGCTCCTCGCGGGACTCGACCAGGCCCTCTTCGAGCAGGTGGTCGAGGTGCCGCCGGACGGCGGCAGGCGTCAGCTCGAGGCGCTCGGCGAGCACCGCGGCGCTGGACGGGCCATTGGTCAGGATCGACCGGGCCACCCGGTCACGGGTGGACTCGTCCCGCGCGCTGCCGGTACCGGCAGGCGCCGCTCCGGAGGCTGCGGAAGTTTTCACAACATCAGTGTGGCTTAATTCGGTGGGCCCTTCAAATAAGGCTCCCCTAACCGGTTCACGGCTTCTCCGCAGCGGCACGCCGGAAGCGAAGGGGTGGGCGTGAGCGAGGTCACGTTCACCGGTTCTCTATGCTGCGGTTTGTGCCAGTCGCGGTGGAGATCGACAACCTCGTCGTGCGGTACGGCGAGAAGGCTGCGGTCGACGGGCTCACTCTCACCGTAGCCGTCGGCGCCGTCACGTCCGTGCTCGGCCCCAACGGGGCCGGCAAGACCACGACCGTGGAGACCTGCGAAGGGTTCCGGCGACCGGATTCCGGCAGTGTCCGGGTGCTCGGGCTGGACCCGATCACCGACCACGACGAGCTGATGCCACGGATCGGCGTGATGCTGCAGGACGGCGGCGCCTGGTCCGGGGTCCGCGCGCTGGAGATGCTCCGGTACGTCGCTTCGCTGCACTCGCACCCGCTCGACATCAACGCGCTGGTGGAACGGCTCGACCTCGGTACGTGCGGCAAAACGCCGTACCGGAGGTTGTCGGGTGGCCAGAAGCAGCGGCTGTCGCTCGCGCTGGCGATCGTGGGGCGGCCGGAGATCGCGTTCCTCGATGAACCGACGACCGGGCTCGACCCGCATGGGCGACGCGAGATCTGGCAGCTGATCCGGGATCTGCGTGACGACGGAGTGACCGTCGTACTGACGACGCATGCAATGGACGAGGCTGAGCAGTTGTCCGACCAGGTACACGTGATGGCGGCCGGGAAGCTGATCGCCTCCGGTACGCCCGACGCGTTGACCGAGCATCACACGAAGTCGCTCGAGGACGTCTACCTCGAACTGACGGCACCGAAGCGAGAGAACTCATGACTGTGCCCGTGACGTATGCGCCCCAGCCCGGCAGTGCGCCGTGGTCGCGGAAGGTGATGGCGCACACACGGATGGAGTTCAAGCTGCTGATCCGCAACGGCGAGCAACTGCTCCTGGCGCTGGTCATCCCGCTGGGTCTGCTCCTGCTGCTCGGCGCCACTGGCCTGGGCAACCGGCTGCCGCTAGGTGACGCACGGCCGATCGACGACGCCGTACCGCGGGTGTTGGCTTTGGCGGTGCTGTCGTCGTCCTTCACCTCGCTCGCGATCGCCACCGGTTTCGAACGCCGGTACGGCGTGATCAAGCGGCTCGGCGCCTCTCCCCTGTCACGTGGTGGACTGCTGGCGGGGAAGATCGGCGCGGTTCTGATCGTGCAGGTGATCCAGTTCGCCGTACTGATCGGCGCTGGGTTCGCACTCGGTTGGAAGCCCGCCGGCGGCGCGAATGCGGTGGTTGGCGTCGTACTGACTGTTCTCTGCGGTACGGCGGCCTTCGCGTCACTCGGTCTGTTGATGGCCGGCGTGCTGCGGGCTGAGGCGACGCTCGCGGCGGCGAACCTGCTCTATCTGCTGCTGCTTGTGGGTGGCGCGGTGATGACACCGGTGGACGAGTACCCCGAGGGAATGCAGAGCGTTGTCCGGCTGCTGCCCAGCGCGGCGCTGGCCAACGGATTGTCGAACTCCACGGTCCACGGCATCGTGCCGTGGGCCGCTGCACTGTCACTCGCCCTGTGGGCCGGAGTCCTGGGCTACCTGGTCTCCCGAACCTTCCGATGGGACTGACCTTGAGGGGATATCACTCGGCCCCACGCCTACTGCGCGGCACTCAGCGGGCGCCTCGCTGCACTGGAGGAAAGGGAAAGATGGCACCACATCGCCCCCTTCCCTCCAGCACACCGAGGCGCTCCGCTGAGCACCTGCTCGCGACGGCGTGGGCCCAAGTGATATCCCCTAGAGTGTGCCGGTGATGACGACCGAAACCCCACCCTCCGCCACCGAGCCAGTCAAGGGATTCTGGCGGCTGGTGCCCGAGCCGAGCCTGGACGCGGTCCGGCGCTGGGGCTGGGCGTCGGTGATCGTCAACATCGGCATCGTCATCACTGGCGGTCTCGTCCGCCTGACGGGCTCCGGCCTCGGCTGCCCGACGTGGCCGTCCTGCACCGACTCGTCGTACGTGCCGCATGCCGCGCTCGGTGTTCACGGCGCGATCGAGTTCGGCAACCGGATGCTCGGGTTCGTGGTCGCTCTGGTGGCGATCGGTACCTGGCTGGCCGTGATGCGGTACCGCCCGATCCGCCGCGACCTGCGTCGACTGGCCACTGCTGCCGCTCTGGGTGTCCCGCTGCAGGCGGTCATCGGTGGGATCAGCGTGCTCACCGGACTGAACCCGTGGATCGTGTCGGCGCACTTCTTGGTGTCGCCGATCATCATCACGCTGACGGTGTCGATGATGCGGCGGTCGCGGACGAGCCCTTATCCGCACACTCCCCCGGTCGTCCGTGCGCTGGCGACTGCCTCCGTGGTGGCGGTGTGGCTGACAGTTGCCCTCGGCACCTTGGTGACCGGCGCGGGACCGCACTCAGGTGACCCGGGTATCGGCCGGAACGGCTTTGACGAAGAACTCATCAGTCAGCTGCACGCTGACGTGGTGTTCGGCCTGGTAGGCATCACGATCGCCCTGGTCATCGCAACCCGCGTAACCGCCACCTCCCGGACCCTCCGCAAACTGGCCGCGTGGCTATTCGCCGCCGAGCTGCTCCAAGGCGTGGTCGGCTTCACCCAGTACTTCACCCACCTCCCCTGGGGCCTGGTCCTGATCCACATGGCCTTCGCCGCCCTCCTCATCGCCCTGGTAACCGCCGTCTACGCCGAACGCGGCACCCCCGCCACCTAGCGGCCCATTAACGTCCGAAAAACCGAAGAGCCGGTCTCCGGTCCTTCGGACGTTAGCTCCCCCACCCCCTTAACGTCCGAAGAGCCGAAGTGCCCGTCTCCGGTTTTTCGGACGTTACCGAGCAACGCACAGCACGGGGCTCAGCCACAGCCCGGAAGCCCAGGCAACGTGAAGGTCGGCGCCGAGCGCACCTAATCGGTAAAAAATCGTCACCGACCACCCAAAAAATTTCCAATTAGCGTGAGGAACCGGGCGAAGTTGGCGATTTGCGGGGATCTACTGTCACGGAGCGGCAGTAGTTCCCCGCAAACCTCGGATTACCTCACCTTGTAGACGGCGCCTGGGCCGAAGACGGGGGACGAGACGTAGAGGTCGCCCCAGCGGTTGTAGGCGACGCCACCGGGCAGGTTGAGCTTGCCTCGGGCAAGTTCCTTGCGGTGGCCCCACTTGTCTTGCACGATCAGCGAGCCGATCGGTGAACCGCCCATCTCGAACTTCAGCCAGCTGTCACGCGCCAGCTGAGCCACGGCGAGCTTGCCGTGCGGGCCGCCGGCGAGGTCGACGATCGAGGTGTAGCCGTCGGCGTACCGCTTGCAGTTGCCCTTGTGTGGCTTGGTGGGATCGCAGACCGCGTTCACCGCGCCGGGTTTGATTCGCCAGATCTCGGACGTGCCTGGCGTGGCCGGGAAGCCGCGGAGCTCACCGACGTACCAGTAGCCGTCCGAACCGACCGTGACCGAGGTCGCGACGGCTTCGGCGAGGAACGGCGTACCGGCTGGTGGTGCTTCCGATCCCAGGCCGGCCGGGGTTTTGACCAGCCGCGGCTTCAGCCGGGCGACGGTCTTGATCTTGCCGTTCGGCCAGACGCGGAGCAGATCGTTGTTCGCGGCATCGGACACCAGGACCGTTCCGTCGCGCAGCGCCGCCACGCCGAACGGGTTCGTCTCCGTCGGTGAGTCGGCCTGGTTGTACGGGTCCGGGTCGTGCGCCTGGTACTTGGCGATGTCGGCAACAACTACCGCCGACTTGCCGGGCCGTAGCCGGTACAGGGTCGAGCTACCCGGAGTCGGCGGGGCCCCGGGCTCACCACCCGCGCCGGTCAGGGCGTACGTCGTACCCCAGGCGTTGGTGTCGATCGCCGGCGGGAATCCACCCGGTACCTGCCCGAGCTTCCAGCGCTTGTGACCATCGGTGGCGTAGACCGAGCCATCCGTGACGGCGTAGATCACCTTGTGCCCATACGTCGCCACACCCCGTGGACCGTCCAGATTGGTTGCCACAGGCCTCAGTACGCCGGTCGCCTCGGCTTGCCCGGCGACCAGCATCGACCCCGTCAGTGCCAGTGCTGCAATCGCAGCTGTGCGTATTCGTGCGCCCACGTGCCTACCCCCTGGATCTGTGTCTCCCCAGACGCGGAGCCCCTCCACAGACCTCAACATCGCAACACCACAGGCCCCGGTGGTCAAGGTCCACAAGGGCAGAACTCTGTGTGCCCACCTAGCCACACCCGCCGAAGGCGGTGGCCTTCAGCGGAGGAGGGGGTCGAGGGCTGCGGCGATGAAGAGCAGCGCGAGGTAGATGTTGGAGAAGTGGAAGAGGCGCATCGGGCGCAGGGCTGCTCCGTCGGCGCCGGTGTGGGCGCGGAGGAGGAGGGCACGGGCTTCGCGGAGGAAGACGACGCCGAGGACGATCGCGGCGACCGGGTAGACGAAGCCGGTGTCGGCGACGGGCCAGAGGGCGATCGAGGTGAGGACCATGACGACCGAGTAGGCCATGATCTGCCGCGCCGTGGCGACC
The DNA here is from genome assembly GCF_042882005.1 of Kribbella sp. NPDC058245. Lineage (NCBI taxonomy): Bacteria > Bacillati > Actinomycetota > Actinomycetes > Propionibacteriales > Kribbellaceae > Kribbella > Kribbella sp. NPDC058245. The sequence continues at coordinate 41,385 of NZ_JBHVWY010000002.1, forward strand.
GGGGTCGCGACGACCGGGAGCATCGGGACATCCACTGACGCGTAGTCCTCGCGGTAACGCATGGCGAGCGACCAGGTGTGCGGGGGCGTCCAGAAGAAGACGACGCCGAACAGCACGATCGGGGTCCACGCCAGGTCGTTGGTGACCGCGGTCCAGCCGATCAGGGTCGGGAAGCAACCCGCGATCCCGCCCCAGACGATGTTCTGCACCGTACGGCGCTTCAGGATCATCGTGTAGCCGAAGACGTAGAACAGGTTCGCGGCCAGCGCGAGGCCGGACGACAGCCAGTTCACCAGGAAGCCGAGCTCGAGCGTGGCGAGCACACCGAGGACGACACCGAAGATGGTCGCCGAGCGCGGGCTGACCGCGTGCCGCGGGAGCGGGCGGCGCCGGGTGCGGCGCATCTGCTCGTCGATGTCGCGGTCGAGCACGCAATTGATCGTGTTGGCGCTGCCGGAGGCGAGGACGCCGCCGATCAGGGTCCAGGCGACGACGGCGAGCCCGGGGACTCCCCCGGCGGCCAGGAACATCACCGGAACTGTGGTGATGAGCAGCAGCTCGATGATGCGTGGCTTGGTCAGACCGACGTACGCCTTCACCACGTCGCGCACTGACGGGCCCACCAGGCTGGAAGGATCCGGCAGCGGCGTCGGGTACGACGTCGTCGCGGCTGGACGCGGGTCGACGGCCGTCACGAACACCTCGAACTCAGAAGGTTGACGCCGGGGTACCGGCGCTGACGGTTCGACAGTCTACGACGCCCCGTAGGAGGGCTGGACCACCCCCCGGGGGTGAGTCGGCGAATGTGATCTGACAGACCCTGGCCAGGACGGGGAACAACGGTGTTCACGTCCGGGTTGCTCATCTGTGAGACGCCTGAAACGTGTTGGCGAGTAGGCTCCTGACCGAGCACCAGCACGGGTGTTGACAGCCATCGAGAGGAGCGCCGCCGGCGTGACGGAGAAGACCAGCCCCAAGCTTGAATGGACCGACCTCGACCAGCGTGCGGTCGACACCGTGCGGGTCCTGGCGATGGACGCCGTGGAGAAGGTCGGCAACGGCCACCCCGGTACGGCGATGAGCCTGGCGCCGGCGGCGTACCTGCTGTTCCAGAAGGTGATGCGGCACAACCCGGCCGACCCGCACTGGGCCGGGCGCGACCGCTTCGTCCTGTCGGCGGGCCACTCCAGCCTGACGCTTTACATCCAGCTCTACCTGGCCGGCTTCGGCCTGGAGCTCGACGACCTGAAGTCGCTGCGCACCTGGGGCTCCAGGACCCCGGGCCACCCCGAGTACGAGCACACCCCCGGTGTCGAGACGACGACCGGTCCGCTCGGCCAGGGTGTCGGCAACGCGGTCGGGATGGCGATGGCCGCCCGCCGCGAGCGCGGTCTGTTCGACCCGGAGACCGCCAAGGGCGAGAGCCTGTTCGACCACGACGTCTTCGTGATCGCCTCCGACGGTGACCTCGAGGAGGGTGTCTCGGCCGAGGCGTCGTCGCTGGCCGGTCACCAGCAGCTCGGCAACCTCACGGTGATCTACGACGCGAACAAGATCTCCATCGAGGACGACACCAACATCGCCTTCTCCGAGGACGTCAACGCGCGCTACGCGGCGTACGGGTGGCACGTCCAGGACGTCGACTGGACCAACGGCGGCGCGGGCTACGAGGAGAACGTCCAGGCCCTGTACGACGCGATCCAGGCGGCGAAGGCGGTCACGGACAAGCCGAGCTTCATCCGGCTGCACACGATCATCGGCTGGCCGGCCCCGAACAAGCAGAACACCGGCAAGATCCACGGCTCCGCGCTCGGCGCCGACGAGGTCGCCGCGACCAAGGAGGTCATGGGCTGGGACCCGGCGAAGACCTTCGACGTCGCCGCCGACGTGATCGCCCACACCCGCGAGGCGCTCGACCGCGGCCAGGCGCTCGAGGACGAGTGGAACGCCGGCTTCGAGACCTGGAAGGCCGCTGCCCCGGAGCGCGCGGAGCTGTTCGCCCGCCTGGCCAAGCGTGAACTGCCGGCCGGCTGGAAGGACGCGCTCCCGAGCTGGGAGGCCAGTGCGAAGGGTGTCGCCACCCGCGCCGCGTCGGGCGACGTACTGACGAAGCTCGCTCCTGAGCTGCCCGAGCTGTGGGGCGGTTCGGCCGACCTGGCCGGCTCGAACAACACCACTCCGAAGGGCCAGCCGTCCTTCATCCCGGCCGAGCACGCGACCAAGGAGTTCCAGGGCGACGAGTACGGCCGCGTCCTGCACTTCGGTATCCGCGAGCACGGCATGGGCTCGGTCCTGAACGGCATCGCGCTGCACGGCGGCACCCGTCCGTACGGCGGCACGTTCCTGGTCTTCTCCGACTACATGCGCCCGTCGGTCCGGCTCGCCGCGTTGATGAAGCTGCCGGTCACCTACGTCTGGACGCACGACTCGATCGGCCTCGGCGAGGACGGTCCGACCCACCAGCCGATCGAGCACCTGTCGGCGCTGCGCGCGATCCCGGGTCTGGACGTCGTCCGTCCGGGTGACGCCAATGAGACGGCCGCTGCCTGGGAGACCATTCTCGAGCACACCGACCGCCCGGCGGCGCTCGCGCTGACCCGGCAGAACGTGCCCACCTTCCCGCGCGGCACGGACGGCTACGCCACCACGGAGAACGTGAAGAAGGGCGCCTACACGCTCCTCGACACCGACGGCACACCGGACGTCGTACTGATCGGCACCGGTTCCGAGCTGCAGATCGCCGTCGAGGCCCGCGCCAAGCTGGCCGACGAGGGCATCAAGGCGCGGGTCGTGTCGATGCCGTCGCGCGAGTGGTTCGACGAGCAGGACGACGCCTACCGCGAGACCGTCATCCCGGCCGATGTCCGGGCCCGGGTCTCGGTCGAGGCCGGCATCGCGCAGAGCTGGCACGCCGTCGTCGGCGACGCCGGCCGCAGCGTGAGCATCGAGCACTACGGCGCGTCCGCTGCCTACGAGACCCTGTACGACGAGTTCGGCATCACCACCGCCGCCGTCGTCCAGGCCGCGAAGGACAGCATCGCCACCGCCGCGCAGATCTCCGGTCCGGGGGTGGCGCCCAAGCGCGCCGCCAGCGGTCCGGTCGGACCGGCCGACGTCTCCAACTGACACCTCACAACAGAAGATTCCGGAAGAAGGCATCGGACATGACTGATCGCTTGAAAGCACTCGCCGACGCGGGTGTCTCCATCTGGCTCGACGACCTGTCCCGTGAGCGGCTGACCAGCGGCAGCCTGCGGGCACTGATCGAGGACAAGCACGTCGTCGGTGTGACGACGAACCCGACCATCTTCGCCAAGGCCATCTCGGACGCCGACGCGTACGCCGAGACCGTCGGCAAGCTGGCCGCGCAGGGCATCTCGGTCGACGAGGCGATCCGGTTCATCACCACGAGCGACGTCCGCGACGCCGCCGACCTGTTCAAGCCGATCTACGACGACACCGACGGCCAGGACGGCCGGGTCTCGATCGAGGTCGAGCCGACGCTGGCGCACGACACGGCCAAGACCATCGAGCAGGCCAAGCAGCTGTGGGAGATCGTCGGCCGCGAGAACGTCTTCGTGAAGATCCCCGCCACCAAGGCGGGCCTGCCGGCGATCACCGCGACGCTGGCCGCAGGCATCAGCGTGAACGTGACGCTGATCTTCTCCCTCGAGCGCTACAAGGCCGTCGCGGACGCGTTCCTGTCCGGCCTGGAGCAGGCGATCGAGAACGGTCACGACGTCACCAAGCTCGCCAGCGTGGCGTCGTTCTTCGTCAGCCGGGTCGACTCCGAGGTCGACAAGCGCCTCGACTCGATCGGGACCGACGAGGCCAAGGCACTCAAGGGCAAGGCCGCGATCGCGAACGCGCGGCTCGCCTTCGAGGCGTACGAGGAGATCTTCGACACCGACCGCTGGCGCGAGATCGAGACCGTCGGTGCCAAGCCGCAGCGCCCGCTGTGGGCCTCCACCGGCACCAAGGACCCGTCGTACTCCCCCACTCTGTACGTCGACAACCTGGTCACCAAGGGCGTGGTCAACACGATGCCTGAGGCAACCATCGAGGCGGCCGAGAAGCACAGCGAGTTCCGCGGTGACACCGTGCGCGGCGACTACGACGCCGACCGCAAGGTGATCGCGGACCTGGAGAAGCTGGGCATCTCGTACGACGAGGTCGTGCAGATCCTCGAGGACGAGGGCGTCGCGAAGTTCGACGCCTCCTGGGCCGAGCTGCAGGAGACCGTCGCGTCTGCCCTGAAGGGTGCGGCCAAGTGACTGGAGTAACGACCCACAACGGCGACTGGTCGGCTGTCGTCGACAAGCTCGTCGAGGAGAAGATCGCCTCCCGGATCGCCGCGAAGGACGCGACGATCTGGGGACCGGACGCCGAGGCCGAGGCCGCCATCCGGCTCGGCTGGGTGGACCTGCACGAGACCTCGCGGCCGCTGCTGGTCGAGATCGAGGCCCTGCAGGCCGCCTTGCGTGCCGAGGGCATCGACCGCGTCGTCCTGTCCGGCATGGGCGGTTCGTCGCTGGCACCTGAGGTCATTACCCGTACGGCGGGTGTCGACCTCGTGGTCCTGGACTCGACCGACCCGAGTGTGGTCGGCCGGGCCCTGGCCGGTGACCTTTCCAAGACGGTTCTCGTGGTGTCCAGCAAGTCCGGTGGAACGGTCGAGACCGACAGCCACCGCCGTACCTTCGCGAAGGCTTTCACTGACGCTGGCATCGACGCGGCGTCGCGGATCGTGGTCGTCACCGACCCGGGCTCGCCGTTCGAGAAGTTGTCGGCCGACGAGGGCTACCGCAAGACGTTCCTCGCCGACCCCAACGTGGGCGGCCGCTACAGCGCGCTGACCGCGTTCGGTCTGGTGCCGTCCGGCCTCGCCGGCGCGGACATCGCGGACCTGCTTGACCAGGCCGCCGAGGCGGCTCCGAAGCTGCAGGCCGACTCGACGGACAACCCGGCACTGTGGCTGGGCGCCGTACTGGCTGCTTCCGAGGGTCGCGACAAGGCGATCATCACGGCCGACGGATCCGACATCGTCGGCTTCCCGGACTGGGCCGAGCAGTTGATTGCCGAGAGCACCGGAAAGCAGGGCACCGGCGTACTGCCGGTTGCCGTTGAGCTAGGTGCGCCGGAGCTGACCAGCGAGGCCGCTGACCTGACGAACGCGTTGCTGGCCGGCAAGCCGACCAGCAGCGTGCCGACGGCACTCACGTCGGGTTCGCTCGGCGGGCAGTTCCTGCTCTGGGAGGTCGCGACGGCGGTGGCCGGCTACCTGCTGGGCATCGACCCGTTCGACCAGCCGGACGTCGAGAGCGCGAAGAAGGCCGCCCGCGGTCTGCTCGACGCGCAGCCGGAGCCCGAGGACGCCGCCTTCACCGACGGCGTCGTCGAGGTCCGTGGTTCCGAGGGTCTGCTGGACGGCGTCGACTCGCTCCAGGGCGCGGTCGACGCGCTGCTGGGCAAGCTCGACGAGGTCGGGTACGTCGCGGTGATGGCGTACCTGGACTCCGAGCGGGACGCCGACCTGATCGGGGTTCGCCCGGCGATCGCCGGGAAGACCGGTCGCCCGGTCACGTTCGGGTGGGGACCGCGGTTCCTGCACTCGACCGGCCAGTACCACAAGGGCGGTCACCCGGAGGGCGTCTTCCTCCAGATCACCGCGGCACACCCGGCCGATGTGGAGATCCCGGATCGCCCGTTCACTTTCGGTACGTTGATCACGGCGCAGGCTGCCGGTGACGCGACCGTTCTGGCCGATCGTGGCCGGCCGGTGCTGCGACTCCACCTCACCGACCCGGCGAGCGGCGTACAGCAACTGCTTTCTCTGTTCACGCAGTAAGTAACCAGGAGGATTGCGGCTGATGACCGCTGAGCTCGACGAAGGGCCGGTCGGCCCGGTGAACCCGCTGCGGGATCCCCAGGACCGGCGGCTCCCGCGGATCGCCGGGCCCTGCAGCCTGGTGATCTTCGGTGTCACGGGCGACCTGGCCCGCAAGAAGCTGATGCCGGCGGTCTACGACCTGGCGAACCGGGGGCTGCTGCCCCCGGGTTTCGCGCTGGTCGGGTTCGCCCGCCGCGACTTCACGAACCAGGACTTCGCGCAGATCGTGCACGACTCGGTGAAGGAGCACGCGCGGACGCCGTTCCGCGAGGAGGTCTGGCAGCAGCTTGCCGAGGGCTTCCGCTTCGTGCCCGGCGATCTCACCGACGACGAGGCGTTCAAGCGGCTGCGCGAGACCGTGGACGAGCTCGACGTCAGCCGTGGGACGGGTGGCAACCATGCGTTCTACCTGTCCATCCCGCCGGGCCTGTTCCCGCAGGTCGTGCAGCAGTTGTCCGAGCACGGCCTCACGGAAGAGAAGCCGGGCTCGTGGCGGCGCGTCGTCATCGAGAAGCCGTTCGGCCACGACCTGCAGAGTGCTCGTGAGCTGAACCGCGTGGTCGAGTCGGTCTTCCCGCCCGAGGCGGTCTTCCGGATCGACCACTACCTGGGCAAGGAAACCGTCCAGAACATGCTCGCGCTCCGGTTCGCGAACGCGATGTTCGAGCCGGTCTGGAACAGCCACTACGTCGACCACGTCCAGATCACGATGGCCGAGGACATCGGCATCGGCGGCCGGGCTGGGTACTACGACGGCATCGGCGCGGCCCGCGACGTGATCCAGAACCACCTCCTCCAGCTGCTCGCGCTGGTCGCGATGGAGGAGCCGGTCAGCTTCGACGCGTGGTCGCTGCGGCAGGAGAAGAAGAAGGTGCTCGCGGCGGTCAAGCTGCCCGAGCGCCTCGACCTGCACACCGCCCGCGGTCAGTACGCCGCCGGCTGGGCCGGTGGCAGCAAGGTCAAGGGCTACCTGCAGGAGGACGGCATCCCGGCGCACTCCGCGACCGAGACCTTCGCCGCGATGCGGGTCGACGTGGACACCCGGCGTTGGGCCGGCGTCCCGTTCTACCTGCGCACCGGCAAGCGTCTCGGCCGGCGCGTGACCGAGGTCGCGGTGATGTTCAAGCGCGCACCGCACCTGCCGTTCACGAAGACCGAGACCGAGGAACTGGGGCAGAATGCCCTGGTCCTGCGGATCCAGCCGGACGAAGGCATCACGATGCGCTTCGGCGCCAAGGTGCCCGGTACGTCGATGGAGATCCGCGACGTGAACATGGACTTCCAGTACGGCGGTTCCTTCACCGAATCGTCGCCGGAAGCCTATGAGCGGCTGATCCTGGACGTCCTGCTGGGCGACCCGCCGCTGTTCCCGCAGCACACCGAGGTCGAGCTGGGCTGGAAGATCCTCGACCCGGTGATCAACTACTGGGCCGAGCACGGCAAGCCGGAGCAGTACGCCTCCGGTGACTGGGGCCCGGACTCCGCGCACGAGATGCTCGCCCGCGACGGACGCACGTGGAGGCGGCCATGATCATCGACCTCACCAACACGACGTCGAGCGAGATCGCGTCGGCACTGCTGAAGGCCCGCCGGAGTGCGGGGTCGCCGGCCATGGGCATGGTCGGCACCATCGTGGTCGTCGTCGACGAGGCGTCGCACCACGACGCGATGAAGGCTGCCAACGAAGCTGGTCGCGAGCACCCGTCGCGCGTACTGGTCGCGATCCTGCGGCCGGGGCGTGGCGCTGCTGGTCTGGACGCCGAGGTTCGCGTCGGCGAGGGTGTTCCGGGCGAGGCCGTCCTGCTGCGGCTGCACGGTGAGCTGGCCCGCGTTCCCGAGTCGGTCATCACGCCGCTGCTGCTGCCGGACTCCCCCGTCGTCGTCTGGTGGCCGGGTGGCGGACCGAAGGTTCCGGCCGAGGACCCGCTGGGTCGCCTGGCTCGACGACGGGTCACCGACGCGGCTTCGGGTCGCCGGGGGACGGTTGACTTCACCGTCCGCGCCGAGGGCTACGCGCCCGGAGACACCGACTTCGCGTGGACGCGGCTCACGCCGTGGCGTGCGCTGATGGCGGCAGCTCTCGACCAGTACCCGACCAAGGTGCTGGCGGCTGAGGTCGTCTCCGCGAAGGGCAACCCTTCGGCGGACCTGATGGCGGCCTGGCTGCACAGCCGGCTCGGCGTTCCGGTCGAGCACAAGAACTCGCGCGGCCCGGGCATCACCGCCGTACGGATGTTTACTGCGTCCGGTCCGATCGCGTTGACCCGTCCGGATGGATCGGTGGCGACGTTCACCATCCCCGGTGCTCCGGATCGACCGGTCGCGCTCAAGCGTCGTACACCGTCTGAGCTGTTGAGCGAGGAGTTGCGGCGGCTCGACCCGGACGACGTGTACGCGAAGACGCTGGCCTGCATGGTGGAGCGGGAGAAGATGCCCGCCTCGGCCAAGACGGTCAGCGACGCGGACCGCCGTTCGACCCAGGCTGCGGTGAGCAAGGCGGCCGCCAAGACGGCTGCCGTCGCGGGTAAGGCGGCGTCGGCCGAGCTCGAGCAACACGCCGCGGGCAAGAAGGCCGGCTCGGCGAAGAAGGCAGCGGTGTCGAAGAACGCTGCTGCTCGGAAGACGACGGCGGCAAAGAAGCCTGCTGCATCGAAGGCGTCTCGTTCGACCACGACACGGTCGACGGCGAAGAAGACGACCGCCAAGAAGACCGCGGTGAAGAAGACGGCTGCGAAGAAGGCTCCGTCCAAGCGCGTGGCGGGCCGGTCATGACCGGCCCGGAGCGCGAGGTCGAGTCGGAGCTGTTGATCCACCGGGACGCGACGGCGCTGGCCAATGCGGTGGCGGCACGATTCGTCACGGCGCTGGTCGATGCCCAGAGCAACGGCCGGGTCGCGGAGGTCGTGCTGACCGGCGGCCGGGTCGCGGCAGCGATCTACAAGGCCGTGGCCGAGTCCCCCGCCAGTGCGACGATCGACTGGCAGCGGGTCGAGTTCTGGTGGGGTGACGAGCGGTTCCTGCCGCCCGGCGACCCCGAGCGCAACGAGACGCAGGCGCGCGACGCGCTCCTGAACCACGTGGACTTCGACCCGGCCCGCGTGCACCCGATGCCCGCGGACACCGGCCAGTCCCCCGAGGACGCCGCTGAGGCCTACGCGACCGAGCTGGCCGCCACGATCTCGGCGCTCAGTGACGTCAAAGGCCGCGCCGTACCGGCGTTCGACGTACTGATGCTCGGCGTCGGTCCGGACGGCCACGTGGCCTCGCTGTTCCCGGGCTACCCGCAGCTTGAGGTCGTGGACGTCTCGGCAGTGGCCGTCCACGACTCCCCCAAGCCGCCGCCGACCCGGATCACGCTCACGGTCCCGGCACTGAACCGGTCCCGCGAGGTCTGGTTCGTCGTCTCCGGCGCCGACAAGGCCGAGGCAGTCGCCGAGGCCCTCAAGGAGACCAGCACCCTGCCGGCCTCAGCCCCCAAGGGCCGCAACCGCACCCTCTGGCTCCTCGACGAACAAGCCGCCTCCCAAATCCAGTAGCACGCACCACCCACCGGCCCCGGGCACCCCACCCGGGGCCGACCCCTGCCCGCCCACCGTTGCCCGGCCTCCGACCATTTCAACGGAGATCCCCTGAAGTTGACGCTTCTCCGTCCAAAATTTGAGGGGAGAACCGTCAAGGTGAAGGGAGATCCGCTCAAATCCCCACCGGGTCGGCACCAGGCGCTGTGCCCCGCACCTTGAGCACCCCTCAACCACGTCCCGCCCTTCAGAACGGTTGAACCGTGCTCAAGGTCTCAGGCGACGCGCACCTTGAGCACCCGTCAACCATCTGCACCCCGCGAAAACGGTTGAACCGTGCTCAAGGTCGGGGACCACAGCCGACCGGCGCGGTGACGGATCGATCGTCCCCGCCGGGCGTTCAAGGACGTCTCCAGAACTGTCGGGGGCCGGTGACAGGATGTCGGTATGACTGGATTTCGGGAACTGCATGGGGCGCCGACGGGGTTCGTGATGCCGAACGCTTGGGATGCGGGCAGCGCCGTTCTCCTTGCGGCAGCAGGGTTTCCGGCGATCGCGACCACCAGCGCCGGGATCGCGTTCTCGCTCGCCAAGGGCGATCACACGCTGCCCGACGGGGCACCGAGCGTGTCCCGCGAGGACATGTTCGAACGCATGCAGCAGATCGCGGCGGCGGTCGCCGTACCGGTCAGTGGTGACCTCGAGGATGGGTACGGCGCTGCACCTGAGCGGGTCGCGGAAACCATCGGGCTCGCGCGCGAGGCCGGGCTGGTCGGCGGCAACATCGAGGACTACGACGGCCACAACCTGTACGACGTCGCTCTCGCCGTCGACCGCATCGTCGCAGCGCGGGAGGCGGCGGGCGCCGACTTCGTCCTCACCGCCCGCACCGACGGTCAGCTCATCAAGACACCCACGTCTCTTGCCGAGTCCATAGACCGCGCCAACCGCTTCCGCGAAGCCGGCGCCGACTGTCTCTACATCCCGGGCGTCAACGACCTCGACACCATCACCACGATCGTCCGCGAGGTCGACGGCCCGGTGAACGTGGTGATCGGCCTCGGCTCCTCGACCCTCACCGTCCCAGACCTCCTCAAGGCCGGCGTCCAGCGGATCAGCCTCGGCGGCAGCATCGCCCGCGCCGCCCTCGGCTTCATCCGCCGGAGCGCCGAAGAGCTCGCCACCCACGGCACCATCACCTTCGCCCAGGACCAGATCCCCCAGAGCGAGCTCAACCAGCTCTTCGCCCAGACCGGACCGCCACCACTGACCAAGTCCTCCGGCGCCGCCTGACTCCAGCGCCGGTGAGCGTGCCGCAGGCGGCAGCCGCGCGGTTGATCAGTGGCGGGCGTCCGCTCAGTCGTCGTACGAGATGTGCAGGCTGGAGGTGTAGGCGCCGACTGCGCCGGGCGGAGCGAGGCCGGGCCTTGGGCCGACGGGGCCTTGGACGTCGTCCGGGGTGTCGGTCGTCGCGCCGAGGAGGCGGCGGGTGAGGGCGTCGCGGGAGGAGAGGAGTTCGTCGGCCGCGGTGCGGATGTGGTCGGGGCCGGGCGGGGTGTCGGCTTGAGCGGCCAGCAGGACAGTTCGGCGTACCAGCTCCTTCATGAAGGACGCGGTGGTGCCTTCGGTGCGGGCGACCAGTTCGTCGACGACGTCGACGGGGAGGTCGAGGGCCGGGCCGTAAAGGCGGAGCAGGCGGGCGCGGCCGTCGGCGTCCGGGAGCGGGACCTCGACGGCCATGTCGACGCGGCCGGGGCGCTGCGCCAAGGCCGGCTCCAGCAGGTCAGCGCGGTTGGTGGTGAGGAGGAAGGCGACGTCGGCGTCCTGGGCAAGGCCGTCCATCTCGTTCAGGACCTGGAACAGGAGCGGGTTCTCGCCACCATGGGAGTAGTCACGGGCCTCAGCGACCAGGTCACAGTCCTCCAGTACGACGAGCGCCGGCTGCAGCATCCGGGCCAGCGAACATGCCTGCGAGATGTAGTGGATGCTCGTGCCAGCCAGCAGTACGACGGTGAACTCGGGCAACCGGGAGAGCAGGTACCGCACGGTGTGCGTCTTGCCGGTGCCGGGTGGGCCGTAGAGCAGGACGCCACGGCGTAGGTGCTGGCCGGCGTCGAGCATCTGCTGGCGGTGTTCGGCGATGCCGATGACTTCACGCTCGACCCGCTCGAGGACGCCCTCCGGCATCACGACGTCGTCGCGGGTGATCTCCGCACGCGGGTGCAGCCGGAACGGGCCGATGCCCTGGCCGAACTCGCTGCCCTCGAACGAGACCACCTTGCCGCGGAACACGTTGTGCTTGCGGATCAGCTCGGGCAATGCCTTCAGGAACCGATCCCCCGCCTCCTTGTCGACCGTCAGCACCTCGAGATCCACCGTCGACCGGCCGTACTGCTGGTTCGGCGCGCGCAACAGAGCGGCGTACCGATCGTTGCCCTGGACGCCGAGGTAGAAGCCGAAGGCGACACAGTCCATGTCCTCGTCGAGGTCGACCGGGACCCGGACGTAGTCGACGGCACCGATCCCGAAGCGGTCGTAGACGGCCATCTCCAGGACCTCGCTGAGCGAGTGATGGCCGCGGCCCGAGCCAGCCAGGCCGACGAGTTCGAAGGAGTCGAACCAGGCCTCGATCGCGCGCTGCACATTCGGCAGGTCGTACGGCGCGAACGTCGACGACACCACCGGCACCTGCTCGGGCTCGGCGCCCAGGTGCTCGATCAGTTTGTCCCGCAGCCCGGTCCGGTTGATCCCGGCCGGGCGGTGGCTCTGCATCCGCTCCAGGAAGCCCGTGAACAGCCTGGCGAACTCGTCGATCTCGTCCGGCATCCGTACCCCTTCATGTCCGTCCCCCCGACCCGATCCGGAGGGTCCTCCGAAACGGCGGATAGGATGACCACCATGACAGATTCCGAGTCCACCGACCGTCCGTACGGCGCCTTCCCCGTCCGGATCGGTTTCCAGATTCAGCCCCAGCACGCCGAGTACGCCGACATCCGCCGTACCGTCGCGAAGGCCGAGGAGATCGGCGTCGACATCGCCTTCAACTGGGATCATTTCTACCCGCTGTCCGGGGAGCCGGACGGCCTGCACTTCGAGTGCTGGACCATGCTGGCCGCGTGGGCCGAAGCGACCGAACGGGTCGAGATCGGCGCCCTGGTCACCTGCAACTCCTACCGCAACGCCGACCTGCTGGCCGACATGGCCCGCACCGTCGACCACATCAGCGACGGCCGGCTCATCCTCGGCATCGGCTCGGGCTGGTTCGAGCGGGACTACGACGAGTACGGCTACGAGTTCGGTACGGCGGGCGGCCGGCTGAACGCCCTCGGTGAGGCGCTGCCGCGGATCGAGGCCCGCTGGGCCAAGCTGAACCCGAAGCCGACCCGCGACATCCCGGTGCTGATCGGTGGCGGCGGCGAGAAGAAGACGCTCAAGCTGGTCGCCCAGCACGCCAACATCTGGCACGGCTTCGGTGACGCGGAGACGATCGCGCACAAGCACGCCGTACTGGACGAGCACTGCAAGACGATCGGCCGCAACCCCGGTGAGATCGAGCGCTCGACCGCCGTCGGCGACAAGTCGCCGGAGGAGGTCGGCAAGGGCCTGCTCGACGTCGGCACCCGGCTGTTCACCGTCTCGGCCTCCGGCCCGGACTACGACACCGGCCTGCTCCGCGACTGGGTCGCGTGGCGCGACGAGGTCAACGCCAAGTAGCCGCATCCGGCCGGGTGGCGGGCGTCTCCCGTCACCCGGTCGGCCCGGCCGTCGTACGCCGGATAAGATTTCCCGCATGGTTTCGAAGTACGAGCGTGGTTCCGTCCGCCCGATCACCCGCTGGGGCACCGAGGTGATGCATCACCTCAACCAGCCGGTGACCGACTTCGGTCCCGAGCTGCAGACGCTGGTGGCCGATATGTTCTCGACGATGGACGCGGCCGAAGGCGTCGGCCTGGCCGCCAACCAGGTCGGGGTCGACCTGCAGCTGTTCATCTTCGACTGCCCCGACAAGGACGGCAACCGGATCGAAGGCGTCGTCTGCAACCCGGTCATCCAGCTCCCCGAGGGCAAGGACCGCCGCCTCGACGAGGGTGACGAAGGCTGCCTGTCCCTGCCCGGCGCCTTCACCAAGTGCGCCCGCCCCGACTTCGCCAAGGTCACCGGCGTCGACGAGCACGGCGACCCCGTCTCCTACGAGGGCGACGGCCTGCTGGCCCGCTGCCTCCAGCACGAGACCGACCACACCCAAGGCACCGTCTTCGGCGACCGCCTCTCCCGCAAGTACCGCAAGCGCCTCTACGCCGAAGCCGAAGAGTTCGCCCCCGACTACCCCGAAGACTGGCCGATCAGCCCCATGGTCGAACACGAAGACGAAGAAGTCTCCGCCACCTGAGCCGTACCGAAGAACGGGTAGTGGTCGGCCGGATCGCGCAACTTACAGCGTGCGGAGCCTTGTGAGAACCGCCGGGGCGGCACCACTACCCGTCGGTCCGTACGCCGCTCCCCCAGCGAGCCTTCTCCAGGTCCGTGAGGATCGCGTCGACGGTCTGCTCCGGGGTCTGACCAGTGGTGTCGAGCCAGAGGCCTCGGTGCGGGATCTCGTCCAGGCCCGCTTGCAGAGCCCGTACGGCGTCGGTCAGCGAACCGCCGTCGTCTTGCCAATCGCGGTAGGAGTTGTTGCCGCCGCGGCCTACCTCGCGGTTGACGATCGACTCGACGGACGGGGTGAGTACGACGAGGTAGGTGTCGACGGCTCGCAGGTTGGCGAACCAGCGTTCGACGTGGTCGCCCAGGACGATGTCGCTGGCCACGAAGTCGAAGCCGTTGTCGGCGTAGTGCTGCGCCACCAGCGCGGTCGCGGCGTACCGGAGTTCCAGTTGCCGGACCGCCTCCGCCGACGGGTTCGGGGTCATGATCTCGGCGCCGGCGACCACGCCGTTGTAGAAGATGTCCCCGTCCAGCGTCGCGGCCGGTGGGCCGAGGCGGGACGCCAGGAGCGGCGCGACGGTGGACTTCCCCGACGCTTGTAATCCGGTGACCAGCACGACCTTGGGCATGGCGGCATCACATCATGCGGAAGGCCTCGGCCGTGATCGAATAAACGGTCGCGTTGAACGTCTCGCCGGCGAAGGTGAGGTCGGCGGTGTGGTCGAAGGTCATGCCGAGGCGGCGCATGACGGCGATGCTGCGCTCGTTCGGGGTGTCGGTGACCGAGTTGATGCGGGGCAGTTCGAGCTCGGTGAAGCCGTAGGCGAGCCAGTGCGCGGCCGCTTCGGTCGCATACCCGTGGCCCCACGCGGAGCGCGACAGCCGCCAGCCGACTTCGAGCGTGTCGGGATACCATGCCTCGCGAGACAGCCCGCCCGCACCGAGGAACACGCCGTCACTCGCCCGCTCGATCGCCAAGAAGCCGAACCGGTCGGCCTCCCACTGCTGGTTGATCCCGGCCGCCTCGCGGTCCGACTCGGCGCGCGTCAGCGGTCCCCCGATGTACCGCATCACCTCCGGATCACTGTTGAGGTCGGCCCAGGCATCCAGGTCGGTGTCCTGAAACGGCCGGAGGATCAGGCGTTCCGTCGTACGCATCGTCTCCCCTGTCGATAAACTGCAACGATGAACGGTCCGGGGGCGCAGTTGAACGGTCCAGGCGCACAGAAGCGTCCTGTCACGCTCGACGACGTCGCGCGCGCCGCCGGGGTGTCGCAACCGACCGCGTCCCGGGTGCTGAACGGCAGTTCGCGGCGGGTCGCTCCAAGTTATCGCGAGCGCGTCCTGAGCGCCGCCCAGGAGCTCGGCTACACCCCGAATCTGCCCGCGCAGGCAATGGCCCGGGGCACTTCGCGCACGATCGCGCTGGTGATCAGCCTGATCTCCGACCCGTACTTCTCCGCGATGGCCGCCGAGATCATGAAACAGGCCGAGGCGATCGGGCTGCACGTCTCGATCGCGGTCACCGAGCGGCAGGCCGAGCGCGAGCTCGACCTGATCCGGGAGCTGCGCGGTCAGCAGCCGCGCGCCATCATCCTGGCCGGCACCGGGTACGTCGACCCGCCGTCGGAGCACGCGTTGATCGACGAGCTCCAGCGGTACGAGGAGACCGGCGGCCGCGTCGTACTGATCAGCCGGTCCGACCTCCCCTTCGAGACCGTCGACTTCGACAACCACGACGGGTCACGCCAACTGGCCCGCGAGCTGGGCGCCCTCGGCTACCGGAACTGCCTGGTGCTCGGCAGCGCGGTCCCCCTGCTCTCGATGCGGCAGCGGGTCGAAGGGTTCGTTGCCGGGTTCAACGAATCCGGCACCACCCGCGTCCACCAGCCAGGATTCAGCTGGGTCGGCGCCCGCGAATACGTGCTCAGCCTGACCGATGCCGAGGCCCGCGAGCTCGACCTGGTCTTCGCGGTGACCGACGACATGGCACTCGGCGCTCTCGCCGGACTGCGCGAGCGCGGTCTCCGCGTCCCGGAGGACGTCGGCGTGGCCGGCTTCGACGACATCAGCACCCTGCGCGACGTCGTACCGAAGCTGACCACCGTGCATGTCGCTCTGAACGCCGTCGCGCAAGAAGCCGTCTACCGCGCCACCACCACCGACACCGACCTGGTACGGCGAACTGTCCCGGCGTACCCGGTCCTGCGCGCGAGCACGCCGGCGATCACAGCTTCACGCCGCCGCTGATCAGGTCGAGCTTCCAGTACCGCTGCAGGCTGAGGAACAGGATCGCCAGCGGCACGATCGACACCAGCACCCCGGCGATGACGATCGAGTACTGCGCGGCCTGGCCACCCGTGATGATCATCAGGCCGTAGAGCCCGAGCGTGAGCGGGTACAGGTGGTCGTCGTTGATCATCACGAACGGGAGCAGGAAGTTGTTCCAGATCCCGATGAACTGCAGCAGGAACACCGTCACCAACGCCGGCAGCATCAACGGCGCGCCGACCAACCGGAAGATCCGCCACTCGCTGCCGCCGTCGATCCGGGCCGCCTCCATGATCTCGTCCGGGACCGAGGCCTCGGCGTAGATCTTGCACAGGTAGATCGCGAACGGGCTGACCAGCTGCGGCAGCAGCACCGCGGCGTAGTTGTTGGTCATCCCGATCTTGGCCAGCAGCAGGAACTGCGGAACCGCGAGCAGGATCTGCGGCAGCAGCACCGCGGCCACGATCGCCCGGAACAGTACGACGCTGCCGGTGAACCGGTACTTGCCCA
This sequence comes from Kribbella sp. NPDC058245, assembly GCF_042882005.1. Classification (NCBI taxonomy): domain Bacteria; kingdom Bacillati; phylum Actinomycetota; class Actinomycetes; order Propionibacteriales; family Kribbellaceae; genus Kribbella; species Kribbella sp. NPDC058245. The sequence goes on from NZ_JBHVWY010000002.1 coordinate 57,999, forward strand.
GCGCATACCCGGCCGCTCCGGCGATTGCCGTGGACAACAATCCCCCGCCGACCGCGTAGATGACCGAGTTCAGCACCCAGCGGCCGAAGATGCCGTGGTTGTAGCTGAACAACGCATCCAGGTTCGACCAGAAGCCGCCGTTGAAGACGGGGACGAACGGCGCGGTCGAGAACAACTCGTCGTTCGTCTTCGTCGAGGCGATCAGGATCCACAGCACCGGCAACACGCAGTACAGGGCGCCGATCAGCAGGATCAGCGTGGGCACCCAACGAGTGCGCTGTCTCATGACAGGTCTCATCGGCTCCTCCCGACCCGGCGGCCGATCGCCGACACGACCACCGTCGCGGCGACCGTCATCAGGATCAGCAGGAACGATGTCGCGGCGCCCTCGTAAATGCTGTTGTCCACAAAGGCGTCCGTATAGGCGCGCATCAGCGGCACCCACGTGGACGAGATCGCGTTCGCCAACGGCTTCAGCGTGGTCGGCTCGTTGAACAACTGCAGCGCGCCGATCACGCTGAAGAGCGCGACCATCGCCACCGCGGGTGCCATCAACGGCAGCTTCACCCGAACCGCGATCTGGAACTCCGACGCGCCATCCAGCTCGGCAGCCTCGAACAGCTCCCGCGGCAGACTGCGCACAGTGGTGTAGAGGATCACCATGTTGAATCCGACGACTCCCCAGACCGCGACATTCGCGACGCTGAAGAAGATCCCCTTGGTGCCGAAGTAGTCGATCGACCCGCCGCCGATCGGGCTGGTCGCGGGCAGATACATGAATCCCCACAGCAGGCTGGCGACGACACCCGGAACGGCGTACGGGAGAAAGATCGCCAGCCGGGCGAGTCCGGTCAGCCGGGCGCGCTTGGCATCCAGGCAGAGCGCGAAGACAGTCGCCAGTACGACGGTCGCCGGCACACCGAAGGCGGCGATCAGCAGCATCCGGCCGAGGCTCGCCCAGAACTCGTGATCACTCAGGGCCGCCGTGTAGTTAGCCAGGCCGGTCCACACCTCGGTGGGTTTGCCGCCGCCGAGCAGGCCGCGGCCGACCTTCAGCCGGCGGAAGCTGAGGAAGATCGCGTAGATCGCCGGAGCGACCGTGAACAGCACCAGCAACACGACTGCCGGGGTGACCAGGACGGCGGGCAGAAACCCGCCGTACTGGTGACTCCGTCTAGAGGGTCGGCGCATTTCAGCCGGCGACCTGGAAGCCGAGCTTCTTCATGTCGTTCACGGTCGCGTCCTGCATCGTGTCGAGAGCGCCGGAGAGCGCAGTCTTCTTCTGCAGCGCCCCGCCGAACGCATTCGAGTAGGCGTCGAAGGTCACGTTGGCGTTCGGTCCCCAGATGTCGAACGTACGCACGCCTTTGGCCGCGGTCGCCATCAGTGTGTTGTAGTCCGGCTGGTTGGACATGAACGGCGGCGGCGACTTCAGCTCGGGCAGCCCCTGGCCGGCCGGCGACGCGGGGAACGCCTGCACATTCTTGATCAGCGACGCCATTCCGGCCTCGGACGAGTTCATCCACTCGACGAACTTGGCCGCCTCGGCCGGGTGCTTGGAGTTCGCGGTCACCGCCTCGGTCTCGCCGCCCCAGATGCCGACGGTGGTGTCACCGGCGGTCCAGGCCGGCAGCGGTGCGGCGGCCCACTTCCCGGCGGTGTCCTTGGCGATGCTCGGCAATTGGTTCGGCCCCCACTGGGCGCCGACCCAGCCGATGAGGGTTCCGTTGTTCATGTCGGTGTTCCATTGCGCCGACCAGTTCGGCTGCGGGCTGACCAGACCCTTCGTGATCAGGTCGTCCCAGAAGCCGGCGACCTTCTTGCTGGCGTCGTCGTTGATCTTCACGGTCCAGGTGTCGCCGTCGGCCTTCCACCAGTTGGCCCCGGCTTGCTGTGCCAGCCCGGCGAACCAGCCCGGGTCGGCGGCGGTGAAGTTGCCGATGTACTTCTTCGGGTCCGCCTTCTTGATGGCGGCCGCCGTGGTCGCGTACTCGGCCCAGGTCGCGGGCGCCTTCAGACCGAGCTTGTCGAAGATGTCCTTGCGGTAGAAGAAGACCATCGGGCAGACGTTCTGCGGAACGCCGTACGTCTTGCCCTCGAACTGCACCTGGGACAGCGACGCCTTGTCGTACTTGGTGTCCAGGCCCTTCACGTAGTCGTCGATCGGGACCACGACCTGGTTCGCGATCAGCGCGGGCAGTGCCTGGTACTCGACCTCGGTGATGTCGGGGTTGGTGCCCGCCTTGTTGTTGGTGATCAGCTTGTTGTAGAGCGTGTACCCGGTCCCGGACGGCTTGCTCAGCTTCACCTGGATGTTCGGGTTCAGCTTGTTCCAGTCCTCGACGACCTTGTCCATGCCGCCGTCCCAGTTGACGTAGGTCAGCTCGACCTTCTCGGTGCTGGACGCCGATGGGCTGCTGGCGGACTTGGTGTCGTTGCCCGAACAGGCGCTCAGGGCCAGCGCGGCGATGACGATGCCGGCGCCGATACGTACGTACATGGTGGTCCTCACTTCACGGTGTCTCATTTGGTGGTCCAGGCTGGGTACTCGGTCGGGGTGGTCTGGATGCCGATCCACTGCCGGTGGGTGTAACCGGCCAGCTGGCCTTCGCCGCCGTGGCGGGCGTAGCCGTCGTTCACATGGACCTCGTTGCTCTTCACCTGTTGCGCGAAGGCAAGTCCGCGCATGGTGTCCTTGGTGAAGACGGAGTTCATGAGTGTGCGGTGGCGGTTCACCAGGTCGAGCGCCTCCGCCTCGGAATCGACGACGGTGATCGGCATCACCGGGCCGAAGATCTCCTCGGTGAACACAGGCATGTCCGGCGTCACATCTGTCAACACCGCCGGCTGGTAGAACAGGCCGTCGTACGTGCCGCCTGTCGCCAGCTTGGCGCCGGCCGCGAGCGACGGCTCGACGAGACCCTCGTGAAAGCGTTTCAGCTGGGTCTCCGTGATGATCGGGCCGAGGTCGACGTCATCCCGCAGCGGGTCACCGACGCGCAGTTTGGCCACCCGGTCGACGACGGCGGCCGTGAACTCGTCGGCGACCGAGCGCAGCACGATGTGCCGGCCCGCGGTGATGCAGGTCTGGCCCTGGTACCAGAGCGAGGTCCACAGCGCGCAGCTCGCCGCCTGGTCGAGGTCCGCGTCATCCAGTACGACGAACGCGTTGTCGCCGCCGAGCTCAGTGGCCGCGGCGCGGAAATTCTTCCCCGCGTACGCCGAGATCTGCTGGCCGACCTCGAACGAGCCGGTGAAGTGGATGAGATCCAGATCGGGATGCTCAGAGAGCGTTCTCCCGGTTTCCGGACCGTCTCCCGGGACCACGTTGAACACACCCGCCGGCACCCCGGCCGCCTTGGCCGCCTCGGCCAGCACCTGACCGCCCGCGATCGGGGTCAGCTCGGCCGGCTTCAGTACGACGGCGTTCCCGTAGGCGAGGCCGGGCGCGAGCGCACGCATCGCCAGGCTCATCGGGTAGTTCCACGGCACGATCAGCCCGATCACGCCGAGCGGGACCGTCCGGGAGAGCGATATCTTGCCGTTCTTGTACGGCGGGAGGATCGCGCCGGCGTTCTCGGTCAGCTGGGTGGCCGAGTTCAGCAACTGGTTGACCGACTGCCCGAGCTCCTCCTCGGCCTTCTCCCGGGTACCGCCGGTCTCGCGGATGATCAGCGTGAGCAGTTCGTCCCGCCGGTTCTCCAGCTCACGGGCGAACGCCCGGAGGATCTCGCACTTGGTGTTCGCGTCCACCTCGGCCCAGCCCGGCTGAGCCCGGCGGGCACTACGGACGGCCCGGTCCACCTGTTCGGCCGAGGCACTGCCGTACCGGGCGAACGCCGTACCGGCCGCCTTGTCCAGGACCGGTGACCAGTCCGACGCGGGCCGTTCGGCCCAGCCGTCGATCCACACCTGTGCTTCGTACTCCTGCATCCGCCTCACCCTTCACTTCTTCGGGAATGACACAGCCATGGGAATGCGCTTTCCTCGCAGGATTGCGCATTCCGGATGAGCGGTCAAGGGTGAATCTCGAGAAGTTTTCCGGGACCTGTCGAAGCGCGGCCAGTGGCTTCGTAGCCAGGGTGAGGGAACGGCAACGGGCCGATCCCGACCGAACACCGGAGGTCACCATGACCAGCACCGCCCCCACCACGACGCTCGCCCGGTACCTCGGCCAGAAGCTGCTCGAGCCGCTGCACCTGGTCACCTACATGTGCGACGAGCCGAACGAGGCGATGGCGGAGATCGGCTTCAACGACGGTCAGTACTGGCCGCTGTACTTCGCCGGTCGGGCCGCGCCGCTGGGTCAGGTGCCGGCCGCCGTCGTCGACGCGATCTTCTACAACTTCGCTCCGGGCATGGCCGAAGAGTTCTACACCGGCGTCTGGGACATCACGACCCCTTCAGCAGCCCTTGCGGCTCGCGAGGCCGGGAGCGTCGCGGGACTCCGCCGCGTCCTCGGCCCGCTCGCCGACAGCCCGGCAATCGCCCGCGCCGCCGACCTCGCCCTCCGACTCGCGCTGAACGCACCGAGCGAGGGTCGCCCCCTGTACGCCGGTCTGCGGACCATCGCCGTACCGACCGAACCGCTCGCCCGTCTCTGGCACGCCGCCACCCTGCTGCGCGAGCACCGCGGTGACGGTCACAACGCCGCACTGGTTGCCGCCGGCATCAACGGGCAGGAGGCGCACGTCTTCGCCGCGCTGGACACCGGCATGACGCCGCGCGCCTACGGTCGGCTTGACCCGCTGTCGGACGCTGAGCTGGAGGCCGTCGTCGACGGGCTGCGCGACCGCGGCCTGGTCGACGCTGCTGGTGAGTTCACAGCTGCCGGTCGGGCACTGAAGGACCGGATCGAGGAGCAGACCGACCTCGCCGCAGCCCCGGCGTACAAGAGCCTGACGGCCGACGAGCTCACCCAGTTCACCGCCGACCTCGAGCCGCTCGCGGCCCACATCGAGGCAGTCGGCTACGACTACCGCGTCGCGTAGAACGTGACGGCCGCCGAGCTGGCGACGTTGAGGGAGTCGACGCCGCCAGCCATCGGGATCTTCACGGTGAGGTCGGCCTGCTCAAGCACATGTGGCTTCAGCCCATGGCCCTCGGTCCCGAAGATCAGCGCCAGCTTCTCGTCGTGGCGGGCCGCCAATTCGTCCAGCGTGATCGACTCGTCGGTGAGCGCCAACGCGGCCGACACGAACCCTTGCTCCCGCAGTACGGCGAGCGCTCCCGGCCACTCCTCCAGCCGGGTCCACGGCACCTGGAACACGGTCCCCATGGACACCTTGATCGACCGTCGGTAGAGCGGATCCGCACAGGTCGGTGTCACCAGCACCAGGTCCACGCCCATCGCCGCAGCCGCCCGGAACCCCGCTCCGACATTCGTGTGATCAACAATGTCGTCGAAGATCGCAATCCGCCGTACCGCCGGAGTGAGCAACTCGGCGAGCGGTCGAGCCGCAGTACGTCGGTACGACGCCAGCGCGCCTCGGTGCACGTGGAACCCGGTGACCTGCTCAGCCAACTCCTCGGACACGACGTAGACCGGAGTCTCCGGCCACTTGGCCAGCACGTCCTCGAGCGAGTCCAGCCACCGCGGCGCCAGCAGGAACGACCGCGGTTCGAACCCGCCGTCGGCCGCCCGCCGGATGACTTTGTCGCCCTCGGCAATGAACAGCCCGTGCTCCTCCTCCAGCAACCGCCGAAGGCTCACCTCCCGCAACTGCACATAATCCGCCAACCGCGGATCCCCCGCCTCGCTCACCTCCACCAACCGGCTCACCGCCCCGCTCCCCTCCCCCGGCAATTTGAACGGATATCCCCGCAAGTTGACGGTTCTCCCCCCAAAATTCGAGGGGAGAACCGTGCATTTGAGGGGATATCCCCTGAAATGGTCACGGGGCGGACGGGGCGGACGCCAGGCGGGTTGGCCCCGGGGGCGAGGCGGTTAGCGCCGGGCGGGTTGGCCCCCGGATCGGCGAGGTGGTGCGCGCCGGGAGGGGCGGGGAGGGCGGGGCGAGCGCCGAGCGGGTCGGTCACTGCGGGGTGTCCTCAGGGCGGGCGGTTGCGGCGACGTCCACTACGTTGCCGATGACAACGATTGCGGGGGCGCCGACGCCTTCGGCGCGGATGGCTTCGGCGATGGTGGCGAGGGTGGCGGTGACGCGGTGCTGGCTGGGGAGGGTGCCGTCGGCGATGGCAGCGGCGGGGGTGTCGGCCGGGCGACCCGAGGCGATCAGGCGTTCGGTGATGGCGGGGAGGTTCTCGACCGCCATCAGCAGGACGAGGGTGCCGGAGAGCTGCGCCAGCGCGTCCCAGTTGACCAGTGAGTCCGGATGCGACGGCGGGATGTGACCGGACACGACCGTGAACTCATGCGTGACACCGCGATGCGTGACGGGGATCCCGGCCACCGCAGGTACCGAGATCGAGCTGGTGATCCCCGGTACGACGGTCCACGGGACACCGGCCTCGGCACAAGCCAGCGCCTCCTCGAAGCCCCGGCCGAAGACATAAGGGTCACCACCCTTCAGCCGTACGACGACCTTCCCGGCGCGACCGCCTTCGACCAGGATCCGGTTGATCTCCTCCTGCTGAGCAGATCGACCGCGCGGCAGCTTGGCCGCGTCGAACAGCTCGACATCCGGCGACAGCTCATCCAGCAACTGTTGCGGCGCGAGCCGGTCGGCGACGACCACGTCAGCCTCGGCCAGCAACCGCCGTCCGCGCACAGTGATCAGATCCGGATCGCCCGGTCCCCCACCCACCAGGTACACGCCCGGCCGCTTGCCGGCGGCGTCCCGAGCGCCGAGCTCACCAGTGCGCAGCCCCTCAAGGATCGCGTCGCGAACTGCGGCCGAGCGGCGGTGATCGCCACCACCCAGTACGCCGATGGTGACGTTGTCGTGCTGACCGGATGCCGGTGTCCACGCGGTCGCCCGGGAACGGTCGTCGGAACGGACGCAGAAGATCCGGCGTTCCTCGGCCTCGCGGGACACCTCGTCGTTCACCACCGGGTCGTCGGTCGCAACAACGACGTACCAGGCGTTTTCGAGGTCGCCGGCCGCGTAGCCGCGCTCGACCCAGCGCAGGGACGAGTTGGCGAGCAGACCTTCGATGGTCGGGGTGATCGAGGGTGAGATCAGGTCGACCTCCGCGCCGGACTCGAGCAGTCGTGGCAGCCGCCGCTGAGCGACGCCGCCACCGCCGACCACCACGACACGGCGCCCAGTCAGGACGAGGCCGGACAGGTATTGGTCGGTCACGAGTCGATCCCGGCGGACTCGAAGGTCGCCATCTCGCCGAGCGCACGGACCGCGCAGGCCAGGATCGGGTACGCGAGCACCGCGCCGGTGCCCTCACCCAGCCGCAGATCCAGATCAACCAGCGGAACCAACCCGAGCGTCTTCAGCGCGATCGCGTGTCCCGGCTCGGCCGAGCGGTGACCAGCCACGCAGTAATCGATCGCCGCAGGCTTCAGCGCCTGAGCGACGAGCGCAGCCGCCCCCGCGATCACCCCGTCGAGGATGACCGGCACGTGGTTGGCCGCGCCACCCAGGATGTAACCGGCCAGCGCCGCGTGCTCGAGACCACCAAAAGCCTGCAGCGCGCCAAGCCCGTCAGAAGCCGGTACGGCGTGCAGCGCCAGCGCCGACTCGACGATCGCAGTCTTGTGGGCCAGCGTCGCGTCGTCGATCCCGGTACCGCGGCCAGTCACCACCTCGGCGGTCGAACCAGTGAAGGTCGCGATCAGCGCGGCCGAGGCGGTCGTGTTCGCGATCCCCATGTCACCGGTCAGAAGGCAGCGGTAGCCGTCCTTCACCAACGTGTCAGCGAGGTCGAAGCCGACCGTGATCGCGGCGCACACCTCGTCGTACGTCAGGGCGGCCTCGACCGACAGATCCCGCGTACCGGGCCGGACCTTCGCGTGGACGACGTCGAGCTCGTCGATCGCCCCGGCCACGCCCACGTCGACGACCCGGACGTCGACCCGGTTGTTGGCCGCGAAGGCGTTCACCGCGGCACCACCGGCGACGAAGTTCGCCAGCATGCCGGCGGTCACCTCCTGCGGCCACGGCGATACTCCCTGCGCGTGGACGCCGTGATCTGCCGCGAACACCGTCACCACGGCCGGCGTCGGGACCGCGGGCGGGCAGACTCCCGTCATACCGGCGATCCGGATCGACAGGTCCTCCAGCACGCCCAGCGCACCCGGCGGCTTGGTGAGCTGGCCTTGACGCTCCGCAGCCGCCCGCATCGCCACCTCGTCCGCGGGCGCAATCCGCGCCAGGTACTCCTCCACCGCATGCCCTCCACTGTTCGGTGCCCACTCGTGCATCGATCTTCGCATCCCCGGGCGACTCCCCTCGGACGGCATGCGATCCGGTGGACAGTAATGTCGGATTCACCACACGTCGCAGATCGCGGAGGACCCCAGATGTCGCTCGATCGTCCCGTCACCCCGGACCCGTACAAGCTGCTCCCCGAAGTGGGCAGCTTCACTCTCACCAGCACCGATGTGACCGAGGGTGAACAGCTCCCCGACGCCCAGGTGTTTGCCGCGGGCAACACGTCGCCGCAGCTCAGCTGGTCCGGCTTCCCCGCCGAGACCAAGGGCTTCGTCGTCACCTGCTTCGACCCGGACGCGCCGATCGTGTCCGGCTTCTGGCACTGGGTCCTGGTCAACCTCCCCGCCGACGTCACCGAGTTGGAGACCGGCGCCGGTACGACGGAGCGCCTCCCGAACGGCGCGTTCCACGTCCGCAACGACTTCGGCACCAAGAACTTCGGTGGCGCCGCTCCCCCCGCGGGTGACCAGAACCACCGCTACTACTTCGTCGTCCACGCCATCGACGTCGAGGCCCTGGACGTCGACGACACCGCCACCCCGGCGGTCGTCAGCTTCAACCTCGCCTTCCACACGCTGGCCCGGGCGATCCTCACCCCGACGTACCAGACCGCGGAGTAAACGTCCGCTCGATCCACTCGACGCCCGCGTCCACCGTGGCGCGGGCCTCGAACAACCAACTGATCGCCGGCCCGACCTTGCCTTCGGTACCGGCTCCGGATTGCACCGCCTGATCAGCCAGTACGGCGACCTCGTGCGTGATCCCGTGCCCGTCGTACGGGAGTGAGCCGTAGAACGTGTCGAGCGTGCGGTAGTCCCGCCAGCCGGTGCTGATGGGCATCCGGTACTCGTGGAACCGTTTGCCCTCCACGTTGGCAATGGCTTCGGCGTGGTGGCACAGGGTGAGCGTCTTCAACGGCGCCCCGAGCAGCAGCACGCGCCCGCCCAGCTCAACCAGCCGCCCGAGCGAACCATCCGGCCCCCACGGATCCTCCGCCTGCGTGATCAACTCACCCGCCTGCGGTCCGAGCGCGGCGAAGCTCACCTCCGGGTGTGAGCTGCGCAAAGCCCCCGGCCACGTCCGCAGCCGCTCTGGCCACCGCCCGAAGTCCCGCCGCGCCGACGACACGGCCGGATCAAACGCCGGCATCTCCTCATAGGCCTGCCGCCAACTCTCCGGCCAGAGCTTCACGTGGTACGGGCTGTCGTCCCACCCACAGAACGCCAACAGCGTCCCCCCGGGTCCGACCACGTCCCGCAGCGCAAGCACAACGGTGTCGATCCCACCGACCACCCACCCGAGTGCCGACAACCGCACATGCACCATCAGCACATCCCCGGCGTTCACCCCCAGCCCCCGCACGCCCCGAGCGATCCCGCTCCGCGTCACCGGCCGAAACCGTGGATCCCCCAACATCGCCGCACTCGGAAACGCCATACCGGCAGTGTGTAGCCAAGGCCCCCAGCCAGTCGCCGCATTTTCCCGGTCCCGTCTGATGGGTCCACCCATCAGGTTGTGGGTTCCGGACTCGCATGCGGGTGCAAAACCCACAACCTCGTGGGGTGACCCATCAGATTGCGTTGGTGGGGGCGGCGGGGAGCCTGGTGGACTCCCCGCCGGAGCTCAGTCCTTGATGCCGGATTGGGTGACGCCTTGGATGAGGTAGCGCTGCAGGAAGGCGAAGATCAGCACCAAGGGGAGGATCGAGACGGCCACCGCCATGAACAGCTCGTGGATGTTGATGGTTTGGGCGGTGACGAAGGTGGACATCGCGACTTGGATGGTCCACGAACTGGAGTCCTGGCCGATCACCAACGGCCAGAGGAAGGAGTTCCAGTTGCCGATGAAGGTGATGGCGGCGATCGCGGCGAAGAACGGGAGCGAGTTCGGGACGACGATGCGCCAGAAGACGCCGAAATAGCCGGCACCGTCCACTCGGGCCGCCTCTTCGAGTTCCTTGGGAAAATTCAGAAAATACTGCCGGAACAGGAAGGCCGCGAATCCACTGAAGAGCGTGGGGATGATCAGGCCGCGCAGGGTGGAGACCCAGCCCAGCGACGAGACCACGATGAAGCTGGGGATGAAGGTGACCGCGCCGGGGATCATCAGGGTCGCGACGATCGCGTAGAAGATCTTGTCGGCGTGCCGGTACGGGATGCGGGCCAGGCCGTAGCCGGCCATCGAGGCGAGCAGGAGCTGGCCGCCGGTCCCGAGGATGCCGACGACGGCGGAGTTGTACATCGCCCGCGCCATCGGCACCTGGTTGTCGTGGAACAGTTCGCTGATGTTGCCCCACTGGATGTCCTTGGGGAACAGCTGCCAGTCCGGCGCGGTGATGTCGGCTTCCGTCGACAGCGCGTTGCGCAGGATCAGGTAGAACGGCAGTACGAACAGCACGACCGCGATCACCAGGGCGATCCAGCGCAGTACCAGCGCGATCGGGCTCCGCCGGAATCCGATCGGCTCGAGAGTTCCCGTCGTACGTTCCGCGGTGGCCATCAGTCACCAGCCTTTCCGAAGCCGAAGAGCCGGGTCTGCAGCAGGGTGACGATCATGATGATCACGGCCAGCAGGAGCGCACCGGCCGAACCGTGACCGAGGTCCTGGATCGACCCGAGCGAGATGCTGTAGAGGTACATCAGCGGCGGCCGCGCGAAGTTCTGCGTGCTGCCGAGCAGGTTGTAGAACTCGTCGAACGCCTGGTACGCCGCGATCAGGTTGAGCAGCAGCACCGACACCGACGTCGCCCGCAACTGCGGCAGCGTGATGTACCGGAACACCTGCCAGCCGGGCTTCGCGCCGTCCACGTACGCCGCTTCGTACAGCGACGGGTTGATCCGCTGCAGACCCGCGATGAACAGGATCATGTAGAACCCGAGCTGCAGCCACAGCCGCACCGTGATGATCGGGATCCAGTACCACGGCGGATCCAGCGTCGAGAGCCAGGCGATGTTGTCGACCCCGAACCAGCCGAGCACGGTGTTGGCCAGGCCGAACCGGACACCGTTGAAGATCGACAGCTTCCAGATCAGCGACGCGACGACGTACGAGCAGGCCGTCGGCAGGAAGAACACCGACCGGAAGAACGCCTTGGCGATCCGCACCTGGTTGACCAGCAACGCCAGCGCCAGCGACATCACGAACGTCAGCGGCACGATGAAGATCGCGAAGATCGTGAACGTGCCCAGGCTGGACAGGAAGTTGTGGTCGGTCAGCATGTCGATGTAGTTCTGCAGACCGACGAACTTCGACGGGGTGACCGTGTTGTACGCCTCGAAGAAGCTGAGGACCAGGCTCCAGATGATCGGCAGGTAGCTGAAGATCAGCAGGCCGATCACGAACGGGCCGACGAACAACCAGAACGACAACGTCGTCCCGGCGATACCCTTCTGCCGCCGTCCCCGCCGCTTACCAGAGACGGCGGGTTCGGTACGACGGACCTCGGTCGTGCTGCGGCTCATCCGAACAGCCGCGACAGCTCGCCGTTGACCGTCTTCTCGGCCTTCGCGATCTCGGCGGCGGGATCGGCTCCCTTCCGGATCACGTTGTTGAGCAGGTCGGTGAAGGCCGTGGTCATCTTCGGGGTCCAGGACGGGTTGTCGGTGTGACCGTAGTCGGTGGTCAGCTTGACGGTCTCGGCCGCGACACCGCTCTGCAGCTTGGCGGCCTTCGCGGCCAGCGACTTCCGCGGCGGGATGTGGAAGCCGTAGTTCAGGCACCAGTCCTCCTGGTACTCGGCCTGATCGATCCACAGCCACTTCACGAACTTCTTCGCTGCGTCGACGTTCGCGCTCTTCGCGGAGACGAACTGCGTCCAGCCGCCGGAGTAGACGGCCGGCTTGCTCTGCGCGTCGAGGGCGGGGAAGGCGAAGACACCGAGGTCGTCGCCGAGCGCCTTCTGCATTCCCGGGACCGCCCACATGCCGATCCACTGCATGGCGACGAGGCCCTGGTTGATCGCGGTCGGGTCCCACCAGTCGGTCGGAGCGCCGAGCAGGACGGACTTGTCGGCGTACAGCTGGTGCAGCTTGCCGAAGGCCTGGGCCGCCCGGTCATTGGTGAAGCCCGGCTTGTGGTCGTCGGTCAGGTAGGTACCGCCGGACGACCAGAGGGCGGGACCGCCGAGCGCGTTGCCGCCGTCGTTGCCGACGAAGATGCCCTTCACCTTGTCGGTGGTGAGCTCCTTGGCCGCGGCGATCAGGTCGTCGACGGTCTCCGGCGGCTTGATGCCGGCCTTGTCGAGCATCGACTTGCGGTAGTAGATGACCTGCGGGTCGACGATCATCCGGATGCCGTAGACCTTGCCGTCGATCGTGTTGGTGGCCAGGTCGCCCTCGGAGAAGTCGCTCTTCACGTCGGCGATGATGTCGTCGAGCGGCACCACCTGGTTGCTCTTCACCATGCCGATGTTCAGCTGGCTCTCGAAGACGTCCGGACCGTTGCTCGACAGCAGCCCGGAAGCGAGCTTGCTGGCGTAGTCACCAGGGGTCCACTGGACGGCGACATTGGCGTCGGTATAGGCCTTCGCGTACTTCGCCGCGGCCTGCTGCGTGCCGGCCTCGCCGTACTGGTGGTACCACTGCGCCAGGTTGACCTTCGCACCACCACCGCTACCGCCACTGCTGGACGGTCTGCCGGTATTTCCTCCGCAGGCCGCGGTGAACGCGGCGAGTGCGGCCAGTCCGCCGGCCCGCTTGAGCAGATCCCGCCGGTTCAGACCGGCGTTCGGAACATGAGCAGGCATGACTTCCACCTTCCCTCAGAGCAGCGCCGCAGGGGTTAGGGCGCCAGGAGTTCCGAGTTACTTAACAGCGTTAAGCATCTCCGATTTCGCACACGGTACAACTAAAACGAACATCACAACAGCCTCCACCCGAGAAACCTAGTCGGGTGAATCGTTGAAGAAGTACAGGCACACTGACCCAAAAGCGCGCCCGGCGCAAGACCGGGCGCGCTGTTCTTTGTTCGATTGTGTGGAATGTTGCGCGGACGGTATCCAGCCGTGATCAGTTAAACGTTTTGCCGGCCTCGGCCATCCGGATCAACGACTCCGTTGGGGCGAAACGCGACCCGTACTTCGCGGCCAATTCCGTTGCTCTTTCAACAAACTCCGGTACGCCGTAGGAGTTGACCGCCTGGAGCGCACCACCGAGCAGCGGCGGGAAGCCGATGCCGAAGATCGACCCGATGTTCGCGTCGGCGACCGACCGCAGCACGCCCTCGTCGAGGCAGCGCACGGTCTCCAGCGACATGATGAACGTGAACCGGTCCTGGAGGTCGACCACGGTGGCGTCCGACGTACCGGTGAAGTGCTCGCGCAGTCCGGGCCAGAGCCGCTTCGGGCCATCAGCGGGGTAGTCGTAGAACCCCGCGCCGGCCGCCTTGCCGCGCCGGTCGAACTCGTTGACCATCCGATCGGTGACCGCCATCCCGGCGTGATCGTCAAAGGCACCTGCGCTGCCACCGGCGGCGCGGGCCGCGTCGCGGATCTTCTGCGGCAGCGTCAGCGTGACCTCGTCGATCATCGCCAGCGGCGGTGCCGGGAAGCCGGCCAGCGACGCGGCGCGCTCGATCATCACCGGGTCGACGCCCTCGCCGACCATCGCCGCGCCCTCCATCACCAGCGTGCCGAAGACGCGCGAGGTGAAGAAGCCACGGCTGTCGTTGACCACGATCGGCGTCTTCTTGATCTGCCGTACGACGTCGTACGCCTTCGCGAGGGTCCGGTCCGACGTCTTCTCCGCCACGATCAGCTCGACCGCCGGCATCCGGTCGACCGGCGAGAAGAAGTGCATGCCGACGAAGTCGTCCGGCCGGTCGATCCCGTCTGCGAGTGACGTGATCGGCAGGGTCGAGGTGTTCGAGCAGAGCAGCGCATCCGGCTCGATCACGCCCGCGATCTCGGCGAAGACCTTCTGCTTGAGCTCCTCGCTCTCGAAAACCGCCTCGATCACCAGGTCGGCACCGGCCAGGTCGTTCGGATCCGCGGTCGGCGTGATCCGGCCGAGGAACTCCTCAACCTGCTCCGGCGTCTTCCGCCCCTTCTGCACCTGCTTGGCGAGCAGCTTCTCCGAATACGCCTTGCCCTTCTCGGCCGCCTCCAGCGAGACGTCCTTGAGCACGACCTCCATCCCAGCCTTCGCGCACTCATAGGCGATCCCCGCGCCCATCATGCCCGCGCCCAGGACACCGACCTTCCGCGCCTTGTACGCCGGTACGCCGTCCGGCCGGGAGGCACCGGCGTTGATCGCCTGGAGGTCGAAGAAGAACGCCTTGATCATGTTCTTCGCGATCTGACCGGTCGCCAGCGAGACGAAGTACCGCGACTCGATCCGGGAGGCGGTCGCGAAGTCGACCTGCGCGCCCTCGATCGCGGCGCTCATGATCGCCCGCGGCGCCGGGTACGGCGCCCCCTTCAGCTGCTTGCGCAGGTTCGCCGGGAAGGCCGGCAGGAACGCGGCCAGCTTCGGCGAGGACGGCGTACCGCCGGGGATCTTGTACCCGTCGCGGTCCCAGGGCTGCTTGGCGTCCCCGTCGTACTCCTCGATCCACTGGTATGCCCTGCGCAGCAGTTCGTCGGCCCGCACGACCTCGTCGACGATGCCGACCGACTTGGCATGCGCGGGCTTCATCCGCTGTCCCTGCAGCAGCACCTTCATCAGCGCGTCCTGCAGCCCGAGCATCCGGACCGTCCGCGTCACGCCGCCACCGCCGGGCAGCAGTCCGAGCGTCACCTCCGGTACGCCGATCTCGATCCGGTTGTCATCGGCAACGATCCGGTGATGGGCGGCCAGCGCGATCTCCAGTCCGCCGCCGAGCGCCGTACCGTTGATCGCGGCAACAACCGGTACGCCGAGGGTTTCCAGCGCACGCAGTTGGCGCTTGATCTCCTCGACCATGTCGAAGACCTGCTGGGCGTGCTCGGGCTGGATCTGCGACAGCAGCTCAAGGTTGCCGCCGGCAAAGAACGTCGGCTTGCCGCTGGTGATGACGACGCCCTTCAACCGGTGCCGTTCCGCCTGCAGCTTCTCGATCCGCGCGGCCATCGACGCGACATACGCCTCGTTCATCGTGTTCGCCGAGGCGTCCCGGTCGTTCATCGTCAGCGTGACGACACCCTGGTCGAAGGTCCAGTCGATCATGCCGCAAGCCTCTCGATGATGGTCGCGACGCCCATCCCGCCGCCGACGCACAGGGTGGCCAGACCGTAGCGCAGCTCGCGCCGCTCCAGCTCGTCCAGCAGGGTTCCGATCTGCATCGCGCCGGTGGCCCCGAGCGGGTGCCCGAGCGCGATCGCGCCGCCGTTCACGTTCACCTTCTCGTGCGGGACGCCGAGGTCGTTCATGAAGTGCAGGACGGCCGCGGCGAACGCCTCGTTCATCTCGAACAGGTCGATGTCGGACGCCTCGAGCCCGGCCTTCGCCAGCGCCTTGCGGGCGGCGGGTGCGGGGCCGGTGAGCATGATCGTCGGATCCGCGCCACTCACGCCCACGGACACCACGCGACCGCGCGGCGCCTGACCGAGCGCCTCCCCCGCCTTCGCGCTGCCGACCGCCACCAGTGCGGCACCGTCCACGATGCCGGACGAGTTCCCAGCGTGGTGCACGTGCTCGATCCGCTCGACCTTCACGTACTCCTCCAGGGCCACCGCGTCGAACCCGCCGTGCTCCCCGATCGCGGCGAACGACGCCGGCAGCCCGGCCAGCGTTTCAACCGTCGTACCGGGCCGGACGAGCTCGTCGTGGTCGAGGATCTGCAGACCGTTGCGGTCGACCACCGGTACGACGGAACGCGCGAAGTACCCGTTGGCCCAAGCCTTCGCGGCCCGTGCGTGCGACTCGGCGGCGTACGCATCGACGTCAGTGCGCGAAAAGCCGTCCATGGTTGCGATCAGATCCGCGCTGATGCCCTGTGGGATGAAGCCGGTGGCGAGCGCGGTCTCCGGGTCCATCGCCCAGGCGCCGCCGTCCGAGCCCATCTTGACCCGGGACATCGACTCGACGCCGCCGGCCAGGATGAAGTCTTCCCAGCCGGAGCGGACCCGCTGCGCGGCCTGGTTGACCGCCTCCAGACCGGAGGCGCAGAAGCGGTTGAGCTGAACGCCGCCGGTCGTGTCCGGGTAGCCGGCCATCAGGACGGCGGTCCGGGCGATGTCCATCCCCTGGTCGCCGATCGGCGTCACCACGCCGAGCACGACGTCGTCGATCTCGGCGAGATCGAGCTGCGGGTTCCGGGTCCGGTACTCGTCCAGCAGACCGGTGATCAGCTGGATCGGTTTCACCTCGTGCAGGGCGCCGGTCGGCTTGCCCTTGCCCCGCGGCGTGCGGATCGCGTCGTACAGGAAGGCTTCACTCATGATGTTCCCGTCGGTCGAGTCGTCCCTCGCATTGTGACAGTGTTGGTGTCACGGTCGTCAAGGGGGCTCGTTTATGATCTCCGCCATGCCCACTGTGTCAACGACCGGCAAGCCGGAGGGCGCGGACGACGCCACGCTGACCGTCGACGAGCTGTCGGCCCGGGTCGGCATGACCGTGCGGACCCTGCGCTTCTATGCCGGGCGCGGCCTGATCCCGCCGCCGATCCGCCGCGGCCGGGTCGGGTACTACGGCGCCGAGCACATCGCCCGGCTCGACCTGGTCCGGGAGCTGCAGGCGCACGGCTTCACGCTGTCTGCGATCGAGGGCTACCTGGAGCGGATCCCGGCCGATGCCACGCCTGAGGACATCGCACTGCACCGCACGCTGCTCACCCCCTGGATGCGCGACCTGCCGGAGACCCTCGATCGAGCAGCCCTGGTACGACGTACCGGCCGTGAACTGAGCGATGACGACATCGTTGCGCTGGTCGCGCTCGGCGTGGTCGAGCCGACCCCGGATGAAGACGTCTTCCACGTCGCGACCGCTCATCTCGGGCTTGGCGCCGAACTGCTCGACCTCGACCTTCCGGTCGACGCGGTGCTGGCGGTGACCCGGATCTTCTCCGAGCACGGCAAGGCGCTCGCCGAGGAGCTGACCGAGGTGTTCCGGACCATGGTCTGGCCGCACTACCGGGATTCGGGCGGCGCGCCGGAGCACATCCAGCAGCTGGTCGAGCGGTTCAAGCCCGTCACGATTCAGGGGCTCGTGATCGCCTACGAGCGTGCGGTCGGCGAGACGCAGCGCGAGACGATCCGCCGTACCCAGAGCAAACGGGCCAAACGGTAAAATTCGATAGGCCCGCAAAGGGTTTCGGCCGAATCTGTCGGAAGCGGCGGATAGCGTTCGCGCATGAAGTCGGTGAGCGTGGGTGACCTGAGTCCGGCCGAGGTCAAGAGAGCGGTCGGCGCGACGACCTACTCCAAAGGGCTCGACTACGCCCGCAACAGAGCGGTCCGGTCGATGTGGTGGGACCCCGAGGCGAAGGTGCTGCACGGCCGGGTGCGTGGACGCTTGGAAGAGTTCTACGAGACGATGGTCCAGCTCTCTTCTCCTGGCTATGGCCGAGCGGAGTACATCCAAGGTGAGTGCACCTGCCCGGTCATGTTCGACTGCAAACATGCCGCCGCATTGGTTCTGGAGGCGATCGCGTCCGCCGCCGTGGCACCGGCCGCATCCCAGCCGGCTTTGCCGAGTTTCCAACCGACGACTTCACGGCCACCCGCTCGACCGGCGGTTGTACGAGCACCCACCTGGGAGACTTCGCTCGGTCTGATACTTGGCACACAGGGCACTGCGACCGACCGCCCCCACGCAGCGCCGCTCGCGATCGAGCTGACCTTGTCCACGGCACCTTCGCCGTACCCTGGGCAGTGGTCGGCACCGGAACGGCCCCGGCTGATGGCACGCGTGATGAAGGCAGGCCGGACCGGCTGGGTGCGGGGAAACCTGAGCTGGGGCAGGCTGAGCAACCCCTACGGCGAGCTGGTCGCCGCGCACGTGCAAGTACTCAAGGAGCTCTACGCCTCCTACAACTCGCGCAGAGAAGACTTCAGCCACTACAACGACGACAAGCTCATCACACTGTCCGACTTCAACAGCCGGCAGCTCTGGACGCTCCTGGACCAAGCCCTCTCCGTCGGTGTGCGGTTGGTCCACGGCAAGAAACGCCAGGGAGACCTCGATCCGTACGACGAGGCCGAGTTCAGCCTGGACGTCACGCAGGACGCCTCGGACGACTCACTGGTGGTTCGACCGGTCATTCGGGTCACCTCTGATGGAGACGGTCCGGCGCGGAACCTGGTGCCCATCGGATTCATCGGCGCCGCGGGGCACGGACTGATCTGGGCAGACCAGCCGCAGCAGGCAGCCGATCCGGCCGAGGTACGGTTCCGGCTGGCAAGGCTTTCTCCGTCGGTACCGCAAGGGCTCCAGCAAGTCGTGCTGGCCGGCCAAGAGGTGCGGATCCCTCCGGCCGAGAACGCCCGCTTCCGCGCGGAGTACTACCCGCAGCTTCGGCGAGTGGCATCCGTCGGCTCGTCGGACGGGTCCTTCTCGCCCCCGGCGATCTCCGGCCCGCAGCTGAGCCTGCAGGCCGGCTACGGCGACGGCCATGTGCTGGATCTCAGCTGGAGCTGGCTCTACCAGATCGACGACGCGCAAGTCCGCCTGCCGCTGGGAGCAGGCCCGTCGGAAAGCGACCTCTACCGTGATTCGGCCAAGGAACTCGAGATCCTGACCGATCTCGATCTGCCGGAGGATCTGCACCCCGACTCCACCCTCCGCGGGCTCGAGACCTTGCGGTTCAGCACCGAGCTGCTTCCCCGCCTGGCCGTGCAGCCTGACGTGGATGTGGTGGTGAGCGGAACGCCGGTCGACTATCGCGAAGCAGGCGACTCGCTGGCCATCGGGGTCTCGACCTCGGCGCCGGCCGGTGAGACGGACTGGTTCGACCTCGGGATCTCGATCACGGTCGAAGGAAGGAAGGTGCCCTTCGTCGACGTCTTCCGCGCCCTGACCACCGGGGAGGCCTACCTGCTCCTTCCCGACGGTGCCTACTTCAGCCTCGAGAAGCCGGAGCTCCAGACGCTGCGGACCTTGGTAGAGGAGGCAAAGGCCCTCCAGGACGCCCCCAGCGACGGCCTGAAGATCAGCCGGTACCAGGTCGGTCTGTGGGACGAGTTGGAAGCACTGGGCGTGGTCGGCCGCCAGGCAAAGGCCTGGAAACAGCAGTTGGCCGCACTGCGATCCATCGACTCGGCCGTCCACGCAGAGCTGCCCACCACGATCCAGGCCTCGCTGCGGCCCTACCAGGTCGACGGATTCCGCTGGCTGGCCTTCCTCTGGAAGTTCGGGCTCGGCGGCATTCTGGCCGACGACATGGGGCTCGGCAAAACGCTGCAGACACTGGCCTTGATCGCCCATGTCAAGGCGACCGAAGCCGCTCCTGCTCCGTTCCTGATCGTCGCCCCCACCAGCGTCGTGTCGAACTGGCCTTCCGAAGCGGCCCGGTTCGCACCCGGCCTGAAGGTCGTGTCGATCGCCGACACGCTGCGCCGCCGCGGCCAGACGCTCGACGAAGCGATCGGCGATGCCGACGTCGTGGTGACCTCGTACACGCTGCTCCGTCTCGATATCGACGCCTATGCCGATCGATCCTGGTCGGGGCTGATCCTGGACGAAGCGCAGTTCGCCAAGAACCACCAGTCCAAGCTCTACCAGGCCTGCCGACGCCTGCCGGCACCGTTCAAGCTGGCCATCACCGGAACCCCGATGGAGAACAACCTGATGGAGCTGTGGTCGCTGCTGTCGATCACGTCGCCGGGCCTCTTCCCCAGCCCGGCCCGCTTCGACGAGTACTACGCCCGTCCGATCGAGAAGCAGGGCAGTTCCGAGCGGCTGGCCCAGCTGCGCCGCCGGATCAAGCCGCTGGTCAAGCGCAGAACCAAGGAGCAGGTTGCAGCTGACCTGCCGGCCAAGCAGGAGCAGGTGATCGAGGTGGAGCTTCAGCCCCGGCACCGCAAGCTGTACCAGACACACCTGCAGCGCGAACGGCAGAAGGTCCTCGGCTTGGTCGGCGACCTCGACAAGAACCGATTCACCATCTTCCGGTCGCTCACCCTCCTGCGGCAGCTGAGCCTGCATGCGGGATTGATCGACGACGCCTACGGTGGACTGCCCAGCGCGAAGATCGAGGCCTTGCTGGAGCAGCTTCCCGACATCATCGGCAGTGGGCACCGGGCAGTGATCTTCAGTCAGTTCACCGGATTCCTGAATCTGGTCCGGCAGCGACTGGACGCCGACGGAGTGGACTACTGCTATCTCGACGGCAGCACCCGCAATCGGCCGGCCGTGCTGAAGAAGTTCAAGGACGGCGACGCGCCGCTGTTCCTGATCAGCCTCAAGGCGGGTGGTGTCGGCCTGAACCTGACCGAAGCCGACTACTGCTTCCTGCTCGACCCTTGGTGGAACCCGGCCACCGAGGCGCAGGCCGTGGACCGGATCCACCGGATCGGTCAGCACCGAACCGTGATGGTCTATCGCTTGATCGCCAAGGACACCATCGAGCAGAAGGTGATGGAGCTGAAGGCGCGCAAGGCAGCCTTGTTCGCCAGCGTGATGGACGAGGGCAACGCGTTCGGCGCCGGCCTGAGTGCTGACGACATCCGGGGCCTGTTCAGCTGATCGGCGCCGGATGCTGCCGGCGACAACCGAAACGGCCGGCCGCGCGTCGTGGTTGGGTGAAGAAGATCCTGACCGCTGCAGCCGCCCTCCTGCTCTCGGTGGTTTGGTTGCCCACAGCAACCGCATCCACCACGCACCGGGTCGGCATCGCCACCTATTCCCTGGGAGACTCGGTGTTCGAGCTCCCACCATCGGCCGACGGGACGCCCGCGAAGGGCGAGCTCACCGCCGTCGTGCACTACCCGAAAGACCTCGCAGGGCACCGCTATCCCGTCGTACTGATCTCGCATGGTCTGTGGATCAGTTGTGCGGACAAGCAGGCCTGGAAGGACCAGGACTACGAGAAGCTGGACGCCTGGCCGTGCGCGAAAGGCACGCCGGAGATCCCGAACTACCGCGGCTACGACTACCTCGGTACGACGCTCGCCGCGCAAGGCATGATCGTGATCTCGATCAGCGCGAACGGTTCCAAGGCCCGGATGGGCCAGGAGCAGGACGAGGCCCGCGCTGCCCTGATCAACCAGCACCTGAAGATGTGGCAGCAACTGTCGACGGCCGGCGGCGGACCGCTGGCCGGCAAGTTGCCGGTGAACTTCAAGGGCCATGCCGATCTGACGAACGTCGGTCTGATGGGCCACTCGCGCGGTGGCCGCGGCACGCTGTTCGAGGCCGCCGACCTCCACCAGAAGGACTGGCCGGCCGGCGTCCGGATCAAGGCGGTCATCCCCCTCGCCGCCGCCGAGCCGTACTCCCCCGACGACGACCCGAACAACCCCGAGCTCGACGGCTACCGGATCACGAACATTCCGGTCGGGGCCTTCGTCGGTACCTGTGACGGCGCGGTCCGCGGCAACGTCTACGACTACCTGCAGGCCAACAACAAGCAGCCGCTCTACGAGTGGACTGTGCGCGGCGCCAACCACGACTTCTTCAACACCCAGTGGTCACCGTCGAGCGGCCAGGTCGGCGCGTACGACGACGCACCCGCGGACTGCAAGGACCAGCGGATGAGCGAACCGCAGCAGCGGTCGGTCGCGACGGCGTACACGTCGGCGTTCTTCCGGCGCTACCTGCTGAACGACCGCAGCGGCATGCCATTGCTCACCGGTGCCGTGCGGCCGTTCGCGGTCAATGTGAAGGTGGATCAGGGCGTGGGGAGCCTCAGGTAGGTCAGGCCACGGAGGTCGACGTACGTCTCGGTCGGGGTGGTGACCACGCGCAGCAGCACGTGGTCACAACCCGGGCAGCGGGCGACCATGCCAGGCGCGTTGAGGTAGAGGCGAGTGTCCGCGAAGACACCGGTCTGGCCGCAGCCGTCGCAGCGGGTGATCGCGGCGGTGACGTCGACTGCGAACACCTCGCTCAGCGCGCCGGCGGCGGCATTGCCGTCCAGATAGTCAGTCATTGCTAACCCCCTGTTGGACCGAAGCGCTCGGTGCGGATCCGGGCGGGATCGTGGCCGGCGGCAACGAGTAGGTCGGCCACGGTCTCCACGAACGGCGTCGGGCCGCAGACGTACGTCGTCGGTTCGTCGGCCGGGGTGAAGGTGAGCCGGTCGATGACGTCGGCGTCGATGCGGCCGACCCGCGTCTCCCCCGGAGGAGCTTCGCGGGTATAGACGAGACTGACGTGGACGTTGTCGGCTGCGGCGAGCTGCTTCAGGTCGTCCACGTAGATCACGGACGTCGGTCGACGGACGGAGTACAGCAGCCGGACTGGCGTCGTACTCGAGGTGTGGGCCTGCAGCATTGCCCGCAGCGGTACGACGCCGGAGCCGCCGCCTATCAACTGGACCGGCTCTTCCTGCTCGGGCTTCCAGACGAACCAGCCGCCGACCGGGCCGCGCAGCTCGAGCGGGTCGCCGGGCTTCAAGACCTCGACCAGGTACGGCGAGACTTCGCCGTCCGGCACCTGCTCGACCGTCAGCTCAATCGTCGGACCGGTCCCGGTCCAAGCTGACGCGATCGAATACGACCGGGAGGCGCGGTAGCCGTCTTCCGCGGTCAGCCGGACATCGAGATGCTGCCCGGCGAGGTGACCGGGCCAGTCCGGAACGTCGAGCACGATCGTGCTGGCCGTCGCTGTCTCCCGCCGTACCTCGGCGACGGTGGCGACCTGCCAGCTCAGTCGCCGGCGTACCGCTGTTCTTTCCATGGGTCTCCGTACTCGTGGTAGCCGGCCGTCTCCCAGAAACCGAGGTCTTCACTATCGGAGAGCGTGAGACCGCGGACCCACTTCGCGCTCTTCCAGAAGTACAGGTGCGGCACCAGCAACCGCGCCGGCCCGCCGTGCTCGGGGTCGATCGGTTCGCCCTCGTACTCATAGGCGATCCAGGCCTGACCGTCCAGCAGGTCGTCCAACGGCAGGTTGGTCGTGTAGCCGCCGTAGCTGCTCACGAGCGCGAAGTCCGCGCCGGTCTCGACATCCGCCAGCAGCGTGTCGAGCGAGACGCCCTGCCACTCGGTCTGCAGCTTCGACCACCGCGTCACGCAGTGGATGTCCTTCGTGATCTCGTCGGACGGCAGTGCGAGCAGCGCGGCCCAGTCCCACTTGTGCTTCTCACCGGTCTCCGTGGTCACGGTGAATTCCCAGTGCTCGGTCCGCACCTGCGGTGTCGGCCCCGCCGACAGCACCGGAAAATCATGCGTCAGGTACTGCCCCGGCGGAAGGTCCGTCCCAGTGCGATGACGACCGGTGAACCCCGGCGAAACAATCCCCATGGCCGACCTCCCTCAGGCATTACCTGAGGGCAGTCAACCATCCGGACCTCTCAGATGCCCATCGTTCTGCCGATGATTTCTTTCATGATTTCGGTGGTGCCGCCGTAGATCGTCTGGACGCGGGTGTCGAGGTAGGCCTTGGCGATCGGGTACTCGGTCATGAACCCGTAGCCGCCGTACAGCTGCAGGCAGCGGTCGACGACCTTCTTCTGGAGTTCGGTGGTCCACCACTTGGCCATCGCGGCCTCGGCGACGGTGAGGGTGCCGGCGTTGAGTTCGGTGATGCACCGGTCGACGAAGACGCGGGCGATCTGGATCTCGGTGGCGAGTTCGGCGAGCACGAAGCGGCTGTTCTGGAACGAGCCGATCGGGCGGCCGAACGCGGTCCGTTCCTTGACGTAGCGCAGGGTTTCGTCGAGGACGTTCTCGCAGGCGGCGACGGCGATCACGGCGATGGCGAGGCGCTCCTGGGGGAGCTTCTGCATCAGATAGACGAAGCCCTTGCCCTCTTCGCCGAGGAGGTTGGTGGCGGGGACACGGACGTTGTCGAAGAAGAGTTCGGCCGTGTCTTGGGCCTTGAGGCCGATCTTGTCGAGGTTGCGGCCGCGTTCGAAGCCTTCCATTCCACGCTCGACGACGATCAGCGAGATGCCCTGGGCGCCGGCGTCCGGGTGGGTCTTGGCGACCACGATCACCAGGTCGGACAGGATGCCGTTGGAGATGAACGTCTTCTGGCCGTTCAGTTCGTAGTGGTCGCCGTCGCGGCGGGCAGTGGTCTGGATGGCCTGCAGGTCGCTGCCCGCGCCGGGCTCGCTCATCGCGATGGCGGTGATCGTCTCGCCGGAGCAGAATCCGGGCAGCCAGCGAGCCTTCTGTTCGTCGTTCGCATAGTCGAGCAGGTACGCCGAGACGATGTCGGTGTGCAGCGAGAATCCGACCCCACTGGCGTGTGCCCGGGCCGCCTCCTCGAGGAGCACCGCGTTGAACCGGAAGTCGCGCACCCCACCGCCGCCGTACTCCTCCGGAACCATGAACCCGAGCAGCCCGGTCTGACCGGCCGTGGTCCAGAGTTCCCGCGGCACGATGCCGGCCTCTTCCCAGGCAGCGTGATGCGGGACGATCTCCTTGTCACAGAAGGCCCGGACGGTCTCCCGGAAGGCGTCGTGATCGGCGTCGAAGAGCTGACGTTCCACAGGCGGTGTCCTTTCAGATCAGATCTGACAGCGCTTAATTCTGATGGGCGGCGCCGGCCTCGAGCAGACCGTCGATGTCGGTGATGCCCCAGTCAGCCAAGGCTTCTCGGGTGTGCTGACCGGCTTTAGCCGGCGGCCGGTCGAGGGAGGTCGGCGTACGGGAGAAACGTGGTGCGGGCGCGGCCTGGCGGACGCCGTCCTTGTCCACGAACGTGCCGCGGGCTTCGAGATGCGGATGGTCACCGGCGAGTGGCAGGACCGGGGCGACGCAGGCGTCGGATCCGTCGAAGAGCTCGGTCCACTCGGCCTGCGGCCGCTGCCGGAAGGTCTCGGCCAGCAGCTTGTGCAGCTCGGGCCAGTTCGCCTGGTCATAGCGATCCGGCGCCTCGATGCCGAGCTTGCTGATCAGCTCGGCATAGAACTGCGGCTCGATCGCGCCGACCGCCATGTGCAGGCCGTCGGCTGTCTCGTACACGTCGTAGAACGGTGCCCCGGTGTCGAGCAGATTCGTCCCGCGCTCCTGCTTCCACGCTCCGCCTGCCAGTGCACCCAGCAGCATGGTGGTCAGATGGGCGGAGCCGTCCACGATCGCGGCATCCACAACCTGGCCCTGACCGGTCCGCCGCGCGTTGTGCAGAGCAGCCAGTACGCCGACCACCAGGTAGAGCGATCCTCCCGCGAAGTCGCCGAGGATGTTCGCCGGGACCTGCGGCGGTCCCCCGGCTCGGCCGATCAGGTGCAGCGCACCCGACAACGCGAGGTAGTCGATGTCATGCCCGGCGGCCTGAGCCAGCGGTCCGTCCTGACCCCAGCCGGTCATCCGGCCGTAGACGAGCCGCGGGTTGATCGCCGCACAGTCCTCCGGACCGACGCCGAGCCGTTCAGCCACGCCCGGCCGGAACCCCTCGACCAGTACGTCGGCCTCCGCGACCAAACGCCGTACGACGTCGATCGCGGCCGGGTTCTTCAGGTCGAGCGCGACGTTGCGGCGACCGCGGTTGACGAGCTCCAGCTCGGGCGGTCCCATCGCTAGCCCGCCACCCGGCCGCTCGATCCGCAGCACCTCGGCACCGAGCTCGGCCAGCAGCATGCACGCGAACGGCGCCGGACCGATCCCGGCCAGCTCGACGACCTTCACGCCTTCCAGGGGTCCCATGCCGCCATTGTGACAGTTCTACTGTCACAGTCGTCAAGTCATCGGCACAGCACAGCCCAGACGACCTTCCCGCCGGCCGCGGTCGGCGCCGACCCCCAGGACGCGGACTGCGCAGCAACGAGCTGCAGTCCATAGCCGTTCGTGCGCAACTCCCCCGGTACCAACGGACGCAGTACCGGCAGCACCGGGGATCCGTCGGTCACCGCGATGACCAAGAGGCCGTCCCGGAACTCCAGCCGATGAATCAGCTCGCCCTCGGAGTGCCGCAGGCCGTTGCTGATCAGCTCGTCGCTGACGGTGAGGGCCCGGTCGAGCAGCCCGAGGCATCCCCAGTCCGTGCACACGCGGACGACATGACGGCGGGAGATCCGCGCGCTGCGGACGTCGTACGGGAGCCGTTGAATGGCGAGGCGGCGGTCAGCGTCGGCCGCGGGCTGAACTTCGCCGAGGTCGAAGACCGTCGCGATCGACAGCACGCCGGCCGGCCGGACCACGATCACCTCGTCGTAGCCATCCATACCGATCTGCACCTCGACCCGCACCTCGACGTCCAGCTCGCCGCGCTGCCGATCGGCGGTCACCCGCGCGGCGGCACTTCGGGAGTGCGCTGCTTCCGAGGGATGTGCTGCGGAACTGCCGATCATGGAACCCGCCCCTGGACGTGCTCGACGTCGTGCCGTCGCCGGGGTCTGGGGCGCTGGATTGTGACGTTATACCTGCGCGCAGACGGACAACAGGCCGTACCCAGAGGTCATTTCCACCAACATTCGTAGCTCTCCGGGCAATGTCCAACGCGTGATCTTGACGTGCTCACCGGCGGCCGCTAAACCAGGTGCGCAGTACTGCACACTACCGCCCCGAACGAACAGGTTAGAACATGACAATGGACAGGCGTGACTTCCTCCGGACGACCGGACTCACGGCTGCGGCCGCCGGCGTCTTCTCCGCTCTCCCCGACAGCCTGCAGCGCGCGCTCGCCGCGCCCGCCCCCACCGGCGGTCTGGAGATGATCGAGCACGTGGTGATCCTGATGCAGGAGAACCGCTCCTTCGACCACTACTACGGGACGCTGCGCGGGGTTCGCGGGTTCAACGATCCGCTGGCTCGAACGTTGCCGACCGGCCGGTCCGTGTTCTACCAGCCGAACGGTTCCGGGTATGTGCTGCCGTACCCGGTGGCGAGTCAGTACATGACCGGGACACCGCACGACTGGGCGTCCGGCCACAACGCCTGGAACCACGGCCGCATGGATCAATGGGTTCCGCAGAAGTCGAAGTACAGCATGGCGACCCTGATGAGATCCGAGCTGCCGTTCTATTACGCCCTCGCGGACGCGTTCACGATCTGCGACGCCTATCACTGTTCCGAACTCGGCCCCACGAATCCCAACCGGTTCTACCTGTTCACCGGCATGCTCGGATATGAACCCGGGACGTCGAACCGGGCCATCGGCAACGATGCGTGGCAGAACCCGAGCCACACCGGCTACACCTGGACGACGTACGCGGAACGGCTCGAGGCCGCCGGCAAGAGCTGGAAGGTCTATCAGGAGTGGGACAACTACGGCGACAACTCGCTCGACTACTTCAAGAAGTTCCTCGACGTCGGGCGGAAGGCGCTCGCCAAGACGTCGTACAGCAAGCTCGAGTTCTTCTACGACCAAGGCGTCCGGCCCGGGAACGCATCGCAGCGCGCGACCCTGCTGAAGCAGCTCGCGGACGGGGTCGCCACACTGACGGCGGCCGAGCGCCGGCTGTACGACCGCGGCTTGGCGCGCGTCGGCGCGGACCAGCTCGTGCCCGCCTTCAGGGATGACATTGCCGCCGGGCGGCTGCCAGCGGTCTCGTGGATCGTGGCGCCGGAACCGAAGTGTGAGCACCCGGCCTGGGGTCCGGCCGAGGGCGCCAACTTCACCAAGGAGATCCTCGACAAGCTCGCCTCGAATCCGGCGGTGTGGAACAAGACGCTCGTCCTGATCACGTACGACGAGAACGACGGCTACTTCGATCACGTACCGCCGCCCGTGCCGCCGGTGAACGCGGACGAGGGCCAGTCGACTCCGGGGATCGCCGACGAACTGGTGAACGGCGAGCCGATCGGCCTCGGTAATCGGGTCCCGATGCTGGTGGTGTCGCCGTGGAGTCGCGGCGGCAACGTCTGCTCACAGGTCTTCGACCACACGTCGGTACTGCGGTTCCTCGAGCAATGGTCAGGGATCGCCGAACCGAACATCTCGCCCTGGCGACGCGCGGTCTGCGGTGACCTCACCTCCGCACTGGACCTGACGACATCGAACCCCAGCTACCCGACGCTGCCCACCACTCCCCCGACGCCCGGATGGGAAACGACGTACCCGGCTCCGCCTGCCAACCAGGCACTGCCTGTGCAGGAAGCCGGTGCGCGGACGTCGCGACCGTTGCCCTACGCGTTGACCGTCTCCGGTCGAGTTGCCGCCGACAACTTCTGGATCGACTTCAGCAACACGGGCTCGGCCGGCGCGCACTTTTACGTGTATGCCAACGCCTTCCGGACCGACGGGCCGTGGCGCTACACAGTCGGTGCCGGAAGCAACGTTTCCGACTACTGGCAAGCCGGTACGCCGACTGGCGCCTACGACCTGACCGTCGCCGGCCCGAATGGCTTTCTACGGCGGTTCACCGGGAACCGGATCACGGCGACGACCAGCGGGAACGCCAACCCCGAGGTCACGCTGCGGTATGCGCCAGCCGACAACCTGGTCTGGCTCAAGATGACGAACTCCGGGTCCAAGGCGTGCGTGATCACCATCCAGACCAACAATCGTGCTGGTGGTCCGTGGACCTACAGCGTCGCTGCTGGTGCCAGCGTCGAGGACTGGTGGAGTACGGCGAACGGTGCTGACGGCTGGTACGACCTGACCGCTACCGCTGACACGACCGATGGGTTCAGCCGCCGGTTCGCCGGGCGGCTCGAGAAGGGCGCATCCGGGATCAGCGACCCGGTGATGGCATCCGGTCGGCTCGCCGCATCCGTCCGGTCCTTCGACAGCCAAGAGAGCTCCGAGCCCGCGTCCGCGGTCCTCGACCGGAACTCAGCGACGTACTGGCACTCGCGGTGGAGCGAGCCCGCCGCCGCACTGCCGCACGAGATCCAGCTCGATCTGGGGTCCGCACGAACCGTCACGGGGCTCACCGTGTTGCCGCGCCAGGACGGCAGCGCCAACGGGCGCATCGGTCAGTACGAGGTCTACCTCAGCACCGACGGCACCAACTGGGGCTCAGCCCACACCACCGGCCGGTTCGCCGACACGGCCGACGCCAAGACCGTCCGCTGCTGGCCGACGACCGCTCGCTACATCCGGCTGCGTGCACTGACCGAGGCCGGAAACCGCGGCCCGTGGACCAGCGCCGCCGAGATCACGCCGCTGGGTTGGTGACCTACTTGAAGGTCTCAGCCGCGCGCTGAATGGTGGTGTAGTACTCCGACCAGCCGGCCTCGTCCAGCATGCCGGCGTCGGAGCCACCCTGCCCGTCGATCAGCTCCCGGATGATGTCGGCGTGACCCGCGTGATGCGCGGTCTCGTCGACCATCCGAACCAGCAACGCACCAAACGTCGTACGACGCTGGTCCTCACCCCAATGCGGCACCTCGGCCGGCGTATCCAAGTCGAACTGCGCGATCGACTCATCCCCGTGCGCACAAGCCTTGCGATAGAGGTCGGTGATGTACTCCGTGCTCTCACTCGGCTGAGCCCACATGTCAGCCCCGTCCCACACCGACCCGTCCGCCTCCCACGGCAACACCTCCGCCGGCGGCCGCCCCACGCTAGTCCCCAGGTACACGTACTCGATCCCAGCCAAATGCTTCACCAGCCCCAGCAGGTTCGACCCCGACGGCACCAACGGCCGCCGCCGGTCGAACTCGCTGATCCCCTCCAGCTTCGCCAGCAACAACGCCCGCGTGCCCTTCAAGTAGTCATGCAGCACCGTCTTCATACCCAGCACGCTAACCGAGCCCCCGGACAATCCCAGCCGCACGACCGACTGCAGGTAGTAGTCCCCCAGCTGCCCCGCCCCAGCTGCCGGCACGCGCGCCGGACCCCACTACCTGCAGTCCTTCGTGCCGCCTGTGGATAACTCGCGCCGCGATCCGCCCAACTTTGGCAACCTGGTGGAGTGCTGCTCGTCGACGAGATCCTGGCCCACCTCGGTGGCTGGGCGACGTCTGCCCAGTTGCGCCAGTTGGTCACACGAACGGCGCTGGCGGAGGCTGTGTCGCGCGGCGGCATCGAGCGGGTCGCGCGCGGGGTCTATGCGTTGCCCGCGCTAGGTCCGGAGCGGTTGACTGCTTTGGCGTACGACGGCGTCGCGTCGCACCTCAGCGCCGCTCACCTCTGGGGCCTGCCGCTGTTACGTCAACCGGACAAACCACACGTCATCCTCCCCCTGCGGCGCCACCCGCGGAGCCGCCGCCCCGCCGTACTGCACTGGGCGTCCGTCACCCCCGACGAGCGCGACAAGCGCATGACGTCGCTACTCCGCACAGTCGTCGACTGCTCGCGAATCCTCCCGTTCGGCGAGGCACTCGCCCTCGCCGACGCCGCCCTCCGCAGCGGTGAGCTGGGTCGCCACGAGCTCGAGAACGCGGCAATCGCCATGCGCGGCCCCGGGCGACCGACAGCCCGCCGGGTCGCAGACTCCGCGACAGCACTCGCGGAAAGCTTCCTGGAGTCCATCCTGCGCGGCTTGCTGATCTCCGCCGGACTCACCGAGTTCGAGCCCCAGGTCGTGGTCCGCGACGCCGACGGATTCATCGGCCGTGTGGATCTCGGACATCGAGCGGCCCGGCTCGCCCTCGAGGCCGAGGGCTACGGCTACCACAGCTCGTCCATCGCCTTCGCCGCCGACTGCCGCCGCTACAACAACCTCGTCGCCGCCGGCTGGCTGGTCCTGCGCTTCACCTACCAGCAGATCCTCCACGACTCCGCCTGGGTCATCGACCGCGTACGCACCGCCCTAGCCCTAAGAACACCCAGTACGACGCTCGCCCCGGTCGCCACCCTCACAACCGTCCCAGCCGACTGGGCCGCCTAGCCGCCACTCGCCGTCCACAACGCCACCTCCCGACTGCACGACGGACTGCAGGTACGCCGATCCACCCCGCTCACCCACGCGTGACCCCTCAGCCAAACGAGCCCGGAGCGCGACTACCTGCAGTCCTTCGTGCTCGGCACCCCGGATCACCAGCCACGTGACGTGAGGTCCGGGGTCGACCTTGTTGAGTGCCTCGGTGTCGGTTGGCGCGGCCTTGACCACGCTTCGCGGCGGACCGCGGTCGCACTACGGACTGCAGGTACACCGATCTGCACGGCGGTCACTCACGCGTGGACCAGGACACCGCGCCAGCGGGAGCGGGACTACCTGCAGTCCTTCGTGCTGGCGCCCGGACGGCCGGCCAGGCGGAGCGAGGTCGGTTGGCGCGGCCGCGACCGCAGCGGGAGGTGGACAGGGGTTGCACTACGGATGACCAGCCACGTGAGGTGAGGTCGGTTGGCCCTGCCAGACCACACTTCGCAGCGGACCGCGGTTGCACGACGGACTGCAGGTACGCCGATCCACCCCGCTCACCCACGCGTGACCCCCCCCCAGCCAAACCAGCCGCGAGCGCGACTACCTGCAGTCCTTCGTGCACGGCACCCCGGATCACCAGCCACGTGACGTGAGGTCGGATGGCCCCGCCTTCACCACACTTCACAGCGGACCGCGGTCGCACTACGGACTGCAGGTATGGCGGTGCGCGGCGGTCACTCACGCGTGGACCAGGACACCGCGCCGGCAGGAGCGGGACTACCTGCAGTCCTTCGTGCTGGCGCCCGGACCGCCGGCCAGGCGGAGCGAGGTCGGTTGGCGCGGCCGCGACCACAGTGGGCGGTGGGCAGGGGTTGCACTACGGACTGCAGGTACGGCGATCTGCGCGGGGCGGTGGCGGGGGCGGTGGGGCGGGACTACCTGCAGTCGTTCGTGTCGGCGGGATTAGGGGGTGCGGGTGGGGCGCCGGGTGGGATGAAGGGGGCGGGGGTGGGGCCTTGGTGGATCAACTCCAGGAGGGCGTCGGTGTTGACGTGGGTGTCGATGGCGTCGGCTAGGCGGTTGAGGCGGGATTCGCGGAGGGCGGCGAAGGAGGTGGTGCCGTCGGGGGCGGGCTTGCTGGTGAGGGTGGCGATCTCGGTGAGGAAGGCGTGCCGGGCTGCGTCGTCGTCGAGGAGGCCGTGCCAGATGGTGCCCCAGGTGGTGGCGGTGCGGCAGCCGCCGGGGAAGGGGTCGGCGTCGCCGGTGACTGTCACCACGCCGTGGTGGATCTCGTACGCCGTTGGTGCCGGGCGGGCGAGGGTTTTGGCGCGGGCGAATTCGGTTGCTACTGGCAACAGACCTAGGCCGGTGTGAGTGCCGCCGCCTTCGACGCCGTCGGGGTCGGTGATCACGCCACCGAGGAGTTGGTAGCCGCCGCAGATGCCCAGGATGGGGCGAGATTGGGCGGCGCGAGCAACAAGGGCGGTGTCGAGGCCTAGCGAGCGGAGCCAGGCCAGGTCGGAGACGGTGGCGCGGGAGCCGGGGAGGACGACGAGGTCGGCGTCACGGACTTCGGCCGGGCTGGTGGTGAAGAAGACGCTGTTGGTGGGCTCGGCGGCGAGCGCGTCGAGGTCGGTGAAGTTGCTGATCCGCGGGAAGCGGACGACCGCGATCGACAACACGTCGGCGCTCGCGGAGGTACGCCGTACCGGGATGTCGAGGGCGTCCTCGGAGTCCAGCCAGAGCTCCGGCAGCCACGGGAGGATCCCGTACGTCGGGCGGCCGGTGACTGCGGTGAGCATGTCGATGCCGGGTTGGAGGAGCGAGACGTCGCCGCGGAACTTGTTCACCAGGAAGCCGCTGATCAGGGCCTGGTCGGCAGCGTCGAGCAGCGCGACCGTGCCGAACATCGAGGCGAACACTCCCCCGCGATCGATGTCGCCGACCACGACGACCGGCGATTTGATGTGCTGGGCGAGGCCCATGTTCACGTAGTCCGACTGGCGAAGGTTGATCTCGGTGGGACTGCCCGCGCCCTCGGCGATCACCACGTCGTAGCGGGAGGCGAGGTCGTCGTACGCGGCGAAGGCTGCCTTGGCGAGCTCGGCGCGCTCGGTCAGGAAACCGCGGGCGGAGAGTTCGCCCCACGGCTGGCCCATCAGTACGACGTGGCTGCGGCGGTCGCTGCCGGGTTTGAGCAGCACCGGGTTCATCGCGGCCTCGGGCTCGGCGCCGGCGGCGACCGCCTGGATCCACTGCGCGCGGCCGATCTCGGTACCGTCGGCGCAGACCATCGAGTTGTTCGACATGTTCTGGGCCTTGTACGGCGCCACCCGTACCCCCTGGCGTGCGAGCCAGCGGCACAACCCGGTCACCACGGTCGTCTTGCCGGCGTCGGACGTCGTACCAGCGATCAGGAGTCCTGCCACGCGGTCGATCCTAAGGCCCGCAGCGTGAGGGCGCTTCAGTCCGTGCGCGCGGTGTCAGCTGAGGCGACCGGCGCAGGTCCGAGAAGGAAGACGGCGGCGGCCCCGGCAACGACGAGAGCCGCCAGAGCGATCACGCCGGCTGTGGTCTCCCGCAACAGCAAGGCCCCGATCGCGGCACCGGCGAACATCGCGGCGACTGATCCGAGCCGCCGGTGTGGTTTGGCCGACTGCCCGCCGGCAAGGATGCTGTCCGCCGCCAGCCCGGTCAGCGTCAGGGTGAGGACAGTGGTGGTCAGATCCTTCGGTGCCACCCGCCGTACGGTCGCGTTCTGCAGCCCGAAACACGCCGCCAGCAAGAAGATCAGCCCGTACGACGTACCGCCGGTCCGTTCCAGCACGTCCGTGCCCACCAGCAGCGCCGCGACCCCCAGCAGCACCGCCTGGGTCCCGAAGACACCTCCCAGCCAGCGCCTGGGCCGAGCCTCAAGCGCCGCGCCGACACGCCCACCGGCCAGGGACCCGACGAGGAAGCCGGCGAGGGAGAACAGCGGCGCGGTCACCGTGAAGCCGGAATCCGGTGCCAGAGCGAAACCGAGAAAGACCACGTTGCCGGTCATGTTGGCGACGAAGGTGTGCCCGAGCGCCAGGTAGCTGACCGCATCGATCAGCCCGGTTGCCGTCGTCAGCGCCAGGAATGCGCCCACCTCCCAGCGGCGGGCTACAGGTACGGCCATGGGTAGTCAGAGGCGCGGTGCCCGGGCGGGCCCAGTTCCCCTGTCTCCTTTCGCAGTCGATCCTAAGGCTCGCATTGTGAGGGCGAGATGGAGGCGGAAGCGACCGCCTGCGTTGCTGAACGGGAAGCCGAGGACGGACTCGGCATGCTCCAGGTGGTAGGCGACCGTGCTGTGGTGGCGGTAGACGAGCGCCGCCGCCTTGCGGACCGAGTCCGTGACGGAGAACGCGCGCAAGATCGCGAGCAGGTCGTCACCACCTGGTTCGGCCGCGATCCGATCGAGGGCGGCGACATCAGGTGAGGTGGCGATGTCCTCCGAGCGCAGGCGCTCGACCACCACCAGCAGACCGCCCAGATCATCAGCCCGTACGACGGGAGCCTCGGGCGAGGTGAGTCGCAACGCCGTACACGCATCCCGCCACGACTCAGCCGCCCGAATGGCCGGCACCACCGGACCGATGCCAGCTCGCACGCCATCAGCAGTCCCGATTGAGTCGGGAGTCTTGCAAAGGCTGACAACCGAGTCACCAACGGTTGCCGACACGTGCGGGGACAGGGGCGCCGCTGTCGAGACAGCCACCTGCAGAGTCGCGGTGGGGGTGATGCCAAGGAGGTGGAGGGCTCGGGAGCGTTCGGCGATGCCGGCAGTGGCGGAGACGACCAACTCGACCAGGGCTGGGTCGCCGACGGCGGGGAGGTTGCTGACGGTGCGGTCGAGCAGGAGGGAGCCGGCTAGGGCGAAGCGTTCCAGGACTATCTCGTCGAGGGGCAAGGCGGATTCGGGGCGGGCGAGCCAGAAGCGGGCGTCGCCGTACTCGCGGAGCTCGGCGCCGGCGGGTGGACCGCCGAGATCGATGGTGCCGGACGGGTCGGCGCACAGGACGAGGCCGCGACCGGGCGCGTCGACGCCGACCGGGCATTCCGCGAGGGCCGCCGTACTGCGGAGCAAGGTGGCGAGCTCGGCGCGATCCGTCATCAGGGCGTCGAAGAAGCCGATCACGCGGACGGCGCTCTCCGCGTCGGAGTCCAGCGAGGAGAGTCGCAGCAACAGCCCCTTCATACCGAGAGGTTACGCCGATCGTCGGAACGCCGGCCCCGGATCCCCGCCACCCGGCGGCTGCGCCGTGGCAGGCTGGGAACGGATGCTCAAGGTGTCGGCGAACAGAGAGGCACCACGATGACCCAGTACGCGATCGACCCGGAGCTGCTGCCCTGGCTGGCGATGATTCCGGAGATCGACCTGAGCGACATGCCCGCGCTGCGTGCGCGCACCTCCGAGATGACGAGCGTGATCCCGCCGGTCGTCGTACCGGACGGGCTCGAGATCCGCGAGGTCACGATCCGCGGCCACGACGGCTACGCCATCCGCACCAAGGTCTACACGCCGGCCGGGCCTGCCGAGGGGGCGCGGCCCGGCTTCCTGTACATCCACGGGGGCGGGTTCGTGATGGGCGACCCCGAGATGACGGAGCAGTCCGCGGTCGACATCGCGGCCGAGGCCGGCGCCGTGGTCGTCTCCCCCGACTACCGGCTCGCGCCGGACCACCCGTTCCCGGCGGGCCTCGAGGACTGCTATGCCACCCTCGAATGGTTCGTCGCGAACGCGGCCGAGCTCGGCGTCGACCCCGACCGGATCGCGGTCGGTGGTGCCAGCGCGGGCGGCGGGTTGACCGCCGCGGTGGTGCTGCTGGCCCGCGACCGCAAGGGCCCGGCCATCTGCTTCCAGGTGCTGGAGATCCCCGAGCTCGACGACCGGCTGGAGACTGCGTCCATGCGGGAGTTCGTCGACACCCCGCTGTGGAACCGGCCCGCCGCCGAGTTCAGCTGGAAGTACTACCTGTCCGGCACACCAGAGACCCTAGGACTCCAGTACGCCGCTCCCGCCCGTGCCGAAGACCTGTCCGGCCTCCCACCCGCGTTCGTCTCGGTGTGCGAGTTCGACCCGCTGCGCGACGAAGGACTGACCTACGCGCAGCGGCTTCTGGAGGCCGGGGTCAGCACCGAGCTGCATCACTACCGCGGCACCTTCCACGGCGCCGGCCTGGTGGCGACGGCCGAGGTGAGCAAGCGGATGGCGGCCGACGTGCTCGGCGCCATCCGCCGCGCGCTCAGCTGACCGGAGGTTCGTCCTGAGACCGATCCTGTGGGCCTTGCTCGGCCTCGGGTTTCACCGGAGTGATCCGGCGACCCTGAGCATCGGTACTTGGCAGCCTGGGGGTCGGTCCCTGGAAGCGAACGCCGCCACCGTCCCGAGCGGACAGCGGTTTGGCGACGTTCTCCAGCGACTGGCCCTCGGCGTCGACACCGAAGAACCACGCGATGATGCCACCGGCCAGCATGATCACCGCGCCGACGACGTACCCGATGGCCAGGGGGCCGCGGGCCGGGTGCTCGCCCTCACCGATGAGCGACGCGAACAGGAACGGTGCCACAACTCCACCAGTGAGCTGCGAGATCGCGAAGAAGAACGAGATGGCCTGTCCCCGAAGTTCGATCGGGAAGATCTCGCTCACCGTCAGGTACGCCGATGATGCGCCGGCCGAGGCGAAGAAGAACGTCACGCACCACATCAGGGTCAGCGTGGTCGCGTTCAGCGAACCGGCGTTGAACAACAGCGCGGTGACGAACAGCACGACCGCCGCGATCGAGTACGTCGCGAAGATCATCTTGCGCCGGCCGATGGTGTCGAACCAGTGCCCCAGGAGCAGCGGCCCGGCCAGGTTGCCGATCGCGAACGGGAAGAAGTACAGCGCGACCCCGGAATCGCTCAGCCCGAAGTACGACTTCAGCACCAGCGCGTAGGTGAAGAAGATCGCGTTGTAGAGGAAGGCCTGGGTGACCATCATCGAGAAGCCGAGGAACGAGCGGCTGCGGTAGTCGCGCAGCATCACCCGGGCGATCTCGCGATACGTCACCGGCGGGTAGTCGACCAGATTGATCGCCTCGTCGTCCGTCACCTCGCGCAGCTGACCACCTTGGCGCCGTACCGTCGCCTCGATGTCGTCGACGGTGCGCTCGGCCTCTTCGATCTTGCCGTGCGTCATCAGCCAGCGCGGGCTCTCCGGGATGTGCCGGCGCAGGTAGATGATCATCAGGCCCATCACCGGACCGACCAGGAAGCACAGCCGCCAGCCCCACTCGATCGGGATGATGTCGGTGTTCAGGAAGACCAGACCGACCGCGGACCCGATCAGCGCACCGGCCCAGTAGGTGCCGTTGACGCCGATGTCGACGCGGCCGCGGTACTTCGACGGGATCAGCTCGTCGATCGCGGAGTTGATCGCGGCGTACTCACCACCGATCCCCATTCCGGCCACGAAGCGGCAGAGCGCCAGCGACCAGAAGTCCCAGGTCAGACCCGCTGCGCCGGAAGCGACCAGGTAGACCACCAAGGTGATGATGAACAGGCTGCGGCGGCCCCACTTGTCGGTGAGCCGGCCGAAGACCAGGGCGCCGACCACCTCGCCGCCCAGGTAGATCGAGGCGAGCAGCCCGACCTCCGCCGTACTCAGGCCGAGGGTGGCGCCCTCTTTCAGGGTGTTGCCGACCAGCGAGACCAGCTGGATCTCGAGACCGTCCAGAATCCAGGAGACGCCGAGCCCGACGACGATCATCCAGTGGAACCTTGTCCACGGCAATCGATCCATCCGGGCCGGCACGAGGCTGGGTATGGCCTTGCCTTCCGCCAGTGCGTGCTCGTTGCTCATCCTGCTCCTCCCGAGCCCCGCGTCCCTGGATGGGACACGCCCATCAGAGCTCGTACCCCAAGGACCGCGCATTCCAAACCCCACTTAGAGTTGTGGGCATGGAGAACGAGATCAGCGTGGTGGACGCCAAGGAGCGCAGCCGGTACGAGGCACTCGACGCCGACGGCAACCTGATGGGCTTCGTGGACTACGCGCTGCACCCAGGACGCATCACCTTCCTGCACGCCGAGACGCTGCCCGACTTCCGCGGGCGTGGAGTGGCCGGCCGGATCGCGGTGAAGTCGCTGGACGACGCCCGCGCGCTCGGGCTGCAGGTCAAGCCCGCGTGCCCGTTCTACAAGGACTACCTCGAGAAGCACCCCGAGTACACCGACCTGGTGGTCCAGTGACCGCGCCGGTCATGGGCAAGCTCGAATGGCATCCGGCCGCCGAGGTTCCGGAACTGCTGGCCACGCCCGTTCGCGAGGCCCTCGGCGACCTCCCCGCTTATGCGGTGGCGATCGATCCGGAGCTGGCCGACACGGCCGCGTTCTGCGCCCAGTACGACGTACCGATGGCCGCGTCGGCCAACTGCGTGATCGTGCTCGGCAAGCGCGGCGGTGAGTCGTCGTACGCCGCCGTCCTGGTGCTCGCCGACGACCGGGCCGATGTGAACGGCGTCATCCGCAAGCACCTCGGCGTCCGGAAGATCTCGTTCGCCGCGCAGGACGACGCCGTCAGTACGACGGGCATGGAGTACGGCGGAATCACCCCGATCGGCCTTCCGGCGGACTGGCCGGTGCTGGTCGACGAGGCCGTCGTACAGGCTGGTCCGGTGGTGATCGGCAGCGGCATCCGCGCCTCCAAGATCCTGATCGACGGCACCGACCTGGCGAGGTTGCCGAGCGCGACCGTGCTCGCCCTGGCCCAAAGGTGATCTCACCCATCGGAGCGGCGACCGGCCGTGGCCCGTGGACACGGAGTAGCATCGCGGGCTGAAATGGGTGAGTGGACGGGTGCGGCGGGTGCGGCTGTGACGGATGACGGGGTGCCAGTGGCCGGCGGCGGAGATGGTGGGCCGACGGCGCTGCGGATCATGCTGGGCGGGCAGCTGCGCCGGATGCGGGAGCTGGCCGGGATCAGTCGTGCCGACGCGGGCTGGCAGATCCGGGCCTCGGAGTCGAAGGTCAGCCGGATGGAGCTCGGCCGGGTCGGCTTCAAGGAGCGCGACGTCGGCGACCTGCTCGACCTCTACGGCATGCGCGACGACGCCGAGCGCTTCCGGCTGATGGAGCTGGCCCGGGCCGCGAACAACCCGGGCTGGTGGTCCCGGTACGGCGATGTGATGCCGAGCTGGTTCACCAACTACGTGGGTCTCGAGGTCGCGGCGACGCTGATCCGGACCTACGAGGTGATGTTCGTCCCCGGGTTGTTGCAGACCGAGGACTACGCACGGGCCGTCGTACAGCTCGGGAAGTCGTATCTACCGGACGACGAAGTGGCTCAGCGAGTGGCGCTGCGGGTGACCCGGCAGCAGATCCTCACCCGGACCACCCCGGCGCGTCTCTGGGTGGTCGTCGACGAGGCGGCACTGCGCCGGCCGGTCGGCGGCGTCGACGTGTTGCGGGCGCAGATCGAGCACCTGATGACCTGCGCGCAGCAGCCGAACATCACCTTGCAGATCATGCCGTTCAGCAGTGTCGGCTACCCGGGCGCGGGTGGTGCGTTCAGCATCCTGCGGTTCCCCGACGGGGACCTGCCGGACATCGTCTACATCGAGCACGCGGCGAGCGCGCTCTACCTCGACAAGCTCGAGGAGGTCGACGAGTACGCCGCAATCATGGAGGGGCTCACGATTGCGGCGGCACCCGTCTCCGCGACCGAGGGCCTCCTGAAAGAGGCCCTCGCGCGGCTGGACTGATCGGACGGGATCAGGCCAGCTTCAGGTCCACGACAATGTTGCCGCGGGTGGCGTTGGAGTAAGGGCAGACCTGGTGGGCCTTCTCGACCAGGTCCTGCGCCACGTCGTTCTCCAGACCCGGCAGGCTGACGACCAGCGCCACCTGCAGGCCGAAGGCGCCACCGGGGATCGCGCCGAGGCCGACCTCGGCGGTGACCGTCGAGCCGGTGGTGTCGACGCGGAGGCGACGGGCGACCGTCATCATCGCGCTCTGGAAGCAGGCCGCGTAACCGGCGGCGAACAGCTGCTCGGGGTTGGTGCCGTTACCGGTACCACCCAGCTCGGCCGGCGGGGCGACGACGACGTCCAGCTTGCCGTCGCTGCTCGCGACCTTGCCGTCCCGGCCGCCCTGAGCGGTGGCCTTGGCGGTGTACAGAACCTTCTCGACTGCAGTGACCATGGTTGTGCTCCTGATTCAGCGTGTGGGGTCGAGCACGAGCTTGCCGACGGTCCGGCGGGCTCGCATGTCTTCGTGGGCGGTCGCGACCTCGGACAGCGCGTACTCGCCGCCGACGATCGGGCGCAGGGTGCCGTCGGCAACCAGACCGAACAGCTCGGTCAGCGGGTCACCGAGCAGGCGCGGATCTCCGAAGCAATCGGCCAGCCAGAAACCGACGATGGTCTTCGAGCCCTTCATCAACCGGTTCGGGTCGATCGCGGCGGCGGACTGGCGGGAGGCCGCACCGAAGGTGACGAGGCGGCCGAACTTGGCCAGCGCGGCGAACGACTCGTCGAACGTCGGTCCACCGACCATCTCGAGCACGATGTCGACGCCCTTGCCGCCGTTCGCCTCGAGGATGCGGTCCTTCAGGCCTTCCGGCGTACCGTCGATGGCGGCGTCGGCGCCGAGCTCGAGCGCCTGCTTGCGCTTCTCCTCCGACGACGCGGTCGCGATCACGCGGCCGGCGCCCCAGTGCTTGGCCAGCTGGATGGCGAGGGAGCCGACGCCACCCGCACCGGCGTGCACCAGCACGGACTCACCGGGCTGGAAGTGGGTCGAGGTCTTGAGCAGGTGCCAGGCGGTCGTGCCCTGCAGCACCAGCGCGAGTGCGTCTCCGTCGGAGACACCCTCCGGAACGTCCCAGGCGTACGGCGCGGCAGCGACCGCCTTCTCGGCGTATCCGCCCGAGCCGACCAGCGCGACGACACGGCGGCCGTCGGCGGTGTGACCGACCACCTCACCGCCCGGAATCATCGGCAGCTTGGCCGCCTGCAGGTAGCTGTTCTCCACCTGATGGGTGTCGGCGTAGTTGATCCCGGCGTGATCGACGGTGATCAGAACCTGACCGTCACCCGCGACCGGATCCGGAACGTCGCCGACCATGAGGACCTCAGGTCCACCGAATTCAGTGATCTCGATTGCTCGCATACGTTGTACTATACACTGTACGTTAGCGAGATCGAAAGGGAGTTGGATCACATGCCACGGACACCGCGGAACACCTTGAGCCCCGACCTGGTCGTGCGGACCGCACTGCAGGTGATGGAGGCCGAGGGTGCCGACGGGTTCAGCCTGCGCGGGGTCGCGGGCGAGCTCGGCGTCGGGCCGATGGCGCTCTACACCTACTTCCGGAACAAGGACGATCTGTACGACGCCATCCGCGACCACCTGATGGGGTTGATGCCGCCCCCGCCGGACGGGCTGCCCTGGCCGGACCAGGTCCGGTCGGTCTGCCGGGACCTGCGGATCCTGATGCGCCAGCATCCTTGCCTTGCGCAACTACTCGCGAGCCGGCCGCTGAGCGGGCACGAGACCGCGCGGGTCGCCGAGGGGCTGCTCAGTGTGTTGCGGTCGGCCGGCTTCGAGCCGGAGACCGCCGCGCGCACGCACACGACGCTGTTCACTTACGTGCTCGGGGCAACGACCTGGGAGATCCAGATGGCGCAGGAGCAGAGTGACCCGGACGCGTTGCGCCGGCTGCGGGCGTCGATGGAGTCGCTGTCGTCGCGGGACTTCCCGACGGTGATCGAGCTGGCGCCGGAGCTTGCGCGCACCACCGGCGGCGACGCGCAGTTCAACTACGGACTGGATCTGCTGCTGGCCGGTCTGACGGCTAAAACACCATCGTGACGATGGCCAGGATGCCGATGCAGACAATCAGTCCACGGAGTGCGATCGGCGGCAGCTTGCGGCCGTAGCGGGCACCGAGGAAGCCGCCGATCGTGGAGCCGACCGCGATCAGGCCGGCGGCCAGCCAGTCGACGTCGGCGACGATGACGAACAGGATCGCGGCGACCGTGTTCACGACCGTGGCCAGCACGTTCTTCAGGCCGTTCATCCGCTGCAGGTTCGGGTCCAGGCCGAGGCCGAGAATCGCCATCAGCAACACCCCCTGAGCAGCGCCGAAATACCCGCCGTACACGCCGGTGGCGAAGACCGCGGGGATCACCCACCAGGCGCCGCGATGGGTGTGCGTCGGCACGCTGATCCACTTCGACAGCAACGGCTGGAAGGCGACCAGCAGACAGCCGAGCAGGATCAGAACCGGTACGACGGCGTGGAACGCGGAGTCCGGGGTGGTGAGTAGCAGCACTCCCCCGACGACACCGCCGACCAGTGAGGCCGGGATCAGCCGGATCATCCGGCCGCGCTGTCCCTCGAGCTCACGCCGGTAGCCGATCGCACCGGCCGCCGTACCGGGTGAGAGACCGACGCTGTTGCTGACGTTCGCCAGGACGGGCGGGATGCCGACCGCGAGCAGGGCCGGGAAGGTCAGCAGTGTGCCTGACCCCACCACGGCGTTGATCGTGCCCGCGCCCATTCCCGCC
Source organism: Kribbella sp. NPDC058245 (assembly GCF_042882005.1). NCBI lineage: Bacteria > Bacillati > Actinomycetota > Actinomycetes > Propionibacteriales > Kribbellaceae > Kribbella > Kribbella sp. NPDC058245. The sequence continues at coordinate 100,640 of NZ_JBHVWY010000002.1, forward strand.
ACCAGGACGAACAGCGCCTCGAACCATGTCATCGTTGCCAGACTCTACAGACAGCAACAGGGCCCCCCACTGTGTGGGAGGCCCTGCTGAGACAGCTCGATCAGCGCTCGAGCGGCGGTTCGGCCTCGGGAAGGCTGTGCTCCGGGCTGGTCGACGGCGCGGGGGCCGCAGCCTGCCGTCCGCTGACGGCAGCGTTCTGCGCGGCAGCGATGGCCTCCTGTACGGCGTTGTCCGCCTCGGCGACCGCCTTGTCCTGGACACCGCCCTCGACCTCGGGTGCGGCCGCGGCGTCGGAGATCTCCGGCGCCTGCCAGTTGCCCTCGGCCTTCTGCGGGATGCCGGCGATCTGGCCGACGGCACTGCCGAGACCCTCCATCGCCTTGCCGATCTCGCTCGGGATGATCCAGAGCTTGTTCGAGTCGCCCTGGGCGATCGACGGCAGCATCTGCAGGTACTGGTAGGCGAGCAGACCCTGGTCCGGCTTGCCTGCGTGGATCGCGTTGAAGACCGTGGTGATGGCCTGCGCCTCACCCTGTGCCTTCAGGATCCGGGCCTCCCGCTCGGCCTGCGCCCGCAGGATGCGGGACTCCTTGTCACCCTGGGCGGTCAGGATCGCGGACTGCTTCTGGCCTTCGGCCGACAGGACGGCGGACTGCCGCATACCCTCGGCGGTCAGGATCGCGGCGCGCTTGTCGCGGTCCGCGCGCATCTGCTTCTCCATCGAGTCCTGGATCGAGGGCGGCGGGTCGATCGAGCGCAGCTCGACCCGGTTCACCCGGATGCCCCACTTGCCGGTGGCCTCGTCCAGCACGTAGCGGAGCTTCTCGTTGATCTCCTCACGAGAGGTCAGCGTCTGCTCCAGGTCCATGCCACCGATGATGTTCCGCAGCGTGGTCATGGTCAGCTGCTCGATGGCCTGGATGTAGTTCGAGATCTCGTACGTCGCCCGGACCGGGTCGTTGACCTGGAAGTAGATGACGGAGTCGATCGACACCATCAGGTTGTCCTCGGTGATCACGCCTTGCGGCGGGAACGAGACGACCTGCTCGCGCATATCGATGGTGTAGCGGACCTTGTCGACGAACGGGGTGAGCAGGTTCAGGCCCGGCTGCAGGCCGGTCTTGTACTTGCCGAACCGCTCGACGATCCCGACGGTCTGCTGTTGCACCACCCTTACGGACTTGGCCAGGGTGACGATCACCAAAATGGCAACGATCGCCAGCACCACAAGGAAGCCGATCACTGGACCCTCCACTCGTCAGAACCCGCAAGGCACGGACAGTCTTTCCTATCGACGGGGCAACGAGCGCTCCGGTTCCCGGCGCGTCGTTGCCTGTTCGAGCAGATTGCTCGACGTGCTGCAGTTCGAGCCTACTGCGGCTTCTCCGGACCCGGTTCCGGGTCGTTCAGCCCGGGGTGGGTGTCGAGCTCGTGGCGCACCGGCTCGGCCACCGGATAGACGACCGCGGTCGCGCCGTCGATCGACATCACCTCGACCCGGGTCCCCGGCTTGAGGGTCGACACCTCGTCGTACGGGCGGGCCGTCCAGAGCTCACCACCGAGCCGGATGGAGCCACCGCCGTCGGGATGGATCTCCTTCACGACCGTGCCGGTGCGGCCGATGACATGGGCCGATCCGGTCTTCAGCTCACCGCCGTGGTGCAGTTTTCGGACCAGCAAGGGCCGGATCGCGGCCAGCATCGCGGCCGCGGTCACCAGGCCGACGACGATCTGCAGCCAGAGCAATCCAGGGAACACCGCCGACACGCCTGCGGCCGTGAGCGCACCGGCCGCCAGCATCAGCAAGGTGAAGTCGAGCGAGGCCAGCTCGGCCAGGGCCAGGACGCCGGCAATCGACAGCCAGGCGACCCACAGATTCTCGCGCAACCAGTCCATCGTCCAACCCTATCCACGTTCGGGATATTCGGTAGGCCCTTGGACGCAGCCGTTACCCATCCGGCTCCCGCATCCCCATTTGATGGGCTGACCCACGGGCTTGCGGGAGGGCCCACGGCATGCGGTGCGCTGACCCACAACCGCGTGGGCGGGCCCACCAAATTGGTACGGCGGGTCAGAGGGCGCGGGCGGAGTAGCGGCCGTCTTCGCGGGTGAGGGAGAGCGCGAGGTCGAAGGTGTCGCTGAGGGTTTCGGCGGTGAGGGCCTGGTCGATGGGGCCGGCGGCGACGACCTTGCCCTGCTTGAGGAGCAGGGCGTGGGTGAAGCCGGGCGGGATCTCTTCGACGTGGTGGGTGACCAGGATCATCGCGGGGGCACCGACGGCGGTCGCGATCGCGCTGAGCGAGCGGACGAGCTGTTCGCGGCCGGTCAGGTCGAGGCCGGCGGCCGGCTCGTCCATCAGCATCAGTTCGGGATCCGTCATCAGGGCGCGGGCGATCTGGACGCGCTTGCGTTCGCCCTCGGACAGGGTGCCGAACGTGCGGTCGCTCAGGTGCGCGATCCCGAGCTCGGCGAGCAGCTCCTTGGCCCGCTGGTGGTCGAGTTCGTCGTACTCCTCGCGCCAGCGCCCGAGGACGGCGTACGAGGCAGAGACGACGACGTCGGAGACGCGCTCGCTCTTCGGCAGCCGGTCGGCGAGAGCGGCGCTCGTGATGCCGATTCGCGGGCGGAGTTCGAAGACGTCGATCGCGCCGAGCACCTCGCCGAGCAGGCCGACAACACCTGACGTCGGGTGGATCTGCGCGGCCAGGATCTGCAGCAGGGTGGTCTTGCCGGCACCGTTCGGGCCGATCACAACCCAGCGGTCGGCCTCGTCGACCGACCAGTCGATACCGTCCAGCAGCCGAGCCCCACCGCGCACGATCGAGACATCTGCCAGCTCCACCACAGCAGTCATGCGGGCAAACCTACGTGGTGCCCGGCGGGCGTCGTACGCCGGGTGAGAGACTGACATGCGTGCTGACCACCTCCGCCTCGGTCCGGTTCACCGTGTGGACCAATGCGATGCTGAGCGGTGCCTGCGATCCCGACACCGCCGCGCACAAGATCCTCGGTGAGGATGTTGGGCACCACGTCGCCGGACTGCCCGGGCATCCCGAGCCCGCGACACTGCCGGTTGCCCTGAACCTTCTGCGCGCGGCCGGCGCGAAGCAAGCCCACCTCGCGCTGCCGGTCCCGGGCGACCCGATCGGATTGGCCGGACCGCCTGCGTTCAATGAGGTGGCACTCGAGTCGGGCGAGGCGGTCGTCTTCACCGGACCGGAGCTCGGCCTTGTTCCGGCGTACGTCGGTCCTGCCGTGCAATGGACTGCCCTGCCCGCGACGAGTCCCCTGCCGGCCGACTTTGGCGAAGCGGATCGCGCATTGCGACTCGCGCTGATCGACGCCGCCGACTCACTGGCCGCGATGGACGTCGCCCGCTGGAAGCCCGAAGTGGCCGACGCGCTGATCGACATCCGCCGGATCGGTACCGGTCGCGACGACGACCTCGCCCCGGGCTACCCGTCCCGCGCGGTCAAGTCCGCGGCAACCGCTCGCCGCCTGCTCGCGATCGCCGACGCCGCCCTCGAGGACGACGGCTCCGCCATCACCACCACCGACGCCGACGCCCGCCGCCGTACCCTCCAGTCCCTCGCCACCGCCGCCCGCCGAGCCCTAGTCGCCGCCTGCGCCCCACCAGTCCTCGACTGACCCCTCTGCCCCAGCCGCCTCTCCCCCCGCCCGGCAATTCGGACGGATATCCCGTGAGGTTGTCCCTTCTCCCCTCGAAATTTGGACGGAGAAGGGTCCACTTGAACGGATATCCCCTGAAATGCGCGGAGGAGAGAGGGACGTCCGGCGGATGGGTTCTCCCCCTCCCCCTCCCCCTCCCCCGCCCCCGCCCCCGCGCCCGGCGGCAATTTGGACGGATATCTCCTGAGGTTGCCACTTCTCCCCTCGAAATTTCAGGAGAGAAGGGACCACTTCAGGGGTTATCCGTTGAAATGTACGGGGGCCTGCGATGGGGCCGGTGCAGGCTGCCGGGGGCGGTGGACGGCGGGGTTGGGTGGGGGTGGTGTTCATGTTTGGGATGTGGACCGGACCACCGCGCGACAGGTGTTGTCTGTAGCGTTTGGCTTTGAGATGACTGCTGAGGCTGAGGTTGAGAAGAGTTCGGCCGAGCGGCCGACGTTGCTGGTCACGCTGACCGGGACGGACCGGCCGGGGCTGACGTCCGCCGTGCTGTCGACACTGGCCACGCGCGGGCTGGAGGTCATCGACGCCGAGCAGGTCGTGCTCCGGGGCCGGCTGATCCTGGGTGTGCTGCTGTCGGCACCGCGGGATCACAAGAACCTGAAGGAAGAGCTCAAGGCGCTGGCGACCGCGCTCGACATCGACATCTCGGTGAAGAAGGGTGTCGGCGACAACGAACCCCGGCGCAAGGGCCGCAGCCAGGTGACCGTGATCGGGCATCCGTTGTCGGCGGTCGGGCTCGCGGCGATCGCCGGGCGGATCGCGGACACCGGCGCGAACATCGACCGGATCAGCCGGATGGCGCGGTACCCGGTGACGGCGATGGAGATCGCGGTGTCGGGTGCGGAGCCCGAGACGCTGCGCACGGTCCTCGCGCAGGAAGGTGTTCGCCAGGGGCTGGATGTCGCCGTACAGGATGGTGGGTTGTACCGGCGGGCCAAGCGGCTGATCGTGATGGACGTCGACTCCACGCTGATCCAGGGCGAGGTGATCGAGATGCTCGCGGCGCACGCAGGGCGGCTCGAAGAGGTCGCCGCGGTCACCGGTCAGGCGATGCGCGGTGAGCTCGATTTCGCTGCGTCGCTGGAGCATCGGGTGAAGGCGTTGGCTGGGTTGCCGGCGTCGGCGCTGGATGAGGTGTACGACGCGATCCAGTTCGCGCCGGGTGCGCGGACGCTGGTGCGGACGTTGAAGCGGCTCGGGTACCAGTTCGCGATCGTCAGTGGCGGGTTCAGCCAGATCACCGACAAACTGGCCGCCGAGCTCGGGATCGACTACGCGAAGGCGAACGAGCTCGAGATCGTCGACGGCGTTCTCACCGGCCGCGTGGTCGGCGAGATCGTCGACCGGGCCGGCAAGGCGACGGCGCTGCGCCAGTTCGCCGAGCGCTCGAAGACGCCGCTCTCGCAGACCGTCGCGATCGGCGACGGCGCCAACGACCTCGACATGCTCGCCGCCGCGGGCCTCGGCGTCGCCTTCAACGCCAAACCGGTCGTCCAAGCGGCCGCCGACACCCACCTGAGCGTCCCCTACCTCGACACGATCCTCTACCTGCTCGGCATCAGCCGCGAAGAGGTAGAGACCGCCGACGCCGACCAGCCCACCTGACCCCAGTCGGCGGCTCAACCGCCCCGGCCACCACTGGTGGCATGAGACACGAAACAGTGGCCGGAGACCTGTGACCACGGGTCTCCGGCCACCACAAACTGTCTCCTGCCACTACTGGTGGCGCGGCTACGATCTGGGCCCATGGACTTCAGCGGGCGAGCGGCGAGGCTTGAGGATGCGCAGGCGATTTATGAACTGATCGCGGCGGCCGAGGTGGGGTGGCACGGGCAGGCCGAGGTGGTGCCGGATCGGGTGGCGGCGGATCTGCGGCGGCCGTTGATCGACCTCGCGCTCGACACGCTCGTGGTTGAGGCGCCGGATGGCGAGGTCGTCGGATGGGCGTGGAACCACGGTGGGAAGCGCGCGCAGGTTGACGTGCACCCGTCGTACTGGGGCCAGGGGCTAGGGACGCAACTGCTCGGTTGGGCCGAGGCGCGGTCGCGGGCGGTCGGCAGCGAGTGGGTCTCGCAGACGGTCGATGACGCGGACAAAGCCGGTACGGCGCTCATGCAGTCGCGCGGGTACGACGTACTGGCGACCAACTGGCTTCTCGAACGACCACTCGCCACCGTTGAGCCGCAGGAACCGCCGGCCGGGATTCGGCTTGCACCCTATGAGCCCGAGCGGGCGCAGGAGGTGTACGAGCTCGCGCAGGACGTCTTCGGTGCTCAGCAGCGCCGCAAGTCCTTTGAGGAGTGGGCCGAGCTGACCATCGCCCGCCCCGCTTTCCTCCCGGCCGCCTCGACTCTCGCGTACGACGGCAACTCTGTGGTCGGCCTGGTGATCGCGCTCGACGGCGAGGAGGGGTACGTCGAACAGCTCGCGGTCGGTGTGGACCACCGGAACCGTGGGATCGCCCGAGCGATGCTGGACCGGACCTGCAGGGAATTCCGGCACGCCGGGCGCGACAGCCTGATCCTGTGGACACACTCGGGTACCGGCGCGCTGGCCATGTACGAGCACCTCGGCCTGCGGGTCCGGCGCAGCACCACCGTCCACCGGCTAACGCTCTGACCTGTTGACAGCGCTGACCTGTTGACACGCTGACCTGTTGACACGCGCTGTGAGAGCGCTCACATTGGCACCAACCTCACCCCGCCCCCGGAGGTCGCCATGCGTTTCCGCCCGCTCCTCGTCGCCACACTCGCCGCACCACTGCTCATCGCCGCCTCGCTGACCGTCGTCGCGCAGGCGAGCGCTCCACCGCCACCGGCCGGGTGGTCGACCGTCTGGGCCGACGACTTCGACGGCCCGGCGAACACCCTGCCGTCCAGCGCGAACTGGATCATCGACACCGGCCACGCCTATCCCGGCGGTCCCGCCAACTGGGGTACGGGTGAGGTGCAGAACTACACGAACAGCACCAACAACCTCGGCCTCGACGGCACCGGCAACCTCAAGATCACGCCGCGCCGCGACAGCGCCGGCAACTGGACCTCCGGCCGGATCGAGTCCCAGCGGAGCAACTTCAAGCCCCCGGCCGGCGGCGTACTGGCGATCGAGAGCCGGATCCAGATGCCGAACGTCACCGGCAACGCGGCCCTCGGCTACTGGCCCGCGTTCTGGGCGCTCGGGTCGCCGTACCGGGGTAACTACTGGAACTGGCCCGGTATCGGCGAGTTCGACATCATGGAGAACGTCAACGGGATCAACTCGGTCTGGGGCGTGCTGCACTGCGGCGTGAACCCTGGCGGACCGTGCAACGAGACCACCGGCCTCGGCGCCAGCCGCGCCTGCCCCGGCTCGACCTGCCAGTCCGCGTTCCACACGTACCGCTTCGAGTGGGACACGAGCATCTCGCCCAACCAGTTCCGCTGGTACGTCGATGGCCAGCAGTTCCACTCGATCAGCCAGAGCCAGCTACCGGCTGACACCTGGGCGAACATGACCTCGCACGCCGGCTACTTCGTGCTGCTGAACCTGGCGATCGGCGGCGCGTTCCCGGACGCTCTCAACGGACCGACCCCACGCGCCGAGACGGTGCCAGACCACCCGATGGTGGTCGACTACGTGGCCGTCACCTCCAAAGGCGGCGGCACTCCCCCGACCTCACCGCCCCCAGGCGGCGGCAGCGCGTACAGCACCATTCAGGCCGAGTCCGCCCAGCAGCAGAGCGGCACCGGAGTCGAGACGACCACCGACACCGGCGGCGGCCAGAACCTGATGCAGGTCGGCAACGGCGACTGGGCGCTCTACCAAGGCCTCGACTTCACCAGCACCGCCGCCCACCAGTTCACCGCCCGCGTAGCCTCCGGCGCCGGTAGCGGGGTCTCCGGACTGGTCGAGGTCCGACTCGACAGCCGCACCAACGCACCCATCGGCAGCTTCGCCGTCGGCAACACCGGCGGCTGGCAGTCCTGGCGCTCCATCCCCGCCAACATCTCCGCGGTCACCGGCGTCCACGACGTCTACTTGACCTTCAGCAGCGGCCAGCCCGCCGACTTCGTCAACGTCAACTGGTTCACCTTCGGCCACTGACCATGCGAAGGGTGGTGCTGTCCGGCACCACCCTTCCGGTACTACGCGATCTCGGCCGCCGCCGGTGCCGCGATCGTCACGGGGTCGCCGTACTTGCTGAAGGTCGACACCACCTTGGCGCCGTCGTCCTCGAGCTCGATCTTCGTCAGCAGCAGGTCCTTGTCGACCGTCATCTTGACCGGAAGCGTCTTCCCTTTGAGCCCGGTGGCCAGGTCGGCGGTCATGTATGCGCCCAGCGCGTTGGCCGCAGCGGCCTTCGGAAGATCGATCGTCATCGTGTAGACCGTCGCCTCGCCGGCCGGGGCCGAGCTGAAGGCGGTGGTGTGGGCCGCGCCGCCGACCAGGTCGTGCGTCGCGAACTGCATCTGGGCGAGCCGGATCAGGGCGCCCTTCAGCATCTCCTGCGGATCGGTGGTCTTCGGGTCGAACTTCATCCACGGCTTCGCCTTGTCCTCGCTCAGATGCGGGCTCTTGGCGTAGGTCTGCCCACCGGCGCGGATCACGCTGAGGGCGTCCTCGCCGGTCCCGTCGGAGCTCCCGGACAGCTCGGAGCCGGCCGCGGACAGCTTGACGTCGGCGGTGTACGTCTCCTTGTCACCTTCGTCGTCGCTCACCGAGACGGCGTGGAAGGTGCCCTTGGCCAGCATCGCCGCCAGGACCTTGGGGGCGAAATCGGCCTGTGTCAGGGTGACCACGGCCTGCGTGGTGGGGGTGTCGTTCGCCGCGGGCTTCGCGGAGCCGCAGGCGGCCGGGAGCACGAGGGCTCCGGCAACCAGGATCGGCATCAGGATCTTCTTCACCGATCGAGAGTGCCAGTACCGGCAGTCTCCTGCCCAGTGAATTGCACCTTGTTGCAGACCACCACTTATCCTTCGCCTATGTCTGAACAGCAGGGTGGTCCGGGAGCTCTCTTCGCGATCGGTGGTGCCGAGGACAAGCTGAAGAAGCGCACGGTGCTGCAGGAGTTCGTCGAGGCTGCCGGTGGGTCCAAGGCGCGGATCGTGGTGGTACCCACCGCATCGGCGCTCGGGCCGGACGTGGTTGACGTCTACCACGCGCTGTTCGCGGCTCTTGGCGCCCAGAGCGTCGTCGGGGTCCGTCCGGAGAACCGGGAGGACGCCGATGACCCGGCGTTCATCGCTCCGCTGCACGACGCAACCGGGATCTTCATGACCGGAGGCAACCAATTGAAGCTGGCTGGAGTCGTCACCGGTACGGCGTTCGGCCGCGCCGTGACTGCTGCTCACGCGCGAGGTGCGGCGGTTGGTGGGACGTCGGCGGGAGCGAGCATCCTGGCTGAGCACATGATCGCTTTCGGGCGGTCCGGGGCGACGCCGCGGCAGCGGATGAGCCAGTTGTCGAACGGGCTCGGGCTGGTCCAGGGCGCGATTGTCGACCAGCACTTCGCGCAACGGAACCGCTACGGGCGGTTGCTGTCGCTCGTTGCCCAGTCCCCCGGCCTGCTCGGGATCGGGGTCGACGAGGACACCGCTGCCGTCGTACGGGGAACTCACCTGGAGGTTGTCGGCCGTGGTGCGGTGACGATCTTCGACGGGAGCCGGATCAACTCGAACGCTCACTACGCGAAGCGGTCGGAGCCGATCCTCGCGTCTGGTGTGGTGCTGCACGTGTTACCGGCGACAGCGACGTTCGACCTGCAGGCTCGGGTGCTGCTGTCCTACGGGCCGCAGCCGCCCGCCGAGGAGATCGCCGGGCTCGCGGCTGCTGAGGCGGACCTGCGGAACCTGGCCAAGGAGATCGCGGCCGAGGGGGTCTCCCCCAAGTACTACGCCGATCGGAAGAAGCGCGCCGGCCGTCGTACGGCGAAGACCGCAGCGGCTGGGGAGTCCAGACCGGAGGCGACCGAGCCGATCACGGCCGGCGCCGAACTCGACACCCCCGACCGCTTCGAGCCAGACAGTGGGCCCGCATGACCGAAACAGCCGCAACGACCGACACCCAGGGGACGCCGAGCCCGGACCTCAAGATCATCGAGACCCGCGTCTACCGCGGGCCGAACGTGTGGAGCTACGACCCCGCCATCCATCTGGTCGTCGACCTGGGATCGCTGGAGAGCTTCCCGTCGAACACCATCCCGGGCTTCACCGAGAAGCTGCTCGAGCACCTGCCGCGGCTCGACCAGCACCACTGCTCGCGCGGCCGCCGCGGCGGGTTCATCGAGCGGCTGAACGAGGGCACCTGGCTCGGGCACATCGCCGAGCACGTCGCTCTGCAGCTCCAGCAGGAGGCCGGCCACGACATGCGGCGCGGCAAGACCCGCCAGGTCAAGGGGCATCCGGGCCGCTACAACATCGTCTACTCGTACGCCGACGAGGCCGTGGGACTGGCCGCCGGCGAGCTCGCCGTCCGGTTCGTGAACAACCTGGTCCAACCCGGCCCCGACTTCGACTTCACCGATGAACTGGAGAAGTTCATCAAGCAGGCGGAGCGTACGGCGTTCGGTCCGTCCACGCAGGCGATCGTCGACGAGGCCGTCTCCCGTGACATCCCGTGGATCCGGCTCAACAAGGCCAGCCTGGTGCAGCTCGGGCAAGGCGTGCACGCCAAGCGCATCCGGGCCACCATGACGTCGGAGACCGGATCGATCGCGGTCGACGTTGCCAGCGACAAGGATCTGACCACGCGGCTGCTCGCCTCGGCCGGTCTGCCGGTTCCGCGCTCGGAGTCGATCCGCACGGTCGACGAGGCGGTCTCGATCGCGAACAAGATCGGGTACCCGGTCGTCTGCAAGCCGCTCGACGGCAACCACGGTCGCGGCGTCTGCCTGAACCTGAAGACCGCCGACGACGTCCGCGAGGCCTTCCCGATCGCCGCTGAGCAGTCGCGGCGCGGCTGGGTGATCGTGGAGAACATGGTCGTCGGCAAGGACTACCGCTGCCTGATCATCAACGGCCGGATGGAGGCCATCGCCGAGCGCGTCCCCGCGCATGTGGTCGGTGACGGCGTGCACACGGTCGCCGAGCTGGTCGACATCACCAACGCCGACCCGCGCCGCGGTGTCGGCCACGAGAAGATCCTGACCCGGATCACCGTGAACAACGCCGCCCGCCAGCTGGTTCGTGACCAGGGTTTCGAGCTGGACGACGTACCGCCGGAGGACGTGACCGTGAAGCTCACGCTCACCGGCAACATGTCCACCGGTGGCATCTCGATCGACCGGACCTGGGAGGCGCACCCGGAGAACGTCGAGATCGCCGAGGAGGCGGCCCGGATGATCGGGCTCGACATCGCCGGCATCGACTTCATCTGCCCCGACATCACCCAGCCGGTGCGCGAGACCGGCGGCGCGATCTGCGAGGTCAACGCCGCGCCGGGCTTCCGGATGCACACCAACCCGACGATCGGCGAGCCGCAGTACATCGCGAAGCCGGTCGTCGACATGCTGTTCCCGCCCGGCGCGACCAGCCGGATCCCGATCGTCGCGGTGACCGGGACGAACGGCAAGACCACCACCTCGCGGATGATCAGCCACGTCTTCAAGGGCATGGGCCGCAAGGTCGGTATGACGTCCACCGACGGCATCGTGATCGACGAGCGGCTGGTGATCCGGTCCGACGCCTCCGGCCCGAAGTCGGCCCGGATGGTGCTGCAGAACCCGCGCGTGGACTTCGCCGTCTTCGAGGTGGCGCGCGGCGGCATCCTGCGCGAGGGACTCGGGTACGAGCGCAACGACATCGCCGTCGTACTGAATGTGCAGCCTGACCACCTCGGGCTGCGCGGAATCGACACGTTGGAGCAGCTCGCCGATGTGAAGGGTGTCCTGGTCGAGGCGGTTCCGCGGACCGGGTACGCCGTACTGAACGCGGACGACCCGCTGGTTCGCAAGATGCGGCGGAAGTGTTCCGGGCAGGTCGTGTGGTTCAGCATGGCCGAGCCGGGCAGCGAGGTCCGCGAGTACATCGAGGGTCACTGCCGTCGTGGTGGTCGCGCGGTCGTGCTCGAGCGCTCTGACCTCGGCGACATGATCGTGGTCAAGCACGGCCGTCGGTCGATGCAGCTGGCCTGGACCCACTTGCTCCCGGCAACCTTCGGTGGGCGGGCGATGATGAACGTGCAGAACGCGATGGCCGCTGCGGCTGCCGCGTTCGCGGCCGGTGCCCCGCTGCACGACATCCGGCAGGGCCTACGGACGTTCAACACGTCCTACTACCTGTCCCCCGGCCGATTGAACGAGATCGATGTCGACGGGCGCACAGTCATCGTCGACTACTGCCACAACGCACCCGCGATGCGGATGCTGGGTGACTTCGTGGACCGGCTCGGCGAGAGCCTGATCGCGTCGTCGGAGCTCGGGCGACCGTCCCGGATCGGCGTCATCGCGACTGCGGGTGACCGGCGCGACGAGGACATCCTCGAGCTCGGTGAGGTCGCGGCGCAGCACTTCGACGTACTGATCGTCCGTGAGGACGCGCGGCTGCGCGGCCGGCAGCGTGGTGAGCTCGCGGAGCTGATCGCGGTCGGCGTCCGGCGTGCGATGGAGGCCGGTGCCCGGTGCCGTCAGGTCGAGATCGTGATCGACGAACTGACCGCGATCCGGCATGCGCTGGCTCGGTCGAACCGTGGTGACCTGGTCGTCATGTGTGTCGACCAGCACCAGACCGTGCTGACCGAGCTCGAGTCCGTCTCGCACCTCGCCCAGGCGGGTGCGCGTTCGGGTGACGAGGGTGGCGATCCGGACTTCGTGAAGCCGGATGAGGCCGACGTACCGGAGGAGTGACCAAATCGATGGAGAGCAACGGAACTCGGTAGCGCCCAGGGTCGTTGGCGTTGCGTGAAGATGAAGTTGCTGGCGGCCACGATCGCCGTTGCTCTCCCGGTGCTGTTGTCCTCGTGCGGATCGACGGAGTCCCCCAAGCCGGCCAGTCAGGCCGCCGCGGTGACGCCGAGTGTGCTCGTCGAGGACGCGTGGGTGCGCGCGACGGTGGGCACCAAGGACACCACGATGACTGCCGCGTTCATGGCGCTGACCAACCCGGGCAACGCCGACATCAAGTTGATCTCGGCAACCTCTCCGGTGGCGGGGATGGTGCAGCTGCACGAGATGGCGATGAAGGACGGCAAGATGGTGATGCAGGAGAAGGCCGGTGGCGTGAACATCCCAGCCGCCTCGCACGCGCACCTGTCGCCCGGTGGTGACCACATCATGCTGATGGATCTGAAGAACCCGCTGAAGCCTGGTGACGAGGTTCCGCTGACGCTCAAGTTCTCCGACAACACCACGCATGATCTGACGGTCCCGGTGAAGGCGTTCACCGAAGAGGAAGAGCACTACCACCCCACACCCACTCCCAAGTGAAGCCGTCGCGCCGACAGCTTTTCGGGTACGCCGGAGCGGCCGCCGCTGGTGCCGCGGTCACCGGCAGCGCGGTCGTTGCCCTCGACAAGGAACCACCGGCATCGCCGCCGGTAAGCCGGCTGATTTCCCCGTACGGCGACCACCAGCCGGGGATCGTGGCCACCTCACCGAGGCATGGGGAGCTGGTGGCGTTCACGCTGCTCCCCGGGACCGACAAGGCCGCACTCGCGCGGCTGATGCGATTGTGGTCGGCGGATATTGTTGCGCTGGGCAACGGCCGAGCGGCGCCCGGGGACACGGCACCTGAGCTGGCGGTGGCGAATGTCGCGCTGACCACGACGGTGGGTTTCGGGCCGCGCGTGTTCGCGCTGACCGGAAGTAAGCCTGCCGGGTTGGATGATCTGCCGGTGATGCGGCACGACCGTCTGCAGCCGGCCTGGTCAGGTGGTGATCTGCTCATCCTTGTCGGCGCGGATGACGAGCTGAGCGTCGTTCACGCCGTACGGCGATTGGTCGCGGACGCGAAGCCGTTCGCAACCCCCGCCTGGCGGCAGACCGGTTTCTGGAACAGCACCGGCCCCGACGGACAACCGGTCACCGGCCGGAACCTCTTCGGCCAGGTCGACGGCACCGGCAACCCCGTGGTCGGGACTCCCGAATTCAACGAGACTGTCTGGTCACCCGACGGCGGCACGACACTCGTCGTACGGCGGATCAAGCTCAACCTCGACACCTGGGACGAACTCACCCGCTCCGAACAGGAACGCGCGATCGGCCGCAAACTCAGCACCGGCGCACCTCTCACCGGCACCGCCGAGCATGACGAACTCGACCTCGAGGCCCGCGCCGCCGACGGCCACCAACTGATCGCCGCGAACGCCCACGCCCGCCTCTCGCACCACTCCGAGAACGACGGCCGCCGGATCTTCCGCAAGGGCCTCAACTACGTCCACGACACCGGCACCAATCGCGAGTCCGGCCTGATCTTCCTCAGCTACCAAGCCGACGTCGCCGGCCAGTTCCTCCCGCTCCTCACCCGCCTGGACGCAGCCGACGCCCTCAACGAGTGGACCACCACCATCGGCTCCGCCGTCTTCGCCATCCCGCCCGGCTTCCAGCCCGGCGGCTGGATCGGCCAACACCTCCTCTAGCCTCGCGCCCAGCCGCCGACTCCCCCGACGCGCCCGACCCGAGGCCGCCTCCCCACACCGGTTCCAGGGGAGGATTCGGGTCGGCGTCCAGCCAGTGTGGGGAGGATATGGGACCGATTCGGGGGGCAAATCCTCCCCAGATCACGTTCCGGGCCGAGGCAAACCCTCCCCACATCCCGTTCCAGGCCTGGCAAACCCTCCCCAAATCGGTTTGGGGAGCCACAGCCCGACAGCCACCAGCCGCACTCCGCAACCCGCAACCCGCAACCGCGCTCACCACACCTAACGTCCGAAGACACGCAGACCACGCCCGCAGTTCTTTCGGACGTTAACGCGATGCGGGCTGGTCAACACCGCCGCCGACCCACCAACTCACCGGCCTTCGGG
>NZ_JBHVWY010000002.1:115370-660617 GCF_042882005.1 Kribbella sp. NPDC058245
TTGCCCCCTCGGATTTTCATTGGGCAACCCCCCAACTGAGGGGATATCCCTCCACCTAGAGGGTTGCCCCCTCGGATTTTCATTGGGCAACCCCCCAACTGAGGGGATATCCCTCCACCTAGAGGGTTGCCCCCTCGGATTTTCATTGGGCAACCCCCCAACTGAGGGGATATCCCTCCACCTAGAGGGTTCGCCCAGCGGCCAGATACCGAGCGGCCGGGCACCAGGTCGCGGGGGCGCCGTACCGGCGGGCGTGAGATCGCTCGGCGGCGTACCGGCGGTGGTGAGGTCGGTTGGCGCCGTACGGGCAGGTGCTCGGCCCACGCGACCCGCATCCGTGGCGGCCCCGTCCCGTCCACGCCCGGAATTTGGACGGATACCCCCTGAGGTTGCTCCTTCTCCCCTCAAAATTTGAGCAGAGAAGGGGCCAGTTGGAGGGATATCCGTTGAAATGCGCCGGGGTGGGGCGGTGAGGATGGGAGGGACGACTCGGCCGGCGGTGAGGGTGGGTGGGGCGACTCGGCCGGCGGTCAGGGTGGGTGGGGCGACTCGGCCGGCGGTCAGGGTGGGTGGGGCGACTCGGCCGGCGGTCAGGGTGGGTGGGGCGACTCGACCGGCGGTGAGGGTGGGTGGGGCGGTCGAGGGGGCCTCAGCTAGAGAGCGCGTTCCGGCGTGTTGCGACGCGAGAGCAGACGGCGGCGCGGCTCTTCGCGGTCGACCCAGTCGAGGTCGTCGCCCAGTACGGCGTCGTTGGTGCGGTCGGCGTACGGGTCGGGCGGCGGCGGGACCGGGGGCAGCGCGCGCAGCTTCAGCGCGACCATCGGGACCGCGAGCAGGACGGCGACGACGAGCCAGGCGCCGTACTCGCGCAGGATCGGCTCGAAGGAGTTGAAGAACGCCTTCATGGCGGCGTCGACCGTTGCGTTCAGGTTCTGTGCGGCCGGTGCGCGGTCGACGGCCTGGATCGCGGCGACCACTCCGAACGACGCGAGGTACCAAGCCGTGAGCGGCACCCAGAAGTACGCCGAACGCCACCCGCGCAGCCAGCAGGCGCCGTACAGGAGCAGGGCCAGCCCGGCGCCGACGAGGAGTCCGTTCAGCTGCCAGAGCCAACTGAAGTCGGCCAGTTGGCCGGCCGGACGCAGCGCGTACCAGGCGATCGGGAGGGCGAGGGCGAAGGCGGCAACCACCGAGCTTCTGGTGCCCAGGGCACCGAAGACGGCGCCGACGGCACTTGCCGCCAGCAACGAGATCAGCAGACCACGTTCATCCCAAGGGTTCCCGCTCAGCCACCATGCGCCCGCGGCAACGATCAGGACGACCGGTACGGCGGCGCGCACGCGGGCGACCAGCAGACCGGCCAGCACTCCCCCGGCGAATCCGCCGAGGAGCAACAGATCCAGCCGGGGCGGTACGAACAGCGTCGCACCGCCCGGCAGACCCTTCAGGTACGCGGCGGAGAAGCCACCCACGAACCAGGCGACAACAGCAGCCGGGATCGACCACAGGTAGCGCATTCACATCCCCGTTCCCACCCCAACCGAGGCGGACGGGGTTAGTGCTGGGCTCTCTCGACCTTGTTCTTCAAGTCTTCCGCTGTGTCGACGGTAGCTCCCTCGGACCGCAACCAGCCGTCAAGACTCGCCCGATCCTGCAGAGACATCACGGCGACCACGTCACCCGGCTGCGCCTGGGCGACCAGGGACTGCGCCGCCTCCAGCTCGGTCGGGAAGGCCGGTACGTCGTCGACGCCGACCGACGCGGCTCCTTCGCGGAAGACGGCCTCCAGCTCGGACGGCGGCCGGCCGCGCAGGTACTCACTCTTGTGCCCGATCGCGACCAGGTCGGCGCCTCGGGCACCGATCGCGCCGAGGGCGGAAACCATGTCGTCGGCCCGGTCACCCGGCGAGCCGAGGGCGAGCAGCAACCGGCCGCCCTCGTGACGCACGCCGTTCATGATCTCGAGCAGGGCTTCCAGACCGGCCTCGTTGTGCGCGAGGTCGATCACCACGGTGAAGCCGCGCAGCGAGTACATGTTCATCCGGCCCGGGTTGTTCTCGTTCGGCGCGAACGAGCTCAGCCCTTCGATCACCGCGGCCCGCGGCAGCCCGAGCCCGAGTGCCGCCGAGGCGGCCGCGAGCGCGTTCTCCACGTTGTAGTGCGACAGGCCGGACAACGTCATCGGTACGTCGACCACCTTGAGCAGCGGCTCCGGGTCGGTCGCCTGATCGAGCACCGTGATGAAGCCGTCGAGGATCGTGGTCGCCCGGCCGCCCTCGTCGAGGACAGAACGGATCGACGGCGAGTCGGGATCGCGGGAGAACACCCAGCACTTGGCCGGTGAACCGAGCCGCATCGCGAAGGTCCGCGGGTCGTCGCCGTTCACTACACACCAGCCGCGCGGGCGGGTGATGTGCGTGATGACCGCCTTCACCTCGGCGAGCTGGTCGACGGTGTCGATCCCGCCCAGGCCGAGGTGGTCCGCGGTGACGTTGGTGACGACCGAGACGTCGTTCGACACGACACCGACGCCGCGGCGCAGGATTCCACCGCGCGCGGTCTCGGTGACGGCCAGCTGGATGCCCGGCTGGGACAGCACCTGTCCAGCACCGCTCGGACCGGAGAAGTCGCCGTACTTGACGAGCTCGCCGTCGAAGTAGACGCCGTCGGTGCTCGACCAGCCGACGTGCAGCCCGGCCGCGCGACCGATGTGCGCGATCATCCGCGAGGTCGTGGTCTTGCCGTTGGTCCCGGTGACCGCGACGACCGGCACCTTGGGCCGGATGGTCGGCGGCACGTTGCCGGGCGGCTCGTTGCGCACGCGCTCGCCGACCGACGCCATCAGCTCAGGCAAGTGTTCGGCACCGAACGCGTCCAGCACCTCGACGATCGCAGCCGCGAGAGCGCGCGCCCGCTGTTCGTGGGCCCAGGGGAAGGCCACGACCAGCCGGTGGTTGTCGGACTCGGGCCGGACCCGAACGCCGATCCGGCCGATGCCGGCCTCGCGCGCGATCCGCCGTACGACGTGACCGGTCACGCGGATCGCGAACCGCTGCCGGAACCCGGAACCGATCCGGCCCGGCCGGGTCGCGCCCAGGCCAACGGCCTGCGCATACGCCTTCGCGGCCGGCGCCGGGGCGTCCACCAACGCGGTCACGTCGAGCGTGAGCTTGACCGCCGCGCGGCTGAAGTAGAGGTTGGCGCCGTCCAGGACACGGAGCTCAACCAAAGAGGTCGTGGGCACTACGCTCCCATCGCGTGGTAGCCGCCGTCGACGTGAATGATCTCGCCGGTGGTGGAGGGGAAGAAGTCACTGAGCAGGGCAACGATGGTCCTGCCGGTGGGTTCGAGATCGGTCGGGTCCCAGCCGAGCGGGGCGCGCTCCAGCCAGGGCTCCTCGAACTTCTCGAAGCCCGGGATCGCCTTCGCGGCCAGGGTCTTGAGCGGGCCGGCCGAGACCAGGTTGCAGCGGATGCCCTGCGCACCGAGGTCGCGGGCCAGGTACCGGCTGGTCGACTCGAGGGCAGCCTTGGCCACGCCCATCCAGTCGTAGCCCGGCCAGGCCACGGTCGCGTCGAACGTCATCCCGACGACACTGCTCCCGCGCGGCATCAGCGGCGCGCAGGTGGTCGCGAGCGACTTCAGCGAGTACGCCGAGACGTGCACCGCCTGGGCCACGTCCTCCCAGGGGCCCTCGAGGAACTTGCCACCGAGGATCGTCTCCGGGTTCCCGTACGCGATCGAGTGCACGACGCCGTCCAGGCCGTCGACATGCTCCCGTACGGCGTCCGGCAGCGCGGCCAGGTGATCGGCGTTCGTCACGTCCAGTTCGAGCACCGGCGGTTCGACCGGGAGCCGCTTCGCGATCCGCTTGGTGATGCTGAGCGCGCGGCCGAAGTTCGAGATCAGGACCGTGGCGCCTTGTTCCTGCGCCACCTTGGCCGTGGCGAAGCCGATCGAGGAGTCCAGTGTGACCCCGGCGACCAGGATCCGTTTGCCGTCGAGGATGCCCACCGGCTTCCCCCTTTCGTTCGCAGAGAGGTTGTTGGCTAGTTGCCCATACCGATGCCGCCGTCGACCGGGATCACCGCTCCGGTGATGTACCCGGCCTCTTCGGAGGCAAGCCAGCGGACCGCGTACGCGATCTCCTCGGTCAGCCCGAAGCGGCCGAGCGGGATCTGGCTCAGGTACTGCTTGGAGGTCTCTTCCGGCAGTACGGCGGTCATGTCGGTCTCGACGAAACCGGGGGCGACCACGTTCGCGGTGATGCCGCGGCTGCCGAGCTCCCGCGCGATCGAGCGCGCCATCCCGACCAGACCGGACTTGCTGGCCGCGTAGTTCACCTGACCGGCCTGGCCGAGCAGACCGACGACCGAGGAGATGAAGACGATCCGGCCCTTGCGCAGCCGCAACATGCCCTTGGCCGCCCGCCGCGCGACCCGGAACGACCCCGTGAGGTTGGTGTCGATGACCGAGTCCCAGTCGTCGTCGGACATCCGCAGCAGCAGCGTGTCGCGGGTGATGCCGGCGTTGGCCACCAGCACCTCGACCGGACCCTGCTGCTCCTGGATGGTGTCGAACGCGGCGTCGACCTGCTCCTGGTCGGTGATGTCGCACTTGACGCCGAGGAACCCCTCGGGCGGCGGGCTGCTGTTGTAGGTGACGGCGACCTGGTCACCGGCTTCCTTGAACGCAGTAGCGATCGCCAGCCCGATCCCCCGGTTGCCACCGGTCACCAATACAGACCTGCCCACAAGAACTCCTCACACGTCGCCAGTCGTAGCCGAACGCTATCGCCCGCGCCCCCGCCCCCACTCCCCCGGGTCACCCGCCCCGCATTTGCCTGGCTAGGCACCCATATTGGGGGTTCCGCACCGTGAACCAGAGTGCGGAACCCCCGACGCGGGTGCCTAGCCAGCGAAAGGGGGACCGTCAGGAGTCTTCGAGCCGGAAACCGACCTTCAGTCCGACCTGGTAGTGGTCGATCTGGTTGTCGACGATGTGCCCGCGGATCTGGGTCACCTCGAACCAGTCCAGGTGCCGCAGGGTCTCCCCGGCCCGGCTGATCGCGTTCGTGATCGCCTCGTCCACCCCCTCCTTCGACGTACCGACGAGCTCCGTGACCCGGTAAGTGCGATCCGTCATCAGGCTTCCTTCCGTAGCGGCGTACCGTGGTTGATGGTGAGGAGGATAGATGTCCAAACGTCGTGAACGCCCCGGCGAAACGGTCATTTCGGTGACCAGTGCCCAGCCCGGCCGTTCCGAGGACCTGGACAGCCGCATCATCCGGTACGCCGCGATGATGGCGCTGCGGGTCGCGTGTTTCGTGCTGGCCGTGTTCACCCCGTCGCCGTGGCGCTGGCTGTTCGTCGTCGGTGCGGTGTTCCTGCCGTACTTCGCGGTCGTGCTGGCCAACGTCGCGAAGACCGCGACGCAGGACGGCGGCACCCCGTACGTCGCTCCCGAGCGGCCCTCGCTGGAGGCCTCACCGGGCCCCGTGATCCGGGTCGAACCCGACGAAGAACCAGTGCGACGGACCGACACCGAAAAGTGATCTGTGCCGGGACTGGAAAGTTCGCCGGGTTCCGTGTCAGAATCTCCCGCGTGCGCTGAAGTTCACTGTTGGAATTCAGCCTCTTGATGCGGCGTCGGACGGCTCCCCCCGTGGCTGTCCGACGTCGCTTCATTTGTGCCTGGGACGATTTACCCCAAGCTATTGATAATTGAGGGATCAGGAATGGCAATGCCCGAGATCTGCTCGGCCAAGGGCTGCGGCAACGCCGCCACCTGGGCCGTGCTGTGGAACAACCCGAAGATCCACACCCCGGACCGGCGGAAGACCTGGCTGGCGTGTGACGAGCACAAGGCGTCCTTGTCGGACTTCCTCGACCGCCGCGGATTCCTTCGCGACGTCGAACCATTCACCAAGGCTTAGCGAAAAACTGCATTTCCCGATTAACCGCCGATGGCCGACATCGGCCGCGCGGGTTGCAGGAACGCAGGATCGTTGATCCCGTGGCCGGGGAGTTTCTTCCACATCGCCCGCCGCCAGCGATCCGCGAGTTCCGCGTCATCGGCGCCGGCGCGCAATGCGGTCCGCAGATCCGATTCGGTCCGGGCGAACAAGCAGTCGCGCACCTGACCGTCAGCCGTCAGCCGCACCCGGTCGCAGTCACCACAGAACGGCCGGGTGACGGACGCGATGATCCCGACCGTCTGCTCCCCACCGCGGACGCTGAAGATCTCGGCCGGCGCACTCCCCCGGGCCGCCGCGTCCGTCGGCTCCAGACCGAACTGCTCACCGAGCCGCTCGAGGATCTCGTCCGCCGTCACCATCGTGGCGCGGTCCCAGCCGTGCTGCGCATCCAGTGGCATCTGCTCGATGAACCGCAGCTCGTAGCCGTGGTCCAGGCAGAACTGCAGGAGCTCCGGAGCGTGGCTGTCGTTGATTCCACGCATCAGTACGGCGTTCACCTTGACCGGCGACAGGCCGGCCTCCTGAGCGGCGGCCATCCCGGCCAGCACGTCCTTCAGGCGGTCCCGCCGGGTGAGTTGCTCGAAGGTGTCCGGGCGAATGGTGTCGAGACTCACATTCACCCGATCCAGACCGGCCGCCTTCAGCGCGACCGCCTGCCGGGCCAGACCGATGCCATTCGTGGTCAAAGACACCTCGGGCCGCGGCGTGAGCGCCGTCGTACGGTCGATGATGCCGACCAGGCCGCGGCGCAGGAGTGGCTCACCGCCGGTGAACCGGATCTCGTGGACGCCGAGCTGAGTGACTGCGATCCCCACCAGGCGGACGATCTCGTCGTCGGTGAGCAGCTCCGGCTTGGCCAGCCAGTCGAGCCCCTCTTCCGGCATGCAGTAGGTGCAGCGCAGGTTGCAGCGGTCCGTGAGCGAGACCCTGAGATCCGTGGCGATCCGGCCGTACGTGTCGGCCAGTCCTGCCTGAGTCACCTCTTCGGTCGCGGTCACCCGCCCAGAGTACGTGCCGGGCGTTGAGAGTTATGGGGCATGGCTTAAGTTCGAGACGTGCGTCGATTGATGAACGTCCGATGGCTCGGCGCCGCGCTGACGATCCTGGTCCTGGCCACGGTGTGCATTCAGCTCGGCCGCTGGCAACTGCATCGGCTGCATGACCGCGAGGCCCGCAACGAGGTCACCCGGTCGAATCTCGCTGCGCCGCCGGCCCCGATCGACCAGATCGTCGGTCCGCAGGCCGTGGTCGGCGACCAGCATGCGTGGCGCACCGCGGTCCTCACCGGCCGCTTCGACGCCTCGAAGCAGATAGTTCTGCGCTATCGGAACGTCAACGATCGGCCCGGATTCGAAATCATCACGCCGCTGATCCTCCCTGACGGCAAGGGTGTGCTGATCGACCGCGGGTTCCTGGCCCGCCAGGGCGCCGAACTCGCCCCGGGCAACGTTCCCGCCGTACCGGCTGGTGAGGTGACGATCACCGGCCGGCTGCAGCGCAGCGAACGCGGTGGGCACACCAACGGCGGTACGCCGGACAACGGGACGGCGCGGCTGATCAACGGGCCCGAGTACGCCAAGGCTCTTGGTCTGGACCTGTACGACGGTTATGTCACCGTCGACAGCCAGGTCCCGGCCAACGACCCCGCGTTCGGGAAGTTCCCCGGGCCGGAGATCGACAACGGGCCGCACTTCTTCTACGCCCTGCAGTGGTTCATGTTCGCGCTGCTCGCGGTCGGCGGCCTGATCTACTTCACCCGCCGGCCGGCCACCAACGCCGCCGGCGAAGTTGTTGCCGAGCGCAACGACGTACCGGAACCCGCCGTCGGACGGGACTAACCAAACGAACGCTTGCCGACGGCCACGAACTTCGAGATGCAGACCTGGCAACGGTGAGGCAGGATGGTGCCGTGGACCTTGGACTGCGCGACCGCATCTATATCGTCACCGGTGCCAGCACCGGCCTCGGCTTCGCTACCGCGAAGGCTTTGGCCGCCGACGGAGCCCGGCTCGTCATCTCCAGCCGGAGCGAGGAGAACATCGCCCGGGCCGCCGCCGAGCTCGGTGAGAACGTGGTCGGCATCCCGGTCGACAACGCCGACCCGGAGAGCGCCGAGCGGCTGGCCGCCACCGCGATCGCGAAGTGGGGTGCGCTGCACGGCGCCCTGATCAGCGTCGGTGGCCCGAAGCCCGGCACGGTACTGGACTCCGACGAGGCCGACTGGACGGCGGCCTTCAACAGCGTCTTCCTCGGCGGCCTGCGGATCGCCAAGTCGGTCGCCCGGGCCGGCTCGGACGGCACCTCGATCGCGTTCGTCCTGTCCACCTCGGTCAAGGCCCCGATCCCGGGCCTGGCCATCTCCAACGGCCTGCGCCCCGGCCTGGCCATGGTCGCGAAGACCCTGGCCGACGAGCTCGGCCCGAACGGCGTCCGCGTCAACGGCCTGCTCCCCGGCCGGATCGCGACCGACCGGCTCAAGGAGCTCGACGGCAAGGGCGGCGACCCCGAGGTGGCCCGCCGCAGCGCCGAGCGCACCATCCCGCTCCGCCGGTACGGCGACCCTGACGAGTTCGGCCGGGTTGCCGCCTTCGTACTCTCCCCCGCCGCGTCCTACCTGACCGGCGCCATCATCCCGATCGACGGCGGCGCCCTCCGCTCACTGTAAGACGCGATCTTCTCATCAGTTCCCGGTATTTACTCGCACAGATCACAGGGGCGCTGTTATCTTTTAACAGCCTCATTCGCCCCCTGGGAGGAACTGATCCATGCGACGAACCAAGATCCGGACGGCCGGCGTACTGCTTGGCACCCTTGCGTTGGTGGTCACCACGAGCGGCGTCGCGAACGCCGCGTCGTTCAGCTACGGCGCCTACGAGGGAGGCGGCTGGGGGTCCTGGCAGGAGGACCCGGGCGACGACGGCGAACCGGGGGACTCGATCCAGGCGTGCGACATGAAGGCGGACGGGTGGGGAATCGAGGTTCGGCTGGACATCGGCCGCGACGGCGACATCGACCGCAAGGTCAGCACCCGCGGTCACCCCGCCGACTACTGCTCGGGCTGGGCCAGCGGCAACATTCCTGAGGGAACCAAGGTCCGCGTCTGGGTCGTGAAGGTCAACGGCGACACCGACTACCACCCGGTGTACAAGGACGGCACCGCCTAATCGTCCTTCGGGCGGTCGCGGTCTTTTGAGGGCTGCACGCGCTTGGGCTCGCCGGGCATCTTCGGGTACTCCGGCGGATAGGGCAGGTCGGCCTCGCCGTGGTCACGCTCGTGCTTGGCCGACAGCTCCAGCAATGAGTCGAGGGAGAAGGCCTGCTCGCCGACCGCGGCGTGCAGGTCACCGACCTCGGCGAACCGGGCCGGCATCGTGAGCACGTCGAAGTCGTTCGGTACGACGTCCTCGAGCTCCTCCCAGCGCAGTGGCGCGGAGACGCGGGCTCGCTCGTTCGGCCGGACCGAGTACGCCGAGGCGATGGTGCGGTCGCGGGCCATCTGGTTGTAGTCGATGAAGATGCGTTCGCCGCGCTCCTCCTTCCACCAGTTGACCGTGACCTGGTCGGGCAGCCGTTTGGACAGCTCGCGGCCGAGCGCGATCACCGCCCGCCGGGCCTGGATGAAGTCCCAGCGCGGCTCGATCGGCACGTAGACGTGCAGACCGCGGCCGCCCGAGGTCTTCGGGAAGCCCTCCAGGCCGTGCTCGGCGAGCAGCTCGCGCAGCGCCGGGGCCACCGCGACCGCGCTCTTGAAGTCCGTCCCCGGTTGCGGGTCGAGGTCGATCCGCAATTGATCGGGGTTGTCGACGTTCGGACGCCGTACCGGCCAAGGATGGAAGGTCAGCGTGCCGAGGTTGACCGCCCACGCGACCACCGCGAGCTCGGTCGGGCAGACCTCGTCGGCGGGCCGGCCGCTCGGGAACTTGATGGTCGCGGTCTCCACCCACTCGGGCGCGCCCTTGGCCACCCGCTTCTGGTAGAACGCGTCGCCGCGGTTGTCCGCCCGGGTGGAGAGTTTGGCGCCCTCGAACCAGCCGCCCGGCCAGCGCTCCAGCGTGGTCGGCCGGTCCCGGAGCGCGCCCAGGATGCCGTCGCCGACCGCGACGAAGTAGTTCACGATGTCGAGCTTGGTCAGCCCGCGATCCGCGAAGTACGGCTTGTCGGGGTTGCTCACCCGGACCTGCCGCCCACCGATCTCGAGCTCGATCGCCTTGGTCGCCGCCATGGCCGCGACGCTACCGCCCGGCACCGACGAAACGTCGAAGATTCGGCGGAAAGACAAGTTTTCGCAACCCCTGGCCACGGCCAGTAACTGGGCGGTAACGTCTCAGCACCCTCGTTCCTGGGGCGTGAGGCCCCCGGGACGCTGACCAAGGAGCGCGAGGATGAACAGATCCGCCCTGTTCGCCGCTGCCACCGCAGTTGCGACCACCACCGCCCTCGGGCTGACGTCGGCCACCACCGCCACCGGTGCGCCCACGGCAGCCCCCGTCCCCACGCCGGCCGCCGCCGTCGCCCAGGCCAAGGCCGCTCTCGGCGACCACCTCGCCGCCCTCAAGGCGACGGGCGCCGACGCGTTCGCCGTACGGGATGTGATCGTCGACAAGGACGGCGCCACCCACGTCCGGATGGACCGCAGCATCGGCGGCCTCAAGGTCCTCGGTGGCGACGTGGTCGTCCACCAGGGCGTCCAGGGCGCCTGGCAGGGCATCAGCCAGACGCTGACCCGCAGCGCGAACGTCGGCCGGACCCCCAAGGTCAGCGTCGCGACCGCGACCAGCAAGGCGCTCGGCAAGGGTCTCAAGGCCGAGGGCAAGCCCGCTCTGGTGATCGAGGCCCGTAAGGGCGCGCCGCGGCTGGCCTACCTGGTCACCACGACCGGCACCCAGGCCGACGGGACGCCGAGCCACATCACCACCACGGTGGACGCGCTGACCGGCGCCAAGCTGATCAGCGAGCAGCACATCGAGACCGCGACCGGTGACGGCCAGAGCCTGTACTCCGGCACCGTGCCGCTCGACACCACGCCGGCGACCGGTGGCTTCACGCTGACCGACCCCGTCCGTGGCGGCGGCTTCACCGGGGATGCGAACAACAAGACCGAGTCGATCCTGTGCACGCTGTTCGGCATCAGCTGCATCGTGCCGACCAAGTACACCGACGCCGACAACCACTGGGGCACCGGTACGACGGCCGACCGCGCCAGCGCCGCTGTCGACGCCCACTACGGCGCTGCGACGACGTTCGACTACTACAAGAACACCCACGGCCGGAACGGCATCTTCAACGACGGCAAGGGTGTCCCGAGCCGCGTGCACTACGGCTCGAACTACGTCAACGCCTTCTGGGACGGCAAGCAGATGACGTACGGCGACGGCGACAACGTCGCAGCCGGTCCGCTGGTCTCGATCGACGTGGCCGGTCACGAGATGTCCCACGGCGTCACCTCCGCCACCGCGAACCTCACCTACTCGGGTGAGTCCGGCGGCCTGAACGAGGCCACCAGCGACATCATGGGCACGCTCGTCGAGTTCTACTCGAACAAGGCCGCCGACCCGGGCGACTACTACATCGGTGAGCGGATCATGAAGGACCGCGTCGCGCTGCGCTTCATGGACCAGCCGAGCAAGGACGGCAAGTCCGCCGACTGCTGGTCGTCCGGTGTCGGCAACCTCGACGTCCATTACTCCAGCGGCGTCGCGAACCACTTCGCGTACCTGCTCGCCGAGGGCACCGGCCCGAAGACCATCGGCGGTCTCCCACACAACGGCACGACCTGCAACAACTCGACGCTGAACGGCATCGGTCACGACAAGCTCGGCAAGATCTGGTACCGCGCGCTGACCGTCTACATGACGACCAGCACGAGCTACGCCCAGGCCCGGACCGCGACGCTGAGCGCCGCCACCGACCTGTACGGCGCCAGCAGCCCCGAGCGGGCCGCTGTGGCCGCAGCCTGGACCGCGGTGAGCGTCAACTAATGCGGTGAATTCGCCGGTCCTGTCCCACTGGGGCGGGCAGGACCGGCGAATGATCCCCCGTGCCCTCATGGGCAACAACCAGCTGTTCACCAATTGGACCTTGGCGCAGACCGGTCCGGGTGTGAGAATCCGCGACATGTCTGCCCACAGCCGACCACGACGCCGCCTGGGCGCTCTGGTCATCAGTTCCACACTCATCGCCTCCGGAGCGGCTGTCTTCAGCGCCGTACCGGCGGGCGCCGCGTCCACCTCGGTCGTCATCACCGAGGTGTACGGCGGTGGCGGCAACAGCGGTGCGCCGTACACGAACGATTTCGTCGAGCTGACCAACAACAGCGCGTCCCCGGTCGACCTGACCGGCTGGACGGTCCAGTACGCCTCCGCAGCCGGCACCTCGTGGACCAACAAGATCACTCTGACCGGCTCGATCGCCCCTGGCGCGGTGTACCTCGCGCAGGGCGCATCCGGCGGCGCCAACGGGCAGCCGCTGCCGACGCCGGACGCCACCGGCACTGTGAACATGTCCGCCGCCTCCGGCAAGGTCGCACTGGTCAAGACGGCCACCAGCCTGAGCTGCACGACCGGCTGCGCCACTGCGCCCGGCGTGATCGACTTCGTCGGGTACGGCGCCGCCAACGACTTCGAGACCTCCGCCGCGCCGGGGACGTCGAACACCACGTCGGCCACCCGCAAGGTGCCGACCACGGACGCCGACAACAACGGCACCGAGTTCGCCGAGGTCGCTCCGTCGCCGAAGGTGCTCACCAACACCCCGCCGCCGCCGGACCCGATCGACGCCAAGATCCACGACATCCAGGGCGCCGCTCACCTCTCGCCGCTGAACGGCAAGCCGGTCCGGAACGTGACCGGTGTCGTGATCGCGAAGAGCGGCAACGGTTTCTGGTTCCAGGACACCGAGCCGGACGACAACCCGGCGACCAGTGAGGGCCTGTTCGTCTTCACCAGCTCCGCGCCGACCGTCAACGTCGGCGACGCGCTGAACGTGGCGGGCACCGTCTCCGAGTTCCGGCCGGGCGGCTCGGGTGGGGTCACGAACCTCACCACGACCGAGCTGACCCAGGCGAAGATCACGGTCACCGGAACGGCCGCCGTACCGGCTCCGACCATCGTCGGCCCGGGCGGGCGCGTACCGCCGGCCACCGTGATCGACAACGACTCGTCCGGAGACGTCGAGACCACCGGCACGTTCGACCCCGCGGAGGACGGCCTGGACTTCTGGGAGTCGCTCGAGGGCATGTGGACCGGCATCAACACGCCGGAGGTGACCGGCCCGACGAGCTCCTTCCGCGAGCTGTCCGTCGTACCGGCCGGCTCTGGTCTGCGGACCGTCCGCGGCGGCATCCTGCTGCAGCCGACCGACAGCAACCCCGAGCGGATCCTGCTCGACGACCTGCTGGTCCCGATCCCGGACGCCAAGACCGGTGACAAGCTCGCCGGGACGGTTGCCGGTGTCGTCGACTACGCGTTCGGCAACTTCAAGCTGCTGCCGACCACCACGCCGACCGTCGTCGACGGTGGGGTGAAGCGGGAAGCCACCAAGGCGTCCTCGCTGCTGCAGGTCTCGGTCGCGACGTTCAACGTGGAGAACCTGGACCCGTCCGACGGTGAGGCCAAGTTCGACGGACTCGGCCAGGCCGTGGTCAAGAACCTCGCGTCGCCCGACATCATCGGGCTCGAAGAGGTCCAGGACAACGACGGTGCGACCAACTCCGGTACGACGGCCGCCAACGTCACGCTCGACCTGCTGACCGCGGCGATCGTGAAGGCCGGCGGACCGAAGTACGCCTACCGCCAGATCGACCCGGTGAACAACGCCGAGGGTGGCGAGCCGGGCGGCAACATCCGGGTCGCGTTCCTGTACCGCACCGACCGGCCGGTCAAGTTCGTCGACCGCGCGGGCGGCGGTTCGACCGTCGCGACCACGATCACCACCGACCGGTTCGGCCGGCCGCACCTGAGCGCCTCCCCCGGCCGCGTCGACCCGGCCAACCCGGCCTGGGCCGCGACCCGCGTGCCGCTGGCGGGCGAGTTCACCTGGCTCGGCCAGAGCCTGTTCGTGGTGGTCAACCACTTCAGCTCCAAGGGCGGCGACACGCCGCTGTGGGGCCGGACCCAGCCGCCGGTCCAGTCGTCCGCGCCCAAGCGGCACCAGCAGGCGCAGGCGGTCCGTGGGTTCGTCGACCAGCTGTTCGCCAAGGACCCGGGCGCGAACGTGATCGTGCTCGGTGACCTGAACGACTTCGACTTCTCCGAGACCACGAACATCCTGGTCGGCGCGGGCAAGACCGCGCTGATCGACATGCCCCGGACGCTGCCGCTGCCGGAGCGCTACAGCTACGTGTTCGAGGGCAACAGCCAGATCCTCGACCAGATCCTGATCTCTCAGAACCTCCGGCCGGCCTCGTCGTACGACGTGGTGCACATGAACGCGGAGTTCCCGGACCAGATCAGTGACCACGACCCGCAGGTGGTGCGCGTCATTCCACTGCCTTCGTGGATCCACTGATTGCGTGAGCCTTACGTCGGTGGTCTGGGCGGGGTTTTCTTGCCCGGACCACCGATACTGGTGAAGTGACTGATTCGACCAAGCAGTACGCCGTACAGAAGTCTGACGCGGAGTGGAAGGCGCAGCTGTCCCCCGCCGAGTTCCAGGTGCTGCGCAAGGCCGGGACCGAACGTCCGTTCACCGGTGAGTACACCGACACCAAGACCGTCGGTGTCTACAAGTGCCGGGCCTGTGACGCCGAGTTGTTCCGGAGCGAGACCAAGTTCGACTCGCACTGCGGCTGGCCGTCGTTCTTCGCGCCGCTGGCCGAGGACCGGGTCGACTACATCACCGACACCACGCTCGGCATGAAGCGGGTCGAGGTGCGCTGTGCGAACTGCGGCTCGCACCTGGGCCACGTGTTCGAGGGCGAGGGCTACGGCACCCCGACCGACCAGCGGTACTGCATCAACAGCGTCAGCCTGAGCCTGCAGCCGGAGTAGCCCAGTTCCCGCGGATCAGCCGCGGCCTCTACCCGGCGTCCCCACCGCCCGGCCCTCACCGCCCGCCGTACCGGCGTACCGACGTACCCACCGCCCGCCCCTCACCGCCCGGCGTACCGGCGTACCGGCGTACCGGCGTACCGGCGTACCGGCGTACCGGCAATTTGAACGGATAACCCCTGAGGTTGCCCCTTCTCCCCCCGAAATTTGACGGGAGAAGGGGCACTTTCACGGGTCATCCCCTCAAGTTGCTGGTTCTCTCCTCATCGAGTGCCCCGCCACCGACCTTGAGCACGGCCCAACCACTTCGGCCGGCGTCACGTGGTTGAGGGGTGCACAAAGTGACCCGCCCACCCGACCTTGAGCACGGCCCAACCACTCCGACCGGCGTCACGTGGTCGAGGGGTGCACAAAGTGACCCGCCCACCCGACCTTGAGCACGGCCGAACCACTCCGACCGGCGTCACGTGGTCGAGGGGTGCACAAAGTGACCCCGCCCCCCGACCTTGAGCACGCCCCAACCACTCCGACCGGCGTCACGTGGTCGAGGGGTGCACAAAGTGACCCGCCCACCCGACCTTGAGCACGGCCCAACCACTCCGACCAGCGTCACGTGGTCGAGGGGTGCACAAAGTGACCCGCCCACCCGACCTTGAGCACGGCCCAACCACTCCGACCGGCGTCACGTGGTCGAGGGGTGCACAAGGTGGCTTACGGGGTTGGGGGTGGCGGTCCGGCGATCGTGGGTTTCGCGGGGTGGGAGTGCGCGCGGTTGACGGGGCGGTCGTCGGTGAGTTTTCGTCGCCTGGACCCGAAAAACTCACCGATAGCGCAAGCTCCGGGCATCACGTACCTCAGCCACAGCCCGTCAGCCCCAGGCAACGTGCACCTCGGTCGCCGACCGCACCATCCCCCTCAGCCATCTGCTTGGCGCGCGCGAAGCTTTCAGTCGACCGCCGGAGGCGGTCGGGTCGCGCGGCGGGCCAGGTGAGCGACTCGGCCGGCCACGTCGCGCTGTGGCTGAGCTTGGCGTCGGCCGATCAAAAGACGGGGTGGCTGGGCAATGCGGTGGCTGCGGGGGATGGTTCGGCCGGTGACCGCGCTCACCGTTGCCTAGGGCTGACGGGCTTTGGTTGCGGTCGGAAAAGAAGCCTCGCGGGTTCACCGTTGCTGGCCGGCCGGCCGGCTGGCGGGCCGGCGGGTTGTGGTTGCGATCTGGGAACGACGCCGGCGGGTTCGCGGTTGCTTGGGGTGACGGGCGTTGAGTCCGCGAAAATAGGGCGCTTTGGTGATCGGGCTGTACAGACCGACTGTTAGTAGGCGGACGGAGCGGGCGTGCTGCAGCGTGACGGAGGCGCCGAAAAGGGGCGGCTGGTAGGCGTAGTAACAGTCGGTGTGTACGTAGCCGGCAGATCCAACTCATGCGCCGCAGCGGCCGCAGCCCCGGCAACGCCGGGTAACCCACACATCGAGCAGGAGAACCCCATTTGAGGGGAGAAGGGTCAGCGCCCTTTTGCTGGGCCTTCCGGCACCGGTTGCTTGAACGGATATCCCCTGAAATGCGCGGGGCGGGAGGCGCGTCCCGCGGAGGGGTTCACCCGCTCGCGAGCACGGTGGGTTCAGTGGCGGGGCCAGGAGGGATCGGGGAGGATCCACCCCCCGGATCCGTCCCGAATCCTCCCCGAACTCGCTCGAGGCGGGTGGCTTTCCTCCCCAAACCGGTTTGGGGAGGAGGCGTTGTCCCGGAAGCGGTTTGGGGGAGGACGCGATTGTCTCGGAGGCGGTTGGGGGGTTGGGCACCGGATGGCGAGATGCTCGGGGCGCCGGGGATCAGGCATCGGAAGGTGACTCGGCTGACGCGCTGGGCCGGCGCACGCTGGGCCGGCGCGCACTGGGACGCTGCGGGGCGGTTCGTGACCGGCGGTCCCATAGACTGCAACGGTGCTGGATGTCCTGGGTGCTGAGCAGTCATGGGAGGTGCCGGGGGCTTGGGTGACGGCCGTCCGGCAGAGGATGCACGGCTGGGGCCAGGACCAGCGGTCCTTGCGGCCGCTGCGTCCCGACGCCTTCGCGGGGTTCGCGAAGGGGACGCCGGCCGGCGTCTGGTTCACCGCTCAGGTGGCTCCGCTGCTGGCCGGGTGGATCCCGGTTCTGCATGGCGATCATGCCGATCTCGGTGCGGTGCTGACGCGTGAGTTCCAGCGTTCGCCGTACCAGATCGGTGGTGCCGGGCACATCGTCCGGGTCGCGGCGACCGACTGGCCGCTGCAGGTGCTCGCGGGTGCGCAGGGCTTCCGCGAGCAGGGCCGCAAGCATGCGGTCGAGGTGTCGCGCGACGTCGTTGCGATGTTCGTCGACGCTCCCCCGCTTGCTGCCCGCGCGAAGGCGTTGACGGCCGCGTTCGACCGGGTCCTCGCCGACCGCGAGGCGATCCACATCCATATGACGGCCGACTACCCGACGATCGTCCAGTACTGGCGCACGACCGCGCTCACGGCCGCTGAACTCGCCGTACTGCCGGAGTTGGCCGGTCCGAACGCTGCGCTCAAGTACTCGCTGAACTCGCTGCGGGACGCGCACGCCAAGCTGCTGATGACGATTCCGGACGAGGACGCCGGTGACTTCGCCCAGCTGATGGCCGGGATGATCCTGGCCGGCCGGCTCACCAACCTTCCGCCGGGAGTGGCGCAGATCCTCGGTCCGGCGGCTCACGACGTCGAGAAGGCTTTCGCGTCAGCACGGACCGGCTTCCGCCCTCAGGCATGGCTGAATACGAACACCGAGTGGCTGGCGCGCGCCGTACGGCATGATCAGCGCGCTGCCGCCCGAGCCTGGGCTGCGGCGGCGACGCGGGTCTCCGTGCACCTGTCCGGTGCGCTCGGGGACGCGCCGTGGCCGGATCCGCTGATCCCCGATCTGGATGCGTTGTTCCGGCTGCTCGATCGGGATCGCCGACCGACGGCGGCGGTGGAGCAGAAGGAGACCTCGCTCTCGTCGGCCTGGGACAACGTCCAGGGCACGCCCAAGGAGCAGAAGCCGGTCGAGCTGGGACCGGTCGACTTCACCAACGATCCGCTGGCTGAGCTCGACTCGCTGGTCGGGCTGGAGTCGGTGAAGGACTCGGTCCGCAAGATGGTGGCCGAGGTGAAGACCAACCTGCGTCGCCAGGAGCTCGGTCTGCCCAGCCACGAGCGCGCTCGGCACATGGTGTTCGTCGGCAAGCCCGGTACGGCGAAGACGACGATCGCGCGACTGTTGAGCCGCATCTACCACCAGCTCGGCGTACTGGAGAAGGGTCACGTGGTCGAGGTCGACCGGTCCGACCTGGTCGGATCCAGCACCGGTACGACGGCGCCGATGACCGCGGAGAAGTTCCGCGAGGCGATCGGCGGCGTGCTGTTCGTCGACGAGGCGTACACGCTCGTCCCGGAGAACAGCCCGGGTGACTACGGGCTCGAGGCCATCGCGACGATCCTGAAGCTGATGGAGGACCACCGCAACGACTGCATCGTGATCGTCGCCGGGTACCACCGGGAGATGCAGCGGTTCATGGAGTCCAACACCGGTCTGGCGTCACGGTTCCCGAAGCTGCTGTCGTTCGCCGAGTACGACACCAACCAGCTGGTCGAGATCTTCCAGCTGCAGGCCCGGTACAAGGGCATGACGTACAGCGACGACGTCCTGGACGTGGTCCGGTCGATCATTCCGCCGTCGCCGCGAGGCCACAACTTCGGCAACGGCCGTTTCATCCGCAACGTCCTCGAAGAGGCGATCTCCAACCAGGCCACGCGGTTGTCGACGCGCGACCCCGACGCCCTCACCGAGAAGGACCTCCGCGAGCTCCTCCCCGAAGACGTCCGCCCGCCGATGTCCATGCGCGCCGAGGACTACCTCTTCCAGAAGCCCGGCACATAATCCCTAGCGTCCGAAGGGCGCGCGGGGGTCGTCGGCGTGTTTTCGGACGTTAGCGATCAGATGGGGGTGGCGAGGGCGACCGGGTTGCCTTCGGGGTCGGCGAGGTACGCCTGGCGTTCGCCCCAGGGCATGGTGGCCGGCTCCTGAAGGACGGGATGACCGGCCGCGCGGAAGACAGCCACCTCGGCCTCGACGTCGTCGACGTACACGAACAGCTCGAAGCGGGGCGCCGTACCGACGGTGATGCCGAGCTGCGCCTCCGGCCAGTTGGAGTCGGCGATCCCCAGTGAGGAGTCGCCGCGCTCCAGGCCGACGTAGTGCGGGTCGCCCTCCAGCGGGAACTGGTATGTCATCTCGTAGCCGAGCAGGGCGTAGAACTCGACGGACTTCTGCACGTTGCTCACGTAGAGCACCGGGAACGCCTTGCGGTGTATCACGCCAGGTTGGCGATCAGCTCGCCCAGCTCGGTCCGCTTGCCGGTGTAGAACGGCACCTCTTCGCGCACGTGCCGGCGGGCCGTGGAGGCGCGCAGGTCACGCATCAGGTCGACCATCCGGTGCAGTTCGTCGGCCTCGAAGGCCAGCATCCACTCGTAGTCGCCGAGGGCGAACGAGGCGACCGTGTTCGCCCGGACGTCCGGGTAGCCGCGCGCCATCTTGCCGTGCTCGGCGAGCATGAAGCGGCGCTCCTCGTCGGGGAGCAGGTACCACTCGTAGGAGCGGACGAACGGGTACACGCAGACGTACGCGCGCGGCTCCTCGTCGGCCAGGAACGCCGGGATGTGGCTCTTGTTGAACTCGGCCGGCCGGTGCAGCGCGAGCTGCGACCAGACCGGCGCGAGGTGCCGGCCGAGCCCCGAGCGGCGCAGCGCGTGGTACGCCTTCTGCAGCGCGTCCGAGGTCGGGGCGTGCCACCAGACCAGGAAGTCGGCGTCGGCGCGGAGCCCCTCGACGTCGTAGAACCCGCGGATGACCACGTCGTCGGCCGCCAGCTTGCCGACCAGTTCGTTCAGCTCGGCGGTGAGCTCGTCGCGGTCCACGTCACCGAGCCGGGTCTCCACCTTGAAGACCGACCACATGGTGTAGCGGATCACATTGTTCAGCTCGCGCGCCTTCGGCTTCTCCGTCACGGAGCCATTGTCTCCAATGAATCGGTGAAACCACGCACCCGGGTGGCCGCTTTCACACCCGAGGCCACGCAGGCGGCGATCCCGACACCCCGGTACGCCGCTCCGGCGACCGCCAGGCCGGGGTGACCGGCCACCGCCGCCTCGATCCTCGCGACCCGGTCGAGGTGACCGACGGCGTACTGCGGAAGACCCCCGCCCCAGCGGGTGACGAGGGAGCCGATGACGGGTCCTTGCAGGCCGATTGCCTTGTTCAGGTCGCTGGTCGCGAGGCGGACGAGCTCGTCGTCGGAGCGTTGCAGCACGTACTCCTCACCAAGCCGGCCGACGGAGGTTCGCAGTACGGCGAGGTCTCCCCCGGCGTCGCTCGACCACTGCCACTTGGCGTGCGAGTACGTCGCCGCCTTGATCGTGCGCTGCTCCACCGACGGAACGAGGAAGCCGGAACCGGTTGCTGTGGTTGGCCAGTCCTCCTTGCGAACCGCGAGCGTGACGATCGCCATACTCGCGTAGTCGATGCTCGCCAGCTCGGTCGATGCCTCGGGCACCAATCCGGCGAGCATCCGGCTCGCTGGGGCCGCAGGAGTCGCCACGATCACGGCGTCCGCGGTCAGGTACGTCGGCGCGGGTACGGGGCCTGCTTCCAGCTCATAACCATCCGGGGTGCGGGTGATCCGCCGTACCGTGAGTTGTCGTTGGATGACCACGCCGCGGGCGGTCAGGTCCTGCTCCAGCGCAGTGATCAATCGGTTGATGCCGCCGACGAGGCCGGCGAACACGGGCTGGCCGGCGCGCTTCTGTCCGAGCTCCCGCAGCTCAGCCGTGGCGGCGAGCACGCTCGGTGCCGTCTGCAACTTCGCATACAGATCCGGTACGGCGGCCGCGAGCGAGATCTCGTCCGCCTTGCCCGCGTACACCCCGCCGAGCAGCGGATCGATCAGCTTGTCGGTCACCGCGGAGCCCATGCGCTCGGCAACGAACCGCCCGATCGCCACATCCTCGGTCAACGCGGGCGGCGCCAGCTCGGCCTCGTGCGCAACCCGCTCAGCGGCAGCCTCACCCAGTACGTCGGCAGTCGCGGCCGGGTCGACCGGCACACCCATCACGGTTGGCGGGATCGCGCGGATGCGGTCCCCGACCCACAGCCCGGCCGAGGTCGTTGCCGGATGCACCACCTCGTCACCGAGCCCGAGCGCCTTCATCAGGTCGAGCGCCTCAGGCCGCCGTACCAGCACGGACTCAGCGCCCAGGTCGACCGGCACGCCTTCGATCTCAGCCCCGGCCAGCTTCCCACCGAGCCGCGGCGAGCCCTCGAGAACCGTGATCCGCGGCGGATTGGGCCCACTCGCCAACGCATGCGCAGCGGCCAGCCCACTGATCCCGCCACCCACCACAACAACCCGGCTCACGAATCCTCCAACCTCAACACAAACGCCACCTGCGGCCTCGCTCCGACCGTACGCCCGCCCTCCGGGGGTTCAGTGGCGAGGTGAAAGCCCGCTCGGGTCAGCACCGTTTGCGAAGCGACGTTGACCCGTGAGGTGCCAGCGGTCAGCTGCCTCAGGCCGTACTCCGTCGCCGCCAGCCGCGTGATCGCCCGAACGGCGGCTGTCGCCAGCCCACGCCCGGCGGCACGCTCGGCGATCCGGTAGCCCAGCTCGGCAGACCCGTCGTCGATGTCGACCAGGTTCACTCGACCGACCACCGCACCGTCGCCGTCCACCAGCACGTGGAACCGGCCTTCGCCGGCGGCCTGCTCAGCGAGCCGCGCCTGCAGTACGTCCGCGAACTTCGTGAAGAACTCGTCGCCCCGGTCGGAGATGGAGGCCGCGAAGTACAACCGGTTCTCCAACTCGAAGGCGAGTAGAGCGTCCGAATGGGCGGCCGTCAGTCGTTCGAGAGTGACGCCGTGCTCAGAGAGCAGCACGAGCTGACTTCGACTGGACGTACTTGACGATGCGGCCGAGGACCTCCGGGTCGGCATCCGGCGGGACACCGTGACCGAGGTTGAAGATGTGGCCCGGAGCCGCGCGACCCTCCGCGAGGATGCGATCGATCTCGCGCTCCAGCACCTCCCAGCCCGCGTGCAGCAGCGCCGGGTCGAGGTTGCCCTGCACCGGCTTCGCGCCGCCGATCCGGCGAGCCGCCTCGTCCAACGGCACCCGCCAGTCGGCCCCGACCACGTCGGCACCGGCCTCGCTCATCAGGCCGAGCAGCTCACCGGTGTTCACCCCGAAGTGGATCTTCGGTACGTCGTACGACGAGAGCGCCTCGAAGACCTTCGCCGAGTGCGGCTGCACGAACTGCTCGTAATCCCGCGGCGACAAGCTACCCGCCCACGAGTCGAACAGCTGGATCGCCGACGCGCCCGCCTCGACCTGCGCGATCAGACAGGCGATCGCGACATCGGCGAGCCGATCGGCCAGCGCATGCCACAGCTTCGGATCGCTGTGCATGAGCGCCTTCGTCTTCGCGTGGTCCTTGCTCGGCCCACCCTCGACCAGGTACGACGCCACTGTGAACGGCGCGCCCGCGAATCCGATCAGCGGGGTGTCACCGAGCTGCCGCACCAGCTCCTGGACCGACTCGGTGAGGTAGAACAGCTCGGCCGGAGTCGCCGGGCGAACCGCCGCCAGGCCGGCCAGGTCGCGAATCGGGTCCGCCACCACCGGGCCGACGCCGGGCTTGATCTCGACCCCGAAGCCGGTCGCCTTCAGCGGCGTCACGATGTCGGAGTAGAAGATCGCCGCGTCGACACCGTAACGGCGTACCGGCTGCAGCGTTATCTCGACGACGAGGTCGGGCCGCAGGCACGACTCGAGCATCGTGGTCCCCGCCCGGATCGCGCGGTACTCGGGCAGCGCGCGGCCGGCCTGCCGCATGAACCACACCGGGGTGTGCGGGCCGGGCTCACCGCGCGCGGCGAGCAGGAAGGGGGAACGGGCAAGCGTCGAAGGCACGTCACGATGATCCCACGCTGTGCCGAACGGGTTTTCCGGGCCCGAGGGGTTCCGGTTTTGTCCGCGACTGCGTTTGGTTACCGGCGCGTCTAAACAGGCGTCGGTGCGTAATCAGTCGTAGGCTGCGAAGCATGGGTGCCCGCAAGCAGGTCGACGCGCCACCCGCGGAGTTCACCGAGGCCGTGGCGCAGTTACGCGGTGCCCGGTTCCGGCCCGAAGTATTCGTCGAGGAGATGCCCGCACCGCAACGGATCGCTCCGCACGCGGCCGCGGTCAGCGCCGATGTGACGATCGACGGCGACGATGTCGCCACCGGTCGGCTCGTCGTCCTCTACGACCCGGCCGGGAACGACGCCTGGCAGTCGACCTTCCGCTGTGTCGCGTATGTGCGCGCTGCCGTCGAGCCGGAGATGGTGACGGACGCGCTGCTCGGTGGCGTGGGCTGGACCTGGCTGATGGAGGCACTGGCCGACCGGGGTGCGGAGTATCTGGCCCCGAGCGGTACCGTCACCCGCGTGGTATCGGAGAGTTTCGGCGGCATGGCCGACGACGAGGCGACGGCGGAGATCGAGATCCGTGCGTCCTGGAGCCCGGTGCCCGGACCTGGTGGACTGGTGGACGTGACCAAGCACGCCGAGGCGTGGGGTGAAACGCTCTGTACGGCGGCCGGACTGCCGCCGGTTCCGCCGGGAGTGGTCGCGATGCCGACCCGGCGCGGTCAGCGGGGCCGATGAGCCAGGCCGATCCCCAGCAGCAACCGGCCGCTCAGGAAGATCCGGCGCCGGAACTGCCCCTCCTCGAACTGCGCGACGGCCTCTCCGAGGTCATCGACACCGACCCTGCGCTCGCCGAGGTGATCGAAGCCTTCCGGTCCGGCACCGGCTCGGTCGCCGTCGACGCCGAGCGCGCGTCCGGCTACCGCTACTCGCACCGGGCCTACCTGGTCCAGCTGCGTCGCGAGGGCTCCGGCTCCGCGCTGGTCGACCCGATCCCGTTCGGTGACCTCTCTGCTCTGGGTGACGCGATCGTCGACGCGGAGTGGATCATTCACGCCGCGAACCAGGACCTGGCCTGTCTCGCCGAGGTCGGCATGGTCCCGCGCAAGGTCTTCGACACAGAGCTCGCCGGCCGCCTCCTCGGCTACCCGAAGGTCGGCCTGGCCTCACTCGTCAGCGAGGTCCTCGGCTACCGGATGCGCAAGGAACACTCGGCCGCCGACTGGTCCACACGTCCGCTTCCCGCGCCCTGGCTCGTGTACGCCGCCCTGGACGTCGAGATGCTGATCGAGCTCCGCGACGCCATCGAGGCCGAGCTGCGCCGCGAAGGCAAGTGGGAGTGGGCCGAGCAGGAGTTCGCCGCGATCCTCTCCGCACCACCACGCGAACCGAAGCCGGATCCGTGGCGCCGGACCTCGGGCATGCACCGGGTCCGCAACCGCCGCAGCCTCGCCGTCGTACGGGCATTGTGGGAAGCACGCGACCAGATCGCCGAGTCCGCCGACATCTCCCCCGGCCGCATCCTGCCCGACGCCGCCATCGTCGAGGCCGCGGCTGCGATGCCCACCGACCGCGACACCCTGCAGAAGCTCACCGCCTTCAAGGGCCGCGGCGCCCACCGCCACATGCGTACCTGGTGGGAGGCGATCGACCACGCCCGCCGCCTCCCCGACACCGAACTCCCCAAACAAGGCCCCCGGTACGACGGCCCGCCTCCAGCCCGCGCCTGGGCCGACCGCGACCCCGACGCCGCAGCCCGCCTCTCCGCCGCCCGTGCCGCCGTCTCCGAGATCGCCGAGGCCCATCGGCTGCCGACGGAGAACCTCCTCTCCCCCGACACCATCCGCCGCCTCGCCTGGACCCCACCAGCCGGCGCGGACCTCACCGCGGTCTCCGCCTTCCTCCGCGACCACCACGCCCGCGACTGGCAGATCGCCCTCACCGCCCCCGTCCTCACCGACGCCATAGCCACCGAACCAGCCACAAACCTCGACTAGCCAGCGCTCCCTCAAGCCGGCGAATGCCCCTCGCCCCGGAGTTTCGCCGTACGGCGAACAGCGCGTCGCCTGCTGCACCGAACGCCGCTTCCCCCCACAACGTCCGAACACCCGGAGACGAGCCCTGCGGTTTTCGGACGTTAGCCTGCGGCCGCCTGCGTATGCGGTGGCTGCTCGCCGCGGCGGCCGGTTTGCAGAGACGGGTGGCCGGGGTGGTCTTGGGTTGAGGGGGATGGTGCGGTCGGCGACCGAGGCTCGGGTTGCTTGGGCTTCCGGGCTGTGGTTGCTGCCCGACAAAATGAGGGGATCTCCCCTGAACTTGCCGGTTCTCCCCTCGAAATTTGAACGGAGAACCGGCAGCTTGAGGGGAGATCCCCTCAAATGGCCGAGGGCAGAGGGCGGCCTGGTCGCGGCGGTCCAGTTTGCTGAGACGAATGGTGGGCGCGGCCTTCGGCTGAGGGGGATGGCGAGGCCAGCGACCACAGCTCGGGTTGCTTGAGCTTCCGCGCCGTGGTTGCTCCCCGACAACATGAAGGGATCTCCCCTGAACTTGCCGGTTCTCACCTGAAATTTCGGGGGGAGAAGGGACAACTTGAACGGAGATCCCCTCAAATTGCCAAGGGCAGAGGGCGGCCTGGTCGGGCGGCCGTGGGCCGTGGGCCGAACCGCAGGACCGCAGGACCGCCGAACCGCAGGACCGGCCGCAGGCAGCACCCCAACTGACCTGATCCGATGCGCAACCAGCGCCAAGGATCAGCCGACGGGCCTCCGCAGCACTGGCCTCAGCCGAAGCCCGGAAGCTCAGGCGACGTACACCTGTCCGCCGAGCGCACCATCCCCCTCAGCCGTAGACCGCGCCAGCCACCCGTCTCTGTAAACCGGCCGCAGCGGCGAGCAACCACCCCCGTACGACACCGGCCGCATCCGAGCGTGCGCCCAACCGAGCGAACCCCAACCGGGTGGGCCCCAACCGAGCGGACTCCAACCACCGCCGTACGACGCCGGCCGCATCCGAGCGTGCACCCAACCGAGCGAACCCCAACCGGGTGGGCCCCAACCGAGCGGACTCCAACCACCCCCGTACGACGCCGGCCGCATCCGAGCGTGCGCCCAACCGAGCGAACCCCAACCGGGTGGGCCCCAACCGAGCGGGCACCAACCACCGCCGTACGACGCCGGCCGCGTCCGAGCGTCCCCCGAACTGAGGAGGCTCAGGCGGCCGGGTCGAAGATGGCGCTTTGGACGTAGGTCATGGCGGCTACGAACTTGGGGTCGGTCAGGCGGCGGGTCATCTCGTCGGGGTCGACGATCTCGATGCGGGTGTGCAGCCAGTAGAGGTTGCCGAAAGGGTCGCTGACGCGCGCCACGACATCACCCCAGAACATGTGGGTGGGTTCAGTGATGACCGTGCCGCCGGCGGCGACGGCGTTCTTCAGGGTCTGCTCGACGTCCGGGACGTAGAGGCGGAGGAACGCGGGCGTCGGCGTCCAGTTGGGCTTGTCGAACATCATCACGACGGAGTCGCCGATGCGCATCTCGGCGTGGCCGATCCGGCCCTGGTCGTCAACGACGCGGCCTCCGAGATCGACGGCGTCGAAGGCGGCGGCGAGGAAGTCCATCAGGCCGGCGGTGTCACGGCCGATGATCCACGGGGTCACCGAGTGGTAGCCGTCGGGGATGGGCGTCACGGTCATGTTCTGCTCCTTCGTGGTTGGTGATCACCACGCTAGGAGCAGAACAGGACGGGTTGTGACCTCTACTTCGACAGCTGCGCTTCGATCGCGGAAACGACCTCGGGAGACTCCGGCGTCGTCTGCGGGCGGAAACGCGCGGCGACCGTGCCCTCGGGGCTGATCAGGAACTTCTCGAAGTTCCACTGGATGTCACCGGCCTCACCGGCGGCGTCCGCGGTCTGGGTGAGTTCGGCGTACAGGGGGTGCCGGTCGTCGCCGTTGACCTCGAGCTTGTCGAGCATCGGGAAGGTGACGCCGTACGTGGTGGAGCAGAAGGTGTCGATCTCCTCGGCGGTACCGGGCTCCTGGCCGCCGAACTGGTTGCAGGGGGCGCCGAGCACGGTGAAGCCGCGGGACGCGTAGGTCTTCTGCAGGTTCTCGAGACCTTCGTACTGCGGGGTCAGGCCGCATTTGGAGGCCACGTTCACCACGAGGACGGCCTTGCCCTTGTAGTCACCGAGCGAGGTCGGCGCACCGGACAGCGTGGTCAGCGGGATGTCATACAGACTCATGAAGCTCCTTGCAGGGTGCGAAAAAGGAATTCGACAGTGCGCTCCCACGCCAGCGCCGAGGCGTCGGTGTCGTGGAAGGCAGGCATTGGGTTGTCGAAGGCGTGGCCGGCCTTCGGGTAACGGTGAACTTCCGCGCCGACCAGCGCAGGCACCACCACATCCACCGGGATGTAGTCGTCGGCGTCACCGAAGTGGTGCAGGCTCGGCGCGGTCACGTCGGGCGCGAGGTGCAGGAGGTTCGGCAGGGCCGAGCCGTAGTAGCTGACGAGCGCATCCGGCGACGACACCGCGGCGACGTTGAACGCCAGGCCACCGCCGAAGCAGAAGCCGACAATGCCGGTACGGCGATCGCGGCCGCGCAGGTACTCGAGTGCGGCGACCGAATCCACGACCGCCTGGTCCCAGTCCAGCCGCTGCATCGTCCCGATCGCGCGCTCGAGTAGATCGGGCGCGTCCTCGTCACTCAGGTCCACCTCATCGAGGCGCCAGTAGATCTCCGGAGCGATCACGTAGTACCCGAGCGCGGACAGCTCTGCAGCGCGCTGCTCGATGTACGGCGAGACCCCGAAGATCTCCTGCAGCAACAGGATTCCGGGTGTGGACGAGTCGGCGTCACCCCACTCGTGGACTGGCATCAACCCTGAACCGGTATCGATCTCCAAAGTCACACAGTGAAGCGTACGACCTCGTGCCGAACGGGCTGCTTCACGGGTACCCAGCTCTTGGTCTCCTCGATGGCCGCGGTCAGCAGGTTGAAGAGCCGCTCATCCGGGTTCGGCACGCAGGCCTGCGAGATCCCCTCGACCGCACACGACACGGCTCGGGGGGCAGTCCGGCGCGCGAAGTCCGGCGTACCGCGATGGGCTCGCGACGTGAAGGTCCGCGCCCACTTGGTCGCGGCCGGGACCGCCTCCAGCGCCTCGCGCGATGCCGGCTCCAGATCGTCCATCGGCCGCCCGTCGAGCAGCGCCAACTGCCGCTCCCCCACGATCAGCGCGACGGCCAGGATGTACTGCCGCTCCTGCGACACCACCGGCAGCGCATGCTGAATGCACCGCGCCGTCACTCGCGGTACGACGTGTGGGTCGTGCGGCGTCAGCCCGATCACCGACGGGATCAACGGCGCCAGCCGGGTGCGCCCGGCGTCCGACGTACAGTCATTGACGTCGCGAGCCACCCCGGCCAGCAGCGCGTGCGTGCAGCTTGGATGGTCGGACCACGGCTCCCCCGCCAGATACGAGGCGAACTCCATGAAGCACGCGCCTTTGCGCGGATTGCGGTGCTTCCCCCGGCTGAGAACCGGGACTGACAGCTCAAGGTTGTTCATAGAACAGCTCCCGATCAGTACCTGTCGTCTCAGCATGCGCCTGTGTGAGCAGCCGCACAACGCGTGGCGGTTGGGCGCTTCTGTTACCGACGAGTAGTATCGAGGTAGCTTTCCCTACCAAGAGGAGCGCTCCCGTGCCCCGTGAGATCCGCGATGTCGTGTTCGTCGACGGCGTTCGCACCCCGTTCGGCAAGGCCAAGGGCCAGTACGCCGAAACCCGCGCCGATGATCTGGTGATCAAGTGCATCCGCGAACTGCTGCGCCGCAACCCGGGCCTGCCGCCGGAGAAGGTCGAGGAGGTCGCGATCGCGGCCACCACCCAGATCGGTGACCAGGGCCTGACCATCGGCCGGACCGCGGCGCTGCTGGCCGGTCTGCCGAACACCACACCCGGCTACGCGATCGACCGGATGTGCGCCGGCGCGATGACCGCTGTCACCACGCTCGCGTCCGGGATCGCCTTCGGCGCGTACGACGTCGTCGTGGCCGGCGGCGTTGAGCACATGGGACGGCACCCGATGGGTGAGGGCGTCGACCCGAACCCGCGGATCATCTCCGAGAAGCTCGTCGACACCAGCGCGCTGGTGATGGGGTCGACCGCGGAGAACCTGCACGACCGGTACCCGTCGATCACCAAGGCGCGGACCGACGCGTTCGCCGTACTGTCGCAGGAGCGTGCTGCCAAGGCATACGCGAACGACCTGATCCAGCCGGACCTGGTTCCGATCGCGACCCGCTCGGCCGAGCTGGGTTGGGGGCTGGCGAGCACCGACGAGCCGATGCGCCCGGGCACCACACTGGAGGACCTGGCCAAGCTGAAGACCCCGTTCCGGCCGCACGGCCGGGTCACCGCGGGCAACTCGGCCGGTATCAACGACGGCGCGACCGCCGCGCTGATCACCTCGGCCGAGGCCGCTGAAGAGCTGGGCCTGAAGCCGAAGATGAAGCTCGTCTCCTACGGCTTCGTCGGCGTCGAGCCCGAGGTGATGGGCTTCGGTCCGGTGCCGGCGACCGAGAAGGCGCTGAAGCTGGCCGGGCTGACCATCGACGACATCCAGGCCTTCGAGGTCAACGAGGCGTTCGCCGTGCAGGTGCTGGCGTTCCTCGAGCACTACGGCATCGCCGACGACGACCCGCGAGTCAACCCGTACGGCGGTGCGATCGCCTACGGTCACCCGCTGGCCTCGTCCGGCATCCGGCTGATGACCCAGCTGGCCAAGCAGTTCGAGCTCAAGCCCGAGGTGCGCTACGGCCTGACGACGATGTGCGTCGGCCTCGGCATGGGTGGAACGGTCATCTGGGAGAACCCGAACTGGGAAGGCGCAGCCGCATGAGCGACTTGCAGGAACTGATC
This sequence comes from Kribbella sp. NPDC058245, assembly GCF_042882005.1. Lineage (NCBI taxonomy): Bacteria > Bacillati > Actinomycetota > Actinomycetes > Propionibacteriales > Kribbellaceae > Kribbella > Kribbella sp. NPDC058245. The sequence continues at coordinate 145,255 of NZ_JBHVWY010000002.1, forward strand.
GACAGCGCGTCTGAGCTCTCGACCGACGAGGTCGTCACGCTGGCACACTCGCGGGACGTCGTACTGCCTAACAAGGCCGGGACGCTCGCGCTGATCACCCTCGACAACGGGCACGACCACACCAAGCCGAACACCTTCGGGCCGAAGGGCCTGGGGTCCCTGAACACGGCGATCGACGCGGCGCTGGCCCGCGACGAGGTTGTCGCGATCGGCGTCACCGGCAAGCCGTTCATCCTCGCGGCCGGCGCCGACCTGACCGGCGTACCGAAGTTGACCGATCGCGAGCAGGCGCTGGCGCTCGGCAAGATCGGGCACGGCGTGATGCGCAAGCTGGTCGACGGTGGCAAGCCGTCGTTCGCGTTCGTCAACGGTGTCGCGCTCGGCGGCGGCCTCGAGGTCGCGCTGCACGCGTCGTACCGGACCGTCTCGGTCGCGGCCGGCGTACTGGCGACGCCCGAGGTCTTCCTCGGCCTGATCCCGGGCTGGGGCGGTAACTTCCTGCTTCCGAACTTGATCGGCGCTGACAAGGCCGTGAAGGTCGTGGTCGAGAACGCGCTGAACCAGAACAAGATGCTCAGCGGTCCGGAGGCGGTCAAGCTCGGGATCGGCGACGTCCTGCTGGACTCGGCCGACTTCCTCGAGCAGTCGTTCATCTGGGCCTCGAAGGTGCTGACCGGTGAGATCACTGTCGAGCGCGCCGAGATCGACCGCGGCGACGCGTGGGACGCAGCCGTTGCCCGAGGCAAGGGATTTGCCGACGTCAAGGTCAGCGGCGCGGCGCCCGCGCCGTACCGGGCTCTCGATCTGATCGCCGCGGCCAAGGACAACGATCGCGACCGCGGTTTCGCGGCCGAGGACGACGCGCTCGCCGACCTGATCATGAGCGAGGAGCTGCGCAGCGGCCTCTACGCCTTCGACCTGGTGAACAAGCGGGCCAAGCGCCCGGCCGGTGCGCCGGACAAGTCGCTGGCGCGCCCGGTGGCCAAGGTCGGCGTCGTCGGCGCGGGCCTGATGGCCGGTCAGCTGGCGCTGCTGTTCGCGCGGCGGCTCGAGGTGCCGGTCGTGCTGACCGACCTCGACCAGGAGCGTGTCGACCGTGGTGTCGGCTACGTGCACGGTGAGATCGACAAGCTGCTCGGCAAGGGCCGGATCCGTCCGGACAAGGCCAACCAGCTGAAGGCGCTCGTCACCGGTTCGGTGGATCGTGCGGTCTTCGCGGACGCCGACTTCGTGATCGAGGCGGTCTTCGAGGAGCTGCAGCTGAAGAAGACGATCTTCGCCGACCTGGAGAAGATCGTCCGCCCGGACGCGATCCTCGCGACCAACACCTCGTCGCTGTCGATCACCGACATGGCCGCTGACCTGGAGCACCCGGAGCGCGTGGTCGGGTTCCACTTCTTCAACCCGGTCGCCGTGCTGCCGCTGCTGGAGATCATCCGGGCGGCGCAGACCGACGACGCGACGCTGGCCACCGCGTTCGCGGTCGGCAAGACACTGAAGAAGTCGTGCGTGCTGGTCAAGGACGCTCCGGCGTTCGTAGTGAACCGGCTGCTGACGCGCTTCCTCGGTGAGGTCAGCGCGGCGGTCGACGAAGGTACGCCGATTCCTGAGGCGGACAAGGCGTTGTCGGCGCTCGGCCTGCCGATGCCGCCGTTCGTGCTGCTCCAGCTGGTCGGCCTGCCGGTCGCGCTGCACGTCGCGGAGACCATGAACCGGGCGTACCCGGACCGCTTCGCGGTGTCGGAGAACCTGGCCAAGGTCGTTGCCGCCGGCAAGCCTTCGTTCTACATCTGGCCCGAGGGCAAGCCGGTCGTCGACCCGGAGATCGAGGCTCTCGTCACGGTTGGCGACAAGCCGTCGACCGCCGACGAGCTCCGCACGCGGGTGCTGACCGCCCTCGCCGAGGAGATCAAGATCATGCTCGACGAGGGTGTCGTGGCCGAGGCGCAGGACATCGACCTGTGCCTGCTGCTCGGTGCCGGCTGGCCGTTCCACCTCGGCGGGATCACGCCGTACCTGGACCGCTCCGGTATCTCCGAGAAGGTCAACGGCAGCACCTTCCTCCCGGCGGGACTAGCTAGCTTGGAAAAGGGTCTCGCTAGCCTCTGAACTTCTTGACCGCTGCCAGCAACTGGGCCGGCGTCATCTTGGTGTGTTTCTTCAGGATGGCGTCGGCCCCGCTCGCGTGACCGGCCAGATCGGCGTACAGAGCAGCGACCTTCTTCTCACCGAACCGATCGATCAGATACTCGATCGTCCACCAGGCCTGACCGTACGAGCGGTCGCCGTTCGCACCGAACTCCGCCGGACCCGGCAGCGCCTTCATCGACGGCAGGCTCTTGCGGACCGTCTTGCGGTACGGGTCGACCGTCCAGTGCGGGTCGTCCTCGATCACGGCACAGCGGACGTACTCCGCGTATCCCTCGACCATCCACATCGGTGCCTGCTCTCCGAGCAGGACAGCGGCGGCGTGCGTCATCTCATGCGCCAGCAGGTCCTTGTCGAGCTTTGTACGCAGCTCCGGGTTGACCACGATCCGGGAGCCGGCAGGCGCGCCCCCGCCGTGTGGTTCCCCGTCGTAGATGGGGAGGTCCTTGGCCGCGATCGTCCAGCCCCCGGCTCCAACGGTCCAGAAGATCGACAGCACCTGCGGCTCGGGCATCGCCACGACCATCACCGAGCCGTTCCACGGCTGCGGCCAATGCCGCTGCACTCCGCTGACGGCCTGCTGTGCGATCGCGGCGATCTTGGCGCCGAGGGCGGCCTCGCGCTGGGCGACGACCACCGCGACCTTGCCACGGCGGACGACAGTGATGGGCTGGTAGTCCCACGGCTGGCGGTGGCCGGCGTAGCTGAGCACCTCGTCGATCGCGTTGTCCTCGACCAGCAGCCACCCGCTCCCCCGTCGTACAAAGGTGTAGGCGACGTCGGTCTGCACCGGCTTCGCATCGAGGCCGGCCAACTGGTACCGCATCATCACCCGCGACGAGAAGGCGGTCGGGCCGTACTTCTCGGTCAGCCGCGGAACCTGGTGCTCGTCGGCCAGGAAGTACTCGAGCCTGGTGAACCCGAACTGGCGCAGGTTGGCGAACAACGTCCGCTGCCGGGCCGCCAGCTTGGCGTCCTTGGTGTTCACCGCAGCAAGGAACGCCTTCAGATCACCTCTGCGTACGGCGGTCGCGCGCGCGCTCAGCAGCTTGTTGATCGCCTGCTTGCGCGCGGCAACGTCCGCGGTCGGCGTGGGCGGCGCTGCTTTGACGGCTGCCGCGCTGTTGCCCGGCGCAGCCGCGCCTTGCTGCAGCCGAACCCCGACCACTGCCACTGCGCCGGCGATCGCCAGCGTCGTCACCGCGGCGACCAGGCGCCTCGGGTGCTTCATTGCTCCGTGCTCCCCCTCCGATGGTCGGCTGATCCTACCCTCAGACTCAGCCGGCCACCGGAGCGGAGATGATCACGCCTTGATGTGCTCTCCGGTCTTCTGCTCGATACCCACGCGACTGCGGCGATAGCCGTAGACCGCGTAGATGATGAAGCCGAGCACCATCCAGATGGCGAACCGCAGCCAGGTCTCCAGCGACAGGTTCAGCATCAGGTAGACGCAGATCACTGCCGCGACGATCGGGATCACCGGGTTCCACGGCACCGTGAAGGACCGCTTGATGTCCGGGCGGCTCTTGCGAAGGATCGGCACCGCGATCGACACCAGGGTGAACGCGGCCAGCGTGCCGATGTTCACCATCTCCTCCAGCTTGCCGATCGGCGTCACCCCGGCCACGATCGCGACCACGATGCCGATACCGATCGTCAGCCGGTACGGCGTGCCCCACTTGGGGTGCGTCTTGCCGAGTTGACGGGGCATCAGGTGGTCACGGCTCATCGCGAACACGACCCGCGCCGCACCGATCATCAGGGTCAGCACGACCGTGGTCAGGCCGGCCACCGCACCTGCCGAGATCAGCGTCGCGAACCCGCCGCGACCGACCGAGCGGAACGCCTCGGCCAGCGCGGCCTCACCGCTGATGTCGGTGTACTTGACCATGCCGGTGATCACGATGCAGACCGCGACGTACAGGACCGTGCAGATCGCCAGCGAACCGATGATGCCGCGCGGCAGGTCGCGCTGCGGGTTCTTCGCCTCTTCGGCGGTGGTCGCGACCACGTCGAACCCGATGAACGCGAAGAACACCAGCGACGCGCCGGAGACCAGACCCATCACACCGAACGTCGACGGCGTGAACCCGAACAGCGCCTGGAACAGCGGCGTCGTGATCGTGACGTGGGCGTCGGGCGTCGGCACGCTCGGCGGGATGAACGGGGTCAGGTTCGAGCTCTTGATGTAGAACAGGCCCGCGATGATCACGAACAGCACCACGAAGAGCTTGATCGCGACCAGGAACAGGTTGACCCGCAGCGACTCCTTGATACCGATCGTCGCGAGCGTCGCCAGGACCAGCACCAGCAGCATCGCCAGCACGTTCACATGACTGTCCGGGCCGATCGAAGCGGGCCAGCCCAATCCGATCTGTTCCAGGAACAGTGCGGCGTACGTCGACCAGCCCTGGGCCACGACGCTTGCTCCGAGCATCAGCTCGAGCAGCAGGTCCCAACCGATGATCCAGGCAAAGATCTCCCCGAGGGAGAAGTACGAGAACGTGTACGCCGATCCTGACACCGGGACGGTGGAGGAGAACTCGGCGTAGCACAGGGCGGCCAGCGCGCAGCAGAATGCGGCCAGCACGAACGACAGGGCGATACCCGGGCCCGCGTAGGCCTTGGCGGCCCGGCCCGTCAGCGTGAAGATACCGGCACCGATGATCACGCCGATCCCGAAGACCGTCAGGTCCAGGGCGGTGAGGCGTTTCTTGAGCTGGTACTCCGGCTCGTCGGTGTCCGCGATCGACTGTTCGATCGTTTTCTTCCGGACAAGACTCATCTGCGCCTCCTCGACTGCGTCCACTCAGGGACTTGGACGGAACCCCCCGAGCCTGCCCCTCTGACGCCGCGAGGTCAATCCGGCACTCAGCGTTGTGGCCGGTATGTCCGTAAAGATGTCCATAACGTGACCTCGGTGAGCCCACTGCGGCTGAGCAGGATCCGGTCCCGCGACACCTGATTGATGCCGTGGGCAGCCATGTCCTCGTAGAGCTCCTCGACCGCGTCCAGACCGATCCGCTGCACCAGGTAGCGGACGGCCAGCCAGCTCACGCCGTACACGTCGGCGTTGCTCTCGTAGAAGCCGGCGTCGGTCGGCAGCGCGCGCAGCGTGGGCATCGCCTGGTCGATGACCTCCTGCTCCCACTTCGAGACCTCGCCGGACCCGCTGATCGCCTCGATGCCGCTCCAGGAGACATACTCCGCCGCGCCCTCGGCCAGCCAGAGCGGTTCGTACCCACCGAGGTCGGCGGTCGCGACGTGCGTGAGCTCGTGGGAGAGCAGGATCTCGTCGACCTGGTCGCGCTGGTTCGGGTTGATCACGATGTAGGCGCCGGCCACGGTGCCGTCGGCGGTGTCCTGACCGGGCAGCGACGAGAAGGTCGACCCCGCGCTCGCCGCTGACTCGATGTCCTCGTCGGCGAACCGGGCATCCCGTACGTCGGTGTCGTCGAGCGCGATGATGAGCGCCGACCCACGCCAGCGGCGCGGCCAGTAGTCACGTACCTCGGTCAGCCCCTCGGCGGCCTCGGTCAGGATCTTCCGGCCGCGGGCCACGTCACCCTTCTCGACCACGACCAGGACGCGCGGTCCGCGCAGCACCTCGATCCGGCCCAGGTCCCACGCCTCGCGGTGCGCGCCGGGGCCGAGGTCCTTGTCCAGGTCGTCGTCATCGGTCAGCACCCAGCGGCCGGCCCGGCTGATGAACGTGTACCCGAGCTCGGTCGTCACCGGGGCGACGTCGACCTTCGGGATCTGGTAGCGCATCAGGATCCGGACCAGGTACGTCGCCCGCCCGCGAGCCTTGACGACCGCCGGGTCGAAACGCTCCTCGGCCTGGCTGTAGCCGAGCTCGGTGAAGCCGATCTCGACCAGGTTCGCGAAGAGGATCTTCTGCTGGGCGATCAGCTTGGTGTTCGACGGGTCGAGATCCTTGAGGAACAGCGCCAGGTCGCCCTTCTCGACGGCCTGGGCGCGGCGGATCAGGATCGTGTCGATGGCCACCCGGCGGGCGGTCGCCGCGATCGACGCCTTCGACGGTGCTCTCGGCGTACTGGGTGGTGCGGGGGTCGCGGCAAGCCGCGCCCGGGCGTCCTCGGACCGCTCGCCGACGGCGTAGACCACACCGCCGGACACGAGCGCTACCGCCAGCAGCAACCCCAGCCATCGGCGGGGGCCAGCCGGAGCGCCTGGCGGTGGGGCGCTAGGGATGGTCGCACTCACGTCGGGTCGTTCCTCCGAGGGCCCGTCTGTCTACAGCTCGGCCACCCTACTCGGTTCGCCGCGTTCCGCCACCAACACGCCGGTCACGATGCGGCGGCGGTCTTCAATGCCCGGAACAGAGCAGCCTCGGTGAGGCCGACATGCTCGGTCATGATCCGGTCCCGCTCCGCCTGATTCGCGCCCAGGGCGGCCAGTTCCTGATACAGGGTGGCGACTTCTGTGCCACCGAAGCGCTCGAACAGGTAGTCGACGGCGAGCCACGACAGCGGGTACGAACTGTCGGGGTGCTGGAAGAAGACCGCGTCGGCGGGCAGGCTCTTGGCCTTCGCCAGGTACTTCGTCCGGACCTCCTGCCGGTACTTCGGCAGGGCCAGATCCTGGGCGCCGTCCATCGGCAGGAACTCGACGTACGTCGCCGCTCCCTCGACCAGCCAGCGCGGCGCATAGGCGCCGTACGGGGCAGTGGCGACGTGGGTGAACTCGTGCGCGAGGGTGCGGGCGTCGATCCTGGTGCGGTTGTGCGGGTTGACGACGACGTACGAGTCGGCGCGCTCGCCCGCCCCACTGACCTCGCCGGGGAGCGTGCGGTAGACCCAGGTGGCCATCGCCAGCGCGTCCTCGGCATTCTTCGGGACGGTGTAATCCGCGCCGCGGACGATCTTGTCGTCGAGGGCGATCACCACGCCGGAGCCGGTCCAGCCGCCCGGCCAGTTCTTGCTGACCGCCTTCACCGCGCTGGTCGCGATCCCGATCAGTTTGGTCGCCAGCTGCTGCTGCCCCTTCTCGACGACGACAAGCACCCGTGCGGCGCGTTTCACCAGTACGTCGCCTGTGTCCCAGGCCTCCTCGTGTGAACCGCGCGGAAGGCGTTTGTCGAGGTCCTGGTCGGAGACGAGCGTCCATTTGCCAGCCGCGCGTTCACTGAACGTGTAGCCGAGCATCGAGCGGACGGGGACGGAGTCGATGCCGCGGATCTGGTAGGTCATCGCGACGGCGACCAGGTACGTCGAGGGGCCGTACTTGCTGGTCACGGCGTCGTCGTACTGCTGGGAGAGCTGTTGGTAGGCGAGCTTGGCGAAGCCGAACTGCTTCAGGTTGGTGAAGAGGATGCGCTGGCGCGCGACCAGGCTCTGGTTGGCGGGATCAACATCGGCCAGGAAGGCCGCTTCGTCGTCCTGGAGGACGGCCGTGGAGCGGCGCTTGAGGACCTTGTCGACGGCCGCGGACCTGGCCGCCAGGTCGATCGCCGGGGCCTTCGGACCGGCCGCCGACGGCTGATCAGCCTCGGTGCTGGATTGATGCAGCGCCAGACCGCCCGCGACCGCCGCGGCGATCAGCACGAACGACAGCAAGAACGGCCAAAGCGGCGTACGGGCCCGTCCTGCTGCCCGTCGCCGCGCCGGCGCCGCATGGCGGCCCACTCAGGCCGCCTGCTCAGGCTCCGCCAGGCCGGGCCGGCTCATCGATCTTGTCGCCCTGGGTCTGGGCGATGGCTTCGATGACGTCCCGCGCGATCTGCTGGCCCGTGAGGCCGATCTGCTGCAACACCGCCGCACGCTTCGCATGATCCAAGAACTGCTGTGGGATGCCGAAGTCACGCACCGGCGTACCGACGTTGTGGTCGCGCAGGGCCTGGGCGATCATCACGCCGCAGCCGCCGGCGCGGCCGTTGTCCTCGATCGTGACGACGAGCTTGAACTTGGGCGCCAGCTCGATCAGCTTCGGATCGACCGGCTTCACCCAGCGCGGGTCGACCACGGTGACGCCGATCCCCTGCGCCTGCAGCCGGTCGGCGACTTCCATCGCGGTGGCCGCCATCGAGCCGATACCGACCACCAGTACGTCGGTGCCCGAGCGGTGCAGGACGTCGAGGCCACCGATCTTGTCGATCGGGTCGATGTCCGGGAACACCTCGCCCTTGGCATATCTCACGACGGTCGGGGCGTCGCTGACGTCGACCGCCTCGTTGAGCAGCTCCACCAGCCGTGTGCTGTCCCGCGGCGCGGCCAGCCTGAGGCCAGGCACGACCTGGACGATCGACATGTCCCACATGCCGTTGTGGCTCGCGCCGTCGTCACCGGTTACCCCGGCGCGGTCGAGCACGAACGTCACGCCGCACTTGTGCAGGGCGACATCGAGCAGCAGCTGGTCGAACGCGCGGTTGAGGAACGTCGCGTACAGGCCGACGACCGGGTGCATGCCGCCCATCGCGAGGCCCGCGGCGCTGGTGACCGCGTGCTGCTCGGCGATCCCGACGTCGAACGTGCGGTCGGGGAAGGCCTGCTGGAACTGGTTCAGCCCGGTCGGGTTCATCATCGCGGCGGTGATCGCCACCACGTCCGGCCGGCGGTGACCGATCCGGACGAGCTCCTCGGCGAACACGTCCGTCCACCCACGCGGCTTGTTGGCCGGGCGCATCTGGTGGAAGTTGTCCTCCTCGTCCTGCTCGGCAGCGGCGTACCCGAAGCCCTTCTGGGTCACCGCGTGCACGATCACCGGACCGCCGAACGCCTTCGCGTTGCGCAGCGCGTCTTCCATCGCCTCGCGGTCATGGCCGTCGACAGGACCGACGTACTTGAGGCCGAGGTCCTCGAACATGCCCTGCGGGGCAAGCATGTCCTTGAGCCCCTTCTTCACCCCGTGGAGCACCTCGTACATCGGGGGGCCGACGTACGGCGTCCGGCCGAGGTTCTTCTTGATCAGGTCGAGGATCTTCTCGTACCGCGGGTTCGTGCGCAGCGCGGTCAGGTGCGTCGCCAGCCCACCGACGGTCGGGCTGTACGACCGGCCGTTGTCGTTGACGATGATCACGAGCTTGAGGTCCTTGGCGGCGGCGATGTTGTTCAGCGCCTCCCAGGCCATCCCGCCGGTCAGGCCACCATCGCCGATCAGCGCGACGACATGGCGGTCCTCCTTGCGGATCCGGTACGCCTTGGCCAGGCCATCGGCATACGAAAGACTCGTGCTCGCGTGGCTGTTCTCGACGATGTCGTGGTCGGACTCCGCCTGGCTCGGGTAGCCGCTCAGGCCGCCCTCCTGCCGCAGGCTGTCGAACTTCGGCGCCCGGCCGGTCAGCAGCTTGTGCACATACGTCTGGTGCCCGGTGTCGTAGATCAACCGGTCCGTCGGCGAATCGAACACCCGGTGCATGGCCAGTGTGATCTCCACCATGCCCAGGTTCGGCCCGAGGTGACCACCGGTCCGCGACACGGTCTCCACCAGCACGTCCCGGATCTCCGCCGCGAGATCGGTGAGCTCCTTCGGCGTCAGCTTCTTCAGATCAGCCGGCCCGCCGACCGTCTCCAGCACGCGCATCGAGCCCCTTCCACCGGACTTGAGAGAACGCTTGAGTCTATGCATGTGCCCGCGCGTTTCCGAACCCGGTCACGACGTGCTGTGAATCTCAGTTCCTGAGACGCTCACTGACAGTGATTAGTTCGGGGTCTCCCCTACAGTGACCGCATGCAGCAGGTGACCACACTGTTCACCAAGTACGACGGCACCCCCCATCGCCTGATGGAGGCCGTCCATCTCGGCGAGGACGAACACGGCCTCTGGGTAGGTTCCCTCCCCGGCCAGCGCGCCCGCCGCGCCGACGGCACCTGGATCACCGTCGACCACCACCGCGTCCGCCTCTTCCCCCGCGGCCAATGGTGGTCCGCCCTCTTCAACGACGACCCGCACGCCACCCGCATCTACTGCGACGTCACCATGCCCGCCGAGTTCGGCGTAGACACCGTCACCCTCGTCGACCTCGACCTCGACATCCGCCTGCTGCGCACGGGCGCCGTACGAGTCATGGACGAAGACGAGTTCGAGGCCCACCGGGTGAAATTCGGCTATCCGCCCCAGGTGGTCGCCACCGCCCAAGCCACCTGCACATGGCTGGCCGCCAACATCACCGTCGCCGAACCCTTCACCACCGCCTACCAGCCCTACCTGGCCGCCGTCAAAGCCCTCTAGACAGCAACCGGCCCCCGCCGGCTAGGAGCCCCCCTGAGCCGACAAGGGCCGATCAACCCGCGCCCTCTAGGAACGCGACCCCACCCATCCTCAACCACTCCCCGTACTTGTTCCACCCCTAACAGCAAACTTGCACCTTCCTGCAACGCCCTTCGACGCCCGCACCGACCAGTGGTCACGACTACGCCGGCGTGCCTCGTCGTCCGGCCAGTCGAACAGCGGCCTCGCATGCGCACGGGCGACCACGAGGTGTCACCTCATTTTCGCCACCAAGACGTAAAGACCTCGATCGCGACGGACACATCATCAGTGTCAACTTGACTCTCCGAATCGGATTCTAGCGTGAACGGTGGCGCACCGTCCACATTAGAATCCAGCTGCAAACGGTCAGAATTCGATGGAAGCGTCAAGAACCATACATTGTCATCGTCCGCCGGACGCCTTACCTCAAGGCGCTCGACATGGAGTTCGGGGAATCTTTCACGAAGACCGGAAAGAATGTCATCGACCGGCCCTCCAACCCGGAAAGCAAGGTCCCATGAAGCTTTGCCGCTCATATTCGAAATCGCTCCGATCGATATGCTCCCTTCAGCAGCCAACGCCATGGCACAGCAACGCCTCAGCCCGGCCCCCGACCCTTGCCCTCAGCCCTGCCCAGAGTCACTGCGCCGATGGAGTTGCACTCCCCCTGGACTGCCCGCCGTCGCATCGGCATTGGGTTCCCAGCAACGCAATTCTTGCCTAGCTGGCAAGCCAGGCGATTGTGTCTTCGTTTTCAGCGGCCGTTCGGTACGAATCGCCGATGTTCAGACGGGCGACATCCCGGAGAGACTGCACACGATTCGGGCTCGGAAGGACGCAGGTCCCGATACTGTCTTGCCATACCGTGCCCTGCAAAAACACCGTCCCATCGAGCGCAGACATCACGAACGCAGGATGACCAAATGGGCCGCCCGTAATACCGGCCGCGCAGCCCGCGCCCATGATGTCCCAGCCGTCCAGCAATTCGACAAGCCCCCAAGCGGCCTCGACATCCGTATCGTCGACGGCCTTCGGGTGCGGGACACTAATGGCGAGTAGGAAGTGGCTTTCTGCTGAAAACAATCCAAATCTCGTCGCCAATTCGAACCAGTCCGCGTTCGCCTTCAAAACTCGTGCCAGGTCATCGAGTGCGGTCGTACGATCCCGGCGGCCCTCATCCGGTCGACATGATGTAACCATGCCCGCAAGGTACGGAGGGATACCCGTCCCGCGCCTGAATCCCAAGAACCCCAGACCGCACTCCGCCATAGTTTGCTCGAGGCGCCGCTCATCCGTAGACATTGAACCACCGACCCCTTTCAGCATGGATCAACATCTATCAACTTAACAAAAATGCCCTGCACCCTTTTGTTCCCACGTGGCCCGACCCATTTGTTCGCGTATCCGGATTAGTGTTGGCATTGTGGTCAGGAGCCGCAGGCTCGTTGGCCTGGGTAGTCGGTGCAGACTTCGGTGGTTGCCAGGTTGCCGGTGTAGAGGTGGATGTTGTCCAGGCGGCCGGTGAAGGGGGCGCCGGTGGGGCCTGGTTTGCCGACGGTGGTGGTGCCGTCGCGACGGGGGGCGGTGAAGGATCGCAGTGAGCCGTCGCGGCTTCGGAGGTCTCGGGTGAGCGAGATCTGGTCCTGGCTCGGGTCGCGATCGTTGAGGACGTAGCTGGCGGTGATGAGGTGCCAGCCGTCGAGGTCCTCCTCGTCGGCGGTGACCGTGAGGGTGGCAGCTGTTTCGGTGTTCGAGCCGGCGTTGGCGCGCGCGAAGGTGAACTGGCCGGAGTCGCCGACAGGCTCGTAGGCGAGGCGCCAGGTGTCCGTGGTGGCGGTGCCTTGGCGGAGGATTACGCCGGGCTTGGTCGGGTCGGTCAGCTTGACCATGACGGCGAGGGAGAAGCTCGCGCTAGCGTCGACCAGGGGACGGCCAAGGGACACTGATGCACGCGACGATCCATTGAGCTGCAGGACCTTGCCTCGCTCGGCGTCGTCGACGAAGGCCTTGGACTGGTCGGCGCCCTGGAAGCCTGAGACGGTCAGGTCGGCGCCGCGGACGGTCTCCGGGGACCGCCAGACCTGGTCAGCGCCGCGCACGGCGGTGTCGAGCGGCCAGTGTGCGACGTCACCTGTGACCACCATGCCGTTCGAATCCTTTGGCAACTGCAGCTCGAGGACCTCTTCCGGACGTAGGACTCGCTGCCAGATCTGCAGGTTGTCGATGGATCCGGCGAAGTAGCCGCCGGCCGCACCGGTCAGCAGACCACGGCCGACAGTCAGCGCACCGGTTGCCTTCCACACGGCAGTGGCAGGAGACGTCGTCTCCTGCTGAAGACGGCCGTTGACGTAGAACTTGAGCGCTCCCGTAAGGACGTCGTACATCGCCAACAGGTGCGACCAGGCGCCGTTGACGGGAGCCTCTTTCGAGGATGCCTTGTACAGCGTGGGATTGCGGACGTCGGCCGAGGTGCGCGCAAAGACCCAGCGTTTGCTCGAGGGGTCGTAGCCGAGGCCGGTAGCAGTGGTGTTGGCTCCATTCGCGGAGGCGATGACGCCGAGCTTCGATGGGTTCGTGGGGCGCGCCCACACCGAGATCGAGAAGCTCTGCGAGGTGTCGACGACCGACTCGCTCGCGGACGCGTAGTCGTCGGCTCCGTCGAGGGCAAGGCCTCCGTCCAGACGGCCGGAGGCCTCGAACGTCGACCCGGCAAGCGCGAGCGGGTGCGTCAGCCCTGGGCCGTCCGCGGCCGTCGTACCACTGCCGTCGTTGAACTCCCACGAACCGACCGGGCCGGGCGCGGGGCCGACGAACAGCATGAAGTTCGTGTCCTGGCTGGGCTGCCCGAACGAATTGACGCTCTGCACCATCAGGAGTAGTCGCCCGTCGTTCGGCGGCTCCAGCTCCAGCGTGGCGGCCGCCCCGTCGACGGTCACGGGATTCGTGCCGATCCATCGGTAGCGGAGACTTACGGCATCAGGCGAGGTCGACGTAAAGGTGAAGGTCACCTTGTCGCCCAGGGCCACGCGCTCAGAACATCTCGGCAGGTCCCAGCAGTTATCAAGCGGCTCGCCGTGATGAGTCGCCGTGACCGAAGGCGGTGCGGGCGGAACAGGCGGGTCGGCGGCGGATGCGACGGGCACTGTTGTGGCCACTAAAGCTAGTGCGGCCAGCAGTGCCACGGTCAGGCGGCGTCCGGACAGTGGGCGTGCGTGATTCATGTGGTCCCTCCCCAGGGCGGCTTTCAGACCAACGCGCCATCCTGCCGTGTGGGCACGGAGCGTGTCCATGAAGTTGCACGAAGCTGCAGAAACCTGGGCGATGGGAGCCGGTCGCGCGATAGCTTTGGGGGATGGGACGGGACGTGCGGGTGGTTTATCGGAAGTTCGACGAGAGTCTGCACTGGCATCAGTGGCTGGAGTGGCTTGGGGAGGACGAGTACGGCGTTTGGCTGGGTGGACGCGTGGGGGCGGTGTCGCAGCGGGGTGAGGGGTTGAAGCTGACGGCCAAGGAAGCGCATGTGCAGTTGTTTCCGCGGGACCAGTGGTTCACGGCGATCTTCAATGACGCGCCGCGGATGACGGAGATCTACTGCGACATCACGACGCCGGTGGAGTTCTTCGAGGATCGCGTGACGATGATCGATCTGGATCTCGACGTGATCAAGCGGCGCGATGGCACTGTGCTCGTGGACGACGAGGACGAGTTCGCGGAGCACCAGGTGAAGTACAACTACCCGCCTGAGATCATCACGCAGGCGCAGGCTTCGTGTGACTGGCTGGTGCAGGCGGTGGTGAACGACGAGCCGTTCACCACCGTCTACAAGACCTACCTGGATATGGTGCGGTAGCTGACGGTCGTGTTCTTCAGCAGAAGGGCGCCGGGAAGCGGGGCGCGTTGGCCGGCGTACATGTCGGCTATGGGCGAGACCGTCAGGTAGAGGTTCTGCCCGGCTGGTACGTCGACGGCTACGGCCGGGAGTTCGATGGTACGGCGGACGCCGTGGGCGGCTCGTTTCTCGCGTAGGGGCAGGGTGTTGTTCTGGATGACGCGGGCGGTGAGGGGGCTGGTGCCTACGCTCAGAGCGAGGAATGCCGGGGTACGCGGGACGATGGTGTAGACGTTCGCGGTGACATGGGGGGTGCCGGCGACGGTGAGGGGGCCGGCGGCGATCTTGACGTTGACGGGGACGCCGGCGCCGGTCGGGGTGGCGATCTTGCCCAGCTTCACCGCGGTGTTCGAGGCCAGCGAACGTTGCGTCAGGCAACGGCCATCGGCGGTGGCCAGGTGGTACAGGCCGAAGCCGGTGAGGCCGGTGTTCTGGCCCAGCAGGTTCAACTTCAAAAACCGCAGGGCCAGGTCGGCGAAGTTGGGCGAGCCCAGGGCGATCGAGCAGGGGTCGCCGGAGGTGCCGTAGCCCGGGGGCATGACGGCGGGGAGGGCGTGGCCGCCGTTGTAGCCGACGAGCATCGAGCGGGAACGGGCGCGCGGGGTGAGGGCGCGGTCGAAGTTCGAGAGGCCCTCGTTGAAGTTGAAGAGGTTGTCGGTGATGCCCTGTTCGAACAGGACGGGGATGTCGAGCTTGCGCCCGTGGGCGACGTGCCAGGCGGGGCCGTTCTTGGCGAAGAAGGCGGTGAGCTCGCGGCCGGCTTTGCCGGGGGGCCAGGCGCCGGTGGCGATCAGGGTGGCCCAGGACTTGCCGATCGCGGGCGGGAGGTTCTTGCCGCCGCTGGCGTAGAGGATGCCGAGCCAGATGGTGCGGGCGGTCTCGGAAGGGGCGAGGGAGCGCTTGAGATCCCACCAGGTGATCTCGGGGGCGAGCGCGTCGAAGCGGGTGCGGCCGTGGTCGCGGATCTCGGTGAAGGCGCCGGCGAGTTGGTAGCCGCCGCCGTACGAGCCGCCGATGGCGCCGATCAGCGGGTCGCCGGGTCGTTGCTTGGTCACCCAATCGAGCGAGGCGACGAAGTCGATCAGTTTGACGACGTCGCGGCCCTCGTAGTCAGGGTTCATCACGTGGGCGACGCCGGTGCTCTCGCCGAAGCTGCGCTGATCGAAGCTCAGGATGCCGAAGCCCGCATCGAGGTGGGCCCGGAACTGGCGGATGTCCGTGGTCCGCGAACCGCCCCAGCCATGGCTGCTGAAGAGCAGCGGCACGGTGTGGCTCGACGACGCGACGGCAGGCTTGAAGAGCGTGTAGCAGATCTTCACCGGCACGGACGTCCCTGGCTCGGGGACCGACTGCACGCAGCCGGTAGTGACGGTGTCTTCAGCGGGAGCGGCAGGGACTGCGACTGCGGGCGCCGGGACGAGCACGGCGCCGAAGAACAGGAGGGCGGAGACGACGGAGACAGTACGACGCATGTGATCACTCCCCGTAGTGGACGGATCTCGCTCCGCACACGCTAGACGACACAGGCCATCTGATCCAGAGCAAGCTGCGACACTGTGCACCGTGCATATTGCGATCGAGATCGTCGCCCTCGTCGCCGTGGTGGCGGGCGGGGCCGCGCTGGCTCGGCGGATCGGGCTGTCGGCTCCCCTGCTGCTCGTGGTGATCGGGGTCGCCGCGTCCTATCTGCCGTTCGTTCCGCGGGTCGAGCTGTCGCCCGAGGTGGTCCTGATCGGCTTCCTGCCGCCGCTGCTGTACTCCGCGGCGATCAAGACCAGCCTGGTCGACTTCACCAAGCACCGCCGGTCGATCGGCCTGCTGTCGGTCGGCCTGGTCGCGTTCACCGCGGTCGGTGTCGGCATGGTGGCCTACTGGCTGCTCAACGTGATGGCCAAGTCCCAGGGCTACCAGCCGCTCCCCCTCTGGGCCGCGTTCGCCATCGGCGCGGTCATCGCGCCGCCGGACGCCGTCGCCGCGACCGCGATCGCGAAACGGGTGGGACTCCCCCGGCGCGTGGTCACGATCCTCGAGGGCGAGAGCCTGGTCAACGACGCGACTGCCCTGGTCATTCTCCGTACGGCGCTCGGCGCGGCGCTGGTCACCCCGACCGTTCTCCATGTCGGGCTCGACTTCCTTCGCGCGGCCGGCGGCGGGATCATCGTCGGCCTGGTCGTGGCGATCGTGCTGGCCAAGGTGCGCAAGCGGTTCACCGACCCGGTGCTCGACACCACGCTCAGTCTGACCGCGCCGTTCATCGCGTACGTCGCTGCCGAGAACCACACCATCCATGCGTCCGGCGTACTGGCTGTGGTGGTCTGCGGCCTGATCCTCGGCCACAAGGCGCCCATCCTGCAGTCAGCCAAGTCACGGATCTCGGAGCGGACCAACTGGCGCACCTTCCAGTTCCTGCTCGAGAACACGGTCTTCCTGCTGATCGGCCTGCAGACCCGCTGGATCCTCGACGAGCTCTCGCGGAGCCCCCTGCCGGGCTGGCTGATCGCCGCCGCGACAGTGGGGGTCTTCCTGGCCACGATCCTGCTGCGGCCGATCTGGGTCATCCCGAGCACCTACCTGTCCCGCCGGATCCTCGGCCGGTCCCGCCCGGGCCCGGTCTCCTTCGGCGCTCTGGTCGTCGTCTGCTGGGCCGGGATGCGCGGCGTGGTCACGCTGGCCGCCGTCTTCACGCTGCCGCCGGACACTCCCCACCGCGAGGTGCTGGTCTTCATCGCCCTGGCGGTCACCGGTGGCACACTCCTCTTGAACGGCTCGACCCTCCCCTGGCTGGTACGGCGACTCAAGCTCCCCGGACCGGATCCAGCCGAGGACGCGCTCCAGGAGGCCGCCGTACTGCAGGGTGCGCATCGCGCCGCGCTCGCGAAGCTGGACGAGATCACCACCCCTGACGACCCTGAGGCTGTGCTCGCGGTCCTTCGGCAGCGCGGTGAGTCGCGTGCGCTTGCTGCGTGGGAGCGGCTGGGGCGTCCGGAGACGGAGTACGAGACGCCGAGCGAGGCGTACCGGCGGTTGCGGATGGCCATGCTGGAAGCCGAGCGGTCGCACATCCTCGAGGTCCGTGACGCCGGTCTGGTCGCCGACGAGGTCCTGCAGCGGGCGCAGGGCGTACTCGACATCGAGGAGTCGATCCTCGACCGCGACGAGGACGACGACGTCGGCGGCCGCTCGGAGGACCTGCGCCCCCCGGCCTCGGCGAGCGGTGGCTGCGAGCACCTCCGCGAGGCGCCGGCGGTCGTCACCCCGAACACGCCTGCCGGCTGTGAGGAGTGTCTGGCCGATGGCGGTACCTGGGTGCACCTGCGGCTCTGCCTGAGCTGCGGTCACGTCGGCTGCTGCGACTCGTCGGAGATGAAGCACGCGAGCAAGCACTACGACGAGACCAAGCACCCGGTGATGCGCAGCTTCGAACCGGGTGAGAGTTGGCGCTGGTGCTTCGCGGACGAGGTGCTCGGCTGATGGCTGACTGTCTGTTCTGCTCGATCATCTCCGGTACGACGCCCGCACACATCGTGCTCGAGACGCCGGAGGTGGTCGGCTTCCTCGACATCCGCCCGGTGTTCAAGGGCCACACGCTGATCGTGCCCCGCGAGCACATCCCGACCATGGTCGAGCTGCCCGGCGAGCTCACCGTCCCACTCTTCGGTACGGCGCGATCCGTCGCGGCCGCGGTCCGGACGGCGTACGAGGCACAAGGTTCGTTCGTTGCCGTGAACAACGTTGTGTCCCAGTCCGTCCCCCACCTCCACGTGCACGTCGTGCCGCGGACGAAAGGGGACGGACTGCGCGGGTTCTTCTGGCCGCGGACCAAGTACGCCGACGATGCCGAAGCCGCCGAGTACGCCGCCAAACTGCGCTCAGCGTTGGAATCCCACCCCTGACGTCCGAAACCACGCCGACCACGTACTGCGCTTCTTCTGACGCTGTGAGGTTAGGGGCGGGCGGTCTCCCAGGCGACGGTGTCGTCGGCCGTGAGCGCACGTGCGGCGGGAGCAGGTGGGGTTTCGGCGGTGAGGTGCAGACCCGGTTTACGGTCCTCGATCGTGAACTGGGCTCGCGTGAACGCCTCCGCGTCATGGTCGCGAACCGTCCGTAGCGTGCGGAAGTCGGCGACCATCGACTCACGCGTGATCGTGGTGTTCACGTAACCGCGCAGGTTGTTCTGGAACCGCAGATGCGGATTCCACTTCAGCCACGGATGCGCCGTCGTACCGCCGTCCGCACCATCACCACCGGTCGTGATCGACGAGCACACCAGTTCCGAACCGACCGCGGGCGCGTTGGGGTCGTCGTAGTTCAGCTTCAGATCCGACGCCCAGTGCGCGTGCACGTCACCCGTCAGTACGACGGCATTGCGCACGCGCGCGTCGACCCAGCCGCGGGTGATCCGGTCGCGAGAGGCGACGTACCCGTCCCAGGAGTCCATCGAGGTGACCTTCAACGGGCCCTCGTTGTTGTCACGCTGCGCGAAGAACACCTGCTGACCGAGGATGTCCCAGCGCGCCTCGGACCGGCGGAAGCCGTCGATCAGCCACTTCTCCTGCCGCTCCCCCGTGATGGACCGCTTCGGGTCCACCGCTGCCGGGCAGTCCTTGTACCCGTCCCCGCAGCCCTGGTCGTCGCGGTACTGCCGGGTGTCGAGCATGTGGAACGTTGCCAGCTCACCCCACTTGACCCGCCGGAAGAGCTGCATGTCGATCCCGCGCGGCTTCGACGACGCGCGCAGTGGCATGTTCTCGTAGTACGCCTGGAACGCCGCGGCCCGCCGCTCGAGGAACCCTTCCTCGGGCTTCTCCGGCGTCTCGTCGGCCCAGTTGTTGTCGACCTCGTGGTCGTCCCACACGGCCAGCCAGGGCGCGACCGCATGCGCGGCCTGCAGATCCGGGTCGGCCTTGTACTGCGCGTGCCGCTGCCGGTACGACGCCAGGTCCGTCGTCTCGGGTCCGTCGTGGTCACGGACGTTCCCACCGGGCGCGACGTAGGTGTTCTTCGTGTACTCGTACTGGTAGTCGCCCAGGTGGAGTACCAGGTCCGGCCGGTCCTCGGCCAGCCGCCGGTACGCCGTGAAGTAGCCGTGCTCGAACTGCGAGCAGGACACGAACGCCATCGCCAGCTCGCGCGGCGTCGTACCGCGAGCCGGTGCGGTCAGCGTGCGGCCTACCGACGTCACGTAACCCTCGCTACGGAACCGGTAGTAGTACTCGCGGCCGGGCTGCAGACCCTCGACGGTCACGTGGATCGCATGCGCGTGCTCCGGCCGCGCGACCGCGACACCGGCCCGCACGACGTGGTGGAAGCGCCGGTCGGTCGCGACCTGCCACTGGACGGCGTACGCGCGGTTCGGCATTCCACCGCGGCCGTCCTCGGCGACAGGGTTGACGGCAAGCCGGGTCCAGAGCACGAACCCGTCGGGCCACGGGTCACCGCTCGCGATCCCGAGAGTGAACGGGTCCTGCCGGACGGGCGTCGCCGCGGCGGTGGCGGGAGCGGACAGGCCGGCGACCGCCGCGCTGGACGCCAGACCGGCTTTCAGGACTGATCTTCGCGAAGTCTCCATGCGGCGAACGCTTCCCAGCCTGGGCAGCCGGTGGTTGGACAGCACTTTAAGACTGGCTGAAGACGCGCCCCGAGGATGTGCTTCAAGGGGGGTTGTCATGAGGTGGATGCTGTTTGCGGCAGGACTGTTCGTTGTCGTGTCCTGTACGACGGGGACAGGCAGCACACCCTCGACCCCACCTGGGCAGCGCGTGATCGTCACCCTGGCCGGCTCGTTCCGGCCCGAGGGTGACCTGGGGGATCAGGCGCGTCAGGAGCAACGCAAGGCGATCAGAACCGCACAGGACGCCGTACTGGCCGAGGTTCCGCAGGCTCAGCTGATTCGGCGGTACGACGCCGTACCGCAGCTGGCCCTGGTCGTCGATGCAGCTGCTCTCGACCGGCTGCGGCACTCACCACATGTCGCGGCCGTGCAGCAGGACACCGCCCAGCAGTCCGGCTGAGGCGGCACCACCGTAGTTGGGGGAATTACGATGCATGTCCGAAGACTGTTCGTTGCGCTGGCCTTGGCCGGTCTGGCAGCGAGCACCACGCAGCTACCAGCACACGCGGAGTCCGGGGAAACGACCCGCGTGATCGTGCAGGTCGACCACATCAGCGACAAGCAGCAGGTGCTCGACAACATCGACCAAGGCACCGCGGAGCAGAACCGCACCTACCGGTCGTTCCCGTTGCTCGCGCTCGACGCCGACAAGGCCGCGCTGGCCGAGCTCGCCGCCGACCCGAACGTGGTCTCGATCCAGCCGGACAAGGTCGGCTCGCCGTCCTTGGCCGAGAGCATCCCGTTCATTCATGCCGACCGCGTCCAGCAGCTCGGCTTCACCGGCGCCGGTCAGACCGTCGCGATCCTCGACACCGGGATCGACCGCGACCACCCGTTCTTCGGCAGCCGGATCGTGTCCGAGGCCTGTTACTCCAGCACCGACGGCACCGCCAACGAGGTCTCGCTCTGTCCGAACGGTACGGCGAGTCAGACCGGCGCGGGATCGGCCGACGCCGAGACTGCCCAGTGCCTCAACGGTACGACGAACATCTGCTTCCACGGCACGCATGTCGCCGGCATCGCGGCCGGCGCCGGAACCGGCGTGACCGGTGCCCCGGGCAACGGAGTGGCGCCGGGCGCGAACATCATCGCGATCCAGATCTACCACCGCAGCAATGTCGGCTGTAAAGGCAATCCGCCGTGCGCGCAGTTCTACTACTCGGACTTCATCGCCGGGATGCAACGCGTCTACGACCTGCGCAACGACTTCACCATCGCCTCGGCGAACCTGAGCGGTGGCGACGCCAGCAACCACACCACGACCTGTGACGGCAGCTCGACGAAGGCTTCGATCGACCTGCTGCTCTCGGCCGGTATCACCACGACCATCTCGGCCGGCAACGAGTCACACCCGGCAGGCGTCGGTGAGCCGGGCTGCGTGTCCACCGCCGTCACGGTCGGCGCGATCGATGCCGATGCCAGCGGCAACGAAGTCGACAGCCCCGCCAGCTACTCGAACCGCGGCCCGCTGCTCGACCTCTTCGCCCCCGGTACGTCGATCCGCGCGTCCGTCCCCGACGACGCCTGGGCCAACCTCAGCGGTACGTCGATGGCCGCGCCGCACGTGGCCGGTGCGATTGCCGCCCTGCGGAACGCCTACCCTGCCGCGACCGCGGCCACCCTGCTCGGGTACCTGCGCGACACCGGCGTCGACATCACCTACGCGACCAGCCCGACAACCAACGCGACCACGCCGCGGATCGACCTGCTGGCCGCCCTGCAGCAGGGCAACAACCCGCCCAGCATCAGCGCCGACGCCGGCACGGTGACCGTCAACGAAGGCACCACTGCCACCAATGCCGGTGGCTTCAGTGATCCCGAGGGCAAGGCGGTCGCGCTGACCGCCTCCAGCGGGAACGTCGTCAACGTCGGCGGCGGTCGCTGGTCGTGGAGTTCGACCACGAGTGACGGCCCGACACAGAGCCGCGATGTGACGATCACCGCGACGGATGACAAGGGTGAGACGGCGACCACGACCTTCCACCTGACCGTCAACAACGTTGCCCCGAGCATCAGCATCGCGCCGGGCCAAGCCGGTACGACGACAGAGGGAGCGTCGTACGGGGTGAAGGCCTTGTACTCCGATCCGGGCTCGCTGGACACGCACTCGGCCGTGATCGATTGGGGTGACGGTACGACGACGAACCCGCCGGCCACCGCGGGCCAGATCAATGGCAGCCACGTGTATGCGGACAACGGCAACTACACCGTCAAGGTCACCGTGACCGACGACGACGGTGGAACCAGCTCGGCGTCCTTCCCCGTTGCCGTCAGCAACGTGGCACCGGTCGTGACGATCGACCCGGCACAGGTGAAGACGATCACCGAGGGCTCGACACTCACGGCGAAGGCGTCGTTCGTGGATCCAGGGACCGCTGACACGCACACGGCGAGCATCGACTGGGGCTTCGGCGCGCCGAGCACCGGTTCGTTGCTGATGACAACGGTCACCGGAAGCCGCGCGTACGGCGACAACGGCTCGTTCACCGTTGGAGTCAAGGTGAC
The DNA here is from genome assembly GCF_042882005.1 of Kribbella sp. NPDC058245. Lineage (NCBI taxonomy): Bacteria > Bacillati > Actinomycetota > Actinomycetes > Propionibacteriales > Kribbellaceae > Kribbella > Kribbella sp. NPDC058245. The sequence continues at coordinate 167,619 of NZ_JBHVWY010000002.1, forward strand.
CGATGACGACGGTGGAGTCGGTACGGCGACCTTCCCGGTGCAGGTGACGAACGTGGCACCGACCGCCGTGATCGACGAATCCGGGGCGACGGTGGTGAACGGCGTACCGACGTTCATCGCGCACAGCGGGCAGCCGATCGACTTCAAGGCCCGATCGACCGATCCGGGCAGTGACGACCTCGCGCTCAGCTGGAGCTGGGGTGACACGACCAACTACCTGGTGAACCCGCCCGGTACCGATCCGGCGAGCAGCCCGAGTCTGCAGCCGCGTGATGTGACGGACGCGAAGTCGCATGCGTTCGGATCGGCGTGCAACTACGACGTCGGCTTCACGGCTCGCGACGACGATGGTGGTTCGAGTGTGGACTCGGCCAAGGTCGTCGTGCAGGGCAACGCGCACCTGACCAAGATCGCGCCGCTGTGGTTCCTGCAGACCCGCGCCGGGCTGCGGATCCCGCCGGTCGATCTGCCGGTGAGCACGGTCAACTGCTACCTCCAGGTGGCCCAGCAGATGAGCCCGGTCTTCTCCGAGGCGCGTGACGTCTCGACGATGGCCAAGGCGAACGCGGTCCTCAACGTCCAGCTGCTGAACTCGAAGGCCGAGTTCGACCGGCAGGCGCTGACTGCCTGGCTGAACTTCGCGGACGGCTCGTTCGACCTCGGCACCCGGGTGGACACCAACCTGGACCTGCGGCTGGACAGCACCTTCGGCGCCGTGATGGCCCAGGCCGAGGCGATCCGCCTCAACCCAGCCTCGACCAGCAACCAGATCCGGCAGCAGACGCTGCTGCTCGAGAAGCTCAATACCTTGGGCTTCTAGGCCCCAGCCGCTCACTGAGTTTGGCCAAGGCACGCTCGACGGCGGCCCGGACCGTATGGTCCGGGTCGCCTGCCAGTTCTTCGACCGCCTCCACATGCTCGGACTCCCCCGCCACCCCGATAGCCCGTACGGCGGCCGCCCGGACCCGCGGCAACTCGTGCTCCAGCATCGGCAGCAGCCCATCGACCAGCTGACCGAGCTCCCGTTGGGCGGTGATCCGCGCGACGTGCTCGCGGACCCGCCATGCGGGGTCGTCCTCCACCGCCAGCAGCGCGTCCACCACGTCGTCCCGCCAGACGTAGAGGAAGACCCGCGCCGCCCAGACCCGGATCCAGTAGTAGTTCACCGGGTCGACTGGTGCCGTCCAGCCACCAGGATTCGTCGAGCCCGTGATCGCGACCAGCTTCGGGAGCTCAGCGCCGTACGCCGCCTCTCCGCTGATCTCGCCGGTCAGGAACGCGACCGCCCAGTCGATCACCGTGTCCTCGCCGTGCGCGGCGACAGCGGCCTGCACCACCTCGCGCGGATGGTCCTTGGTCATGCGCCCAGTAAATCGCGCCCCACCGACAAAAGGTGACCTGAGACGCCGCGCATACTGCCGGACATGGACCAGGTATGACCTCGACGCCAAGTCCCGAGGACGCCTTCCGCGAACTGTTCGAGCAGAACTTCCGGGAGCTCCTCGGCTACGCCCTGCGCCGTTGCGGCTCCCCTGACGACGCCGCCGACGTGGTGGCCGACACCATGCTGGTCGCCTGGCGCCGGTTCGGCCAGGTCCCCACCGACGGGACCGCGCGACTTTGGCTGTACGGCGTCGCCCGCCGCGTGCTCGCGAATCACCGGCGCGGGGTCCAGCGCCGGGACCGGCTCGGCGATCGACTGCGCGTGGAGCTGCAGGACGTCGTACCGGATCACGCCGACGGCGTCGAAGCGAACGCCGTACTGATGGGTGCTTTGGCCGGATTGAGTGCCGACGATCGTGAGCTGATCATGCTGACCACGTGGGAGAACCTGGCACCACAGGAGGCGGCCGTGGTGCTCGACGTACCGGCGCGGGTGGTGCGAACCAGGCTGCATCGGGCGCGGGCGCGGTTGCGAAAGCAGCTCGGAGACGCGTTCACGGATCACGGACATGTACGGGATGACAGAGCACTGCGACCAGTTCAGGAGAAGCGATGAACGACCGCGAACTCGACCAGCTGATCGCACGGGCCAACCCGTTCGGCGACGATACGGTCCGGCAGCTGCCGACCGCGGACGCCGAGTCCGATCTGCTGGAGGACATCTTGACTACCACCGAACCCGCCACCCGGTTGCGGCCGACCCGGCGCCGCCGGATCGCTATTGGCGCCGCAGCCGCAGTCGGTGTGGCCGCTGCGGTCGGCGTCGTGGGCGCCGTGCTGCCCAAGGACAGCCCGGTCGCGCCGTATGTGGCGCCGTTCGTGGCTCCGCAACCGGCGTACGCGGCAGAGCTCGTCGCGGTCGCCGAGGCCAACGATCGCATCCTGATCGACGACCCGGCCTGGAAGATCACCCAGGTCGACGAGTTCACCAAAGACACCGGCGACATGACCTTCAGCAAGGGCGACCAGACGTTCCAGCTGAAGTGGTTCCCGGCCAAGGAGTTCAAGGACTACTACAACGACCGGGTGACGGGCTCGGTCGAGCACAGCGAGGTGCAGGTGCTCGGCCAGAAGGGGACGTTGTTCCGCTACGCCAAGGAGAACTTCGACTCCGCGTTCATGCTGCCGCCGCGCGGCCCGAGCTTCGTCGAGACCCGTGCGGACCTCGGTTCCCTGGAGGCCTACCGCGACGTGCTCGGCAAGCTGAAGAAGGTCGACGTCAACACCTGGCTGGCGGCGATGCCGGAGGAGGTCGTGAAGCCGGAGAAGGTGCGCGCGGCCGTCGACAGCATGCTCGCGGGAGTCGCCGTACCGAAGGGCTTCAACAAGAAGCCGCTCTACAAGGAGACCGTGATCGCGCGCTACCACCTCGGTGCGCGGGTGACGACTGCCGCATCGTGTGCCTGGCTCGACCAGTGGACCGCCGCGACGAAGTCCGGCGACAAGGCGAAGGCCGCCGAAGCCGTGCAGGCCATGCAGGGCAGCAAGAAGTGGAAGATCCTGCAGGAGATGAAGGCCGAGGGTGACATGCCGGAGATGATCTGGCAGTACGCCGACGAGATCGCCGGCAAGGTCAAGCCCGAGTCCAAGAGCGGCCACCCCGCCGAAGGTTACAAGGACGGGCTCGGCTGCCGCTGATTGTCGCTAACGTCCGAAAACACGCCGACGACGCCCGCGTGTCCTTCGGACGCTACGAAAAACAAGGGGGCCGACCGGATTGCAGCCCGGTCGGCCCTTTCGCGTTGCTCAGTTGGCGATCAGGGAGCGGAGGACGTACTGCAGGATGCCGCCGTTGCGGTAGTAGTCCGCCTCACCGGGGGTGTCGATGCGGACGACCGCGTCGAACTCCTTCACCGAACCGTCGCTCGCGGTCACGGTGACGTGGACGGTGCTCGGGATCGTGCCGTCGTTGAGCACGGTGACGCCGGAGAAGTCGAACGTCTCCTCACCGGTCAGGCCGAGCGACTCCGCGTTCTCACCCTCCGGGTACTGCAGCGGCAGCACGCCCATGCCGATCAGGTTCGACCGGTGGATGCGCTCGAAGGACTCCGTGATCACGGCCCGGACGCCGAGGAGCGCCGTACCCTTGGCCGCCCAGTCGCGCGACGAACCCGAGCCGTACTCCTTGCCGGCCAGGATGACCAGCGGCGTACCGGCGGCGATGTAGGACTCCGACGCCTCGTAGATGCTCGTCACGGGGGCATCGTCCTTGGTGAAGTCGCGGGTGAAGCCGCCCTCGGTGCCCGGTGCGATCTGGTTGCGCAGCCGGATGTTGGCGAACGTGCCCCGGATCATCACCTCGTGGTTGCCACGACGTGAGCCGTACGAGTTGTAGTCCTTGCGGTCGACACCGTGCTCGGCCAGGTACTTGCCGGCCGGGCCGTCGGCCTTGATCGAGCCGGCCGGGGAGATGTGGTCGGTGGTGACCGAGTCGCCCAGCTTGGCCAGCACGCGGGCACCGGAGATGTCGGTGACCGGCGACGGCTCCTTGGCCATCCCGTCGAAGTACGGAGGCTTGCGCACGTACGTCGAGTCGGCGTCCCAGTCGAAGACCTTGCCCTCGGGCGTCGGCAGCGACTGCCAGCGCTCGTCACCGGCGAAGACGTCGGCGTAGTCCTTGGTGAACATCTCCCGGTTGATCGAGGTCGCGATCACCTTCTCCACGTCCTCGGCGGCCGGCCAGATGTCCTTCAGGAACACGTCGTTGCCGTCGGTGTCCTGACCCAGCGCGTCGGTCTCGAAGTCGAAGTCCATCGTGCCGGCCAGCGCGTACGCGATCACCAGCGGCGGGCTCGCCAGGTAGTTCATCTTCACGTCCGGGTTGATCCGGCCCTCGAAGTTCCGGTTGCCGGACAGCACCGACACGACGGCCAGATCGGCCGCCTGGACGCCGGCCGAGACCTCCTCGGGCAGCGGGCCCGAGTTGCCGATGCAGGTGGTGCAGCCGTAGCCGACGAGGTGGAAGCCGAGCTTCTCCAGGTACGGCGTGACGCCGGCCTTCTCGTAGTAGTCGGTGACGACCTTCGAGCCCGGGGCCAGCGAGGTCTTCACCCACGGCTTGCTGGTCAGGCCCTTGTCGACCGCGTTCTTCGCGAGCAGCGCGGCGGCGAGCATGACGGACGGGTTCGAGGTGTTGGTGCAGGAGGTGATGCTGGCGATCACGACGTGGCCGTGGTCGAGCTCGGTCTCCTGGCCGTTCAGGGTGATCTTGGTCTTCTTGACCGGACGGCCCGCGGCACCGGCGCCGTGCGGGACGTGCGGGTCGTCGTTGGTGTGACCATGACCGTTCGGCGCGTCGCTGGCCGGGAAGCTGCCCAGCTCCGACGGGTCGACCTCAGCCTCGTCGTCGTTGCTCGCGTAGTCGGCCAGCGCGCCGCGGAAGCCTTCCTTGGCCTCGCTCAGCGCGACCCGGTCCTGCGGCCGCTTCGGGCCGGCGATCGACGGTACGACGGTCGCCAGGTCCAGCTCGAGGTACTCCGAGAACCGCGGCTCGACGGCCGGGTTGTGCCACAGGCCCTGCTCCTTGGCGTAGGCCTCGACGAGGGCGACCTCGTCGTCGCCGCGACCGGTCAGGCGCAGGTAGTCCAGGGTGATGTCGTCGATCGGGAAGATCGCGCAGGTCGAGCCGAACTCCGGGCTCATGTTGCCGATGGTGGCGCGGTTGGCCAGCGGCACCGCGGTCACGCCCTCGCCGTAGAACTCGACGAACTTGCCGACCACACCGTGCTTGCGCAGCATCTGGGTGATGGTCAGCACGACGTCGGTCGCGGTCGCGCCGGCCGGAACCGCACCGGTCAGTTTGAAGCCAACCACCTTCGGGATCAGCATGCTGACCGGCTGACCGAGCATCGCGGCCTCGGCCTCGATACCGCCGACGCCCCAGCCCAGCACGCCGAGGCCGTTCACCATCGTGGTGTGGCTGTCGGTGCCGACGCAGGTGTCCGGGTAGGCCTGGCCGTTGCGGACCATGACCGTGCGGGCGAGGTGCTCGATGTTCACCTGGTGCACGATGCCGGTGCCCGGCGGGACGACCTTGAACTCGTCGAACGCGGTCTGGCCCCAGCGCAGGAACTGGTAACGCTCACGGTTGCGCTCGTACTCCAGCTCGACGTTGCGCTCGAAGGCGTCCTGCCGGCCGAAGACGTCGATGATGACCGAGTGGTCGATGACCAGCTCGGCCGGCGCCAGCGGGTTGATCTTGGTCGGGTCGCCCCCGAGCTCGGCGACCGCCTCGCGCATCGTGGCCAGGTCGACCACACACGGCACACCGGTGAAGTCCTGCATGATCACCCGGGCCGGGGTGAACTGGATCTCCGTGTCCGGAGCCGCGTTCGCGTCCCAGTTGCCCAGCTTGCGGATGTGGTCGGCGGTGATGTTCGCGCCGTCCTCGGTGCGCAGCAGGTTCTCCAGCAGCACCTTGAGCGAGTAGGGCAGCGTCTCCGCCCCCTCGACACCCGCCAACCTGAAGATCTCGTACGACTGTCCGTTGACCTCGAGTGCCCCCTGGGCACCGAAGCTGTCGACGCTCGCCATCAACCTGCTCCTCTATCCGGTCCAGTTCCGCTGCGGCCCATCCTCCCGGGCCCCGCATCTCGCTCCGAGGTCAGGTCAACCTAACTTCGGAGCGAGGAAGTCTCTCGACATCAAGATACACGACATCGAGTCACTTTCCGAGTCGAACCCGCCTCGCTCCAGAGGCTTCGCCGTACGGCAATCGCCACCGTGCGGACCGAGCACAACCAACCCCGCGACCCCTGTCACAACGTCCGAAGAACCGGAGACGGGCCCTCCGCCCTTTCGGACGTCAGGTGAGCGTGGCCGCTAACGTCCGAAGGATCGGAGACGGGCCCTCCGGTCTTTCGGACGTTAGTTGCATCCGTTGCAACCGTCACCCGGCAACCGTCGCCCGGCAACGTCGCCAGCCGAGCCCCCGGCGACGCCAAACGGCGGTATCGCCACCCGGCGGTTTCGCCACCCGGAAATCGCGGGGATATCCCTCCACTTTGCCGGTTCTCCCCTGAGATTTCGGGCGGAGAACCGGCAACTTCAGGGGTGATCCGTTCATATTGCCCTTGGCCGAAGCCGGCTCCCAACGACTCCGCTCGGCGTGACAATGCCCGGGTCACGAAACCTGCGGCAGAACCTCCGACGCGATCAGGTCCAGGTGGTCGAGGTCGCCGAGGTCCATGATCTGCAGGTAGAAGTGCCGGCTGCCGAGCTCGGCGAAGCGGCCGAGCTGGTCGACCACCTGGTCCGGCGTACCGCCGACGCCGTGCGCCTTCAGCTCGTCCAGACTCCAGCCGACCGCCTCGGCGCGACGCTTCACCTCGACGTCGTCCTTGCCGACCACCACGCGGTGCGCGGCCGAGAGCACGAGCGAGTCGGCGGCGCGGCCGATCGCCGTACAGGCTGCTTGGGCGCGCTCGAACAACACCTTCGTGTCGTCGATCGTCTTGAAGCCGGCGTTGAACTCGGTGGCGTACTTCGCGGTGAGCTCCGGCGTGCGCTTCTTGCCTGCGCCGCCGACGATGATCGGCGGGTGCGGCTGCTGGACCGGCTTCGGCAGCGCCGGCGAGTCCTTGAGCTGGTAGTGCTCGCCGCTGAACTCGTACTTCTCCCCCACCGGGGTGTCCCACAGTCCGGTGATCACCTCGAGCTGCTCTTCCAGCAGGTCGAACCGGCCAGGCGTGTCCGGGAACTCCAGCCCGTACGCCGCGTGCTCCGCCTCGAACCAGCCGGCCCCAAGCCCGAGCTCCGCGCGCCCGCCGCTCATCTGGTCGACCTGGGCGACGCTGATCGCGAGCACGCCCGGGTTCCGGAAGGTAACCGGGCTGACCAGGGTGCCGAGCTTGATCCGCTGGGTCTCACGCGCCAGGCCGGCGAGCGTGATCCACGCGTCGGTCGGACCCGGGAGCCCGTCGCCGTCGCCCATCACGAGGTAGTGGTCAGAGCGGAAGAACGCGTCGAAACCGTTCTCCTCGGTCTTGCGCGCGACGGCGAGAATCTCGTCGTACGCCGCGCCTTGCTGGGGTTCGGTGAAGATCCTGAGAAGCATGCGGACACGCTATCTCGCGTTGGTATACAGCTTCTGCACGTACGACGGCTGCCAAGCGGGATCACGGCTCGTCAGACGGCGAGCCAGGTTGCCGATGTCCAGTCGAGTCTCGACCGGGGTGTCCCACCACTCGGGCACCTGGTCGTACCAACGGTCGATACGCAGCGTCCGGCCGGCGGCGTCGAGTCGCGCGAACAGCCAACCGCCGTGCTCCCCCTGCGCCTCGGTGAGCCAGAGATCGCCGAGGAGTCCACTGAGCTTGTCGGCGGCGAACTCGGGGTCGTCGACATTCGGGGGCTCGAGGTCGAACCGGTACGACGGTGCTTCGGGGTCGAGCACCTGGACCTGGATCGTGAATCCCGAAGGGACGATCGCGGTGCGGGCGCGGCACCAGGCGTGGAGTGCCTCGAAGGCGGTTGAGTCTGCTGGGCGGGGGCGGACTCGCTCGGCTTCGGCACGCATCGCCTCCTCGAGGGAGCCCGGTACCAGCTCGACGCCGGGTCCGTCGGCGCCGACGAGGCCGAGACCCGGGATCGACATCGCCCCGAGTGCGGGCAGCACGGCGGCTGGGCGCTGCTCGCCGTACGGCGCGACATCCTGCCGCTCGTCATACGCCGGTGGCGACGGGCGCTCGCCGTAGGCGGCTCCCTCGTCAGCCTGGTACGCCGCGACCTCGTGTGCTTGGTACGGCGCTGCTTCGTTCTGCTCGTAAGGCGCCTCGTGATCCTGGTTGGGCGCTGCCTGGTGAACCGGCTGGGCCTCGTACGAACCGTTGGCCGGATCGCCCGCCTGCTCGGCGTACGCCACCTGCTGACCGTCAGCCGCCTGGCCGTCATCCCCGAAGACCGCAGGGATCACCCCAGTCGGCTCATCCGCGTCCTCCGGCCACTCCTCAACCTGCGCCGCTGCGAACTCCTCCTGCGGCTCCACGTCGTACTTGTTGCTCTCGGAGTCGTTGCCCTGAGCACGCTCTTCCGCCTCGCCGAACTGGCCTCCCCCGGACGCCTCGTCGTACTGGCCGCGGTCGTCCGACTCGCGATGCTGCGTCTGAGCATCGGCGGGCTCGGCGCGGGTGCCTGCCGCGTCGGTGGGGTTCTGGTTGCGGGTCAGCGCGTCCGAAGCGCCGGTGGGCTGCCACGCGTGCACTTGGTCGGCGGCCAGCTCCGCGGTGGCCAGGTTGGCGTCGACTGCTGGGATGACGCCGGTCGGCTCGTCGTCGCCGAGCTCGGTGACCTGCGCACCCACCGGGGCGGGCTGGCTCGGCTCGGCGTCCGGCCACGGGGACGCGTCGCCAGGGGGCGGCGTCGGGTTCGGCGCGGGGCCAGGCTCGGGCTGAGGTACTGGTTCCGGTTCGGGCGCCGGCTCGGGGTCGGGCGGGGGTACGGGCTCCGGTTGCGGCGCAGGCTCGGGCTCCGGCGCCGGATACGGCCCGGGCACGGGGTCAGGCTGCGGAACAGGCGTCGGCTCCGGCGACGGCCCGGGGGTCGGGTACGGCGACGGACGCGGGTCAGGCTCGGGCCCCGGGAACGGCGACGGGTCCGGTCCGGGGGGCGGGTACGGCGACGGACGCGGGTCGGGCTCAGGTCCCGGGAACGGCGTGGGCTCCGGGTGGGGCGTGGGTCGTGGTTGCGGCGTCGGATTCGGGCTGGGCGTCGGTTCAGGGCGCGGGTACGGGTCCGGGCCGGGCGCGGGGTATGGGTCCGGCGACGGGTGAGGGGTCGGGGCGGGGTGCGGGTCCGTGGGCTGCGGCCAGGGGGTCGGCTGCGGCCAGGGCTCGGGGCTGGGCTGGGGCCACGGCTGCGACTGGAGGTGAGGGTCGACCTGAGCTTGAGGGTGCTCGTCGGTCGAGGGTTCGATGATCGCGGGGATCTCGGCGGTCTCGTCATCCAGTACGTCGTCCTGGTCGACCGAGGCCGGCGCGAACGGACTGTCCGCCGCCCTGTCGTCCGTCGACTGCGGCGCGAACGGACTACCAGCCGCAAAGTCGCGATCAGCACCCTGACCGGCCTCCCCCGACAGCGCGAACGGGCTCGCGTCTGCCCGGTCTGATTCGCCTGCGGGTGGGGCGAAGGGTGACGGGCCGGTGAAGGAGGCCGGGTCTGCGGGGACGGCGGCGATCTCGGCGGTGGGCGCCTCGTCGTCGTCGAAGGCGGTCGGCGCAGGTTCGGGAGCCGGCTGACTGGAGTGGTCGAGGGCCGGAGTGTTCGGGGATTCAGCTGTGTCGGTGTCGCTCGTAGCGCCGCGGTCTGGGGCTGGGGCGTCGGAGCTGTTCGGGGCCGGTGGGGACTCGACCCACTCGCCGTTGATCCAGGCGGGGCCGTCCCAGGCGTCCTCGGACGGCGCAGGCGCGAAGGGCGAGTAGGCAGCGGTCGCTTCTGCGGCATCAGGAGCCGCCGCGAACGGCGACTGCTCCGCACGCGGATCGTGGTCGGAACGCGCCGCAGGCTGCTCCGGCAGCGGCGCGAAAGGTGTGTAGGCCGCAGTTGCGTCCGGGTCCGACGGCAACGCACCCAATGGCGTCCGCGCCGATTGCTCGGCGCGTGCTTCCTGGTTCGAGGGTGCGAAGGGCGACTGGGCCGGGGGCTCTTCGGGGATCGGGGCGAAGGCGTTCGCGGCCGTGGCGTCCGAGTCCTCGGGGGCGCCGGTGGCGCCTTGGAAGGGGTCGTACTGGTTGGTGGCTTCGGGGTCGGACCAGGCGGGCTGTTCGGAGGTTTCGAAGTCTTGGTCGGGGGTTGCTGCGGCGGGGGCGTCGGCGAAGAGGCTGTTGAAGAAGTCGTCGCCTTCGTGGCGGCCGTCGCCTACGCGTGGGGGCTCCGACGACGGCAGGCGGTTGTACGGGAGGCCGTTGTCGGGGACGTCCGCAGGCACGTAGGAGCCGGGAGCGGGGGCAGCAGCGGGTGGCGCGGCAGGGGCGGGGGCTTCGTCTTGCTTGCGCCGCCGGAGCCAACCTTGCTTCTTGCCGACGACGCCGTACTCGTCCTGCTTCGGCGCCTCGTCGCGACCGAACGGGACCTGCTGGTACGACGCGGGCTGGTCGGCCACGATCGGCGTACCACCGGTGTCGGTGGCGATCGGCTGGCCGGTGAACGGGCTGATTCCAGGTGGGACGACGAAGGATTCCTCTTCGTCGTGCGCCGGCCGGCCGTCGGGTGTTCCAGTCACGACAGGCTCAACGACCGAACCCCTAGGCGCGTCAGGCTCCGGCGCAAACTTTTCCGGGACCGCAAGATTCGGCTGAGCCGCGGTGAACATCGACGCGGCCGCGGCCCCGGCGGGCAGGTCCGGCTGCACCGGCGACCGCGGGTTGATGTTGAACGGGGCGAAGAACGCCGCGAGCGCCTCGACCGTGATCGCTCCCCCGGTGCGGATCAGCGCCACGCCGTACGGGAGCAACTCGTCGAGGCCGCCGAGGTAGTCCGCCCACTCGGCGACCCACTCGATCATTTCGCGGGCAGAGTCCTCCTCGGAGGTGATCCAGCCGCCGATCTCCAGGAAGCCGTCGGGCACGGGCTCCCACGGGTCACCCTCGTACGCCGCACGCGCCCACGTCCCGTTGAAGGCGCCGTAGACGAAGCCCAGCTCCCCCGCCGCGAGCCGCTGCCGCACCTCGGGTGAGCCGATCCACTCGGGTGAGCCGGCCAGCAGGTCGGAGCCGGCGGTCTGGCTGTGCTGGGTCTGGTAGCCGAACAGGACGGCCCGGCCGTCGCCCAGGCGCTGGAGGCGCAGGATGGAGCCGGTCTCGTCCTGGTGGTAGTACCCGTCGACGTCCGCATACCACCGGCGGTCGAAACCGGTGGCGTGGGACACGGCGGCCAGCGCACTCCAGCGAGCGCGCAACTCCTCCGGGTCGTCGAGATCAACGAGCGGCATTCAGGTCTCCAGCGCATTGGAATCCAGAGCCAGAACGCTACCCCGAGAGCTCGACACCCACCACTCAGCTGTCCACAGGCTGCAGAACGGCGACGCATTCGATGTGGTGCGTCATCCCGAACAGGTCGAACGCCCGCAGCGACGCGATCCCGTAGCCGAGCCCCGCGAACGTCTTCAGGTCCCGCGCCAGCGCTGCCGGGTCGCACGCCACATACGCGATCCGCCGAGGCGCCAGCGCCGCAATCCGCCGTACGACGTCCTTCCCGGCACCGGTGCGAGGCGGATCCAGCACCACCAGGTCGACGTGCTCCAGCCCCTGCCCGGCAGCCACGTTCAGCACGCGGTCGACGTCACCAGACTCCAGTGTCACGTTCGGCAGGTCGTGCAGGTTGCGGCGTGCGTTCTTCACCGCGTCCTTGTCACCCTCCACCGCGAGCACCGTGCACCCAGCCTCGGCCAGGAAGGCCGCAAACAGCCCCACACCGGAGTACAGGTCCAGAGCCGACTCACCCGCCGCAGGCTCCAGTCCGCTCATCACAGCGTCCACCAGCGTCTCCGGAGCAGCCGGGTGAACCTGCCAGAACCCACCGGCCTCCACCCGGAACCGTCGGTTCCGCACAACCTCCACCACCCGACCAGCGGGCGCGGAGTCCGTGACCACCGCAGTCTTGCCTTCAGACGACACAACAGCCTGTACGGACGCCACTCCCGGCCACCGCTGTGCCAGCACGTCCGGAGTCTCCGGGTGGGCGATCAGACACTTGTCGATCGGGACCAGGTCGTGGGAGCGGTGTGCACGCATCCCCGGCCGTCCGTCGACGACGGCGTACCGCTGTCGCGTCCGCCAGCCCAGACCGTCGTCCCCTGGTGACTCCATCACCACGGTCCGCTCGATCCCACCGATCCGCCGCAGCGTGTCGGAGACCACGGTCGCCTTCAGCCGACGCTGCTCGACGATATTGGCGTGCTGGAAGTCGCACCCGCCACACAGCCCCGGGCCGGCGTACGGGCACGGTGGCTCGATCCGTTGCGGTGACGGTGTCAGCACCTGTACGGCGTCGGCCCGCAGGTACTTCGCGGTCTGCTCGGTGATGCGGGCGTGCACAAGCTCACCTGGCAGCGCGTGCCGGACGAAGACGACCTGGCCCTCGTGCCGGGCCACACAGTGGCCACCGTGCGCCACTGGTCCCACTTCCAGCTCTACTACCGTCCCGACGATGTTCTCGTCTGTCACCGATCTCCTGACGCCTTACGGGGCCCTCGACGTACCTGTCCGGCCACTCGTTCCTCCCGGTCCTGCCGTTCCTCCGCTGCCTGCGACGAGATCAGCTGGTAGGGAACGGACGTAACCATCACACCAGGTGTGAACAAGAGCCGGCCCTTGAGCCGCAGTGCGCTCTGGTTGTGCAGCACGTGTTCCCACCAGTGTCCGACCACGTATTCGGGGATGTAGACCATCACCACGTCCCGCGGCGACTGCCGCCGGATGTCCCGCACGTACTGCAGGATCGGCCGGGTGATCTCCCGGTACGGCGACGCCAGGCGCTTGAGCGGGATCGGGATCCCCATCCGGTCCCACTCGGCCTGGAGGATGTCGGACTCGTCCCGGTCGACGTCCACCGTGACCGCCTCGACCGTGTACGGCCGGGCCGCCTTGGCGAAGGCCAGCGCCCGCAGGGTCGGTTTGTGCAGCTTGGAGACCAGCACGATGGCGTGCACCCGGGACGGCAGCATCAGCGGCTCGTCACCGTCCACGGCCGTCTGCTTACCGACCGTGTCGTAGTGCCGGTGGATGCCCTTCATCAGCAGGAACAGCGCGGCCATCGCGATGATCGCGATGTAGGCGCCGTGGGTGAACTTGGTCAGCAGCACGATCACCAGCACGATGCCGGTCATGGTCAGACCGACCGTGTTGATCACCCGCGACCGCATCATCTGGCGCCGCTTGCCGCCGTCGGTCTCGCTCTTCAGGTGCCGCGTCCAGTGCCGGATCATGCCGAACTGGCTGAGCGTGAAGCTGACGAACACCCCGACGATGTAGAGCTGGATCAGCTTGGTGACCTCGGCGTCGAACGCGATGATCAGGCCGATCGCGCAGAGCGCCAGCAGCACGATCCCGTTGCTGTAGGCGAGCCGGTCGCCGCGGGTGTGCAGCTGCCGCGGCAGGTAGCCGTCGCGGGCGAGGATCGAGCCCAGCACCGGGAAGCCGTTGAACGCGGTGTTCGCGGCCAGCACCAGGATCAGCATGGTCGCGCCGATCACCAGGTAGAACCCGGGTGGGAAGTTCGAGAAGACCGAGTCGGCGATCTGCGCGATCACCGTCTTCTGGGCGTAGCCCGGGCCGACCGGCTGGCCGTCGGGTCCCAGCAACTGGGTCGCGGGGTCCTCGGCGAACCGCAGCCGGATCTTGTCGGCCAGGAACAGGATGCTCATCAGCATCGTCACGGCGATCGTGCCGAGCAGCAGCAGCGTCGTCGCCGCGTTCTTGCTCTTCGGCTTCCGGAACGCCGGTACGCCGTTGCTGATCGCCTCGACACCGGTCAGGGCCGCACACCCGGACGAGAACGCCCGGGCCAGCAGGAAGACCGCAGCGAGCCCGTTGAACACCTCGTGCCCGGGCTCGGGCCGGACCTGGAAGCCCGAGCTCTCCGCCATCGGCAGGCCACCGACGGCGTACCGGATGACTCCCCACACCGCCATCCCGATGACGGCGGCCATGAAGATGTACGTCGGGATCGCGAAGAACGCACCGGACTCGCGGACACCGCGCAGGTTCATCGCGGTGAGCAGCAGCACCAGGCCGACACCGATCGGCACCTCGTGGCCGGCCAGGAACGGGAGCGCGGACTTCGCGTTCTGCACCCCGGACGAGATCGACACGGCGACCGTGAGCACATAGTCGACCATCAGCGCGCTGGCCACGGTCAGGCCGGCCGTCGGGCCGATGTTGACCGTGGCGACCTCGTAGTCGCCACCGCCGGAGGGGTAGGCGTGCACGTTCTGCCGGTACGACGCGACCACGACGAGCATCACGAACGCGACCAGCAGGCCGATCTTCCAGGAGAAGCTGTAGGCGGCCAGACCGCTGATGGACAGGGTCAGGAAGATCTCGTCAGGTGCGTAGGCGACCGAGGACAGTGCGTCACTGGCGAACACCGGAAGGGCGAGCCGCTTGGGCAAAAGCGTCTCACCCAGCTGAGTGCTGCGCAGTTTGCGACCGAGCAGCAGCCGTTTGCCGATATCGCCGAGAGCGGGAGTCACACGGGAGATGTTAGAGGGAGCCTGGTACTCCTGTAGCGTCTAGCCCTGCCGAACCGACCAGTGTGCCCTGTTGGGGCAAGGAGTGATCAGCGAGTGCACGTCGTCATCATGGGGTGCGGCCGCGTCGGCTCGACGCTGGCCCGGACCCTGGAGAAACGTGGCCATACGGTCGCGATCATCGACCAGTCCGCGGACTCGTTCCGCCGGTTGAGCCCGAACTTCACCGGTCGCACGGTGACCGGGATGGGCTTCGACCGCGAGGTGCTGATCGAGGCCGGGATCGAGGGGGCCGAGGCGTTCGCCGCGGTCTCCAACGGCGACAACTCGAACATCCTGGCCGCGCGTGTCGCCCGGGAGAACTTCGGGATCGGCAACGTCGTGGCGCGGATCTACGACCCGGGCCGGGCCGAGGTCTACCAGCGGCTCGGTATCCCCACCGTCGGCACCGTCCGCTGGACCGTCGACCAGATGATCCGTCGCTTGCTGCCCGAGGGTTCCGAGCCGGAGTGGCGCGACCCCTCGGCCACCATCCGGCTGGCCGAGGTGCACGTGCACAAGGACTGGGTCGGCCGGCTCGCCTTGGACATCGAGAAGGCCACCGGGGCCCGGGTCGCGTTCCTGACCCGGCTCGGCGAGGGCTTCCTGCCCAAGGCCGACACGGTCATCCAGGAGGGCGACCTGGTCCACGTCGTGATGCTGGAGCGGGACGCCACCGCGATCGAGTCCCAGCTCGGCACCAAGCCTGAGGAGCTGTGATGCGGGTAGCCATCGCCGGGGCCGGCCAGGTCGGCCGGTCGATCGCCAGCGAACTGCTGGACAACGGCCACGAGGTCCTGCTGATCGACAAGGACCCGCGCGCGATCAAGGCCGAGTCGGTGCCGCGCGCCGAGTGGCTGCTGGCCGACGCCTGCGAGCTCTCCTCACTGGAGGAGGCCGCCCTCCAGCGCTGCCAGGTGGCGATCGCCAGCACCGGTGACGACAAGGTCAACCTGGTCGTCTCGCTGCTGGCCAAGACCGAGTTCGGCGTCCCGCGAACCGTTGCCCGGGTCAACCACCCGCGCAACGAGTGGATGTTCAACGAGGCCTGGGGTGTGGACGTCTCGGTGTCGACCCCGCGGATCATGTCCGCGCTGGTCGAGGAGGCGGTCTCGGTCGGCGACCTGGTCCGGCTGTTCACCTTCCGTCAGGGCGACGCCAACCTGGTGGAGCTCACGCTGCCCGAGGACTCCCCGATGATCGGCCTGCGGGTCGGCGACATCGACTGGCCGCTGGACACCGCCCTGGTGTGCATCCTGCGCGAGGGTCGCGTGCTGCGGCCCGAGCCCGACGGCACGCTGGAGCTGAACGACGAGCTCCTGTTCGTCGCGGCCGACGAGACCGAGGAGCAGCTCGAGGACATGCTCTCCCCGCACCACCGCCGCAACAACGGCAACAACTGACCCAGGCTGACCCCGGAGGGCCCGCTCAGCTTTCGCGAGCGGGCTCTTCCTTCGTGGCCCCGACCTTGTCCTCGACCGGCTCGGGCGGAGGCGGCTGGGTGCCCTTGAGCAGGTGGGTGAAGTTCTCCTTGACCTCGTCCCACTTGTCGTCGGGCATCGAGCCACGCAGTACGGCGTACGCCGCCCAGAGCGTGACCGCGTAGAACGGCAGTCCGAGCGCGATCTTGGCGATCCCGAGCGCGTTCACGCTGTTGGTCAGGTACAGCGGCAGCATGATCGCGAGCCGGATCCCGACCTGCGCGGTGAACACCATCGTGACCCGGTTCAGCGCGCGGAACAGCACCTCGTCCTTGCGCCAGGCCAGCCAGGTCTGCGTGATCGCGCCGTACAGGAGACCGAACAGCGGGTACCGCGTGATCAGCGTGATCGCGTAGCCCACGAAGAAGCACGAGTTCAGGATGATGCCGGGCAGGAAGACGTCCTCGGCCTGACCGGTGCGGGACGCCGTGAAGGCCGAGATGCCGACGCCGAAGAAGCCACCGATCACGTTCGCGATGGGCTGCTTGCGGACGAGCCGGAACACGCCGACCACGGCCGCGGCCGAGATCGCGACGATCAGCGCCAGCTTCAGGTCGTGGTCACTGAACGCGTAGACCACGGTGAACGCGATCCACGGCAGCCCGATGTCGACCAGGGTGCCGATCCAGCCGAGGACCTGCTGGGCGTTGCTCTTGGGCGGAGTTACCGCGGTCTCAGCCATGCGCAGCCGTCGGCCGGAGCTCGTAGCGCGGGTTGAACATCACCCGGTCGCCGTCGACGACCCCGATCCGGCCGGAAGCGGTCAGCTCCGAGCCCGGGTGGATACCGGCGATCTTGCGCCGTCCCAGCCAGACCAGCTTCACCGTGCCGGTGCCGTCGTACAACTCACCCTCCAAGGCCGGTACGCCGCCGCGCGGGCTGAACGTGATCGTCCGCAACGTGCCGTACAGCGTCACGACCTCGCGGTCGCGGCAGCCGGTGATGGACCGCGCGCCGCAGTCGTGCGCGTAGTCCTGAAGTACCTCTGCATCCTGCTGGTCCCGGTCCCCGGCCAGCCCACGGAAGGCCCGCCGGAACAGGCCCGCGGGTTTCTCACTACCCATAGCTCTGATTGTAGTCCGGCTACGCCTGCTCGGCTTCGCCCTCGACGGGCTCCGCGCCCGGCGGCAGACGCAGCGGCAGGGACTCACGCACGGCCATCGGCTCGTCACCGCGGACGACGATCACCTCACGCAGCGTCTGCTCGAGCGGCGGCGCGACCTCGGGGTCGACCGCGGCGCGGCCGAGGATGGTGGCGCGCAGCAGCCAGCGCGGGCCGTCGATGCCGACCACCCGGGAGGTCTGGCTGTAGATCTTGCCGTCCGGGTCCTCGACCGGCACGACCAGCACCAGCTCGGTGCCGAACCCGGTCTCGGTCTCGGTCGCGGTACCGCCCATCCGGGTCGCCTCGCCGGCGATCTCCTGCCGGACCTCGTCCCAGATGCCGGTCCGCTTCGGTGCGGCGAAGGCGCGCAGCTCCAGCGCCGACTCCTCGACCACCAGCAGGATCGCCTGCACCGCACCGGACTGCTCGTCGACCTGCAGCCGCAGCTCCATGCCCGGCAGGCCGCTGATCACGAGAGCACCGAGGTCGATCCGGTCCTCCGCCTCGAGCAGCTCCGGGTCCACCTCGGACGAGTCGAACGGACCCTCGGCCCGGGGCTCCGCCGTACCGGTGGCCGCCTCGTCGCCGGTCTCGTTCTCGAGGTCTTCGTTCTTGCTCTTCCGGCGGAAGATCACAGCTCTTGCCTACTTCCTGAAATCGATTGGTACGGCGGCGGTAGTCTCCCGCATCAGTGGTGTCACCCGTCGCACCTGATCAGCGTGTCACATTCCCGAAGCCGCCGGTCGAGCCGTGGCCACCCTCGCCGCGATCGGATCCCGGCAGCGTCGTCACCTCGACGAACCTGGCCTTCTCCACCTGCTGGATCACCAGCTGCGCGATCCGGTCGCCACGCTTCAGCGTGACCTCGGTGTGCGGGTCGAGATTGATCAGGCAGACCTTGATCTCGCCCCGGTAGCCCGCATCTACGGTGCCCGGCGCGTTCACGATCGACACCCCATGCTTGGCGGCCAGTCCGGACCGCGGGTGCACGAGGGCGACGTACCCGTCCTGCAGGGCGATCGCGATCCCCGTACCGACCAGGCCGCGCTCGCCAGGCTTCAGGGTGATGTCGGAGACCGCCACCAGGTCCGCACCGGCGTCGCCGGGATGTGCGTACGCCGGGATCGGCAGGTCAGGGTCGAGTCGCTGGATGAGAACCTCGGTCACGAGAGGCGACCCTACCGACGCGCTCCGAGACGTCGCATGCCAGGCTGGGCTTGTGGGTGTTTACCGCGAAAGACTGAGCGTGCCAGTGTCCTGGTGGATCATCTCCGCCGCCGCCGTGGTGACGCTGTTCGCCATCACGGCCGTCCCGGTCGGCCTGCTGGCCGGACTGATCGTCGCCGCCGTCACAGTGGCCGTGCTGCTCGCGATCCTGCTCCGGTACGGCGCTGCGCGGGTCGAGGTGGACACGGAGCACCTCCGCGCCGGCCGGGCCGTCATCGAACGCGCTCACCTGGGCGCTGCCGAGGCCCTGACCGGTGAGGCCGCCCGGAACGCCTTCGGCCGCGACTGCGACCCCAAGGCCTACCTGCTGCTGCGCAGCTACGCCTCCGGGGCGGTCCGGGTCGCGATCAACGATCCGAGCGACCCCACGCCGTACTGGGTGCTCGCCACGCGGCACCCCGAACGGTTGGCAGCGGCTCTGAGCGGGCACAGCGTGACAAGATCCTGACTGTCAGGCAATTCGCTAGGAGGGCATGTCGTGGTCGGAGCCAAGATCGGCTGGAAGCTGGTGCAGACCGCCTTCTCGCTCGTAGTCGGTATCGCCGCCAGCAAGGCGGTCAGTAGCGCCTGGAAGCTCGGCTCAGGCGGTAAGCCGCCGAGGAAGGGCCAGGGCGGGTACGTCGAAGTCGCCGCCTGGGCAGCGGCCAGCGCGGCGGCCGCCGCGGTGGCGACGGTGTTCGCCGAGCGCCAGGCAGCGTCGTACTACCTGAAGTCCACCGGCCACGCGCCTCCCGGCTGGGAGCAGGACGCCACCGTCCGCAGCGGGCTCGTGAAGAGCATCGGCAAGGACTGACTCGGCAGCGCTGTTCAGACACGACGACGGGACCTTCCCACCCGGGAAAGGTCCCGTTGTCGTCTACTGACGAAGAAGAGGGCGCTCGATCAGACGCAGTCGCGACAGATCAGCTGCGTTCCCTTCGTCTCTGCAAGCTGGCTGCGGTGGTGCACCAGGAAGCAGCTCGAACACGTGAACTCGTCGGCTTGGCGTGGCAGCACCCGCACTGCCAGCTCTTCGTGACTCAGGTCGGCACCGGGCAGCTCGAAGCTTTCCGCGGCCTCCGCCTCGTCCTCGTCGACCTTGCCGGAGTTCTTGTCGTGACGGCGAGTCTTCAGTTCCTCGATCGACTCTTCGGAAGCGTCCTCGTCCGTCTTGCGCGGGGCGTCGTAATCAGTCGCCATGTGTTCCCTGCCCTCTTCATACCCGTGGTGTTGCCTTGCTGAGCCCTTGAACGGGTGGAGTGGCCGAGAAATTCCGCGCTGAGGTACAGCGCCGAACGTTTCGTCCCCCGAAACCCTTGACAGCCAGGCCGGGAGCGGCAACTTCCGCTCCCGAGGACGGGATTGTGCCCTATCGAGGGCCCTTCGCGCGCACTGGGGTCCAAGTTGTGACCCGCGTGTCGCACTTCTTGTCAGGACCGAACAAATGAATGCTCATTACTGCACAGTTCGAGCAGTAATGAACACTCAACTGCAATCAGGCGCGCAGTGGGTCTCCGGCGGCCAGCAGATCGTGGAAGGCGTCGAACAGCTCCGGCGCGGCCGCGATCGACATCTCGGGCGACACCGGCTCCCCGTGCAGCCCGCCGACCTTCGCTCCGGCCTCGGCGGCGATCAGCGCGCCGGCGCCGTAGTCCCACGGGTTCAGGCCGCGCTCGTAGACCGCGTCCAGCCGGCCGCAGGCGACGTAGCAGAGGTCGATCGCTCCGACCCCGATCCGGCGGATGTCGCGGACCTTGGCAATCAGGTGGGCGACCACCTCGGCCTGGACCTGCCGCCGTACCGGGTCGTATCCGAAGCCGGTACCGACCAGGGCCCGGGACAGCTCGGAGCAGTCCGAGGCCTGGATCGGCTTGCCGTCGAGGAACGCCCCACCGCCGAGCGTCGCCGTGAAGACCTCGCCCTTCGGCGCGTCCACGACCACCCCGGCGACCGTCGTACCGTCGACCTCGACCGCGATGGAGACGGCGTACGTCGGGTGGTCGTAGAGGTAGTTGACCGTGCCGTCGATCGGGTCGACCACCCAGCGCACCCCGCTGGTGCCGACCACGTCGTCGCCCTCCTCGCCGAGGAACGAGTCGTCCGGCCGGGCCTGCAGCACGCGGGCCCGGATCAGCTCCTCGGACTCCCGGTCGACCGCGGTGACGACATCGGTGATCGTGCTCTTGGTGGCGGCGACCGTGATGGTCCCCCGGCGCCGCTCGACGATCAGCGCCGCCGCTTCCTCGGCGACCGTCACAGCGAGCTTCAGCAGGTCTTGGGGGTTCATACAGGTTCCTTTACTGGTCGGCGCAGGGCAGGGCAGCAGTCGTGCCGGCAGTCGTCCCAGGCCGGGCCGAGCTTGCCGACGCACGGCCGCTCCGGCCGCTCGCCGCGCTCGGCGGCGGCCCGCTCGACGACCAGGTCGCGCAACATCGTGACGAACCGCTCGTCGGTCCCGGGCGTGGCCGCCCGGGCCATCGGCAGTCCGAGCTTCTCGGTGGTCGCGGCGGCCTCGGTGTCGAGGTCGTAGATGACCTCCATGTGGTCGCTCACGAACCCGATCGGTACGACGGCCACCCCGGGTACCCCGTCGGCTGCCAGGGCCTCCAGGTGGTCGTTCACGTCCGGCTCAAGCCACGGCACCTGCGGCGGACCGGACCGCGAGCAGTAGACGAGGTCGGTCCGACGGGTCTGCCCGGTACGGCGCTCCAGCTCGGCGTCGATCTCCCCAGCGACGTCCAGGTGCCAGTCGACGTACCCGTTGCCGTCCGGACCGCTGGTGGCGTTCATCGCATTCGGGATCGAGTGGGTGACGTAGGCGATCGCACTGCCCTTTGGGAGCGTGCTGAGCGCGTCGGCGGTCGACTCGACGAACGAGCCGACGAACCCGGGGTGGTTCGCGTAGTGGCGCAGCTTGTCCAGGCGTGGCGCGTCTGGGACCTCGCGGACCGCGTCCTCGAGGTTCTCCCGGTACTGGCGGCAGCCCGAGTACGACGGGTAGGCCGCGGTGACGATCACCACAGCACGCTGGATGCCGTCCGCGGCCATCTCGCGCAGGGTGTCACTCAGGTACGGCGCCCAGTTCCGGTTGCCCCAGTAGATCGGGAGCTCCAGACCGGCCTGGTCGAACGACGCCCGCAGCGCAGCAAGCAGCGCGCGGTTCTGGCCGTTGATCGGGCTCTTGCCGCCGAACGAGTAGTAGTGCTCGCCGACTTCCTTCAGCCGCTCGTCCGGGATCCCCCGGCCCCGGGTCACGTTCTGCAGGAACGGCAGCACGTCTTCGGGAGTCTCGGGTCCCCCGAAGGACAGCAGGAGGACGGCGTCGTACGGGGTCGCATCTGTGGTACCGACGGGCATGCATCCAGTCTCTCAGCCGGAGCGAAACGATGATGCGCGGGGCCGCAGGTCGATGTCAGGCCCAGTGATCGGCGCTGTGTTGGCGAGGCGCTAAGGTGCAACTGCCATGCTGAAGCCTTACCTGCACCTGATGCGCCGACCGGGCGCCGGCGCGTTCTTCAGTGCCGGGGTGCTCGGCCGGATGCCGATCTCGATGACCGGACTCGGTGTCGTCATCCTGATCGCTCGCGAGAGCGGTTCGTACGGTCTGGCCGGCGCAGTCTCCGGTGTGGCCGTCATCGCGGGTGCCCTGACCGGTCCGATCCAGGGCCGGCTGGTCGATCGCTTCGGCCAGCGCCTCTTGCTCATCGTCGGTTCAGTGCTCTGCACGGTCGGTCTGGCCGGACTGCTGATCGCCGTCAAGGCCGACGCCCCGACGTGGGTGCTCTACGCGCTGGCGTTTGTTGCCGGTGGCACCCGTCCGCAGGTCGGTTCGTTCGTCCGCGCCCGCTGGACGCATCTCCTCGGCCGTGGTCGCGCCCTCCAGACCGCGTTCGCACTCGAGGCGGTCGGCGACGAGGTCGTCTTCATCATCGGTCCCGTCGTGGTCACCTTCCTCGCGACCGAGATCAGCCCGTACGCCGGACTCGCCACGGCCGGCGTACTCGGTCTGCTCGGTGGACTCTGGCTCGCGTTCCTGCGCGGCTCTGACCCGCCTGGTCGCGGCAAGGCCAACGGCAAGGAGCAGGCGCCGATGCCGTGGGTGTCGATCGCCCTGCTCAGCCTGATCGGTCTGGGCCTCGGTGCGACGCTCGGTGGCGCTGAGGTGATCACCGTCGCCTTCGCCACACTCAAGGGTCAGGCGAGCATGGCTGGCGTCGTACTGGCCGTCTGGGCGTTCGGCAGCCTGCTGGCTGGCCTCTGGTACGGCTCGGTGCACTGGCGCGCCCCCGTGGAGCGTCGGCTGTTGATCGGCACGATCCTGCTCGCCATCACACTGGCACCACTCCCCTGGGTCAACAGCGTCTGGCTGCTCGGTGTCGTCCTCTTCTGCTGCGGCATGACGATTGCCCCGACCATGGTCGCGGTCACCGCCTGCGTCGAGGAGTGGGTCCCGCCCGAGCGCCTCACCGAGGCAATCACCTGGACCGTCACCGGCATCCTGCTCGGCGTAGCCCCCGGCAACGCCGCCGCCGGCCACGCAGTCGACCTCTGGGGCCCCTCCGACGCCTACTGGGTCCCCGTAGCCGTCGGCATCGCCTGCGCCCTCATAGCCGCCGCCTCCATCACCTTCGCCCGCCCCAAAACCACCTTCGCCCACAACTAACCGGCCTTCTCGCCGCTCCACGCCTTCCCCGCAAAACGTCGTACCGCCCAGGGGTTATTCAAGACCTCTTGTACAACCCCTATTGCGCGGCATCGCCGTACCGAAGAACGGGTAGTAGTCGGCGATCTGGGTGCTCCCCGGCCACCCCCACGCTCCCGGCCGTCACCCCGCCCCCACCACTACCCGCCCGTCGGTACGCCCACCCCGACCTCAACGCCCACGACAGACCCACCCGGGACCGCCCTCAACGACCGCGTTCCCACCCCTGCGCATTTGGCCGGATATCCCCTGAAATTGCCCCTTCTCCCCTCAAAATTTGACCAGAGAAGGGGCAACCTCAACGGATATCCCCTCAAATTGCCGGGGGTCGGCGGGCGCTCGAGGGACGGGGGCGGGGTGCTCGGGAGACGGCGGCGGGGTCCTCGGGGGACGGCGGCGGGGTGCTGGGGGGACGGGGTGGGCTAGTGGGTTCGGGGGAGGGGGGCGTTCCAGCCTCGGCGGATGGCTAGGAGGCGGATGGTGAAGCAGGTGAGGACGGCGGCGTACGAGACCCAGAGGGCGTTGTAGTCGAGGGCCGCGGCGACCACGACGATGGTGGCGCCGAGGAAAGCTGGGGTGGCGTAGATCTCACGGCGGAGTACGACGGGGACGCGGCCGCTGAGCAGGTCGCGGATCACGCCGCCGCCGATGCCGGAGATCGTGCCGAGCAGGGCGGCGGACAGGGGTGACAGGCCGTACGACACCGCCTTCAGCGCGCCGGTCACGCAGAACAGGCCGAGGCCGGCCGCGTCGAAGATGTTCACCAGCCGCTCGAGGCGCTCGATCCCGGGATGCAGGAAGAACGTGATCAGCCCGGCGACGATCGGCACCACGAGATAGCGCCAGTCCTTGAGTGCGGCGGGTGGGGTAGCGCCGATCAGTACGTCGCGGATGAAGCCACCGCCGAGCCCGGTCACCAACGCCAGCACCTGGATCCCGAACACGTCCAACTGCTTGCGAACCCCGACCAGCGCGCCGGTGATCCCGAACACGAAGATGCCCACCAGATCCAGCACGTGCAGAGCCACACCCCCACGCTAAACCACAGGCGCCCAGGTCCCTTGCACCCTTATCGTCTGTGGACATGAGCGGACCACCCGATGTCGATTACCGTGCAACCTCTGAGCGTCCGGCTTGGGCGTTGGTCCCGGCTGACCTGCAGGGGGCTCTGGCTGTTGCCTTGGGCACCGACATTGTGAGTGTGGGCGCGTCGGTGCGGTCCGGGTTCACGGGTGGGTTCGCGGCGCCGGCTCGGCTTGCTGACGGGCGGCGGGTGTTCATCAAGGCGTCGGACAACACACTGCATTCGTACGGCGCTTATCAGCGCGAGGCCGAGATCGTCCCGCAACTGCCGTCGGCGGTACCTGTCCCGCCTATCGTCACCACGGCTCGCACCGACGATTGGTTCGCGGTCGTGTCCGAGTGGGTGGACGCGCGGATGCCCGGAGCGCCATGGACGGCTGAGGACTTCGCCGTGGTCACCGCCACGTGTGAACAGATCGCGGTCGCGCTGGATCCCAGTCCGATCGCCGGGCTGGACACCTTCTTGAAGGATCTCGAGTCCGGTGAGTCGGCCCTGCTGGTGCCGAGTCAGATCCTGTCCGGCGACCGCCCGCTGCCGCGCGGATTGCAGGAGTGGTTGCCACGGATCCTGCCGGAGCTGGCCGACCTGATGAACGCCGTACCGGAGATGCTGACCGGCGACGCCGCCGCCCACGGCGATCTGCGGCCGGACAACCTGTTGATCGACACGACCGGCGCCTGCTGGACGGTGGACTGGAACTGGCTGGCCCACGGACCGCGCTGGATGGACTGGGTCGGCCTGCTCCCGCTCGCCCAGCACCACGGCATCGACACCTTCGCCGCGATCCGCACCAGCCCGCTCACGGCCGACGTACCGGCAGAGCAGCTCGACTGCTTCGTCGCAGTCATCGCGGCGTACATGCTGAAGAACCCTGACAGCCCACCACCGATCGGTACGACGCCCGCGCTGCGGGAGCATCAGCGGCTCTATGCATGGACCTTCCTGGACTGGCTGGCCACGCGACGTGGATGGACCACCTAACGTGGATGTATGACCAAAGCTCCGACCAGCCGGTTCAAGGTCGAGGTGCTCGACGGCGAGCGCACCTCGCGGCGTGAGGACGTCGTCGTCACCGAGGAGCCACTCGAGCTCAGATTCGAGTGGCCCGGCCGCGCACCCGAGCCGCTCGTCGTGACGATGCGGACGCCCGGCGCGGACTTCGAGCTCGCTGCCGGGTTCTGCCTCGGCGAAGGGTTCGCGGTCCGGCCGGACGCGATCCGCACGGTCGCCTATTGCACCGACAACAAGCTCACCCGCGAGCAGCAGTTCAACACCGTCACCATCACCTTCGACGGTCCGCCCGACCGCGAACCACCCCAGCGGTACGGCGTGACGTCGGCCGCGTGCGGGGTGTGTGGTCAGCAGTCCCTCGACGAACTCGCCGAGCGCGACTACGACCCGGTCAACCCCGTCGAGGTCTCGGTTGACGTCGTACGGCGGCTTCCCGATCTGCTCCGCGAAGCTCAGCCCACGTTCTCGCGGACTGGCGGCCTGCACGCGGCCGGTCTGTTCACCGCGGACGGCGACAAGGTCGTCGTACGGGAGGATGTCGGTCGCCACAACGCGGTCGACAAGGTGGTCGGGTGGACCGTGCTCAACCAGCACACGCGACAAGGACTCGTGCTCGCGGTGAGCGGCCGCGTCGGATACGAGATCGTGCAGAAGGCGGTCGCGGCCGGTCTCGGCATGATCGTCGCGGTCGGTGCGCCGTCCAGCCTGGCGGTGGATCTCGCGCGGCGGTTCGGTGTGACGGTCGCGGGCTTCACCCGCGGCGAGCGCTGTGTTGTCTACAGCTACCCGGAGCGGATCATCCGTCCAGCTTGATGAACGTCGCCTTCGGGACGTACTCGTAGCGGTCCGGCATGCAGGTCAGGATGATGACCTGGCCGTGGTCACCGGCGCGGCCGAGCAGTGCACCCATGTCACGCAGCCGGGCCTTGTCGGACCAGCCGAGCGCGTCGTCGAAGATGACTGGCACGCTGCCGTCGCCGGTGCTGACCAGGTGACTGATCGCGAGCCGCGTGATGATCGCCAACTGCTCCTGCGCGCCGGTCGAGAGTGCCTCGATCGGCAACCGCACGCCATCCATCTCGCGCTCCGCGACCGCCAGGTCGTCGTCCAGCCAGACCTTGAACGACGGCCCGTAGACACTGCGTCCCAGCGCCTCGATGCGGGTCTGCAGCGGCTCGGAGTACCGCGTCTGCGCCTCGGCGCGATGCCGGCCCAGCGTCTCGTACACGCGCCGCGCAGCCTCGGCCCGGCGCTGCAAGCTCTCGTGCTCGGTCCGTACGGCGGCCAACTCCAGCTCGGCCACGTCCCGGCGAGTCGCCAGCCCGTCACGGCCGGACTGCTCCAGCCGGCCCTCGGTCGTCCGCAGCGCGTCGCGCAGGGTGTCCCGCTCCCCCTGCATCCGCGTCGCGACCGACAGCGCATCGGCCAGCTCCCCGGCGACTTGATCCGCGCCGGCCGCATCGGCCTGCTCCTGGACCGCGGTCAGCTCCTCAAGCACCGCCTCAACCTCAGCCGTGGCCTCCGTCTCGGCCGCCGTCACCGCGTCGTCGTCGAGCAGCTTCCGTGCAACCGCCAGCGCGTCGACCGCTGCCGCCAACCGCTCTCCCGCGATCTCGGAGCGAGCTCGCGCCTGCTGCGCCTCGGACCGATCCTCGTCCGCCGCCTTCCGCGCCTGCTGCGCCGCGAACTCCGCATCGGTCAGCAGCCGCTCGACCACGCCCAATTCAGTGCGCGCCTCGTCCAGCGCACGCTGTGCAGCGGCCAGGTCATCGACCGGCGGAGGCGGTGGCTCGAAGTCGTCGAACAACGTGTCGAGCGGTGACGCGAACTCCTCGAACAACGACATCTGCCCGGGCACGCCCTCGACGGCCGCCTGCTTCCCGCCGCTCTGCTCGCCGTCCTCCTCGTCGACCCCGAGCCGCGCGGTCAGTACCGCGATCCGCTCCCCCGGGTCCCCGGCGGACGTCAACGACTTCTCGGTACGACGGGCCTCCTGCAACTCGGCCGACGCCGTGTCCGCCTTGCGCAGCTGGTCCCGTGCGGCCGCGACATCCTTCACGCCGGCCTTCTTCAGCAGCTCCTTCTCGCGCCGGACCGCGTCGTCGACCCGAGACCGCAGCGTCGCCGCCTCACCGCCCGCGCGCACCGTCACCTCAAGCTGACCCGGTACGCCGATCGTCAGCTCGCCCGAGACCAGCAGCTCTGCCGACTCGTCGAACCCGAGCTCCTTCGGCATCCGGCCAAGGTTGTTGGATTTCTGGCCAGCTTCGACGCCCTTGCCCGACAACTCGACCGGCTCCGCGCCAAGCCGCCGTACCAGGACTTCCGGTACGCCGGCCGCCAGCGCGGCGCGTGCCTCGACCACCGCGGACCGGGCGTCCTCGAGCGCCGCGACCAACGCGTCGTCGACCTTGATCTTGTCCAGGATCGCCGCGGCCGCCACGATCCGGGCGCGCACGTCGATCAGCTCGCCCTGCTGCCCGAGTAGCCGCTCGAGCTCGGCCTGGTCCATCAGCTGGCTGACCCGCCGCTCGGCGTCCTGCGCGTCGGTACGGCGAATGTCCTTGAGCTCGATCACCTCTGCGAGTGCGGCTTCGGCGGCCTGCACGGTCTCGGTCGCGGCCTTCGCGACCGTGTCCGCATCGGTACGGCGTTCAGCGAGCTCGGCGTCGATCTTGGTGAACCGCTCGACCTCGTCGAGCAGCCGCTCCCGCTCGATCCGCGTGCGGGTGTGGTTCTCCAGCCGGGCTCGAGCTGTCTCGGCCCGGGAGCGGATCGAGTCGCGGCGGAGCAGGATCTCGTCGGTGGCCTGCTTGCGCTGGCGAACCTCCTCGACCGTGCTCAGGTGCTCGCCCAGGCGCGCGTCGACATCGGAGAGGTCGAGGGTCAGCCGCTCGGCCCGGCGGATGTCCTGCTGGACCTCCTCCATCGCCTTCAGCGCCTGCATCGCGGCCAGCTCAGCCGCCGCGACCGCCTTCTCCGACCTCGCGTAGTCGCCGGTCGCCCGGCCGCCGCGCGTCCAGTACCGCAGGTACTCGTGCTCGACGGCACTCACCAACGGCATCGACGCGCCATCGACCGGCGTACCGGACTCGGCCGTGACGGCGGTGATCAGCGGCTCGGCGTCAGCCGGGGTCGGCAGGATCAGCGACTGCCCCTGGCTGACCATCAGGGTCTGCCAGAGCACCGGGTCGACGTACTCGTGGAAGAGCCGCTCGGCCTCGTTGTGCGCCTCGCGTCCGGTCCACGCCGTCCGGCGTCCGTCGGACTCGACAACGGCCAGCTCGGTCGACCGGTTCTTCAACCAGCGCTTGGTGTAAGTGAGCTCGCGACCGCCCAGCGTCAGCTCGGCGGTCACCTCCGGACCGACGTCCTGGCCGACCGGCTGGATGTCGCGGACCCTGGTCGACTTGGAGTCGTCCGGGAAATCGAAGATCAGCGCGAACGCCTCGACCAGGCTGGACTTCCCGACCTCGTTGTCGCCGACGACGACCGTCGTACCGAGGGCGGGCAGGCGAACAGTACGGTCCTTGACGCCGCGGAAGTTCCGCAGCGTCAGAGAGTGCAGCCTCATCCCGCGTCCCGCGCCAATCGGTGCATCAGCGACAACGCGGCACCCGCACCCTCGTCGCCACCGGCCAGCGCCTGCCGCAGCTCCTCCATCGCCGCCCGCGCCGGGCCGCTCAACTGCAGCGCATCCAGATCCGCCGCGTCCGGGGCCGGTCGCACGGTCCAGAACTTCGCCCACCGCTCAACGCTGGCGAACGCCTCACCCTGTACGTCGATCATCGTGTCGAGCCGGCTGAGCAACGGCAATGTGAGTGAGCCGTCGCCGGCCAGCCGCACGTACGTGCGCTCCTTGTCGGGCAGCTCGGCGAACCAGTCTTCGAGCGCGTTGAGCGACTCCTCGTCGAACAGCTCCACGCGGTGATCCACCATGTGCCAGGCGCCGACCCGGATCGGCTCGACCTCGATCTCGCTCTGGCTGACAGTCACCTTCAGCACGTTGCCCGGGTCGGTCTCCTCCGGGGTGGTGACCTCCTGCGTCCCGGAGAACCAGATCCGGTCAGTGACGCGCGTCGTCGAGTGCCGGTCGCCGAGGCCGACGTACTGGACCTTGTTGGCGGCCACTGCGGCCTCGAGTGCCGGCTGGTCGATCGGCGGTACCTCGGACATCCCGCCGCTCAGACTCGTCAACTGCCCGTGCACGAGCAGGATGCGCGTCGTACCGGCTGGTGCTGGGTCCAGCTTGGCGTAGGCCTCCGCGGCGGGGTCGGACGTCGGCCGGCGTGACCGCCAGGGCGCTCCGACAACCTCGACGCCCGGCAGGATCTCGATCGGCGTCGTGTCCGTCAGCACCGTGACGTGCTTCGGCGCATGCGCCTGCCACTGACTCGACGTCCAGAGCGAGCCCGGCTCGAGCGCGTCATGGTTCCCCGGCAACAGGACGACCGGAACCGCGATCCGCTTCAGCGCCTCGCACGCTCGGAGGATCGTCTGCCGCTCCACCTGGTTGTGCTCGAACACATCCCCCGTCACCACCACAAAGGCAGCTCCGGTCTGCTCCGCGACCGCACCGATCCGCGCGACAGCATCCAGGCGGCCCTGCCCCCACCGGGCCTGACCGTCCGGCCCCAGGAACCGGCGCAGCATCCCCAGCTGCCAGTCCGAACTGTGCAGAAACGTGATCGAGTCGTCCATTGCGGTCAGAACGCTAACCCGACCACCCGAAATCCACCCAACCCAACACACCCCAACCCCCCAACCGCCCACACTCCGGACACTCCCACCCCGCAGGTGGGTCAGCCCATCGCGTGGTGGGTGGGCCAACCGCATGCGGTTGGCCCTCCCGCAACCTGGTGGGTTGACCCCAAAGCCGGTTGTTAGCGGGTCGGCGGCGGTATCAAGCGGCCCGGTTGGGTCCGGTTTGCGGAGTGCTGCTGTCGCGGTGGCTGGCGCGCTGTGGCTCCCCAAACCGGTTTGGGGAGAGTTAGCCCGGCCCGAAACGAGATGTGGGGAGGATTTTGCCCCCGAATCGGTCGCATATCCTCCCCACTCTGGTTGGACGCCGACCCGGATCCTCCCCGGGAACCGGTTACGTCCTAAGACACGCCGTACCAGGTGTGCTGTACCAGGCGTGCAGGGCTTCGGACGTCAGCTCGCCCCGCAGGCCGTTTGACACCAACCCTGACCCACTAACTAACTGGCTTTGGGGTTAACCCATGAGGTGGTGGGTTCTAGACCCTCGAGTACGGAACCCACAAGCTGGTGGGCGAACCCATCAGCTGGGAGACAACACAGAAGGTGTTGAGACGGGGTGCAGGGCTGCAGGTGCTCAGGTGGTGCAGGTCATGAGCCGGTTCGGGGCGGGCGGACTGCTCTGGCGGGTTGGAAAACCTGTGTCGGCGCTGGGGCCTGGCGAATAGGGTCGCGGGCATGAGCGAGGGCGACTGGAGGGATGGCGGGTTCAGGCAGCGTCGGCCTTCGGCGGAGACGTTGGACTGGGTCGCGGCGTCGATGGGCGAGGGCAGTCGCGTCGCCGGGTTTCGCCGAATGACTGGTGGCGTCTGCTCTGCCGTGCATAGGGTGAGTGTCGAGCGCCGTGGGGTGCGGACGTTCGTCGTACTGCGGCAGTATCCCGGTGGGCTTGGCCTGCAGGCGGCGTTGGAGAAGGAGGTCGCCAACCTCCGGGTGGTGGCGGGGAGCGCGCTCCCGGTTCCAGAGGTGCTGGCTGCTGATGTTGCTGGTGCGTCGACCGGCGACGCGCCGGCGTTGCTGATGACGCGGTTGCCGGGGCATGTTGAGCTCAGTCCGGCGGATCCTCGGTTGTGGCTGACGAGGATCGCGGAGATCGCCGTCCAGCTGCATTCGCTCGATCTCCCCGCGAAGACGTTGAGACCTTGGACTGATTCCTGGATCGCTCCTCGGGATGGGTTTGAGGTTCCGCTCGGCGCGCGGAGGCCGGCGGTGTGGAGGGCGGCGTTCGATGTAATGGGGGTGGAGCCGCCGAAGGACCCGGCGGTGTTTCTGCACTGCGACCTTCTGCCGGTCAACCTGCTGTGGTCGCGCGGGCGGATCACGGGGCTGACCGACTGGAACAGCATTCATCGGGGCTCGCGCGCGATTGACATCGGGCACTGTCGGCGATTCCTGGCGGCGCTCTACTCGCCCGAGTGGGCCGAGCAGCTTCGGTCGCTGTATGAGTCCATCGCCGGCGTGACTCTCGATCCGTGGTGGGACCTGTATGCCCTGCTGCACTATGACGACAACGGTTCGAAGTGGATCCATGGTCAGGTCGCTGGGCGCCGTCCTGTCGATGTGCCCGGCATGACCTCCCGGGTCGAGGTCGCCATCGAGACAACGCTCCGGCGCCTCGGATAGCTCGGATGGAGAGCGAGCGGCTGCGGCTGCGGGAGTTCACCCCGGCGGACCTCGACCTGTTGGTCGAGCTGGACTCGGATCCAGAGGTGATGCGATTCCTGACAGGGAAGGCGACGCCGCGCGGCGAGATCGCGGACGTCGTGCTGCCCGGGATGCTCCGTGTGTACGGCGAGCATCCGGGGCTGGGGACTTTTGCCGCCGAGGAGAAGTCCGGAGGCGCGTTCGTGGGGTGGTTCGGGCTGCAGCCGACTGCTGACCCCGGGACCGTGGATGTGGGGTATCGGCTGAACCGGGCGGCTTGGGGCAAGGGGTACGCGACCGAGGGGACGCGGATGCTGATCGACTACGCGTTCGGCGAGCTGCAGGTTGAGCGGGTGGTGGCGGACACGATGGCGGTGAATCATCGGTCGCGGGCGGTGATGCGGCGGAGCGGGTTGCGGTTCGCGCGGTTGTGGCATGAGCACTTCGAGGATCCGCTGCCCGGGACCGAGTTCGGTGAGGTCGAGTACGCCATCGACCGCCGTACCTGGGAAGCTGGGCGACGTGCCTGACGAACCGCGCCCGTACGCCGTCCTCGACATCGACGCCACGCTCTCCGACACGAGCAAGCGTGTGCACTTCCTGGAGCGGAAGCCGAAAGACTGGGATTCGTTCTTCGCCGACGCCAAGAACGACGCCGTCCTGGACGAAGGACTGACGGTCGCGACGACCCTGGCGGCCAACCACGAGATCGTCTACCTGACCGGCCGTCCGGAGCGACTGCGGCGGGACACGCTCAAGTGGCTGAAGGACAACGGCTTCCCCGAAGGCACCGTCTACATGCGCCGCAACACCGACCGCCGTCCGGGCGCCCAGATGAAACTCGATCGACTCGAGAAACTCTCCGAGGACCGGCCGGTCGCCGTACTGGTCGATGATGACGTCAAGGTGTGCGCGGTCGCGGAGAAGGCCGGTTACCCGGTGATGAGGGCCGACTGGGGACTCGATGCCGAGACCCAGCCGACCCTCTTCGAGGCCCAGGAGAAAGAGGGCCGCACCTAAGCCGCTACTTGCTCAGGCCCATCACCAGCGTGTTCGGGTACGGCGGGTACGCCGGCAGGTAGAACTCCTGCACCTTCGAACCGTGCAGGAACGCGTTGCGTGCGTACAGCAGCGGGACGATCGGGGCGTCGTTCATGATCTGCTTGTCGAGCGCGGCCCAGTCGGCGGCCGCCTTGGCCTTGTCCGGCTCGGCGGTGGCCGCGTCGATCGCCGAGTCCACCGCCGGGTTGGAGTAGCGGGACATGTTGTACCCGCCGTTGCCGATCTCCGACGAGGCGAACAGCGGCTGGATGTTGCCGATGGCGCTCGGGAAGTCCGGCAACCAGCTCGACACGGTCAGGTCGTAGTCCGGCTTGTTCCCGGTGACCGTCTCGGTCCACTGCTTGTTCGGCAGCGGCTTGATCGTCGAGTTGATGCCGGCCCGCTTGAGGCCCTGCTGGATCGCCTCGGAGACAGCCACACCGGTGGCACTCTCCGAGTCGGCGACCAGCGTCAGGTTCAGGTTGGTCACTCCGGCCGCGGTCAGCAGCTGCTTGGCCTTGTCCGGGTCACCCTGCGGCGGCGCCTCGTAGGTGTTGTACTTCGTGTAGCCCTGGATGCCGGGCGTGATCAGCGTGCTCGCGATCTCGCCACCGAACTCCGGACCGCCCTTGGCGACCTGCACGGCCAGCTTGTCGACGGCGTACTGGATCGCCTTGCGGACCTCGGGGTTGGACAGCCCGGGACGCTTGGTGTTGATCGCCAGGTACTGCAGCGCGCCGGACGGCGAGGTCGCGACCCGCGCCTTGACGGCCGGGTTGCCGGTGACGGTCGGGATCAGCGCGGCCGGGACGTTGGTTCCGGTGCTGGCCGCGAACTGGTCGTCACCCGAGTCCTGGATCAGCCGCTGGTTGACCGCGTTGGCCTCCAGCCCCATCTGCCAGACGAACGCGTCCGGCAGGCCGGTGCGGGCCGGGTCACTGGCCTTGTCCCAGTTCGGGTTGCGCTCCAGCTCGAGCTTCGCGCCCGGCTGGTAGGACTTCACCTGGTACGGACCGCTGGCCACCGGCTTCTCGCCGTAGTGCGCCGGGTCGGTGTCGGCCTTCTGCGGGACCGGCGAGAACGCCGGCATGCTGGCGATCCACGGCCAGTCACCGAACGCCTTGTTCAGCTTGAAGATGATCGTGGCGTTGTCCGGCGTCTCGACCGACGCCAGGTCGCCGCCCTTGTAGGGGCCGGTGTACTTGTCGCCGCCGACGAGCAGCGACTTGTGGTAGCCGAGACCACCGGACAGCTCCGGCGCGAACGAGCGCTCGATGCCGTACTTGATGTCGGCGGCAACGATCTGCGAGCCGTCGGCGTACTTCAGGCCCGGCTTGAGCTTGTACGTCCAGGTCTTGCCGCCGTCGCTGACCTGACCGGTGTCGGTGGCCAGGTCCGGGACCAGCTCGGTGTCCTTGTCCGGCGAGGTCTTCCAGGCCGTCAGCCCGCGCAGGATCAGGTGGATCGCGCTCGTCCCGAGGTTCTGGCTCTTGGCCGGGTCGAAGCTGATCTCCTTGCTGGTACTCAGGAACTGCAGCGTGCCGCCCTGCTCGGCGGCCGCCGACGAGCCGCCACTACTCGAACCTGACTTGTCGTTGGCGTTGCAGGCGGTGGCCGCCAACGCCAGCACGGTCGCGACCGCGACCGCTCGGGTGATGTGTTTCATCATGTCCTCTCAGGAGATGGTTGGCTCGGGGAAGTAGCAGGCGGCCCTGTGTTCAAGCTGCAGCTCAGTCTGGTCATTGACGACCTCGAGTACAGGTCGTTTGGTGGCACAGATGTCTTCGGCCTTGTAACAACGGGTCCGGAACGGGCAGCCCGACGGCGGTGAGATCGGAGTCGGTACGTCGCCGGTCAGCACGATGCGGTCCCGCGTCACGCCGGGTTCCGGCACCGGTACGGCGGACAGCAGCGCCTTCGTGTACGGATGAGCCGGCGACGCGTAGACCTGGTCCGCCGGGCCCTCCTCGACGATCGTGCCGAGATACATCACCGCGACCCGGCTCGCGACCTGCCGGACGACGGCCAGGTCGTGCGCGACGACGACGTACGAGAGACCGAGCTCGTCTCGCAGGTCCGCCAGCAGGTTCAGCACCTGAGCCTGGACGGACACGTCGAGCGCCGACACCGGCTCATCGCAGATCAGCAGGTCAGGGCTGACCGCGAGCGCCCGGGCGATCCCGATCCGCTGCCGCTGTCCGCCGGAGAACTCGTGCGGGTAGCGCTCCAGGTGCTCCTCGGACAGACCGACCTTCTGCAGCAGCTCGATCAGCTGAGCCCGGGTCGGCCGCGTCCCCTGCGCACGGAACGGCGTACTGACGATGGTGCCGACCGACTGCCGTGGGTTCAGCGAGGCCTGGGGGTCCTGGAAGACCATCTGGACCGTACGGCGAACCGGCCGTAACCGCCGGCCTCTCAACCGGGTGACGTCCTTGCCGCCGATCTCGACCCGGCCCGAGGTCGGATCGAGCAGCCGGGTGGCGACCCGCGCCAGCGTCGACTTGCCCGAACCGGACTCGCCGACCAGCCCGACCGTCTCGCCCTTGCGGACCACGAGGCTGACCCCGTCGACCGCCTTCACCGTCTGAGCGGCGCGCCACGGCACACCGCGCAGGCCGAAGTACTTGCGCACACCGTCCAGGCGCAACAGTTCCTCGCTCATGCGGTCGCCTCCGGTCGGCGGCCGAGATGGCACGCGGCTTCGTGGTCGCCCTCGCCGGGACGCGGCGTCAGCTCGGGCCGCTCGGTGATGCAGCGCTCGCCCACCCGCTCGGTGTACGCACAACGCGGCTGGAACGGGCACCCGGTCTTGATCGATCCCGGCGACGGGGGCGAACCCGGGATGGTGGTCAACCGCGGCTTCGGCGGTACGTCGATCCGCGGCATCGCGCCGAGCAGTCCCAGCGAGTACGGGTGGGCTGCCCGGTAGAACAGGTCGCGAACCGTCCCACGCTCGGCCGCACGACCGGCGTACATGACCAGTACGTCGTCCGCGACCTCCGCGACGACGCCGAGATCATGCGAGATCAGGACGAGCGCCGTACCGAACTCTTCCTGGACGTCGGCCAGCAGTTGCATGATCTGCGCCTGCACGGTGACGTCGAGCGCCGTCGTCGGCTCGTCGGCGATCAGCACGCGCGGGTCGTTCACGAGAGCCATAGCGATCACGACCCGCTGCCGCATTCCCCCGGAGAATTCATGGGGGTAGCTCTTCGCGCGCCGCGCCGCGTCCGGGATGCCGACCTTGTCGAGCATCTCGACCGCCCGCTTGAACGCGACCTTCTTCGAGACGTCGTGGTGCAGCCGGTACGCCTCGGCGACCTGCCAGCCGACCGTGTAGTACGGGTTCAGCGCCGACAGCGCGTCCTGGAAGACCAGCGCGATGTCGTTCCCACGGATCTTGCGCAGCTCGTCGGCGGGCAGGCCGACCAGCTCGCGGCCGTCGAGCAGGACCTCGCCCTTGACCTCGGCGTTCGACGGCAGGATGCCCATCACGGCGGCCGAGCTGACGCTCTTGCCCGATCCGGACTCGCCGACGATCGCCAGCGTCTTCCCGGCGCCGACGGCGAAGTCGATCCCGTCGACGGCCGGGACCAGGCCACCCTCGGTGTCGAAGGTGACGCGCAGGTCGTGGACCTCCAGCACCGGCTCAGCCATGACTCACCCTCGGGTCGAGCGCACCGTGCACTATGTCCACCACCAGGTTCGCGAGGATGACGAGGAACGCCGCGAACAGGGTCACACCGACGACCACGGCGACGTCCAGATTGGCGACCGAGTCGATCAGCAGGTCACCCAGCCCCTGCATGCTGAACACCTTCTCGGTCAGGATCGCGCCGCCGAGCAGACCGCCGAGGTCGAGCCCGAACAGCGTCACGATCGGGACGAGCGCACCACGCAACCCGTGCGTGACGACGACGCGGCGTTCGCCGGCGCCCTTGGCCCGGGCCGTGGTGATGTGGTCGAGGTTGAGCTCCTCGAGCATCTGCGACCGGGTCAGCCGGATGTACGACGACGCCGACAGCACCGCGAGGACCAGCCAGGGCGTAACCAGGTGCCAGGCCCAGTCGACCGGGCTCTCGGTCAGCGGCACATACCCGTTCACCGGGACCATGTTCAGCCAGAACCCGAAGACCAGAATCGCCAGCAGGCCGAGCAGGAACGACGGCGTGGACACACCGATCAGCGCGAAGCCGACGGCCAGCCGGTCCAGCAGCCGGCCGCGGTTCAGCGCGGCGACCACGCCCAGCGAGACGCCGATGATCAGCCACAGGACGGCAGCACCGAGGGCAATCGAAGCGGTCACCGGGAAACGGTCGATGATCAGCGTGCTCACCGGCCGGGCCAGCGGGAACGAGTACCCGAAGCAGGGCGCGTCGCAGTGCAACGAGGCCGCGCCCTCGCCGTACGTCCGGCCGGCGAAGATGCCCTTCAGGAAGTTCAGGTACTGCTGCATGGTGCTCTGGTCGAGCTGCATGAAGTGACGGGCCTGCTCGAGGCGGTCCGGTGTACAGGGCTTGCCGCAGGACAGCAGCGCCGGGTCGGTCGGGATCGCATAGAACACGAGATAGACGGCCAGGCTGAGCGCGAGCATCACGAGCAGTGCGGCGAACAGCCGCCGGATGACGAACCAGACGATGTCGGGCATCAGTGTGTCCTCCGCAGCCGTACGTCGAACGCGTCCCGAACGCCGTCACCGAGCAACGTGAAGCCGAGCACGGCCACGAACAGGGCGATACCTGGGAAGACCATGAACCACGGGTCGGCGCCGGTGTAGACCCAGACGATCGAGTCCGAGATCGAGCGGCCGAGGCTCGGTGTCGGCGGCGGGACGCCGACGCCCAAGAAGGACAGCGCGGCCTCGGCGCCGATGTAGCCCGGAATCGCGAGGGTCGCGATCACGAGGACCGGGCCGAGCAGGTTCGGCAGCAGCTCGCGGGTGATCACCCACCAGCCGGTCGAGCCGACGCTGCGGGCAGCCTCGACGAACTCGCGGGTGACCAGCGAACGCGCCTGCGCCCGGATCAGCCGAGCCAGACCGGCCCAGCCGAAGAAGCTCAGCACGCCGATCAGCAGCAGCGGCCGCGGCACCTTGGCCGGCACGATGATGCCGAGGGCAATCATGAAGACGAGCTGCGGGAACCCGAACAGGAAGTCCAGCAGCCGGGACAGGACGGCATCGAACCAGCCGCCGACATACGCCGCGGTGATCCCGAGCAGCGTGCCGATCACGGTCGTGACCGCGGTGACCACGATCGCGATCACCAGCGAGGTCCGCAGGCCGAGCACCACGATCGAGAACAGGTCGCGCCCGGTCAGCGGCTCCACCCCGAACCAGTGCTCCCCACTCGCGCCGCCGAACGATCCGCGCGGCGCGTTCCCGCGGGCCGGATCGAGCAGATCGATGTGGTACGTGAACGCATCCTGGCCCGACAACTTCACCAGCAACGGCGACGCCGCCGCGACCACGATCAGCGCGACGACCAGCACCAGACCGACACGCGCGCTCCGATCCCGTCGTACCCGGCGCAAGGCCTGCCGGGTCGGCGAGAGTGCCCCGGCAACTGACGAACTCACACACACTCCTGACGAGTTGTTTCAAACAGCCGACACAAGCTAGGCGGCATCCTCCCACCCCACGTGCCGCATCTTGAATCCTGAGAATCTCGACTCGATAACTCCGGATTCGGATAGCTCCTCTCGCCCGGCTACTCTCCGCGCATGACAGCGGCAACTGACGGCGAACTGCGCATCGGCTCCAGACTGCTCAACTACACCCTCTACGGTCCCACCGACGGTTTTCCGGTGGTCTCCCTCGGCGGGACACCCAGCACCCGCTGGAAGCGTCCGCACGTTGTCGAAGCCATCGCGGAAGCCGGTCTGCGGATGCTCATCCCCGATCGCCCCGGGTACGGCGGCTCCACCCGTCAGCCCGGTCGTTCCGTGGCCGATGCTGCCGGTGACGTCGCGCAATTGGCCGATCACCTCGGCTGGGACACCTTCGCCCTGACCGGCGGTTCCGGCGGCGGCCCGCACGCCCTCGCCTGCGCGGCGCTGCTGCCCGATCGGGTCATCCGCTGCGCCACTGTCGGCGGCATCGCCCCGCCGCTGACCCACGACCCCGAACCCACCGAGGCCGAGGAGCAGGCCGACCCGCGCCGCGACCGGCACGGCTGGCAGGCTGCCCGTGATGTGAACGTCCTCCGGCCCGAACTCGAGGAGAGCTTCGCCCGGATCATGGCCGCCGTCGCAGCCGGCGGCCCGGAGTTCCCGCCGGACCCGCACGACCCCGCGCCGCCGGCGCCACCCGCTCGCGATAGCCCGGAGGCGATGGCACGACTCACCGCCACCTTCGTCACCAGCATCGACGGGGTGCTCGACGACCTCGCGGCCTTCTCCAAGCCCTGGGGCTTCGACCTCACCGATGTCCGGGTCCCGACCAGCATCTGGCACGGCACCGCCGACGAACGCGCCGGCAAGCACGCAGGCTTCCTGATCGAGGCGCTCTCGTCCGCCGAATCCATCCAGTACGTCGGTGGCCACGTGCCGCCAAGCGCGGCGTACCGGGAAATTCTGCGATGGTTGCGCGGCGCAACTAACTGAGCTGGTCCGACTCGGTAGGCTCGGCTGCACCAACCGCCGAAGGATGACGGAGGAACCGTGCTCGAGCTCAGTGGGTCGACGTGGGCGATCACGATCGGATTGATCGTCGTACTGCTGGCAGTGGATCTGTTGCTCGCGGCACTGCGGCCGCACCGGGTCGGGTTCAAGGAGGCGGCCGCCTGGTCGGTGTTCTACGTCGCGGTGGCGGTCGCGTTCGGCCTGTGGTTCATGAGCCAGTACGGCGGGGACTTCGGCGCGCAGTACTTCGCGGGCTACATCGTCGAGAAGAGCTTGTCGGTCGACAACCTGTTCGTGTTCGTGATCATCATGACCACGTTCGCCGTACCGGAGGAGCATCAGCACAAGGTGCTGACGTTCGGCATCGTGCTCGCGCTGATCATGCGGGCGCTGTTCATCGCGCTCGGTGCGACGCTGTTGTCGCTGTTCTCGTTCATGTTCCTGATCTTCGGGTTGCTGCTGCTCTACACGGCGGTGCAGTTGTTCCGGCACCGTGACGAGGAACCCGACGTCGAGAACAACGTGATCGTGAAGACCGCCCGGCGCGTCCTGCCGGTCAGCGAGGAGTACGTCGGCGGCAAGCTGACCGCGCGGATCGACGGGCGGAAGGTCGTGACGCCGCTGTTCGTCGTACTGGTCGCGATCGGTGGCGTCGACCTGCTCTTCGCGCTGGACTCGATCCCGGCCGTGTTCGGTGTCACGGACGAGGCCTACATCGTGTTCGCGGCCAATGCCTTTGCACTGCTGGGGTTGCGGGCGTTGTTCTTCCTGGTGAAGGGGTTGCTCGACCGGCTCGTGTACCTGTCGGCCGGGCTGGCCGTCATCCTCGCCTTCATCGGCGTGAAGCTGATCCTGCACTGGGCCCACGTGGACATCCACGACGGCATTCCGGAGGTCTCCACCCCGGTCAGTCTCGCCGTGATCATCGGCATCCTGGTGATCGTCGTGGTCGCCAGCCTGCTCAAGACCCGCAACGACCCGACCGTCACCGCCCACGCCGGGTCCCTGCACGGTCAGCGAAAAACTCCGGACGAGTAATCAACCTTCCGCTCCCCTGCCGTCATCTCTAGTCGTGTGCAGTCACGGTGGCTGTGCGAAACTCGAGGGGACACAGAGAGATGAAGAAGTTCGGGGTTGTGACAGGGATCGCAGCGATGGCGGGCGCGGGGGCTCTCCTGATCGGCGGCACGCTTCCCAGTAACGCGGCAGTTGCCTCCAGCAACAGCCAGGCGGCGTCGACGTACGCGAAGCGGTACTTCGCCGTCAGCGACGGCCCGCACGCCAGCGCCTATGTGCCGAAGACCTGGAAGCACCAGACACTCGGCGCCTGGCAGGACAAGTTCTCCGACGCCAAGCACAACCAGTCGGTCCGCTTCAACACGGCGTACAACGCCAACATCAGCACCACTCAGGCGATGAAGCGCAAGATCGTCGCGCTCAAGCACACCCGCGGCCTGCACATCGTCAGCACCTCGACCGCGTCGATGAAGTCCACCTCCGGCCAAGGTCCGCTGACCGTCAGCACGGTCGTCTACACCTACCGCAGCGGCAAGACCACCCGTTGGGTCGCCGACCGCTTCATCGGTGTCGCGGGCGGCAAGTCCGCCGAGGTCGAGATCGCCGTCGCCGGTGCCCCGAAGGACTACAAGTACCTCGGCGCCGTCCTCCTCAACTCCAGCCGCTCCATCCAGCTCTCCAACTGACCAGGGTGCACTCCCCCACCGCCGCCGTACCTCCCGATCGAGGTACGGCGGCCGCACACGTTCAGCCGACGGGTTCGAGGATCCGGTGGGTGCCCGTGGGCCTGACGTGGAAGACGAAGCCATGGGGTGTTCTCCATTCGAGGGTGGTGGGGTTGATCCGGCGCACCTTCCAGCCATGGGCGTGGGTTTTCAGCCGGTGGCCGTAGCGGCTCAGCGGTGCGAGGTTGGTGGTGCTGGTTTGGCCTGGTGGGCCGAGGGGGTCGTAGGGCGTGATGTGGTCGAGGTCGATGGATTTACTGGTTTCGCGGGTGCCGTAGGGGAAGAGTTCGACGGGGTGGGTGAGTTTGACGCGTTCGCGGATGCGGTCGGTGGCTTCGTAGCAGTTGACCGAGATCGCGTCGTTGAGGTCGATGACCGGCTTCACCACGTAAGGCCCGTATCCGATCAGTTCGCCCAGTTGCGAGGCCAGTGAGGGCCCGTGCCCTTCGACCCGGATCACGCCGTCGCCGGCTGCGAGGGTCTGGTCGGTGAGGTGGACATAAATTTCGGTCTTTCCTGGGCGTGCGGCAGTACTTGGGCGTGCGTGAGCGCTTGGCGTTGTCGCGGGTGTGAGCCGGGTGTAGG
This sequence comes from Kribbella sp. NPDC058245, assembly GCF_042882005.1. Taxonomy (NCBI): domain Bacteria; kingdom Bacillati; phylum Actinomycetota; class Actinomycetes; order Propionibacteriales; family Kribbellaceae; genus Kribbella; species Kribbella sp. NPDC058245. The sequence continues at coordinate 209,264 of NZ_JBHVWY010000002.1, forward strand.
CGTCGCGTTTGATCTGCGCGAGCCGACTGGCGAGTGCGCGTTGTGCTGTGGCGTCCATGGGCTCGCCGGTGTCGCCGTCGGGCTCGAGGGCGGAGGCGGGATCGAACGGTTCCACCGGCCAGCGGGACGGGTGATCTGCATGATCGAAGGGGTCGGGGAGGTTGCTGGTGCTCGGGTGCGGAGCATCCCGGTCGGCCTCATCGTGCAGTCCGGGCTCGACCATGCTCGCCGAGTACTCGTCCCAATCATCCTCGCCACCGCCGTCGCGCTGGCGCAGCTCCGGACCGCCGTCCCTCACGGCCGTTGCACCATCCGAGGCAAGACCTTCCGCAGCGCGACCGCCCGAGGTGGAAGTCCGACCGGGAACACCCGACGCGGTAGAGCCCGGGGCCGGGGCGCTTGGGGTGGAGGGCTGCGGACCTGAGGCGCCGCGGGCGAGAACACCCGAAGCAGCGGATCTCGAAGCCGAGGGAGTCTGCGTGGCTGAGGTTGCAGCATCCGGAGTTGCGGGGCTCGGCGCCGGGGCGCTCCGGGTGGGAGACTGCGGGTCTGCAGCGCCGCGAGCGGGAACATCCGCACTGCGAGTCGGAACGCTCGAGGCAGCGGAACTCGAAGCCGCGGACGCCGGGGTAGGAGTCTGCGACGTGGTCGAGCTCGGGGCCGGCGTGGTCGGGGCTGGGGTGTCCGGCGTGCCCGTGGTGTCCGGCGCGCCTTGGGTGTCCGGGGTCGTCGCGGTGGCGGCGTGGCGGGTTTGGGCTAGGAGTTCTTGGGCGAAGACGGGGTCGGCCAGAATGCCTACCGCCTCAGCACGGCGGAACTGTAGCGAGCGGGTATCGCCCAGGGTCTGCTGGGCGTCGCCGAGCGCGTCGATGACAGCGTCGAAGCGGGTGGCCGCGCCAACCGACGTACGGATATAGATGGTTTTCGTGCCGTGCTCATCCGAGCGGCCGACGAACACGCCGCGTTCGCGGACCTTCGCGGCCGCCTCGGCACGAGCGCCATCAGGGTCGGCGTGCATCTTCGCGGCCTTGACGATCTTGTCCAACCGGTACGGGGTGATCGTGTCGATCAGGTCCGCGACCCGGCCATCGACGTACTGGGCAGCCTCCTCGGACAAGGCGAGGCAGTCGCGCACGATCCGGCAGGCCTTCCATGGAGTCGCCTCACCGGACAAGACCTTGGCCCAGATCAAGGGAAAACGGTGACGCAACGCCAACGCATCACCGATGATCCCGCGCCCGACCCCGGGTGAGACACCCAGGACGACCGCGAACTCACCGATCGCGAACTCCAGAATCTCCGGGCAGCCTTCACCACCCAGCACCACACCACGCTCACGCCCCTCGAACGAACGGCGACCAGCCCGCGACGCACACGAATCAGGATGGAAACGGTCGGCATAAACCAGCGCGTGTTCGAGCACCCGGGCATCGGCCCGATGCGACAACGCACGCTGCCCGGCGGCCGACTCCAGCAGGTCGGGCGTCGCGAGCAGCGTCAGATCATCGTCGAACATGCATTCTAGTTTACGCACACCGAGCGAGCCCGCGCAAATCGCCATCGGGCCTGAATCCCTTATCCACAAGGGGAAACATCACAGCCACACCGAGCACGAAACCGTGTATACCCAGCCGGCCTGATCGAGTTCGGGGGTTGATGTCAAGAACGGTCGGGCGGCTCCGACGTACCTGTGATGGCACCCGGGAGCGGATGCCCGGAACGGGAGTGTGGAGCGATGGAAGCGTTGAGCGTGGTTCTGAACAGCAAGCTGGTGGCCGATGACCTGCGGTACTCCGTGCGCGGCGAGATGGCCATCGAGCGACCGAAGCGCCGCCTGTGGTCCGCTCTCCGGCGGAAGCGGACCACAGCGGTCGGCCGGCGGGTTCACTCGGCTCGACTGGCGTGAGTGCTAATCGGCGTCGACCAGGTCCCAGCGGCGCTGGCGCAGGAAACGGCCAGCCGCCCACGCGAGAGCTGCTCCGACGAGTACGCCGGGCAGTATCCAGCGCCAGCCGGTGAAGACGCTGGTCGCTACAACCTGGGCCTGCGGCTGCGGCGCGGGCTGGGCGTCGGCTACGGGTGGCGACGCTGGCGGTGAGTAGTCGAGCGTGGTGGGGCCGCCCAGGAACCGCTGACCGTCGAGGTCACCGGGGAGCAGCTTGAGGGAGGCCAGCAGCTTCGTCAGGGCGACCGGCTCCGGCGACCGATGCCAGACCGGCTTGCCGAGCAGCGCCGAGCCGTCGAGGGCAGAGCCGTCAGATGACTCGCTGGTGGCGATCCACGGGCCGCCCGGGGCGTCGGGGTAGATGATGTCGATGCGCCAGACGTTCATGTCGTGGATGAGCCACGCAGCGCGGACGAAGTTGCCGCTCTGGTGATCCGGGGAGTCCGGCTCTTTGCTGGCGCCCTCGAGACTCGTCAGCGCCTGCAGTTCGCTGTACCGCAGATCGTCGTACCCAAGAGCGACCACTCGAGGCGGTGCGCTCAGCAGCACGCTGGTGGGACCGCCCGCGTACGCGGGAGCGGCCATGGTGAGCATCGCGAGTACGGCGAAGAAGGCGAGCGTCCGTCGGATCATGTACTGGGTACACCGCCGCGCGTCAGAAGGTTCCGACGGCCACCTGGGTCGCACGGTGTTTGTCGGCACCCTCAAGCCGGAAGGTCGTACCGTTCAGCTCCCAGACCAGCGTAGGTCCGGCGATCCGCACTACCTGTTCGTTCACCAGCACTAGCTCGTGTGGGGTGCTGAACCAGTAACCGTTGACCTGTTGGATGTAGTCGAGCGACTTGTAGTGCTGCTTGAGGTACATCGGTGAGATCCCGGTGCGGAACTGTTCGAGACGCAGGCTGCCCCAGCTCATGGCAACGAAGTCCTTCGAGGCGTCCACCGCGTCTGGCGCGCCCAGGCCCTTGGGAAGTACCGGAGTGAAGCCAGCGACCTGTGCAGCCTGCTCCAGCGACAGCGCACCCGAGACAGTAGGCACAGGTGGAGCGCTCTGCGGTGCAGTGCCGCCCGGGACAGCCTGCACTCCCCCGATCCGCAGCCACTCGGCAACAGCCGCCCGCACCGGCGGTGTCAGCGCCAGCCCAGCCAGCAGCACACACAGACCGGCCACGAAAGCCCGCCAGCGGTCGCGCGAGCGCCGTCGTACCGGAATGTCGGCCACGCGCGCCAGAACCGCAGCAGTCAGCTCGGAGTCGACCGGCGGTACCTCCACGGACCGTCCCAACGCGCGCAGCTCGTCATCCAGGTTCATGGCAGCACCTCCTTCTCCAGCAGATACCGTCGCAGTCGCTCCAGGGCCCGGTGCAGCCGTGACTTGACCGTCCCACGCGGCCAACCGAGCACCGTCGCCGTCTCCTGCTCGTCCAGCTCCAGCAGGTACCGGCACGTCACCACCAGCCGGTGCGCCTCCGGCAGAGCCTGTACGGCGCTCAGCAGCTCAGCCCGCCGTTCCAGCGACACCGTCTCCTCGGCAGGATCCAGTACGACGTCCAGCGGCGCAGCGATCTCTTCCCGGCGGCTGCGACGCGAACGCGACCGCACGCAGTTCCGTGTCTCGTTCGCCACAATTCGCAGCAACCACGGCCGAAAGGCAGCACCACCCCGGAACCCACCCAGCGCCCGGTACGCCTTCACGAAGGACTCCTGCACCACGTCATCCGCATCCGCACCGGCTCCGAGCAACACCGCCGTACGGTGAGCGATCGGCGCATGCAGCAGCACCAACTCGCCGTACGCAGCGGAGTCCCCGCCACGCACCCGAGTCAGAATCGCCGCCTCATCCGCTGCGCTGATCTGGACCTCCTCAACCTCTCGGACACTCTCACTACACCGCCGATGGTCGTCCGGTTCCAGTGTGGCTAGACCCACCCAGGTGTGGGGCTGGACCCGTACTGGACGACGCAGCAGATTTCTAACGTCGTGAGTATGAAGAAGACAGTGAAGAAGTGCATCGGACTGTACGGCGTGGCTAGCGCGGTAGTACTGAGTGTGGTGATCGCGACGGCTGCGACGCACGGGACGGTCAACACGTTCATGTGGGTGCGATCGGTACTGCTGCTGGCCGTCACCCCCGTGCTCTACCGGCTGAGCGCACAGCGCCTTCGGACTCTAACGACTGTGTTGCCGATCGCGATCATCGGCGTCGACCTGATCCCCGGGGTCTGCCCGGTGTGGTTCGCCGCGCTCCAGGCCGCGTCTGTGATCCCCTTGATCGCAGTGGCGGTCATGATCCGGCGGCAACCGGCGGAAGGGACGAGGACAGCATGCGACGGCTCGTAGCGGCAGGGCGAGGGCTCGTGCTCCTGACCCTGGCCACAGCAGTGCCGGTGCTCTCGGTCGTCCCGGCCGTGCTGGGTGCTCTAACCGGGCGGTCCTGGTCTCCGGCCAACCCCTGGACCTGGTTCGGCTGGCTGCTCATCGTCAGCGCCTGCGCGCTCGCCCTGGCCCGGCCGATCGGCACGCTGGTACGGCGCCTCGCGAACAGCTGGTGCGGTCTCCAGCTCGAGGATGGGTACCGGCCGCCCGGCCCGGAGCCGGTCCAGCTGTCGACCGGGCACTGGTGGAACGGCCACTCGTACGAACGGACCCGCCGGGACGCCGAGATGGATGCCCGCTGGCGGCGCGGGCTCGGCGATCCGGCCTACTGGCGAGACGTGCGCTGGCTTGGAATCTCGGCCATCACCATCGCGCCCGTGTGCGCCGTACCGCCGGCGGCACTCGCCGGAGCCGTGATCGCCTTCACCCGGTCAGCAGTTGCCGTCGGCATCGGCCTCACGCTGATCGGCGTACTGACCGCGCCGTACGCGTGGCTGGTCCTCCGCCCGCTCGCCGGACGCTGGCTCCCGGCGCCAGACAGCACCGACCGGGTGCGCGAACTCGAGCTCCAGCGCGCGGATCTGACCAGGTCACAGGCGGCAGAGATCCGGCGGATCGAGCGCGACCTGCACGACGGAGCGCAGGCCCGGTTGGTCGCGGTCGGCTTGTCGCTGGCCACGGCCGAGCGACTGATGGACACCGACCCCGACCGCGCGAAGGCGCTGCTCCGCGAGGCCCGGGAGGGCACCTCCACGTCACTCGCCCAGCTGCGTGACCTGGTCCGCGGCGTCCACCCACCGGTACTCGCCGAACGCGGCCTGGTCGATGCGATCCGTGCGCTCGCACTCGACAGCGCACTCGAAGTCACGGTCGCCTCTGACCTCGGGCAACGTCTCGACGCGCCGATCGAAGCCGCGGCGTACTTCAGTGTGGCCGAGCTCCTGGCGAACGCGACCAAGTACGCCGAAGCCTCCACGGTGCAGGTGGACGTCCGCAAAGCCGGTACGGCGCTCACCGTGCTCGTGACGGACACCGGTCCGGGCGGCGCTGTCGCCGTACCGGGTGGTGGACTGGACGGGATCGCCCGGCGGCTGAGTGCCTTCGACGGCACTCTGACACTGGACAGCCCGCCCGGTGGGCCGACCCTGGCACGGATGGAGATCCCATGCGAATAGTTGTCGCCGAAGACCTCTACCTGCTCCGCGACGGCCTGGTCCGGCTACTCGAGACCTTCGGCCACGAGGTGGTCGCGACCGCAGCCACCGGACCGGAGACGCTCCAAGCCCTCCTGACGCACCGTCCGGACGTTGCGGTCGTCGACGTCCGGATGCCGCCCACCAACACCGACGAGGGGCTGACCGCCGCGCTCAGCGCACGCCGAGAGGTCCCCGGGTTGCCGGTGCTGATTCTGTCGCAGCACGTCGAGCAGCTGTATGCCCGTGAGCTGATCGCCGACCAGGCAGGCGGCGTCGGCTACCTCCTCAAGGACAGCGTGTTCGACGCCGACCAGTTCATCGACGCCCTCGAACGCGTCGCCGCCGGTGGCACCGCGCTCGATCCGGCCGTGGTCACCAAGCTCCTCGCCCGCCCGGCCGCCGAGCCGCACCTGGCCCGGCTGACCGAGCGTGAGCGGTCGGTCCTCGCCCTGATGGCGGAGGGTTTGTCGAACAGCGCGATCGCCCAGCGCCTGTTCCTCAGCGACAGCGCGATCAGCAAGTACACGACCACTACCTTCGACAAGCTGGGCATCCAGGCCGACGACTCCGCCAACCGGCGGGTCCTCGCCGTCCTGACCTACCTGAAAGTCTGAGCAGGTCGCCCGTCGGGTGTATAGGGTCGGGATCGTGCCAGACATCGATGAATCCTTCCTTGCCCTTCCCCGGCAGGAGCTTGCGGAGGCCGCGTTGCAGCGGGCGCGAGACCTCGGGGCCACCTTCGCGGAGTTCCGGCTGGAGCGGATCCGGTCGGAGTCGATCTCGCTGCGCGACAGCGTGCTGGAGAGTGCGAGCGACGGCGAGGACCTCGGTCTCGCGGTGCGCGTCGTGCACGACGGGACGTGGGGTTTCGCGGCCGGGGTCGCGCTGACGACGGACGCGGCAGTCCAGGTGGCCGAGCAGGCCGTCAACATGGCCTTGGTGTCGCGGCCGATCAACGCGGAGCCGATCGAGCTCGCCGACGAGCCGGTGTACGACGGCGTCACGTGGGTCTCGTCGTACGAGATCGATCCGTTCAGCGTGCCGCGGAGCGAGAAGGTCGCGCTGCTGACCGACTACAGCGACCGGCTGCTCAAGGCCGACGGCGTCGCGCACACGAGCGTGCATGTCGCCACGATCCGCGAGTGCAAGTTCTACGCGAACACCGAAGGTACGTCGTACACGCAGCAGCGGGTGCGGATCGGTCCGGAGATCACCGCCTTCGCGGTGGACGCCGAGACCGGCCGCTTCGACTCGATGACCACGCTCGCGCCGCCGGCCGGACGTGGCTGGGAGTACATGACCGGCACCGGCTGGGACTGGGACGACGAGCTCGCGCAGGTCCCGGGCTGGCTGGCCGAGAAGATGGCCGCGCCGAGTGTCGAGGCCGGGGTGTACGACCTGGTCATCGACCCGAGCAACCTGTGGCTGACGATCCACGAGTCGATCGGCCACGCCACCGAGCTGGACCGCGCGCTCGGCTACGAGGCCAACTACGCCGGCACCAGCTTCGCGACCACCGACAAGCTCGGCAACCTCAAGTACGGCTCGCCGGTCATGCACGTCACCGGTGACCGCACCGCCGAGCACGGCCTGTCCACGGTCGGGTACGACGACGAGGGCGTGGCCGGTCAGCAGTGGGACCTGGTGAAGGACGGCGTACTGGTCGGCTACCAGGTCGACCGCCGGATGGCGAAGGTGAACGAGGAACTGCTCGGCACCGCCCGCTCCAACGGTTGTGCGTACGCCGATTCGTCCGGGCACATCCCGATCCAGCGGATGGCCAACGTGTCGTTGCAGCCGGCCGAGAGCGGCCCCTCGACCGAGGAGCTGATCAGCCGGGTCGAGAACGGGATCTACATCGTCGGCGACAAGTCCTGGTCGATCGACATGCAGCGGTACAACTTCCAGTTCACCGGGCAGCGGTTCTACAAGATCACCAACGGCAAGCTGGACGGTCAGCTCCGCGACATCGCCTACCAGGCGACCACGACGGACTTCTGGGGCTCGATGGAGGCCGTCGGCGGCCCGGAGACCTACGTCCTGCACGGCGCGCTGAACTGCGGCAAGGCCCAGCCCGCCCAGTCCGGTGCCGTCAGCCACGGTTGCCCGTCCGCCCTGTTCCGGGGCGTCCGCATTCTCAACACCACGCAGGAGGCCGGCCGGTGACCGCCATTCAGCTCACCCCGCAGGACACCGTCGAGCGCGGGCTCGCGCTCGCAGCGGCCGAGGGCGCGGACGGCTGCGTGATCATCGTCGCCGAGACCTCAAGCGCCAACCTGCGCTGGGCCAACAACACCCTGACCACCAACGGCTCCATGCGCGGCACACACGTCACCGTGATCGCCACGGTCGGAGCCGGCGAAGGTACGGCGACCGGTGTGGTCAGCCGGTCCGCGGTCACCGACAACTCGTTGCGCGAGCAGGTGTCCGCGGCGGTCGCGACAGCGCGGGCCTCCTCCCCGGCAGACGACGCCCGACCGCTGATCGACGGCACCACCAGCCCGGACTGGGACGAGGAGGCAGCCGAGACCTCAGTCAGCGTCTACGAGAAGTTCGCTCCGGCGCTCGGTGAGACCCTGCAGCGAGCCACCAGCGAAGGCCGCTGGCTCTACGGTTTCGCCGACCACGAGGTCGTCACCCTGTACGTCGGTTCCTCGGCCGGACTCCGCGTTCGGCAGGCCCTCCCCCGTGGTTTCGTCACCGAGACCGGCAAGTCCGGCGACCTCAGCCAGTCCGCCTGGGTCGGTGCGGCGACTCGCGACTTCACCGATATCGATCCGCTGGCGTTCGACGCCGAGCTGACCCGACGGCTGGGCTGGGCGTCCCGGACGGTTGCCGTCGAGCCCGGCCGGCATGCCACCGTGCTGCCGCCGACCGCGGTCGCCGACCTGACGACGTACCTGTTCTGGCAGTTGGACGGCCGGCAGGCGTTCGAGGGCCGCAGTGTGTTCGCGAAGCCGTCCGGTGGCACGAAGATCGGCGAAACGCTGTCCACCAAGCCGGTGCAGTTGCGGTCCGACCCGGCGCTGCCCGGACTCGAGACCTTCCCGTTCGCGGTCGCGCGATCGTCGGACGGTTCGTCGAGCGTCTTCGACAACGGCCTCACGCTGACCGCCACCGACTGGATCCGGGACGGCAAGCTCGAGACCCTGATGACGAGCCGGCACACGGCCGAGCTGATCGGCGCACCCACGGCCGCGCCCGGAATCGACAACTACGCCCTGTCGATCGACGGCGCCACCGGTACGACGGACGACCTGGTCGCCGGTGTGGAGAACGGTCTGCTGCTGACCTGCCTGTGGTACATCCGGATGGTCGACCCGCAGACCTCGCTGCTGACCGGACTGACCCGGGACGGCGTCTACCTGATCGAGAACGGTGAGGTGACCGGGGCGGTCAACAACTTCCGCTTCAACGAGAGCCCCGTCGACCTGCTCTCCCGGATCACCGCGGCCGGCGCGACCGTGCCGTCGTTCTCCCGCGAGTGGGGTGACGAGTTCTCCCGGACGGCGACCCCGCCGCTGCTGATCCCGGACTTCAACATGTCCAGCGTCAGCAAGGCCAGCTGAGCCAACGCAAACGCCCCGCGAACTTGTCAAAGGTTCGCGGGGCGTGCTGTTGTTCGTCAGACCGTCGGCGGGTCGGCGAAGCCACCACGCTCGGCGGCCTTCGGGTCCGGCCCGAACCGGTTGTCACCCGGCGTCCCGTCCTGGGCCTGCCAGACGATGAACCAGATCCAGCCGATACACGGGATCAGCCAGATCAGCACCCACCAGCCCCTGCGGTCCTTGTCGTGCATCCGGCGGACCGACACTGCGATGCTCGGGATCGCCATCGCGAGGAACAGGATCGTCGAGATCCACCCGGTGCGGCCGAACTTCGCGTCCGGGTCGCCGTAGTCGGTGCCCAGCAGCTTGTCCAGGATGGCGGCGACGATCAGGATGATGACCCAGAACAGGAAGTACATCCAGAACTCTTTGCGCCGTGCCCGGCCGTTGAACTCCGCGTACCGCTTCGTGATCACATCGGTGAACCACTGCATTGCCGCACTCCGATTCTCTCGAGGTGAGATGCGTCAGTGCACGCTGTCGCCTCGCTCAGCGGCCCGCAACGTGGCGCGCCGTCCTTGAAGGGAACTTCACCTTTTCGCGACGGTGACGCGCCACATCCGGTGCGGTTTCGGGCCTTCGGCGTACGGCGTGGTGTCGACCGGCCGCCAGCCGGCGGTCAGCTCGTCGAGCCGGGGCCGGTCGAAGAAGCGGCCGACGAACCCGTCGTGCTCCCACAACCCGTCACCGAACTCCCGCCAGTTCGCCGCACACGGGTCCTCCGCGGACCAGACGGCGTACACGAAGAGGCCGCCGGGTCGCAGCACCCGGTGGATCTCGCCGGTCAGGCCGCGCAGCTCGTCCGGTGTGAAGGCCATGTTCAGCAGCAGGTTGGCGAAGACCGCGTTCACCGTGGCATCGGCCGGCGGCAACGGATCGCGGACGTCGTGCAGCGCGGCGGTGACCCGGTCGTCGAGTCCTTCGCGCTGTGCCTGCTGCCGCAGCTGGTCGAGCGCGGTCTCGCTGAAGTCGGTGGCGTGCACGCTGAATCCCTGCCTGGCCAGGAAAAGCGCGTCCCGGCCATGCCCGGACCCGAGCTCGAGAACGTCATCGATGCCTGCGGCACCGAACGTCTCCGCCGCCCAATGCGCCGCTGCCGACGGTTCGGCTCCGTGCAGTTGCGGATGTCGCGCGTAAGCGGACTCCCACCGTTCCTGCTGAGCCCGTGCGAGCTCGACGTGTCCAGTGTTCATGTTGCTCCCCGTGGTCGTCACGCCGGTCTGGACGATCGGCAGACCGCGCCAGCCTACAGTGCGCGAATCCGGGGAGTCTCGGTCACGCCGTGAGCGGGTTCGGAAGGTTCAGGTAGACAGTGGACAGATTCGCCTGACAGGGCAGGGTGTCTGCGGTCAGCCAGCGGCGCGCCAGGCGGTCGCCGTCCGGGCCAGCGGCCTTCAGCAACGGCAGTGCGAGGACGAGTCGGTCCCGCACCACATCGAGCAGCTCTCCTTCGTCGGCGACCCCATCCGCCGCCAGACAGCCGACCACGGCCAGGGCCTGGTTGTAGAGCAGGCTGCAGGTGAGGCGGTCGTCCGCCGTACTGTCGTCGACCACGGCGAGCGCAGAGTCCCGCAGGCCGGTTACGGCGAGCAGACCACGCAGGTACGACGATGCGAGGTGGTAGCCCTGGTTGTCGCGGTAGGCACCGCCCTTGATCCGGCCGAGACCGTCCAGGCGGATCAGGGTGTTCTGCTGATGAGCCTCGAGTCCGATGCCGGTCTCGGCGTACAGGTGCAGCATCGGGATGAGGACGCTGTCGACGTACTGCGCCACCCACGCGGCTGGGTCGTCGGCGGCGAACTCGCTGAGGCGGCTGAGGCGGTCAGGGCGTGGCGCGACCAGTCCGGCCAAGCAGGCATAGCTGTTGACGTCATTCGGTACCTCACGCACCGCGACGTCCAGACCGGTCAAGGTGGGTCCACCCTCGTCAAGAGCGATCCAGGCCGGGTCGCGGACGATGGTGAAGCGGGGATGCGCTGTCGCCGTACCGGCGTTGTAGGCGGCGTCCAGCAGGCGGTAGACCTCCAGGCCGCGGCGGAGCTCGGTGGGGGTCGACTCACGCCGCGAGTTGGCGATGCGCAGGCCCAGGGACAGCTTGAGCATCACCGGCAGGTCTGGGTGGTAGAGCGTGCGCATGCTCGATGTCGGGTACCACTGCGCGCCGTGCGGGCCGAGCTCTTTCACTCGACCCTCCTCGAGCAGCTTGGCGACCCGCGGCCGTTGCCGCAGGGCTGCCGCCTGCCACGGGTGAGCCGGGATCAGCACCCGGCCCGCCGACGGAGTGATACCGGCCAGCGCGCCCATCAGCTGCACAGCGTCCAGTCCCTGCAGTGAGGGCGCGCCGGCCACCTGGTCCGAGGACACCAGTTCGGTGTCGGCCTCGAACCAGTGCACCGCGAAACGGCCACCGAGCTCCGGCGAGTACCTCGCCAGCTCGGCACCGCTCAATCCGTCCCGGCTCTTGGGTGCCGGGTGGTTCAGTTGACCGAACAGCAACGCCTGCTCGATCTCCAGGAAGCGGCCCGGGCCACGGTCAGCCCCGCCCGCGTCGACGAAGTACGCGACGTTGCGGACCGACTCCGCCGTCCGCGCGACGAGGTCGTCGACCTCGGCCGGGTCGGCATCGGTGGACAGCAGCCGGACCAAGGCCTCCGGGGCCGGCGGGACACCGTCCACCAGGATCTCGGTGAACTGGTGCCACCCACTCCGGGAGGCATGCTCGACCCGCGCCGTGACTGTCGAACCGCCGACTGCCAGCTGCAGCAATCCGGCCGTCACCGGCACCGCGGCCTCCCGCGTGTAGCAGCGCAGAATCGCGTTCAGATGCGCCGCGACAGCCGTCTCGGTCGAAGTCACACTCACTCTCCTGAAGTAAGGCAACGCTTACTTAGGTGAGCCTAACTTCAAATCGTCTCCGTGGCCACCCGACTACACGTGGCCATGCTCACTCTCGCCGTACGGCGTCCTGGTGAGGATGAACGTCGCCAGGTTCAGGTGGTCGAGGGCGCCGTCGGTGCGGACGACGCGGAGCCGCTCCCCCGCGAAGTAGCCGTCGCGTCCCTGGTAGAGATCCGGGCCGAGCGGCGTGAAGCGGCAACTCATCGCACCCGACATCAGCAGTCCACCGGCGCTGACGCCGATGGTCAACGGCGTGTTGCCCCAGTACCAGTGACCGAGCAGCTCGTTGCCCTGCTCCAGCTGGGGTTCCGGCAGCCACTCCCGTGCGAGCACCGGCTCATACCGGACCAGAGTGGTGATCAGCTCCGGCGCCAGCGACGCGACCTTGCCGTGTGTCGCGTTCCCCAACGTGACCGCGCCGATCCGTCGTACCCGGTCGACGAACAGCCCGGCCAGGAAGCCCGGCATCGAGCCGGTGTGACCGAACAGCAGATAGGGGTCGTCGGCAATCAACCGCAACCCCAGCCCGTACGACGCTGTCAGCGCCTCGCGTGGATCCCCAGCCGCCGGTGCGGACATCTCGTCGACGGTGTCGCGGCTGAGCACCTCAGCGACCGGGTCGATCCAGAAGTTCGCGTACGTCGCCAGGTCCTCGATGGTGCTCCACAACTGACCAGCCGGAGCCATCGCTCCGGAGTCGTAGGCCGGCTCCTCGATCAGCTGACCGCTGAACGGATGGACCGAGTACCCCTGGGCGGCCGCGCCGAACGGGAAGTACGACGTACGCCGCATCTCCAGCGGATCGAGGATGCGCTCCTGGACCACGTCGAGCCAGGACTCACCACGCAGCCGCGCGACGAGCTCACCCAGCAACGCGTAGCCGAGGTTGGAGTAGTGGTGCCGCCGATCGGCCGGACCGGTCGCGTGCGACTCGTCCATGCTCGCGGTCAACTCGTCGAACGAGACGCCCGGGTTGCGCTCCCACCAAGGACCCTCGGGCTCGGCGTTCATCCCACCGCTGTGGGCGAGCAGGTGCCGCACGGTCCGGTCGCCGAACGCGATCCCGGGCAGATGCTTGCCGACGGCATCATTCAGCGACAGCAGACCCTCGTCGCGGCACTGCAGGACCAGGATCGCGGTCAGCGTCTTGGTGATCGACCCGATCCGGTACTGCACGTTCGATCCCGGCACGAGCCCGGACGCGTTGGCGAACCGGCCGCGCGCGCCGGTCCACACCAGCTCCCCGTCACGCACCACGCCGGCGGTCACCGACGGCAGTCTGGTCTCACTCTGGGCGGCTGCGATCCCGGCCAGCAGGGCGGCGTCGGTGTCGGCACGTACGTCGGTCACCTGAACGAGTATGCCCGTTGGGGTTGAAGAATGTGCGCCGAGGCCTGACCCGGTGACGGGGTCATCGCGCTACGCGGTCGGCTTTACTCGGTCGGGGAGGTGAACGCCAGGTGGCCGCAGAACACGTCGCACCCGAGGCACTCCGGGTAGTGCTGGCCGACGCCCATCCGGTGATCCGCAGCGGCCTCCGTGCCGTCCTCCAGGCGATCCCGGATGTCGCCGTCGCCGCCGAGGCGGAGTCGTTCGGTGACACCGTCCGGGCCGTGCTGATGTATCGCCCGGACGTCGTCGTGCTGGACCTCGACCTCGGCCGCCGTACCGTGACCGAGATCCTCCGCTCCGCTCCCCACACGCGGGTGCTGGTCTTCACGATGACGGACGAGGACGAGTCGGTCGTCGCCGCGCTGCAGGCCGGCGCGTTGGGCTATGTGCTCAAGGATGCACCGCACGACAGCATCCTGCGAGCGATCCGCGGTGTCGCGGCCGGTGAGGCAGTCCTGGGTCCAACAGTCGCCCGGCGACTCAGCAGTCTGGTCGGCTGCGTCGTACCGGACGCTGGTCGGCTCTCTGGCCTCACCGGCCGCGAGCACGACGTACTGGCGCTGGTGGCGGAGGGCCTGGCGAACTCGGCCATCGCGCAGCGGCTCGGGCTGGCACCGAAGACGATCAGCAACCACCTGTCGTCGATCTTCGCCAAGCTCGGCGTCAGTTCGCGGGCCGAAGCCGCCGTCCGGGCTCGTCGCGAGGGTCTGCGCTGACGTACGCCGACGCCTGCAGTTCGTACAGGTCCGCGTAGAGGCCACCACGCGCCAGCAGCTCGGTGTGACTCCCCTGCTCGACGATGCGGCCATGCGCCAGTACGACGATGACGTCGGCCTGGCGGACGTTGACGAGCCGGTGCGTGATCAGGATCTTGGTCCGGCCGGAGCCGATCCGTCGCAGCGACTCGAACGCGGCCTGCTCGGCTCGCGCATCCATGGCGGCCGTCGGCTCGTCGGCAACCAGGATCGGTGCGTCGCGGTAGAGCCCACGGGCCAGTCCGATGCGCTGCCACTGCCCACCGGACAGGTCGCGGCCGGACTTGAACTCCCGGGACAGCACAGTGTCCCCACCGGCCGGCAGCTCGGCGATCACTGCGTCGGCACCGGAGGCTGCGAGCGCTGGGTCCAGGTCGGTGGGCGAGTCCAGCCTGCCGATCCGGACGTTGTCGTACGCCGACATCGGCCAGCGGGCGGGTTCCTGCGCGACGATCGCGATCCGGTCGTGCACGGTCTGCGCGTCCACGGTCGCGAGGTCCACGCCGTTCCAGCACACCCGCCCTGCGGTCGGTGCGTACAGACCGGTGAGCAGCTTGGCCAGCGTGGTCTTGCCCGAACCGTTCTCACCGACCAGTGCGACCGTCTGGCCTTTGCGGATGACCAGGTCGAGGTCTCGGAGCGCTGGTTCGAGCTGACCGGGGTAGGTGAAGCTGACCGCCTCCAGACTGATCCGTCGCGGGTCACGTGGCGCAGCTCTCCCAGTCATTGGTGTCGTGTGCTGACGGGTCTGCACCAGCAGGGTGCTGTAAAGCTCTATATACAAGGAGTTCTCGTAGATCTGGGTGACACCGGCCATCGAGTTCGACAGTGCGGTCCCGGCCAGCCGCATCGCCATCACAGCAGTTCCGGCGAGGGCGAGTGGCAGCCAAGCGCCGTACAGCATCAGACCGAGTACGCCGAAGCCGATCGCCGTACCGAGACCGGCAACGGCCCGTCCAACCAGGTTGACGCCCGACTTGGCCAGCTCGACCCGCTGCCCCTCCGCGGTGAGCCGCGTGCTGATCCGGAGGTACTCGGTCAGTAGCGCGGGCCCGGCCGTGCAGGCCCGCATCTCGGCAGCTGTCGGTCGTCCGGTGAGCAGTCCACTAGCGATCGACTGCCGGCGACGCAGCGACACCATGCGCAGGTACGAGCGGTACTGCAGCTGCACCGCTCGCGCAGACGCCAACACCTCCGGTACGACGGCCAGTACGACGAGTGGCGCGAGTAGCGGATGCAGCAGTCCAGCGGTGATCACCGCGGCTACTAACTGGATCAGTGACTTGGTCAGATCGGCGACGCCGCGCACGCTGATCTCGATACTGCGAATGCCGCGCTCCTGGCCCTGCCGGAGCAGGTCGACGTACTCGCTGTCCTCAAAGGCGATCAGTGCGACGTCAGCAACTGCCCTGTGCAGCTCATGCTGTGCTGCCTGTTCGATCCTCGGTCGCAGCGCGGCCTGGGCCGCTGAGCCTAACGCATCAAGCACTGCTCGGCCCGAGAGCAGCAGAACGAGCTGGAGGATCGCGGGCAGTGCGGACGTGAGCCGCGCTGGCGTGGGACCCGCGGCCAGCAGCGCCGTGAGCACATCGGCCGTCGCCAGCAATCCGAACGCAGCCACGCACCCTGCGGCCAGCTGGAGGATCAGCACCGCCAGCGTCAGCCGACGCGACGCCTGCCAAGCCAGCGAGCCGACAAGGCGGACAGCGCCCGGCAACGAGCGCAGTGCTGTCCGCAGTCCACTACCTGCGGCCTGCTGACCGATCTGCAACCAGTCCGGTGCCGTGACCTCGTCGACGCCGACCAGCGGTCGCGTCACCGCGGCCGCCACGGCGCCCGGGCCAGACTCTCCCGCGTCCGCACCAAGAGCCCACGCACCCGCTGCTCCGGCGGATGACCGCATCCCAGCAGCCGGTTGCAGTGCATGTGCACGTAGCTCTGCGCGAGCGTGTCTTTGTCCAGCTCTGCCAGCTGAGGCGCAAGGCCTGCGATCCGCTCAGACCACAGGTCCATTGCCGGCTGCACTGTCGCGGGCAACCAGTCCGGATCGCCCAGCACCGCTCGCAACGCGTTCTGCTCCTTGCGGAACTCATCCGACGTCGCCTTGCGATCCTGCAGTCCCAGCTGGCTTAGCACCCGCCGCTGGTCTTCGTCGTACCCGAGCGCACCCAAGAGCGAGTCAACCGTGTAGACGCCCAGCAACGACATGTCGAGGTTCCGGCGCTGCCGCAGCAACTCTGCGACCAGCTCACTGTCCGCATGGAACAGCTGCTCGGCCAACGCCATCCCCACCGGACCGCCGTACCGCTCGACCTCCTGCTCATACGTGTCGAGCGCGAACCTCTTGCAGTACCCGGCTTCCACCAGCTCGGCGCCCCACCGCAGCACCCGCTCCACGTCCGGCTGCCGATACCACCGCACGCGCAGATGTGGGTCGGGATCGACATACCGCATGAAGAACCACGAGTCCGCCCCGAAGTCGCTGAGCGCCTGCGCGATCAGGTCATCCTCGTACGCCGGGACGTGGTACAGCTTGGCGAACAACCAGTCGCTCCCCGGCGGATACACCCGTCGCACGGTCTCGGTACGTCGTACCGGCGCGCGCCGTGCTGGACGCCGTACCGGCTTGTCGAGGACCAGCGGCACCACCAGCTCGCTGAAGTAGTTGCCGTCCGGCCCGGTGACCCAAGCATCGCCAGGTGCCGGCAGCGCCTCGTGCAGCACGGCCTGCTCACGGACCTGGGTCCGCAGCTGATCGACATGCGCCGGATTGTCGAGGTCAAGCAGCAGCCGGTTGTCCGACACAGCCAGGTACACGTACCGCGGAAGGTGCCAGCGCTCGCGCCAGGCCACGAAGTCGGTCAGATCAGCAGGCTCTACCCGCCACATCGCGGGTGACAGCACCAGGCGGCCGCGCTGCACCCTAGGCAGGAATGCGAAGTCGGTCGCAGGTCCCCAGGTGAAGCCGAGGTTCACCAACCGGGCATCGTGGAAGACGTGCTCCAGGAAGCGCACGATCTCCGGCGAGCCGGAGGTGTTCAGCATGTGCCCGGCGCACGGCACGACCTCTCGGCCGTCCACCGCCCAGCGGAGCACGAACCGATCGCCACTGAGACCGACGACCAGCTCGTCCGGTGGCAGCTGGTGGTCACCGGGGGTGGTGGTCAGAGCGATCTCGCGTTCGCGGACCAGCGGCCGGATGGTGACGTTGGCCGTCCGCACGTGGCGGGCGAGGTAGCTCACCTCGGCGTGCAGCACATCCGGGTTCACCTCGGCCTCGGCGGCAGCAGCCGCCCGCAGTGGCTCGTCGCCGACCAGGTCGGCGAAGCGGCCGAGTACGCGGCCGGCCGCACCACCGCCGACGTTCGGTCCGACCAGCAGCCGGAAGTCACCGGCATCCAACGCGGCGGCCGAGCCCGCGACCACGAAGACCGACAGGTCAAGTGAATCGGGCGCCTGCCGTGATCCGACGGTCAGTTTGTCGAGGGTCGCGTCGTCGAGCTCCACCGCGGTCCGGCCGTCCTGCAGCGCATCGAGTGCGAGGTCGACCAGCGTCCTGTTGCGCAGCTTCTGCTCGTCGGTCGGCTCGCGACGCTCCGGCTGCTGTGGTGCGCCGAGGCCGCGGTCCGGGTCGAGGAGCTCGAGCAACGGCACCTCGCGATCTCTGCCGTACCGGTCCTCGAACAAGGCCCGGTAGCCGTCCAAGAAGGACGTGCCGGCTGCTGACGGCGACAGTCGCGCCAGGAGCTCAGCAAGTCGGGCAGACTCCACCGCAACCTCGTGAGTGACGCGTCCCGTGAGCGGGAGAGCCATGTCGGTCTGGAACTGCGTGGCCGTCTCGCGCAGCGCCTTCGCCTTGGCAGCCAGCTTCGGGTACTCCGCAGCGGCGTGGTCGACGTCCAACCCGTCCCACTCGGCGATGTCGTCCAGCAGCTCGGTCAGGGCGGTCGCCTCCGCCCGCGCGGCAGGTACGGACGCGAGCCGGTCGGCGACGTACCGAGCTGGGTCGGGGATCGTGACCGGTGGACGCAGATCAGTCAGCAGCACGGTCTGCTCCCAGAGCTGCTGCAGCAGGCCTTCCACCTTCACCCGTGGTGCGCCGTTGGCAGCGAGCGCGTCGACCAGGTCGTTGTACGGAACAGGCGTGCGCGCGGCTTCGAGCACGGCCCGCACCACCGGCGTTGCGCGCAGGTTCACCGCGCGACCGGCTTCAGCGGGATCGGTCAGGACAGCTCGTTCGCTGAGGAACAGCCGGTCCGCGTGCAGGCTGGCCGCGGGGTTGGCGAACCAGCGCAGTCCGGCGCGGACATCCGGCTTCTGCTCCAGCTCGGCGATCAGCTCGATCAGCCAGCCCATGTCCGGCCGCGTCCGGATCTGTGCGGGCTCGGCGGTCAGCGCCAAGTCCGTCGTCTCACCCCACTGCGCCACTCCAACTCCGGCAAACGTCCCGTACGGCGTCGGTCGCGTCGACATGCGGATGAGATAGCGCTGCAGGCTGCTGCGCATCCGCCGCAACGCTTTCTCGGTGCGGGGCGGTTCGGTCAGCGCCCGCGAAAGGTCGCCGGCGCCGACCGCCAGTGCGCGCTGAATTCGGGGATCCGCCGGCAGTTCAGTGCCCGGCGCAACGGCCGTCGGCGGGTCAAGGAACGCCTCGACCGGCAGTAGCGGCGTACGCACCATCACCCAGTCCAACGGCCGAAACATGCGGCTCCCCTCAGCTCAGCGGTAGTTGACTGTCACCGAAACGGTCAGCAGTACTTCGATGTCGTGCACCGGACGGGTGCGGTCTCCGGCGGGTACCGCTCGTCCTCCCGCGCGTCCAGCGAGATCTCCTGCAGCCGAATATCAAGGTCGAAATCGTCGATCGTTGCCGTAGGCATCTTCATTCCCTTTCGATTGATTCCCACCAGCGCGGGGGTGCGCTGGTCAGCTCAGCAGCAGTACGTGGTCCCAGGACGGCTCGACCGGAGTGCTCGCAGCCAGCAACGCCAGTGCGACGCCGGCCGCGCCGTCCAGCAGACCGCCATGCTCACGCATCTCACCGGTCGCCGACTTTCGCGAGTAGTAGCCAGTGGCTATCTCCGGTCGGTACAGGTCAAGCACCCGCTCGGTCAGCTCGACAGCCGCCTCGGTGAACAGCGGCTCGTCCGTGTCGTTCGCGAACCGCACCATGATCTGCAGCAGGCCCGCGACGCCGTGGCAGAGTCCAGGTGAGTCCCCGGTCAGCCGCGCCGACCACGGCCGGCGATGCACTGCGGCCATCGCCTCGATCGCGAGCTGCCGCAACTTGTCGTCGCCGATCGCCTTACCTGCCAGGAACAGTGACCGCGCCACTCCGGGGCTGCCGTAGCACCACGCAGCCTGGGCCGGTCCCTCCCCTGACCCGTCACGCGTGACACACGCCGGCCAGTTCACACCCCACTCGTCGTCAACCCGCTGCGCGACCAGCCACTCGGCAGTTCGCGCGATCGCCTCTGTTTGCCGAGGGACGACGTACCCGTGGGAGAGGGCGATCGACAGGACCGCCAGTGGTCCCGGGATGCCGTGGGCGAGACCGCAGTTGTAGATGCCGTTCTCGTACCACTCGGCGATGGAGGTGTCCTTGCGGATTGCGTCCGGCGGGGTGAACCAGTTGGGCTCGTCCGGGCCGGAGTCGCACAACGCCACCAGCCCGGCCAGCTCCGGCCGGTCACGCAGCATGAGGTAGCGCTCCAAGCCGGCTAGGCCGCAGATGACGTCGAACGCTTCATAAGGTTGGTTGGCTGGTGAGCGGACGAACTCCGTGGACTGCTCGGCCGTCGCCGTCGCGATCCGGTCATCGAGGGTCGCCAGCAGACCGCCGTACCGGGTGCCCTCACGGGACAGGTATGCGGCTGTGGTCGCGATGCCGCCGATTCCGACGAACAGTCCGGGGTGATTCCGGCCGGCGGTCTCGAGGCCGCGGACTGCGGCGGTCAGTGCCTCATGTGCGTGCCGATCCCAGCCTGCGTCGGGAACGGTCCGGTCCAGCTGACCGAACAGCAACGCCTGCCCGGCCGAGCCGTCCAGCCCCGGCTCGGTCTCGGTCCGAACGCTCAGCCGCTCTGCCACCTCGAGCGCTCGCTCGGTCGCCGACCGAGCGAGTTCCCCGGACACCACTGACCGCCACGGTGGCATCAGCAGAAGTCCGAGGTGCAGCGCCTCGACGTGGTGGTGCAGTTGAGCTCGATAGTGGCCGGCGGGAACTTCTCGCCCTGTGCGTCCAGGCTCTGCAGCCGGATGTCGAGGTCGAAGTCGTCCATAGTTGCGGTAGGCATCGTTTCTCCTCCGGTCAGCAGTCGCCGGTCGGCTTGCAGTCGATCGGGCAGGTCCAGTCGGAGCAGCAAGGCTCCGAGTCCGGCCGGGTGCCGGACAGGAAGGGCTGGTCGATCCGCGGCCGGCCGATCGGTCCGAGCTGAATGTCCAGGTCGTAGTCGTCGAGCGTTGCGGTAGGCACGAAGGTCCTCCTGGTGGGTGAGCTGTTCTCCTCACCCTGAGGTCTTCCCAGCCCGGGACGACAGAGTCCCGGACCGGGAGAACCCGGGAAATCCTCCCTGGTCAGTCGAAGCAGCAGAAGTCGGTGCAGCAGGGATCGCTCCACGACCTGCTGGTCCGTGGCGGGATTGTCACGGACTCCACGCTGCGACTGCCGTCGTACGGCGTCAGCCGGATGTCGAGGTCGAACTCGTCGACCGAGGTTGTCGGCACGTGATCCTCCGGACGCTCAGTCGGTGCAGCAGCTGTCGCTGCAGCAGACGCCGTCCGACCACGGCCGGGTCGTGTGCACGGTCACCGCCCTGGGCACCGCCTGCGTGTCCAGCGGCCCGAGCCGGATGTCGAGATCGAACTCGTCAATGGTTGCTGTCGTCATGGTGATCTCCTGGGCCGGTTCAGCAGAGCGACGTGGGGTCGCAGAAGTCGGAGCAGCAGATGGCGTCCGACCACGGGCGGCTCGTGCGGGCAGTGGGCTCGAACTCGCTGTTGGCGGTCGGCCCGAGCTGGATGTCGAGATCGAAGTCGTCAACGGTTCCGGTGGACATAACGGTCCCCCTCCTGTGGGTGGCTGTTCTGCTGACCAGCCTGTGGCCGTGCTGTACCAGGACGACAGGGACGTCCGCCGGGAAGAACCGGGAAATGCTCCCGGCAACGGCAAAGGCCGCCTGCTGTGATCAGCAGACGGCCTTTGGGGTGGTGCGTGATTACTCGAACGACTCCGGGGACGGGCAGGAGCAGATCAGGTTGCGGTCGCCGTAGGCGCCGTCGATGCGGCGGACCGGCGGCCAGTACTTCGAGGCGCGGTCGACCGACTGCGGGAAGGCGGCCTCTTCGCGGGTGTAGGCGTGCTCCCACTTGTCGTTGATGACCGAGGCGGCGGTGTGCGGGGCGTTGACCAGCGGGTTGTCGTCGGCCGGCCACTCCCCTGCCGCGACCCGGTCGATCTCGTGCTTGATCGCGATCATCGCGTCGCAGAAGCGGTCCAGCTCGCCGAGGTCTTCGGACTCGGTGGGCTCGACCATCAGCGTGCCCGCGACCGGGAACGACATCGTCGGCGCGTGGAAGCCGTAGTCGACCAGGCGCTTCGCGACGTCGTCGACGCTGATGCCCGTCTCCTTGGTCATCGGCCGCAGGTCCAGGATGCACTCGTGTGCGACCAGGCCGTTCTCACCGGTGTAGAGGACCGGGAAGGCGCCCTCAAGCCGCTTGGCGACATAGTTCGCCGTCAGTACGGCGGCCTTGGTCGCGGCGGTCAGACCCTCGCCACCCATCATCCGGATGTAGGCCCACGAGATCGCCAGGACACCGGCAGAACCGAAGGGAGCCGCGCTGATCGGGCCGACGCCGGACTCGGGGCCGGCCTGGTCGAGCAGCGGGTGGTTCGGCAGGTACGGCGCGAGGTGCGCGGCGACCGCGACCGGGCCGACGCCCGGACCGCCACCGCCGTGCGGGATGCAGAAGGTCTTGTGCAGGTTCAGGTGGCTGACGTCGCCGCCGAACTGACCCGGCTTCGCGAGCCCGAGCAACGCGTTCAGGTTCGCCCCGTCGACGTACACCTGGCCGCCGTGCTCGTGGACGATCCGGCAGACCTCGGTCACGCTCTCCTCGTACACCCCGTGGGTGGACGGGTAGGTGATCATGATCGCGGCCAGCTTCTCCGCGTGCTCGGTGGTCTTGGCGCGCAGGTCGTCCAGGTCGATCGTGCCGTCATCGTTGCCCTTGACAACAACAACCTTCATCCCGGCCATCACGGCCGACGCAGCGTTCGTTCCGTGAGCGCTGGAAGGGATCAGGCAGACGTTGCGGTCCCCGTTGCCCTGGGCCCGGTGGTACCCGCGGATCGCGAGCAGCCCGGCGAGCTCACCCTGTGAGCCGGCGTTCGGCTGGATGGACACCTTCGCGTACCCGGTGACCTCGGCCAGCCAGCGCTCCAGCTGACCGATCAGCTTCACGTATCCGGCGGCGTCCTCGATCGGCGCCAGCGGGTGCATGTCGGCGAACTCCGGCCAGGTGACCGCTTCCATCTCGGTGGTCGCGTTCAGCTTCATCGTGCAGGAGCCGAGCGGGATCATGCCGCGGTCGAGCGCGTAGTCCTTGTCGGACAGCTTGCGCAGGTAGCGCAGCATCGACGTCTCGGACCGATGCGTGTTGAAGACGGGGTGCGTCAGGTACTCCGAGCTCCGCGGTACGGCGACCTCGGGCGCGGCCAGCGTGTCGTCGTACTGGACTCCGAAGGACTGGCAGACCCGGGTCAGCGCGGCGGCGTCGGTCTTCTCGTCACAGGAGATGCCGACGTGGTCGGCGTCGACCTGGCGCAGCCAGATGCCGTTCTGCCGGGCAGCGTCGACGACGTCGGCGGCCGCGCCGGGGACGCGGGCCAGCACGGTGTCGAAGAAGTCGCCGTGCACGACCTCGACGCCACCGGCGCGCAGCGACGCGGCCAGCTTGCCCGCGTAGTCGTGCACGCGGCCGGCGATAGCCTTTAGCCCATCCGGTCCGTGGTAAACGGCGTACATGGAGGCGACCACGGCCAGCAGGACCTGCGCCGTACAGATGTTGGAGGTCGCCTTCTCGCGACGGATGTGCTGCTCACGGGTCTGCAAGGCGAGCCGGTACGCCGGAGCGCCGTCCGCGTCGACCGAGACGCCGACGAGCCGGCCGGGCAGTGACCGCTCGAGACCGGCGCGGACCGAGATGAAGCCGGCGTGCGGACCGCCGTAGAAGAGCGGGACGCCGAAGCGCTGCGAGGAACCGATCACGATGTCGGCCCCGGCCTCACCCGGCGCCTCGAGCAGCGTCAGCGCGAGCAGGTCGGAGGCGACCGCGACCAGCGTCTCGCGCTCGTGCGCGGCGGTGATCAGCGGCTTGAGGTCGCGGACGGCACCGCCGGAGCCCGGGTACTGCACCAGGAAGCCGAAGAAGTCGCCCTCGGGCAGACCGCCGGTGGTGTCGGCGACGACCACCTCGATGTCCAGTGCCTCAGCGCGCGTCTGCACCACGGCGATCGTCTGCGCGAAGGTGTCCGCGTCGACGAGGAAGCGGTTCGACTTGCTCTTGCGGTTGGAGCGGTGGGCGAGCGTCATCGCCTCGGCGGCCGCGGTGCCCTCGTCGAGCAGCGACGCGTTCGCGGTCGGCAGACCGGTCAGGTCGGAGACCACGGTCTGGAAGTTCAGCAGCGCCTCGAGCCGGCCCTGGGAGATCTCCGGCTGGTACGGCGTGTAGGCCGTGTACCAGGCCGGGTTCTCGACCAGCCGGCGGACGATCACCGACGGCGTGAAGGTGCCGTAGTAGCCCTGGCCGATCATCGAGGTGGCGACGTTGTTGCGGGCCGCGAGCTGGCGCAGCTCGGTCAGCGCGTCGACCTCGGAGGCCGGCTCCGGCAGCCGCAGCGGCTCGGTAGACCGGATCGAGGCCGGTACGGCGGCATCCGCGAGCGCGTCGACATCGGCGTACCCGAGGAGTTCGACCATCCGCGCGACCTCGTCCGGGCGGGGCCCGATGTGCCGGTCGGCGAAGATTGCTGAAATTTCCGTCATCAAAGAGGCTCCGTTGCTGGCTGTAGCTTCCGGGGGCCTCCCCCTCTGTCACGCACGAGCGCACGCTTCAGAGTCGCCTATCGCACCCGGTCCATGGGCCTGAGAGGTTCCGGGGAGGAATTGCCCCTTCGGCGCCCGGTTTGCACGGGTCTCTCCCGAGTGCGGTGAACAGCTAGGTAGAGGGTACCTCAGCCGGTCATGCGGGCCCGGCGGCGGGCAGCGAGCTCGTCGCTCGCGTGGTTCTCGCCGTCGCCCTCACCGTGACCGTCGGCACGCTCGGTCGGCAGCTCGGACAGCGAGCCCTCGACCTCCCGCCAGACACCGCCGAGCGCGATGCCGAAGACGCCCTGGCCACCGGCCAGCAGGTCGATGACCTCGTCCGGCGAGGTGCACATGTAGACCGACGCGCCGTCGCTCATCAGCGTGATCTGGGTCAGGTCGTCGATGCCGCGCTTGCTCAGGTGGGCGATCGCGGTCCGGATCTGCTGCAGCGAGATCCCGGCGTCGAGAAGACGCTTGATCACCTTCAGCAACAGGACGTCACGGAAACCGTACAACCGCTGCGTACCCGAGCCGGTCGCCGGACGCACCGACGGCGAGACCAGGCCGGTGCGGGCCCAGTAGTCGAGCTGGCGGTAGGTGATCCCGGCCGCGGCGCAGGCCGTCGGTCCACGGAACCCGACATCCTCCGGCATCGGCCGCAGGTCGTCGTCGAACAGCAAGCCCTGGACGCCGGCCGCGGCGACCGCCTCGGCGCGTGCTTCGGACGTCGACTGCGCCGTCAGATCCGTGTCGCCGGTGCGTGTCACGCCTGAGCCTCCCTGGATACCTACTGGAACGAGTCACCTCCGTGGAGTAACTGCACCCCACAACTCCTTCACGGTAAGCCGCCGACCTGAGAGGGTCAACGACAACCGCTCCGAGCCGAATGCGTGTCGCGGCTCCCGCCCGAATCGTTACCTTCCCGGTCTTGCCTGGTTCAGGCGCCCAGAACCGGTTCAGCTCTTGTCGAAGTCCTCGGGGGTGATCTGGTCGAGGAACTCGCGGAAGCGCTCGACCTCCTCCTCTTCCTGGACCTCGTCGACGGCTCCGGACTCACTCTCCGGCACCGGGATCCCGGCCTCGGCGAGGATCTCGTCGGCGCAGAACACCGGCGTACCGGTCCGCAGCGCGATCGCGATCGAGTCCGACGGGCGGGCCGAGATCTCGGTCTTGTCGTCGAAGACCAGGATCGCCTCGAAGACGCCGTCGGTCAGGTTCACGATCCGGACCTGGGTGAGCGTGTGCCCGAGCACCCGGATCGTCTCCGCGAACAGGTCGTGGGTCAGCGGCCGGGGCGGCTCCATCCCCTGCTGGGCGAACGCGATCGCACTCGCCTCGGCCGCCCCGATCCAGATCGGCAGGTACCGCTCGCCGCCGACCTCCTTGAGCAGCACGATGGGCTGACTCGAGGGCATCTCGACCCGGACTCCGACTACGTCGACTTCGCGCACAAGTTCACCCTACTCCGCGCCGGTCAGCGCGGCAGCCGGGATCTCACCAGTGCCGTGTGCAACCGCACAGTCAGCGCCGCCAGCTCCTGGGTCTGATCGGTACGGCGGGGTCCGGTCACCTGCTCGATCAGCCCCACCTCGCGGTCGGCCGCGGTCCGGAACGGCCGCAGGTGCCGCGGCTCGATCCCGTACGTCGCGAGCTCGGCCGCCACCTGGGCGACCACGATCGCGTCCCCGCCGAAATGCTTGCCCTCGGCCACGATCAGGCCGTGACTCTCCAGTTCGGCGAGCAACGCCGTACTGACTCCGGCCGCGGCGCAGAGCTCCGCCCTGGTCAGCCGGAGATCGGTGCCGGTGGCACCGAAGTCGTCGGCGGCCGGCCCCGCGGCCGGCGTACTGGGAGCGATCGGCGGTCCACCCGCGGCCGGGCGCAGTCCGCGGTCGAGGGCACCGAGGTGCTCCTTGATGACCTTCAGCGGCAGGTACTGGTCGCGTTGTGCGGTCAGCACGTAGCGCAGCCGCTCGACATCGCCCGCGCTGAACTTGCGGTAGCCCGACGCGGTGCGCGCCGGTGTCACCAGCCCCTCGGCCTCGAGGAAACGGATCTTGGAGATGGTGACATCGGTGAACTCGGCCTGCAGCAGCTGCAGGACCTCGCCGATCGACAGCTCAGGCTTGGCCACTGGCGTAGTAGACGAGCCGGTACTTGCCGATCTGGACCTCGTCGCCGTTGCTCAGCTGGACCTCGTCGATCCGGTCCCGGTTCACGTAGGTGCCGTTCAGGCTGCCGACGTCACGGACCTTCACGCCGTACGCGTCGCGGCGGAACTCGGCGTGCCGGCGCGAGACCGTCACGTCGTCGAGGAAGATGTCGCTGTCCGGGTGCCGCCCGGCGGTGACCACGTCGACGTCGAGCAGGAACCGGCTGCCCGCGTTCGGGCCGCGCTGGACGATCAGCAGGGCCGACCCGGCCGGCAGCGCACCGACCGCGGCCTGGTCGTCGGCCGACAGCGGCTCGCCCTGGTCGAAGCGCTCGGTCTCCGGCTCGGCGCTGATCGGCGTCAGCATCGCGGTGTCCGTCACACCAGGCGTCGGCGTCGGCGTCGCGGCGGCCGGCCGATCCGCCCCAGGGAGCAGCGCTCCGCACTGCGAGCAGAAGCGGCTGCCCTCGGAGTTCTCGTGCCCGCACTGGTTGCAGAACGGCATGCTGTGATCCTCCCGATCGCCGTTAGGCGACGTTGTTTTCGTAGACCCCGTGATGACAAGTGTGGACCCGGGCCCCAACCCTCGACCAGCGGTTGAGGTCCGGTAAACCTATCAGTGCGTACCTAGCTCGGGTCGAGCTGGCCCTGGTAGGTCTCGGCGTCCATCAGCGCCTCGACCTCGGCGATGTCGTCGACCTCGATGTCGAGCAGCCAGCCCTCGCCGTACGGGTCGGTGTTGACCAGGTCGGGCTGATCGGCCAGGGCCTCGTTCACCGCGCGCACGGTGCCGTTCACCGGAGCGAACAGATCGCTCACACTCTTGGTCGACTCCAGCTCACCGCAGGAGTCACCGGCGCGCACCGCGCTGCCGACCTCGGGCAGCTGGACATACACGATGTCGCCGAGCGCGTCCTGCGCGAAGTCGGTGATACCGATCCGCACCGGAGCGTCCTCGTTGGCCTTCACCCATTCGTGCTCGGCCGTGTACTTCAGGTCTTCGGGGTACACCGTCGTTCCTCTTTCTCGAAGGAATTACTTGGTCGGGCTGGGCGCCGGGCGAGCGTAGCGATGCTCCTCCTGCGCGTGCAAGGCGGTGATGGAGACGCTGAGTTCCTCGTTCACGTCCGCCGTACCGCCGATCTGGGGACCGGTCACCTCACTGACCAGACCACCAGGAAAGTTGGACGCCTCGGCCAGGCTGTGCGAGTCGCCGATCGCCTCGATCACGTACGGCGAGTTCACCTTCGTGCCGTCGATCTGGATGCCGGGGGCGTCGTCGACGAAGTCCGTACTGGCCACGACCCGCGCCGTACCGTTGATCTGGATCGCCTCGGCGCCGGCGTCGCGCAGCTCCTCGATCGCGTCGAGCAGGTTGCTGGAAGTCATCTTGCCCTGCGGATCGTTCAGCGTGATCCGGACCCCGGGACCCCGGGCGGGCAGCGTGCCGGCCAGGATGCCGAGCGTCCGGATCTGGGCGTCGGCCTGCTCCTGAGCGGTCTTCGCCTTGTTGGCGCTGGAGGACAGCGTGTTCTTGCGCTCCTCCAGCTCGGCGATCTCGCTCTCCAGGCGCCGGGTGTTCTGGCCGAGGCCGTCGAGGATCGCGATCAGGTCCTCGCGGCGCGCGTTCTGGTAGCCGTCGTCGGCCCGGTTCACCCGG
Source organism: Kribbella sp. NPDC058245 (assembly GCF_042882005.1). NCBI lineage: Bacteria > Bacillati > Actinomycetota > Actinomycetes > Propionibacteriales > Kribbellaceae > Kribbella > Kribbella sp. NPDC058245. Next base: position 237,337 of record NZ_JBHVWY010000002.1, read on the forward strand.
ACCTGGACGACCGCGGTCGCGGCGACGAGGGCGAGGACCACGGCCACGATCGCCTGACCGCGGGACGGCTTGAAGCCGGCCTTCAGCCGCCGGAGGGCGAGGTTCGGGGTGCGCGGCTTCTTCGCGGACGGCATCGGCGTCGGTTCCACCGGGTGCGCCTGCTCGAGAGGCTCCGGTTGCGGACGCGGCTCCGGCTTGGTGACCGGTGGGTCGAAGCGCGGCGGCTTGGCGTGCTCGGACTTCGGGCGGCGCGCGGGATCGTCCGGCGTACCGGCCGTCTTCTCCTCGGCGGGCTTCGGGGTATCGGCGGGCTTCGGGGCGTCGGCCGGCTTTGAGGCGTCGGTGGGTTTGCCGTCGGCGCTCCACCAGCTGGCGACGACCGTCGGCTGGTCGTCCGCGGCGGACTTGTCGGGCTCCGGGACGTCCGGCTTCTCGTCACTCATGTCAGGCCCGGAAGATGTGCCGGCGGATGGCCGCCATGTTGGTGAAGATCCGGATGCCCAGGACGACGACCACGCCGGTGGACAGCTGCGAGCCGACGCCGAGCTGGTCGCCCAGGTAGACGATCAGCGCCGCGATCAGCACGTTGGACACGAACGACACGACGAACACCTTGTCGTCGAAGATCCCGTCCAGGAACGCCCGCAGGGCGCCGAACACCGCGTCCAGCGCCGCGACCACCGCGATCGGCAGGTAGGGCTGGGCCCACTCCGGTACGTCGGGCGCCAGCAGCAGCCCGAGCACCACACCGATGACCAGTCCCAGTACGGCGATCATTTCCCGATCACCTTCGCGTATCGCAGCGCGATGGTCGCGTCCGCCGGCACCAGCAAGGAATCCTCCGTCGTGATCGTCTTCCGGACATCGAAGTTGCTGACCAGGTACTGCACCCACTGGCCCCCTGAGCTCTGCGCGAACCGGGCCTCGAGCGTCCCGGTGTCGCCGATCGCCAGCACCGTGTACGGCGGCGTCAGCGACACGTAGTCGACCGTGATCGCACTGCCCGCACTACGGATCGCGGTCATCGCGGTGAGCCGGTGACCGTTCACCGAGACCGCCTCCGCACCGGCCGTCCACAGCCCGTTGACGAGCTGCTGGAGGTCGACGTCGAGCAGCCGGCCCTCCTTGTCCGCGTCCTTGGCGTCGTCGACGACGACCTTGACTCCCGGGCCGGTCACCGCGACCGCCCCGGTCTGCAGCTCGAGATCATCGAGCTGCTGCTGGAGCGCCGTACCGTCGCTGTCGCTGCCCAGTCCCTCGGCCTGCAGCCGGCGGACCTCGTCGGCGAGCTGGGTCTGGTCGGTGCGCAGCCCGGACAGCCGGTCGTCGGCCTGGTTGATCCGGGTGATCAGCTCCTTGCGCTGCTTCTCCGCCTCCGGCGCGGCCTGGTAGTTCTGCGCCGCCGCGACCGCGAGCAGGAAGCCGAGCACCAGGGCCGCGACCGTCAGCATCACCCGGTGCCGCACCCGGGCCGGCTTGCCGTCCTGCTGCGGCCGGCTCCGGGCGGCAACGGCGTACCCCTCGTCGATCGGGTGCGCCATCAGGTTGTTCAGCAGCGACATCGACGCGTCGACCCGCCGCGGCGGTGCTGGTTTGGTCGCGGGCTCGGTCACTGGCTACCGGGCCTTGTCGATCGGTTTCACTGTCTGGATCAGATGCCGCAGCTGCTCGAAGTAGAGCACTCCGGCCCAGTAGTAGAGCGCCGTACCCCAGATGGCGAAGGCCCAGCCGAAGACGCGGGCCAGCAGGTTCAGCGTGCTGTCGCCGTCACCGAGCAGCAGCAGCGGGAACGCGTAGAGCAGGCAGAAGGTCGCCGACTTGCCGAGGAAGTGCACCGGCAACGCGTTGAAGCCACGGCGATGCAGCGCCGGCAGCGTGAACGTGAGCAACAGGTCACGCAGCGGCAGCGCGATCGCCAGCCACCACGGAATGATGTCGCGCAGCGCCAGCCCGAGCACCGTGGCGAAGATGTACAGCCGGTCGGCCACCGGGTCGAGCATCTGCCCGAGCCGGGTGGTCTGGTTCATCCGCCGCGCGATCTGGCCGTCGGCCCAGTCCGTGAACCCGGAGATCGCCAGCACGAGCAACGCCCAGCCGTCCTCCTTGGGTCCCAGGATCAGCCACAGGAACAGCGGCACACCCAGCAACCTGAGGAAGCTGAGCGCGTTCGGGATCGTGAGCACCCGGTCGGACACTTCCAAGTCCGGCACGCGCCCCCTCCTCTCTCACCCCTTGGCTCTATCGTTTGGATAGGCGGTCGTAACTGTACTTGGGGCCATGGCCCGGGCCATGGCCGGACACCCTCTACACCTGAACGTCTCGGCGGGTCACCCGCTATGGGTGCTGCGAACCGGTAATCCGATCGATACTGGACCGTGTCTAAGTTCCTGGTACTCATCTACGGCAATCCGGAATCCCGCGCGGTGTGGGACGGCCTGAGTGACGAGCAGAAGCGTGAGGGCATGGCCGGGTACGCCGCCCTGCACGAGGCCCTCGCCGAACGGGACGAGCTCCTCGCCTCCGAGTCCTTGGCTCCACCGGCCGCGACCAAGCAGGTGCTGGTCCGCGACGGCAAGCCATTCACCACGGACGGTCCGTTCGCTGAGGTGAAAGAGCAGCTGGCCGGCTTCTATCTCCTCGACTGCGAGTCGATGGAGCGGGCGGCCGAGATCGTCGCGCTGATCCCGGAGGCGCCGTACAGCGTGGTCGAGGTGCGGCCGGTGCGCGATCTTTCGGCGTACCGATGACTTCGTTGGAGGAGGTGCTGCGTGCGGAGGCACCGCGGGTGCTGAGTGCGCTGACACGCCGGTACGGCGATTTCGACGCCTGCGAGGACGCGGTTCAGGAGGCGTTGCTCGCGGCATCGATGCAGTGGCCTTCCGATGGTCTGCCGGACAATCCGCGGAGCTGGCTGATCACGGTCGCGTCCCGGCGGCGGATCGAGGTGCTGCGGTCGGAGGCAGCTCGGGTACGGCGTGAGTCGGTGACTGGTGAGGTGGCGCCCGACTCGGTGTCGTCGGTCGACGACTCACTCACGCTGCTGATGCTGTGCTGTCATCCGGACCTGACCACGCAGTCCCAGGTCGCCCTCACCCTGCGCGCGGTCGGCGGCCTGACCACCAGCGAGATCGCCCGGGCGTTTCTGGTGCCGGAGGCAACCATCGGCCAGCGGATCAGCAGGGCGAAGGCCAAACTGCAGGACGCCCGGTTCGCCCTGCCCCCGGCCGACGAGCTGCCGGCCCGACTGACCGCCGTACTGCATGTGCTCTATCTGATCTTCAACGAGGGCTACACCGCGTCCTCCGGGGATTCCCTGCACCGCGTCGAGCTCAGCACCGAGGCCATCCGGCTCACCCGGCAACTCCACGCGCAACTACCGGCCGAAGGTGAAGTCGCCGGTTTGTTGGCGTTGATGCTCCTCACCGACGCCCGCCGCCCGGCCCGCACCACCCCCGACGGCCACCTCGTCCCCCTCCCCGACCAGGACCGCTCCCGCTGGAACCGCGAGGCCATTGCCGAGGGCACCGACCTGATCACCACCACCCTCGCCACTGCGCCGGTCGGCACCTACCAACTCCAGGCCGCCATCGCCGCCGTCCACGACGAGGCCCTCCAGTCCGACGCCACCGACTGGCGCCAGATCCTGATGCTCTACGAACTCCTCGAGTCCACCGCCCCCGGCCCCATGGTCACCCTCAACCGCATAGTCGCCGTAGCCATGGTCCACGGCCCCACCGCCGGCCTGACGCTGCTGGACGACCTCGACCCCGCTCTGACCGACCATCACCGCCTGGCCGCCGTCCGGGCCCACCTCCACGAGCTAGCCGGCGACAGGGCAGCCGCTCGCGAGTGCTACCTCGTGGCCGCCCGCCTCACCCAGAGCACCCCCGAACAGCACTACCTCCAGTCCCGAGCCGAAGCTCTGACCAACCCGAGCACCTGAAGGGTCAGTCGTAGGTGGCCTGTAGGTGCCAGGTGTTTTGGCGGAGGGTGAAGAGCCAGGCTCGGGTGTCGGCGGTGACGAACTGGAAGCGGGCTTGGCGGGAGGTGGTGGTGGGGTCCCACCAGCGTTCTTCGGTGGTCCAGGGGCCGGCCCAGACGGTGATGGGGTGGAGTTTGTTGCTGTCGGCGACGCGGCGGCCGGGGGCGAGGCGGAAGGCGGTGGGGGCTGCGGAGAGGTCGCCGCGGGCGGTGACGGAGACGTGGGTGCCGTCGGCGGCGTAGACCTGAGCCGGGAGGGGGTCGGGGAAGACGGTGGTGGGGGCGAGGGCGGTGATGGCGCCGGGCCAGGGCTGGTCAGGGGCGTGGGCCGGGACCGGGCGGTCGCCCCAGGGGATGTGGGTCTGGCGTTCGGCGAAGCCGCGGCCGCCGCCGACCACCACTGAGACGACGGCGCCATGGCCGAGCATGCTCTGGACTCGCGTCAGCGCGCGATGGATCCGCTCGTCCGGTCCACCACCCCACAGGCCGTCGGCCTGGGAGCCGATCGGGTCCACCTGCTCGGGGACCAGCCGGAGCCGGGTGACCGGTGAGGTCAGCCCACTGGTCGCCGTACCGCTGCCTTGGAGTTGCCCGCGGACCCGGTCGACCACGTCCGCGGCGGTGAACCAGCGCGGGTGCAGCCACTCCCGCTCGTGGATCCGGCCGGACTCGGTGCCGACCTCGACTCGCAACGTCGTACAGACTCCGCCGAGCTCGGTCAGCCGGGCGACCAGCTCGTCGGCCACCGACCGGACCGCGAACGCCACCTGGTCGACGCGGTCCACCGGCGGCTCGAAGTCGAGCGTTCGGGTGAGCTCCGGCGGCACCTCCCTCGCGACCACTGGCCGGTCGTCCGCCCCACGAGCGAGCCGGTGCGCGAAAGCGCCGTCGGGGCCGAACCTGGTCAGCACCTCGGCCCCGGGCAACTGCCCGAACGCCCCCAGCGACCGCAGCCCGAGCCGGCGCAGCAGTCCGGTGAGTGTGGGCTGCTCGAGTACGTCGACGCTGAGCGGTGCCAGGAATCCCGGCGACTCCCCCGGCGGTACCACCAGCACCCGCGTCTGCTCCGAGCTCGCCCGAGCCGCCTGCTCGGCCGCGAACGGACCATCCGCAACCCCGATCCGCCCACCCGGCACCTCGAACGTCTCGAGCCGGTCCAGCAACTTCTCCGCGGCCTTGGCCTCACTCCCGTAGAACCGCGCCGGCCCGCGCGCCTGCACCGCGCACATCCCCGGCCGGATCACCTGCACCCCCGGCGTCAGCGCCTCCAGACACTCGACCACCGGATCGAACGCCCGCGCATCCGTCACCTGGTCGTACTTCACCACCACCAGCTCCGGACACCGCGCCTGCGCCTCCCGGGCCCGCTGCCCCCGCCGCACTCCCTCCCTCCGAGCCGCCGCCGAAGTAGCCAGCACCTTCCCCTTCTCCAACACCGCCACAGCCCCGTCCCCCACCCCTGCCGCCACCACAGGCCAGTCCGGCACCCAGACCACCATTACCCGCCTCATCCGACCGCCTCTTCCTGCCAACTCGGGGCAGTAGTGAGAGCAGGGGTGGTGGGGATAGTGCGGAGGGTGCCGTCGGGGGCCGGGAGCCAGAGGTGGTGGCGGCGTGGAGTGGTGCCGGCTCGGCGGGTGGTGACGACGACTGTGGCTTGGCGAGCGGCGAGTAGTCCTTCGCCCTCGCCGAGGCCGGTCCAGGTGTTGCTCTCGATCTCCAGCCGCGCCTCACTGCCCGGCCAGGAGCCGGAAGCGATCAGGAGCGCACCACGTGTCCGCAGCCGAGCCGCCAGACGGGACGCCTCCCCCGGCGTCACCTCACCGGGCGGCCGGACCACCACGACCGTGAGCGCATCGACCAGCGCCGCGACCACGCTGAGCCAGTCCGTCCCGGGATTCGGCACCAGCACCAGCCGCTCCAGGTCGACCCCGAGCGCCCGCGCCGCCTCCGCGCCGAACGACGGCAGCCCGACCACCCCGCACCAGGCCCCCTCCGCGGACGGCCCCGCCATCAGCGCCATCACCAGCGCGGTCGACCCCTGCACCGAATACACCGCGCCACCGCGCAGCGGAGCACCCGCCAGCAGCTCGGAGACCACCGGCGACGTCGGCAGCCCCCGGTCCACCGTCGCCGTGTCCAGCGCCTGCTGCACCCGGGCCTTCGTCCCCCGTGTCTTGGACAGGAAAGCACGAGCCTCGTCGAGCGCCGTGATCCCCGTCATGACCCCATGTTCGAACACCTGTTCGACTGTGTCAATCCACCGCCCACACCCCCCTTGAGCACCGCTCAACCATTTCGCCCGCGATGACGTGGTCGATGGGTGCTCAAGGTGAAGGCCGACCGCGACCTTGAGCACGGCTCAGTCACTCCCGCGCGCCGAAAATGGTTGATGGGTGCTCAAGGTGCGGCGGGGGCGGGTCATAGGGTGGAGGCATGGCTCGAGCTATTGCTACGAATACGAAGGTTGATCTTGAGGGGCTGCTGGAGTTCGTGCGGCCTCGTCATCACATGTTGCTGATCACCACGCGAGCGGACGGTACGCCGCAGGCTTCGCCTGTGTCGGGTGGGGTGGACGAGGAGGGTCGCATCGTCATCTCGTCGTACCCGGGGCGCGCGAAGAGCACCAACGTCGAGCGCAACCCGCACACCAGCGTCGTGGTGCTCTCTGACGAGTGGAACGGCGCGTGGGTCCAGGTGGACGGCGAGGGCGAGGTCATCCAGCTCCCGGAGGCGGTGGAGCCTCTCGTCGACTACTACCGCTCCATCTCCGGTGAGCACCCGGACTGGGACGAGTACCGCGAGGCGATGCGTGCCCAAGGCAAGTGCCTCATCCGCATCACCCCCACCCGCTGGAGCCCTCTGGCCACCGGCGGCTTCCCCGCCCACCTCGCCGACTGAACCTCACCGGAACAGGCCGACCACCACGCTGATCACCAGGAGCTTCAGGAGCCAGTCACCGGCGTGGATGGCGGCAAGGCGCCAGTTGACGTTGTCCCAGATGACCGAGCCGGTCAGGAGGACGAACGGGAAGCCGACGAAGAGTGTGAGGCCGAGCAGGACCACCTCACCCACGCTGTCGGCAGAGAGGTGGACGGCGAGGCCTGCCATCACGGAGGCGACGAGGGCGCTGCGGAGCAGCTCCAGTGCGGCCTTCCAGGGTGCGGGCCGTTCGTCACCGCCGGCCGCGTCGGGGACGAAGGCTTTGCGTTGCGCGGCGAACACGACGTACCAGATGCTGCTGACGACGAACACTGCGACGGCCGAGACGGCGATGGCGAGTGCGAGCTTCACTGTGGTTCTCCTGGTCTAGGTGGTGCCTTTGACCAGAGGTAGAAGCTCGCCCGGCGATTTCGACATCGCTGCCTGAAATCGTCAGGTCAGGTTCGGGCGGTACGGCGTTCCATGGTTTCGGTGATGCGTTTCATCGCGCCTTCGAGGTGGTCGCGGAGGGCGGTTTCGGCGCCGGCTTCGTCGTGGGCGGTGCAGGCGTCGAGGATGGCCTGGTGTTCGCGGCGGGTTTGTTCGATGCGCGCCTTCGTCTGGCGGGAGCCGAAGCGGTAGCGCTCGCTGTTCTGCCAGACGGGTTCGATGGCGCGCGGGAGCCAGCGGGAACCGCCGGCGCGGTAGATCGCGAAGTGGAACTCGGTGTGCGCCTGGCGGGAGGCGATGTTGTCACCGAGCTTGGAGAGGCGGACGTGCTCGGCCAGCGCCGTGCGGGCGGCGGTCGCGTCGGCGTCGGTGAAGCGGGTGGCGGCGGCGCGGACGGCGAGGGACTCCAGGGCCAGGCGGGTCTGGTGGGTGTCGCGGAGGTCCTCGACCGACAGTTCGCGGACCCAGGCGCCCTTGTGCGGCACGATCTCGACCAGTCCGAGCGCGGCCATCCGGCGCAGCCCTTCGCGGATCGGCATCTGGCTCATGTCGAGCCGTTTGGCGAGCTCCTCGAGCCGGAGCGCCGTACCGCTGGGGAGCTCACCGGACAGGATGAGCTCGTGCAGTTCGGCAGCAGCTTCCTCGGCGAGAGTACGACGGCCGGTCGGTCCACCGGGCGTGAGCTCGAGTCGTCGGGTCATTGGGCGCGGGCTGCCTCTCTCCTCCACACAGAACAGCTCTGGGAGGTAACCGTACGGCAGGCAAGGCCGTCAACGCGCCTTCGCCAACAGATTGCTCAGCTCGAAGTTCAGCCGAGTGCGGTCAGGTCGAGCAAGAACCGTGCACCGGAAGCGGATCGGTCCAGAACCTCACTGATCCGGCTGGCCGGCAACAGGTCGACTTCCGGCCGCAGCCGCGCTGGTGCGATGTCCGCCAACGCCTGTCCGACCGCACCGGGTTCGAGCGTCGTCCGCTGCACGTTGACCGGCAGCACTCGCAGGTCGCGGCCGATCAGCTGATGCAGGTCGAGTGTTGTGAACTCACCAGTCTTGTAACCCAGTAGGGCGATTCGCCCGCCCGGTGTGATGTGCCCGAGCACCCCACTGGTCACCGGCCCGCCCAGGGTGTCGACCGCAAGGTCACACCACGGCAGGTCCCGGCCCACTTGACCCAGCTCGTCCACGCGGACGATCTGGTCGACCAAATCCCCCACCAGCGCTATGGACTCACTGACTCCGGCCAACCCGATCACTCGAGCCGCACCGGCCGACCGAGCGACCGCTGCGCACAACCGCGCGACCAGTCCGGTGATGCCGGTGACGACGACCGTCTCTCCAGCCAGAACCTGACCAACTCGCCGTACGGCGGTGTGTGCCGTCAACGCCGGTGTCAGCAACGCCAGTGCAGTCGCCGGCTCCATCGACGCGGGCAGCGGATGCACAGCAGCATCGGGTACGACGGCGTACCGTCCCCACAGCCCGGACCGGGTCACGCCGATCCCCTCACCGCGCAGCACGACCCCAGCACCGGTCTCGGCAACTGAGGAGCTGATCACTACGCCATAGCCCTCAGAGCCCGGTGTGAAGGGCGCATCCGGCTGTTTGCCGCCCAGCACTGCCCGGTCCTGCGACGTCACCGCCAACCGCATCTCGACCAGAGTCTCGCCCGGACCAGCGGTCAGCGAGATCTCCTCGACCGCCAGCTCCGGTCCAGGTCCGTGACTGCGCAGCGCAGTCCCCTCCTGTGACCTCATCCGTCCCCCATTTGATATGTGATCACGACAACCCTCACAACAAACCGCCACCTCACCGGGCAGAGACCTCCTTGGCCAGTGGCGCGGTCAGCTCCCCAGCAGTCACCGCACGCTCGCCCACCACCTCGTCACTTCCCATCGGGAACGGCCAGTCGCTACCGGCCAGCACATGGGCCGCACCGAACGTCCGGACAAGCAGCTGCAGCATGGCCTCGTCGTGCACGAGGTCGTCGACGTAGAAGCTGCGGACCGCCTCGGTCACCGGCATCGAGAGCGGCTCGATCCCCGGCCGGGCTGTCTCCAGCCCGCGCTGCCACCGTCCGGCCACCGCTGCCGTCACCCCTCCCCCATGACATAAACAGAATCTGATCCCCTGGAACCTGCCCGGCACATCCGCGAAGACCAGTGACGCCGCGGCCAGCCCGGTCTCGTACGGATTCCCCAAGAGGTTCGACAAATAGAACGAGCGGAGCCGCTTGTCGTCACTGTGTCCCGGATGAATCAGCGTGAAGGCCTCCAACTCGTGCAGCACCTGCCACACCGGATCCAGGCCCGTGTAGTCCGGCGTACCGAGGGCGAACCCGCTGAACACCCCCTCACGCGCCAGCCCAGCAGCCACCGCAGGAGCGGACGGATCCAGCAGCGGCAGCTGACCGAGCACCCGCAGCTGCGGAGTGGCGAGCTCACGCAGCCCCTGGTTCACCAGCTCGGCCCACTCGACGCCAGCGTCGTACCTGAAGAGCGCGGGCGGCACCGAGACCACTGCGCCCTCCAGGTCCTGGTCTGCGATCCACTGCAGCAGTGCAGCCGGGTCCGCCAGCCGTTTGAGTGGCAGCCGCTGTCCGTCGACGACCAACGAGCCACTGTCGACGGACAGCCCGTACTCACCCCGGTACGCCGCCGTGAGTACGGTCGGCGGTATCAGGTGTGTATGGACGTCCCAGCCCGGCATGTCAGCGCGCATCCTCGTCGTTGTCGTAGAACTCCGGCCGCTCCGGATAGTGCGGACCGTCGTACACCTCCAGCAGCACCGAGGTCTCCTCAGCGCGCGTCGGCCCGTGCACACAGCCCTTGGGGTTCCAGTAGAAGCTGCCCTTGGTCAGCGTCACTCCCGTCGGCACGTACACGTACCGTCCGCTCAGGCAGAACATGAACTGATTCGAAGCATGCTGATGCGACGACGGGATCCCGGTCCCCTGCTCGAATCGCACCAGCGCGATCGAGGCCTCGGTCTCCGGATCACGCCACAACATCTTGTGTGACAACCCGTCCAAGGACTTCTCGACCCACTCCAGGTCGTCGGTCTGCACCAGCAGCTCACGCAGCGGTTCGTTGAGAGAAGCCATTCAGCTCTCCTCTCGCGGCACAGGTCGGCCAGTGACCCGCGTGTACAGCTCCGCGGCCACACCAGGCCGCAGCGGCTCCACAGCAGCCACATGTCCATCCGGACGCAGCAGTACGACGCTCTCCGCCGGTACGCCGTACCGGTTCGTGGCAACGCTTCCCGGATCGAACAGCGACCTGTCACGCAGCCCTGAGTCGTGAGGCGCGTCCCAGCGGGACACCGCGTAGTGGCGCAGCGCAGGTGAGTCGTTGACCGGGATCTCCGGCCGCCGCCGCACGTCAGTGAAGTACAGCGCCACAAACGAATCCCGAACCAACTCATGCACAGTCACTCGCCCAGCCGGCCCCTGCAGCGCCAGGTCCGGCGCCCGATCACCAGCCCGTACGGCGGGTGGCGCAGCCGTCGTGGCCACCATCGACCAGTCACCCACGCCGTCCACGTCCAACCGCACGCTGAGCAGAGTCCGCGTGTACGCCGTCGCCCAGTCACTCGTGTCAGCAGTCACCGCACCACGCTGGTGGGACATGTACTTCCGGGCCGCCTCGGCCATCTCACCGGACCCCTTGACCGCCACCGGCCGCTGCTCCTGCTCGTACCCGTCCAACAGCGAAGGATCGGCCCAGCCACGCAGTACCCAGGCCAACCGCCATGGCAGGTTCGACGCATCGAGCGCACCGGTGTTCAGACCCAGCGCCCACATCGGTGTGATCAGGTGCGCCGCATCACCCATCAGGAACACCTTGCGGTCGACGGTCCACTTCTCCGCGACCCGGTGGTGCACGTTGTAGATGACCGTCCCGAGCAGCTCGATCCGGTCCACCTCACCGATGAACTGCTTCACCTTCACCAGCAGGTCCTCGTCACCTGGCGTCTCCGCCCCCGCCGCGAGCGGGAACAGGAACCGCCAGTTGTCCGGCTGCCGGATCAGCACCATCCACTCGGTCCGGTCCGCGAAGTACGCGAGGTACGGGTAGTCCCGCGCGTTGTCGACGTCCAGATCGACCGCGACGTCGATCAGCATGTACCGCTCGGGCAGCGTCTCACCCACCACCGGCACACCGAGCGCATCACGCACCTTGCTGCGCCCACCGTCACACGCCAGCAGCTGTGCGGCCTCCAGCGTCTGCGGACCGTCCGGCGTCTCCACCTGCAGCACGACCCGATCGTCCAGCACCTCGAACGACGTGACCCGGTGCTGCAACCGGACAGTGTGCCCGGCACGCTCCAGTGCGGCCGCGAGGATCGGCTCCATCCGCTGCTGCGGCAGGTTGATCACGAACGGGAACTGGGTGTCGTTCACCAGCTCGGCCAGCCGCACCGACGCCCGCGGCGTGTTGGTGGCCCGGTCGATGTCGCCGATCTCGTCGATCCGCACAGCCGCGTTCAGGATCTCCTCAACCGCGCCGTACCGGTTCCAGATCTCGAGGGTCCGGCTGAGCGTCGTACCGGCCTTGGTGTCCGACGACAGCGTGGCGTCCTCTTCGAGGAGCAGGAACGGTACGCCGTAGTGCGCGAGACCGAGGGCCGTGGTCAGACCGATCGGTCCGGCCCCCACGACGACGACAGGCAGTTGGTCAGCAGTCAAAGGTCACTCCCTGGAAGACGCACGGAATACGCACGCTCCCGGGTCAGCGTCGACCCGGTCATCGTGGCCGCATCGGACAACAGGAACAGCAACGGGCCGACCACGTCCTCGGGGTCGCCGATCCCTATCGTCTCCCGCCAGTGCTCCCGGTCCGCGCCCTGGTTCGCACTGCGGAACTGCTCGGTGTCGATCACGCCGGGTGCCAGCACATTCACCCGCACCCGGTCCGAGGCGACCTCAGCCGCGAGCGTCTTCGCGAACGCGACCACGCCGGCCTTGCTCGACGCGTACGCCGATGCGCCCGGAAAGCCCGTCGCAGCCATCCCGGAGGTGAACACCACGACCGACCCGGACCGCTGCGCCACCATGTGCGGTACGACGGCCTGACACGCCCACACCACGCCATCCAGGTTCACCTGGAGCGTGTGAGTCCACTCGGCCGGATCCAGCTCCAGAACCGACGACCGCGGCTGCACCGCCGCACCGGCGACCAGCCCGTCGATCCGCCCGTACTGCGCGACCACGCCGGCGACCGCACGGTCCACAGCATCCCGGTCGGCCACATCCACCTCAACAAACACGACCGCCGGATCAGACGGTCGCACCACGTCGAAGACCACAGCGGTTCCGCCGTACGACGTGATCGCTCCCGCCAGCGCAGCACCGATGCCCTGAGCGCCACCGGTGATCACGACGACCACTCCGGTCGCGTCAAAGCGCACCTTCACGACGTTTCCTTCTGCGTAGACGGACTGTGCTGGCTTCCCTCGGCCCGCCTCGTCATGGTGTCCGTGATCCGCTGGAACGCACCAGCCAGATGGTCATGCAAAGCTGTCTCAGCACCGTCAACGTCCCGCGCAGCGCACGCGTCGAGGATCGCCTGGTGCTCGCGCCGGTTCTGCTCGATCATCGCCGCGGTCTGCCGGCTGCCGAACCGGTAGCGCTCACTGTTCTGCCACACGGGTTCGATCGCTCGCGGCAACCACTGCGACCCGCTGGCCCGGTAGATCGCGAAGTGGAACTCAGCATGCGCATCCCGAGCCCCAGCAAGGTCCTGTGCCTGCGACAACCGGAGGTGGTCGGCCAGCGCAGTCGCAGCCTTCTCCGCGTCGGCTTCGGTGAACCGCTCCGCCGCGGCCCGGACTGCAAGCGACTCCAGCGCCAGCCGGGTCTCGTGCGTATCCCGCAGGTCCTCCAGAGACAGGTCACGCACCCACGCACCACGGTGCGGGATGATCTCGACCAGTCCGAGCGCCTCCAGCCGCCGGAGGCCCTCCCGGACCGGCATCTGGCTCATCTCGAGCCGGTTGGCCAGCTCCACGAGCCGCAACGGCGTACCGCTGGGCAGCTCACCGGACAGGATCAGCTGGTGCAGCTCCGCGGCCGCATGCTCAGCCAGAGTCCGGCGCCCACTCCGGCCACCACCAGTCAGAAGCTCCAACGGCCCGTTCATACCAGCACCACCCGATTCCGCAGTTCACCGAGCTTGTCGGCGCGAGTGACTACTACGTCGCCGTCCTGCAAGAACACCTGTGGCTCACGGGCGTTGCCGATCCCCGCGACCTCGGAAAGATCTGTTGCCACCAGCAACAGAACCGAGTCCCCTTCGAGTACGCCGGGACGCTCCACCTTGCCGTCCGCGACCATCACGTACCGCATCTCAGGTCCACTCAACGCCGCGCATGGACTCACTTCCAGTAGGGGCTATCACAGCGATGGCATTGATCTCGATCAGGTAGTCCGGGTGCGCCAGCTTGCTGACCTCGACCATCGTCGAGGCGGGCAACGGTTCGCTGAAGAACTGCGCGCGGACCTCGTGGATCTTCGCGAAGTCCTCCATGTTGCGGACGAACACGTCCACCCGGCAGACGTCGGCCAGGATTCCGCCGGCCGCGCGGACCGCGGTGGCGACGTTCTCGCACACCTGGCGGGTCTGCTCCCGGATGTCGCCGACGCCGGCGATGCTGCCGTCCGGACGGCGCGCGGTCATCCCGGAGACGAACACCAGCCGCCCGGTCGCGGCGACCGTGGTCGCCTGGGAGAACGCGCCGTTCGGGCTGTGCAGTTCGGTCGTCGAGATCTGCGTCTTCGCCATCAGTTCAGTACCCCTCCGGCCGGGATGACGGCGCCGACCGCGCGTGCGGTCGCCAGGAGTCCGTCGAGTCCCGACCTCTCGATCAGTACGCCGTTGCGCCGTTGGTGAGCAGCGCGTTCCGCTTCGATCTCACCCGGCAGGTACAGCCGGTCCACCCCGGGAGCGGTCGCGCTGCCGCGGACCCGGGCCGCGAGCCCGGACGACCGGCGCCGGAAGCTCTCGGCTCCACCGAGCAGCTCCGGGTCGATCGCGAGAAACAGGTGGGCGCAGTCGTTCGGCTGGTCCGGCTCCCGGTACAGCGGGCGGACCTGGTCACCCCAGCCGCCACCACTGAGCACCCCGGTCAGTACGTCGATCATCAGCGCCAGCCCGAATCCCTTGTGCCCGGCGGCCGGCAGCAGCATGCCGAGCACGGCCTCCTCCGGATCCGTCGTCGGCGTCCCGGACGGGTCAGTGGCCCAGGTGTCCGGGATCGGCCGCCCGGCCGACGCCGCGAGCCGAATCTTGCCCAAGGCAACGGCCGACAACGCCATGTCGAGCACGATCTCGACCCCCGAAGCGGTCGGTACGGCGATCGCCAGCGGATTGTTGCCGACGATCCGCTCGGCCCCACCCGGTGCCGGCATCAACGGTGTCGTGTTCGACATCGCGATCCCGATGCAGCCGGCCTGTGCGGCCTGCATGGCCCACCGGCTGGCGGCGCCGAAGTGATGTGCGTTGCGGACCGAGACCAGGCCGATGCCGTACCGCCCGGCGCGCTCGATCGCCTGCCCCATCGCCTGCGGGCTGGACAACTGGCCCATCCCGCCGCGGGCGTCCACGACCAGTGCCGCACCGGCGTCGGACAAGACGTCGAGCTCGCGCTCGCGGGTGACCCCACCGGCGTTCAGGCGATCGACGTACATCGGCACGAGCATGACGCCGTGCGAGCTGACCCCGCGCAGATCCGCCTCGACCAGGGCGACCGCGATCGAGGCCGCGTCGTCCGGTTCGAAACCGACCGCGCTGAAGACGGCCGAGACTGTTGCCTCCAGCCACGACGGCCGGACCAGGACGCGGCGATCGGCGTCCGATGCCTGGGTCGTCACCGAGTCTCCTGCGCCCACGGCAGCAGCAGATGCTCCAGCAGCACCAGACCGTAGAACAGGATGAGGCTCATGACGCTGAGCAGGGTGATCGACGCGAAGGCCAGCGCGGTGTCCGCACTGGCACCGGACTGCTGGATCAGATAGCCGAGCCCTTGAGTGGCGCCGACGAACTCACCGATCACCGAGCCGATCACGGCCAGCGAGATCGCCACCTTGAGCCCGGTGAAGATCTGCGGCATCGCATGCCAGAGCCGGAGCTTGAAGAACTCCTGGGTCCGGCTCGCGTTCAGCGACCGCAGCAGCTCGACCAGCTCGGCCGGGGTCGACTTCATCCCCTGCGCCGTCGAGATCACGATCGGGAAGAAGCACATCAACAGCACCATCAGGACCTTCGGGCCCTGGCCGAAGCCCATCCACACCACCAGCAGCGGGGCGATGGCCACCTTCGGGATGGCGTTCACCATCAGCAGCAACGGGTAGACGAGCCGCTCGAGAATCGCCGACCGGACGATCAGCAGCGCGATCGGAACACCGATCACGATCGCGAGCAGGAACCCCTCGATCGTCTCCAGCAGCGACACCAAGGCCGCCTGCAGCAGGATCACCGGGTCCGCCACGAACCTGGCCAGTACGTCGCCCGGGCTGGGAACCAGGAACTCCGGGATCGTGAAGACGATCGTGGCCAGCCACCACAGCGCGATCACCGCGATCAGGCCGACGATCGGCAGCAGGACGGCCGCGGCCCGGGAGTCGGTCCACCACGACGTCCTCGTCATCGCGGCCACACCTCGTCGACCAGCCGCTCCGCGATCGGCGGCGTCTTGTCGGAGAGCAACGCGTGCAACCGCGCACTGATCCGCGCGACGTCTTCCAGGTGCGCGTGCTGACCGAGACTGCGGGGCCGCGGGATGTCGATGTCGACCACGTCGCGCAGGCGCCCCGGCCGCGGCGACAGCACGACAGCCCGGTCAGCCAGTACGACGGCCTCGTCGATCGAGTGCGTGACGAACACGATCGTGGTCGACAGCTCCATCTTGATCCGCTGCAGCTCCTCGGACAGCTCGGTCCGGGTGAGCGCGTCGAGCGCGGAGAACGGCTCGTCCATCAGCATCACCTTCGGGTCGCGGATCAGCGACCGGCACAGTGACACCCGCTGTTGCATGCCGCCGGACAGCTCGTGCGGCAACCGCCGTTCGAACCCCTGCAGCCCGACCAGTTCGAGGAGTTCGTGCGCCCGGTTCTGGTACGCCGCTTTGTCGCGGGCACCTGTTGATCGATCCAGCTCGACCGGCAGCAGCACGTTGGACAGCACCGACCGCCACGGCAGCAGGGCTGAGCGCTGGAACATGAACGCGACGTCCGGGCGCGGTCCGGTGACAGGCTCACCCGCCACCTGGACCGTGCCCGACGTCGGTGACAACAGTCCCGCGATCAGCCGGAGCAGGGTGGACTTGCCACACCCGGACCGGCCGATCAGCGTGACGAACTCACCGGCGTGGACGTGCAGGTCGATCTTCTCCAGGGCCGTGATCCGGCCCTCGCGTCCGTCGAAGACCTGCCCTACGCCGTCCAGCCGGATCATCGATGGTTAGCCCTTCGGCGCCAGATCGACGGTAACCACGTCGGACGGCTTCAGCGCACCCTTGGTGAGCTGCTGGGCGTCGACGATGGTGTCGATGACCTTCTGCACCCGGTCGGTGTCGACCGCGCCGAGCGGAACGTCGTTCACCACCGAGTACGGCTTCATCAGGTTCAGTTCCTCGGTGGCCACCCCGACATCGGTCGTCGGCACGTATTTCTTCAGCGTCTCCGCAGCGGCCGCCGGGTCCTTCATCGCGTCGTCCAGGCCCTTGAGCAGGGCCGCGGTGAACTTCTTCACCTGGTCCGGGTGGTCCTTGGCGACGTCGGCCCGGGCCAGGATCGCGTTCCCGTACAACTGCGGCAGCGCGTCGCCGTACGGCAGCATGATCGCCTTGCGGCCGTCCTTGTCCGCCTTCTCGATCAGCGGTTTGCCGACCACGAACTGGCCGATGGCGTCGACCTTCTTCGTCGAGAGCAGCGTCGGCAGCGCCGGCGGCGGTGACGCGACGAAGTTGACCTTGGTGGGGTCGATGTCGACCGCCTTCGCCCAGACCGGGAACATCACCTGGTTGGTCGAGCCCGGCTGGTCGCCGACGCTCTTGCCGATCAGGTCCGACGGCTTGGTGATGCCCATGCCTTCGAGCGTCATCAGGCCCGCCATCGACTTCTGATGGATCATGCCCACGGTGGTGACGGGCAGCTTCTGCTTGCCGAGGGTGATCACGATCGCGGTGAAGTCACCGATGCCGTAGTCGGCCTGACCTCCGGCCACCTGCTTCATCACGTCGACCGTCCCGCTGCCCGGGGTGATCTTGACGTCGAACCCGGCGTCCTTGAAATACCCCTTGTCCAACGCGACGTACGCGTAGGCCTCCCGGCCGAACTGACCGAAGGAGGTCTGGTAACTGACCTTCTGCAGCCCGCTGTCCGTGCCCTTGTCGTCCCCGCTGTTGCACGCGCTGACCAGGGCGAGCCCCAGGACCGCCGTCAGCGCGACGACGGAACGCCTCAACCTCATATCGACCTCTCTCATCCGATATTTGATCAAACATCAAATATGGAAAGGTGGTCAATCGGCCCCCTGGGACTTCACAGTGACTTTACCTGCCCGTTCCGCACTGTGCTTCCCGCGGTTCCCGCTGTGCCACCAGTCCTGGAGCCGTTCCCCTCGGCCCGACCCTTCCCGGTCAGTCCTCCCGCCCCGACCACAGACCGTACCCGCACCGACAGCAGATCGCGACGGCAACGAGGTGCCGATCCGGGACTTCGGCATCAAATTTACGTAAACCCTCAACCTCTTGTGATCCCGAGCACTTCTGCCCGGCCCCTTCACTCCGCCGAGGGAGGTCCGGACCCCTGGGGTTTGACACCATGGGGAGGTGATCACCGCGCTCAGGTCCCTCGGCCGAGCATCGACGTACCTGCGCTGGATCTATCTGCTGATCGGCGCCGCCCTGGTGCTGGCCGTGCTCCTGGTCGGCAGCGCGGTCGGCGGGCTCACCCACGACCTGGGGCTGCCGGGTCCCGCGAGTGCGGTCCTCCTGGCGCTGCTCGGCGTCGCGCCGCCGCTCGCGATCGGGCTGCTGCCCGCGGTGCGGGAGGTCGAGGGCATCGCGGTGTCGTCGCTGCTCGGGGTGAAGTTCGAGGAGCGACCGCTCGGCCCGGCACGGACCTGGGCGCAGCGCCGCCGTACCGCAGCCTGGCTGACTCTGCATCTGGTGATGGGCGGTCTCGTCGGCATTCTCAGCACCATCGTCTTCGGGGCCGGGTCGGTGTTGCTTGCAGCCCCGTTCCGCTCGCCGGGTTCGCGAGACCTGGTGCCGGGGATCGACTACGACGTCACCGGGACCTGGACCGACGTGTGGATGCCACTCGTCTTCGTGGCCGCACTGGTCGGCCTGTTCCTGATCTCGTCGGCCGTCGGCGCACTGCTCGCCTACCTCGCACCCCGCATCCTCGGCCCGACGGCGGCCGAGCGGATCGAACTGCTCGAACGCCGTACGGCGACCCTTGCCGAACGCAACCGTCTTGCCCGCGAACTGCACGACAGCGTTGGTCACGCGCTCAGTCTGGTCACCATCCAGGCAGCGGCCGCACGGCGAGTGCTGGCCAGCGATCCCGAGTTCGCCGAGACGGCACTCGGCGCGATCGAGACCTCGGCAAGGTCGGCGCTGGCCGACCTCGACCACGTGCTCGGCCTCCTGCGCGACGACCGGCGTCCGGGTTCCGCGACCGCACCGCAGGCAACACTCGACGATCTCGACCGGCTGGTGGATGCCACGCGAGCCGGTGGGATCACGGTCACGATCGAGCGCTCCGGGGCACTCGACCGGCTGCCCTCGACGGTCTCGCGGGAGGCGTACCGCATCCTCCAGGAGGGGCTCACCAACGCGATCCGGCACGCCGGTCACCCGGACGACCAGCTCACCGTGGCCCTGGAGATCCGGCTCGACACGTCGGGTCTCCGGCTGACGGTCACCAACCCTGTGACCGGCGAATCGGCCAACACCGGGGGTGGCCGGGGACTGGCCGGCATTCGTGAAAGAGTCGCCGTACTGCGGGGCGCGGTCGCGGCCGGCCGGGACGACAACGACTGGCGGCTGACCGTGAGCCTGCCGGTCGCCGTGACGACGAAGGGATGACGGACGTGACGCTGTCCGTGGTGGTGGTCGACGACGAGCCGCTGATCCGCAGTGGGCTGCGCGCGATCATCAACGCCGAGCCCGACCTGACCGTGGTCGGCGAGGCCGCCGACGGCGCCGAGGTCCTGCCGGTGGTCCGCCGGACGCGCCCTGACGTCGTACTGATGGACGTCCGGATGCCCGCTGTGGACGGTATCCAGGCCACTCGGCTCCTGCTCGACAGCCTCGATCCGGCACCGCGCGTACTGGTCGTGACCACCTTCGAAAACGACGACTACGTGTACGACGCCCTCCGGGCCGGCGCCTCCGGATTCCTGCTGAAGCGGACTCCGCCGGACGACATCATCGCCGCGATCCGCACGGTCGCGGGCAGCGAGTCACTCCTGTTCCCGGAGGCGATCCGGGCGCTCGCACTCGCTCACGCCGGCGCGCAGCCGAGCCGCCCGACCGGGCTTGGCGAGTACCAGTTGACCGACCGCGAGCAGGAGGTCCTGCGCTTGATGGCGCGCGGGCTGTCGAACGCGGAGATCGCGGCCGAGCTCATCCTCGGGCTGCAGACCGTCAAGACCCACGTGGCGAACGTGCTCGCGAAGCTGAACGCCCGCGACCGCACCCAGGCGGTCATCAAGGCCTACGAGTCAGGCTTCGTGCCGCTGCACTGATCGCTAGGTCGTTGCCGGGTCGACGTTTTCGTCGGCCAGTGCACAGGCGTTGTGCAGCGGGTCCAGCGCGTCCGCCTTCAGCGCGACGCGCCGCAGCAGCATGCGGAAGCTCGACCGCTCGTCCTCGTCCAGCATGCCGAGCACCTCGTCCTCGGTGGCTGTCAGCCGGCGCTCCAGGTCGCAGAGGGTGATCTTGCCCTGCTCCGTCGGCACGATCAGCCGGGCGCGTCGGTCGGCCGGATCCGGCTGGCGCTGCACGAGTCCGGCAGCCTCCAGGTCGTCGAGGAGGTATGTCATCACGGTCCGGTCGACACCGAGCTGCGCGGCCAGATCGAGCTGCCGCTTCGGGCCCTCGGAGTTCACCGTCGCGATCACCTGGTAGCCGCGCGGCCCACCCGGTACGTCGCCCAGCGCGGCTCCGGAGGCCTTCGCGTAGCGGCGGAACACGACGCCGAGCGCCCAGCCGAGATCCGTCTCGACCGGCGCACCACTGGCCACGCGTGGCGCTACGCCACGGGCCGTCTTGGCTCCCACATCCGCCGAAGTGCTGGTCACGGACCCAGTCTACGTGGTCTACGCCACCCGGAATACGATCTGACTTGAATATGTTCTGTCTAGCAGACTATCTTCAGAACAGCTCGAATTGAACAGCCCCCTCAGCAACCTCAGGAGAGACCGACTATGACCACCTTGCTCCGCGTCGACGCCAGCGTCCGCCTGCACGGATCCGTGAGCCGCGCGCTGGCCGACAGCGCCGAGGCCGCCTGGAAGGCCGAGCACCCCGACGGCGTCGTCGTCCGCCGCGACCTCGGCCGCAACCCGCTCCCGGCCACGGCCTGGCCGGCCATCGCCCGGATGGCGGTCGGCGAGAGCCCAGCCACCGACGCCGAACGCGACCAGCTGACCGAGGCCCTCGCACTGGTCCAGGAGATCAGCTCAGAGGTCAAGAACGCCGACGCGATCCTGCTCGCCGTACCGCTGTACAACTACGGCATCCCGCAGCACGTGAAGGTCTGGATCGACCTGTTCCTCACCGACGAGCCCTACCTGCGCGGGGTGAACCCGCTGGTCGGCCGGCCGATCATCTTCACGCTGGCCCGTGGCGGCGGCTACTCCCCCGGTACGCCGAAGCACGGGTGGGACCACTCGACGCCGTACCTGGAGCGCATCTTCGGTGACGTCCTCGGCATGAAGATCCGTACGGCGGCAGCCGAGCTCACCCTGGCCCCGGTCACGCCCGCGATGGCAGACCTGATCGACGCGTCCAAGGTGTCCGAGACCGAGGCACACGTCACCGCAGAACAGCACGGCAACGTAGTAGCCAAGGAACTCGTCGCCAACGCCGCCTGACGCCCCGGCCACCACTAGTGGCCGGAGACAGCCAAAGATGGCCGGAGACCTCGCACCACAGGTCTCCGGCCATCACTGGGTGTCTCCGGGCTTCAGTGGTGGCGCGAGACGTCAAGTGCGGGGGCGCCAGGTGGTCAGGGTGACCGAGAGGGTGACGAGCGCGGGCTCGGGGAGGATGGCGATCCGGTCCGCGAGCTCGTACGGCGCGATGTGCCGCGCGCTCGGCGTCATGAGCACCAACTGTTCCACCGCAGTGCGGTCGAGCCGCATCGGCTCCTCGATCAGCGTGCGGCCGGTCTCGACGAAGGTCCCACCGAGCGCGTCCTGCAGGCGCCGCTCCTTGTCCTCGTCGACCGACACCATCCCCAGTACGCCGACCAGCTCGGCCAGGTGCTCCGGATTCGGAGTCACCACGAGCAGCACGCCACCCGGCTTGAGGATTCGAGCCATCTCGGCAGCGTTCCTGGGGGCGAACACGTTCAGCACCACCTGGGCCGCGCCGTCCACCACGGGCAGTTCGCGCCAGGCATCACACACCACTGAGCCGATCCGCGGATCCACCTTGGCCGCTCGGCGAGCGGCGTACCGGGAGACGTCGAGCGCGAGTCCACGTCGCGATCGTCCGGCGACGCCCGCCAGGTAGTACCCCGTCCCCGCGCCGACCTCGACCACCAGCTCGTCGCTGTCGGGCCGGAGATACTCGGCCGCGCGCAGGATCAGCGCGTCCCGGATCGGCGCGTAGTGACCGCCGCCCAGGAAGACCGTCCGGGCGCCGATCATCCCGGCCGAGTCGCCCTCGATCCCATTCGATGCCGAAGGCAACAGATTGAGGTAGCCCTGCTTCGCCAGGTCGTACGCATGCCCCTGCGCGCAGCCCGCCGTCCGGCCGGTCAGCGCCAGTCCATCGGCACAGACCGGACAGCGCAGTACGGCGACCAGGTCGGGATCCATCCGCCTATTGTCGCCTCAGACGATGTCGCGACTCGTGATCCGGGCCCACGCCGCGCAGTAGAAGACGGCCAGATAGCCGGCTTGCAGCAGCAGGTTGCGGACGATCGCATCCCAGTACGGCGGGTCGCGGAGCAGGTCGGCGAACGACGTCCAGCCGTACATCAGCAGCCACGGGTGGATCACATCGATCTGCGGGATCGCCGACATGATGCCGAGCACGATGAAGGTGCCGAACGTGGCCGCCATCGCCGCGAGCGGCGTCGAGGTCAGCGACGACACGAACAGCCCGATGCCGGCCAGGCCGAGCAGCGACAGCGCGATCAGCACCGCGATGGCCAGAGCTCGCAGCAGGCCCTCCCCCAGCGAGATCGTCGAGCCGGACAGCAGCAGGACATCGCCGACGGGGAAGAGCAGGAAGCCGACGATCAGCCCGGCGACCCAGATCGTGAGCGTCGCGGTCAGGCAGAAGACGGCCAGCGCGACCATCTTCGCAGCCAGCAGCCGGGAGCGTCCGGCCGGAGCGGTCAACAGGTTGCGCAGGGTGCCGAGGCTGGACTCACCGGCCAGCGACTCCCCCGAGATCACGGTCACCGCGGTCGGCAGGAAGAACGGGAGCGAGAGCCCGAGACTCGCCACGATCAGGAACAGCCCGTTGCCGGCGACCTGACCGAGGAATCCCTCGGCGCCGCCTTCGGTGCCGGACAGCTTGATCGCGACGCCGATCAGCAGCGGTACGGCGGCCAGGACCGCGAGCAGCACCCAGGTCCGGGCGCGGCCGAAGACCAGCTGTAGTTCGGACTTGAACAGCGCGAGCGTGTGCCGGCCGGCGCTCGGTTTGGCGATCGGTACGTCGATTACCGCGCTACTCGGCGACATCGAAACCCTCTCCGGTGAGCGCGACGAAGGCGTCTTCGAGGCTGGGACGCTCCAGGCCGAAACCGTGGATGCGGACATCCGCGGCGACCAGCCCCGCGGCGAACTTCTCGATCGGCAGGTCGGCCGCGTCACCCTCGACGGTCTCGTCGGAGGTCCGCAGGTCGGTCACGCCGAGCCGCTTCAGGGTCTCGGCGGCCGCGGCGACATCCGGGGTCCGGACGATCAGGCGCGGCCGCAGCTCGGAGCGGAGCTCCGCCATGCTCGACTGGCGGATCAGGCGGCCGCGGCTCATCACCGCGGCGTGCGTGCAGACCTGGTCGACCTCGGCCAGCAGGTGGGTCGAGGTGAAGATCGTCGTACCGTCTCCTGCCAGCTCGCGGATCAGGTTCCGCACCTCGCGGGTGCCCTGCGGGTCGAGGCCGTTGGTCGGCTCGTCGAGCACCAGCAGCTCGCGGCGCTGCATCAGCGCGACCGCGATCGCCAGCCGCTGCTTCATGCCGAGCGAGTACGCGCGGACCTTCTTGCCGGCCGCGTTCGAGAGCCCGACCCGCTCGAGGGCCTCACCGGCCCGGGCCTTGCGAGTGCGCGGGTCTGCCGTCCGGTCGGCCGCGTCGAAGCGGAGCAGGTTCGCCTGGCCGCTCCAGAACGGGTAGAAGGCCGGGCCCTCCACCAGCGCGCCCACGTGCGGCAACACGCGCAACGAAGCCTTCGGCATCGGCTGGCCGAGCAGCTCGACCGCACCCGAGGTCGGGGCGATCAGGCCGAGCACCATCCGGATCGTGGTGGTCTTGCCCGACCCGTTCGGCCCGAGGAAGCCGAAGACGCTCCCAGCCGGCACCTCAAGGTCGACCGAGTCCACCGCCACCTGCCCACCCCGGAACCGCTTGGTCAGCCCTCTCGTGATGAGCGGACTCCCGCCGGTCGGGGTGGCAGGTGGGGGCTTGACGGCCACGGCGGTTGCCGCGGCCAGCTCGTGAGTCTCTGTCACGGTCAGCGGGGCGCCTTGGCGGCGGCGTCCTGCAGGGTCTGCGCGGTGACCAGTCCGGCGAACACTCGTCCGTCGTCGGTAATCAGCGCGTTGACCATCTTGCTGGACACGAGCTTGCCCTTGCCCCACGAACCCTGAACCGTCGGCGCGCTCGCCAGCAGCTGGTCAACCGGACCACCGCTACCGGTCAGCTTCACGCCCTTGACCATCACCACGGCGTCCCAGCCCTCACCGAGCACGGTCGGAGCGTTCGCCGTACCGGGCTTCTTAGCGTCGGGCTTGCTCGGGACAGCCTTCGGGTCGGTCGGCTTGACCGGCTGATCCGGCCGCGTCGTCGGCACCTTCGGCTGCGTGATCTCGACACCCTTCGGCGGGGTGAACGTGAACGTGCTCGCCGCCGGTACGGCGAAGTCGACCTGCGTGAAGCCGATCTCGATCGCCGGGTCCTTGCCGGTCCGCGGCAGCACGGTCACCTGCAGCGGGACGTAGGTCTTGGAGTCCACCGCCAGCGTCACGGAACCGACCGTGGTCTTGTCCGTCTTCGGGGTCAGGCGAAGCTTGTAGGCGTCCCGCCCGGCGACCTTCTCGGTGCCGCTGACATCGACCTTCGTGGTCGGGTCGATCGCGTCCAGGAACTGCTTGGCCACGGCCTGCGGGTCGTACGACTGCGGGGCCTTCTCGGGCTTGCCGCTCTCGTGCGCCGGGATCTGCAGCTTGACGGCCTCGCGCTTGGACGAGTCGTAGGCCCAGGCGGACTTGCCGTCCGACGTCCAGACCCGCTCAGCCATGTTGTCGAGGACCGAGACCCGTGCCTTGTCCGGCGCGGCGAACGCGACCCGCGCGGTGTGATCACCGCTCAGCATCTCGGTCACCTGACCGCTCGGCGAGCTGCTGTCACCACCGGTCACGCCGGGTAGTGCCGGCAGACCGAGATCCGCGGACGAGTGCACCGTGCCGCTCAGCCCGTCGACCTTCGCGGTCTGCACCTTGGCCAGCAACTCCTGAGCGGAGATCCCTGGCAACTTCGGTGAGGCATCCGCGACCACCGGCCCGAGCGTCCCCACTCCGGCCACCACGGCCACCGCCGTAACCGGAACCAACCACCGTCGACTGCGCTGAGTTGCACTCATGTCCTCAAGACTCGCACCGCCGGCAAGCCCAGCCAAGGGTCTTCGGGGTCAGTTCACCCGAAAGAGTGAGCCCGCTGTACGACCGGGGTCGTACAGCGGGCCTCGTTCCTGCAGTATCAGCGGCTCTGGAGCGCGTCCAGCGCGACCGTCATCGCGGCCGCGACCCGGAAGTCGACCCGCTGGTCCTGGACCGTCACGCGGTACCGGTCCCGGATCGACATCTTCCGCTCGACCGACAGCACCGGCTGCTGGCTGGCGTTGTCGGTGAAGTCGAAGTGGAAGATGAACGGCAGCGGGATCTCACCGACGAACGGGACGAAGTCCCAGACCCGGCGCAGGATCGCGATCCCGGCGCTCCGCTCGGTGCCGGACGACTCGAACCCGGCCCCGCTCAGCTGCCAGCTCGACCGCAGCAGGCTCTTGCCGAACTCCTTCTTGAACCAGCCGATCTGCTGGCCGCCGGCGTCGAAGACGTCGTACCCCGACCCGAGGTCGATCCGCTTGCGCGCCTTGAACGAGAACACCACCTGCGACTTGCTGTCGTCGGTGTAGAACGTGACTTCTTCCTTGAACGCCATCCGCTTCTGCTGCGCGAACGCCAGCAGCTGCCCGTCGGACCCGTCCGGGTTGGTCGTGATCAGCTCGTACTTGTTGGCCATCAACGTGATCCGCTGCTTCATCGAGAAGGCGGGTACGTGCATGGATCCCCCACTGGGTGGCACAGTCATGCGGGTGAGTCTGACAGCTCCACCGGCTCATCACGCCATCGAACCCCGCAGGCACTCGCCCCGACCCGCAGCCCGCGCCCCACCGCGGCCGCCACGTCGCCGTCCTCGACCACCTGTACGGCGATCTGTCCCACGCCCTGCAACGCGAGATCCCGCACGATCTCCACGCCCACCTCGACGCCTTCGGCCGGGTCCCGCGCCGGCCGCCAGAGCACTCCGAAATCCGCCTCAGGCTTAGCACCAAGCTGTACGACGACGGTGTCCGCCCGCCCGAGGTAGTCAGCCGGCTCCCCACCAACCACCACTCGAACCGACTGCCCCGACTCTCGTGGCGCCACATCGCGGGCTGCTTGCTCGGCGTCCTGGGTGATCGAGGTTGGCTCGGCACCTGGCAGGCCTCGCCTCCCCCACGCCTCGTGATGCACCGCCCACGCCAGCGGACGACGCGACGCCCACCCGGTCCGCACCAACTCCGGTGCGGGCGCGAACTCATCGACGTACCCGATGCAGAGATAGCCGACCAGCTCGATGTGCGCGGGCAGGTCCAGCACCGCGGCCACTTCACCCGGCTCGAAGAACGACACCCATCCGACGCCGAGTCCTTCGGCGCGCGCCGCCAGCCAGAGGTTCTGGATCGCGATCGCCGCCGAGAACCACGTCGTTCGCGGATCTGCATGCCGTCCAAGCACGTGGCGTCCGCCGCGCCCGGCGTCGCACGTCACCGCGATGTTCAGCGGGGTGTCGAGGATCGCCTCGATCTTCAACCCGTCGAACCGCTGCCGCCGTTCATCCGGCAACGACGCCGCGAACGCGTCCCGCTGCGCACTCGCCAGATCGTGAATCTTCCGCCGCGTCGCCACCTCGTGAATCAGCAGGAAGTCCCACGGCTGGCTGAGACCCACACTCGGCGCCCGATGCGCCGACTCCAGCACCCGCGTCAGCACGTCATCCGGAATCGGCAGGTCCACGAACCCCCGCCGTACATCCCGCCGCTCCGCCAGCACCCGATGCACGACGTGCCGCTCCCCCGGCGCATACCCAGGGGCCGCCGCGAGCCGCCCTACCGCAACAGTCGCCGCATCCGACTTGCGTTTGGGGACCACGAGCTCAGCGCCGGTGCTCAGTACGGCGGCCTCCGCGACGCTCGGCGTACCGGCAAGGTCGTCGACCTGCTCGCTCGGACTCGGCACGTTCTGCCTGCGCAGTTCAGCCGGGGCGACCGTCTGCAGTTCGGCACCGAGGTGGGCCGCGAGCCGTTGGACAGCTGGTTCGCTCTCGCGCCCCTCGACCGTGATGAGGATCCGGACCTTGCCTGCATCAGCGACGGCTTCCGTGACCAGATCGCGCAGTTCACGGTACGACGTACCGGCGCGCAGGCCGACGCCGACGACCAGGTTCATTTCTCCAACCCCGCATGCACCCGCGCCGCCGCCACCAGCCGCGCCGGCACATCAGGGCTGGCGGTCCAATGCAGATGCAGGTACGACGCATGCACGCGCGGCTGCGCGATCCCCTCGACCCCGCCCGGCAGGTACCAAGCCGGAGCAACCTCACCGTCGAACTCCACCGCAGTCCGGTGGAACTCGTGCCCGCGCACCCGACGGCCCTCGTCGAAGAAGGTCGTCGTGGTCGCCGCGATCGCGGTCCGGTAGCCGAGCGTCAGGCTCCCGGTCATCCGAGCCGTCGCGGGAAGGACGCCGGTCATCTGGTGACCGTCGAGTTCACGGCACAGGTACAACAGGCCTGCACACTCTGCGACCACCGGCAGCCCAGCGGCGATCTCCGTCGCGACCTGCCGGCGCAACTGCTCGTTGGCCGACAGCGCCTCCGCATGCAGCTCAGGGAATCCGCCGCCGAGATACAGTGCAGCGGTTGCCTCCGGCAACGGATCGAGCAGTGGATCGAACCGCACCACATCAGCACCGGCAGCAGTCAGCAACTCCGTCGTCTCGGTGTAGTGGAACGAGAACACCGGGCCGCCCGCAACTGCCACGACCGGCCGCCCTTCCTCCGCCGGCGTCACCTCGGCCGCCGGATCCCAGGTCTCTGTCGCAAGCTCCGAGGCCGCCCGCGCCGCAGCGACAAACGCCTCCAGATCGACCCCGGCGCGCACCAGCTCGGCCGCAGCCTCGACCGCGTTCTCAGCCTGCTGACGCTGCTCATCAGCCGGGACCAATCCGAGATGCCGGCTAGGAACCGTCAGCCTGGTGTCCCGTCGCAACACCCCAAGAACCGGTACGCCGGTCGGCGCCACCCCGGCGCGGACCTCAGCCTCATGCCGATCCGAGCCGACCTTGTTCAGGATCACCCCGACGATCCGCACCTCGGTGTCAAAGGCAACAAACCCCTGAACGACCGCCCCGACGCTCCGTCCTGCCGCGGAGGCATCAACCACCAGCACGACCGGTGCCTTCAGCAACTTCGCCACATGCGCGGTCGACGAGAAACCCTCGGTTCCCAGCGCACCGTCGTACAGGCCCATAACGCCTTCGACGACCGCGAGGTCCGCACCCTGCGCGCCGTGTGCGAACAGCGGCGCGACTCGCTCCTCGCCGCTCAGCATCGCGTCGAGATTCCGCCCCGGCCGGCCGGTCGCGACCGCGTGGAACCCGGGGTCGATGTAGTCCGGCCCCACCTTGAAGCCGGCCACCACATGACCGGCCCGCCGCAGCGCGGCCATCAGACCGACGGCGACCGTCGTCTTCCCGGCTCCCGACGAAGGCGCCGCCACCACAATCCGCGGAACTACCACTCGATGCCCTTCTGCCCCTTCTGGCCGGCATCCATCGGGTGCTTGACCTTGGTCATCTCGGTGACCAGGTCCGCCGCGTCGATCAGGCGCTGGTCGGCGTTGCGGCCGGTGATCACGACGTACTGGTGTCCGGGCCGGTTCACGAGCGTCTCGACGACCTCGTCGACGTCGACCCAGCCCCACTTCATCGGGTAGGTGAACTCGTCCAGCACATAGAGATCGTGCGTCTCGGCGGCGATCCGGCGCTGGATCTCCCGCCAGCCCTCCACGGCATCGGCGGCGTGATCCTCTTCGGTACCGGCCTTGCGCGACCAGCTCCAGCCCTCACCCATCTTGTGCCACTCGACCGGCCCGCCCTGACCCGTTGCCTCATGCAACTGACCGAGCGCCTTGAAGGCGCCTTCCTCGCCGACCTTCCACTTCGCGCTCTTCACGAACTGGAAGACCCCGATGTTCCAGCCCTGGTTCCAGCCGCGCAACGCCATCCCGAAGGCGGCGGTCGACTTCCCCTTCATCTCACCGGTGTGCACCATCAGCAGCGGCCGGTTGCGGCGCTGCCGCGTCGTCAGCCCGTCCTGCGGCACGACCTCCGGCTGTCCCTTCGGCATCAGGCCACCTTCCATTCCGAGACCGTCCGCACAAGGTTGCCAGCAGCAACATCACCGAGGTCGAGGTACTCCGCCCCGAGATCGCCCGCCAGCTCACCCGCCAGCCCCAGCCGCACTCCGCGCCGCGGCTCGCAGTCCACCACCACAGTCGCGATCCCGCGCTGCGCCAACCACCCAGCCGCCTGCTTGGCCCTCGCGAACGCCTTCTCCCCCTGCGTCGCCCGACCATCCGTCACCAGCACCAGCAACGGCCGCCGCCGCGGATCCCGAATCGCTGCGATCCTCAACACCTCTGCCGCCTGCATCAACCCCTCGGCCAGCGGTGTCCGACCACCCGTCGGCAACGACTCAAGCCGCCGTACAGCAGTCTCCACACTCCCCGTAGGCGGCAGCGCAACCGTCGCCTCCGCCCCGGCAAACGTCACGAGCCCCACCGTGTCCCGTCGCTGATAAGCATCAAGCAACAACGAAACGATCGCCGTCTTGACCTCACCCATCCGCTTCTTCGTCCCCATCGACCCTGAAGCGTCCACGCAGAACAGCACAAGATTTCCCTCACGCCCTTCCCGAACGGACAGCCGTACGTCGGTCGCTCGGACGGACAGTCCGGCGCCGGTGCGGCCGCGCGCGTGCTGGTGGGGTGCTGCTGCTCGGATCGTCGCGAGGAGGTGCGGTCGACCTGACTCGCGTCCGACGCGGGGGCGGTCGCCGACTACGCGGCCGACCTCGGTGATCGCTCGCGACCGACGGCCGGCTACGCCTGCACCTGCGGCCTGCACGCTCAGCAGCCTTGCCTTGTAGGGCTCGGAGCTGCCCGCCACCTCGCCTACCGGGGTCGGTCGGCCCGGCTGTTCGGTGGACTGGTCGGCTGGATCCGGGTCAGCGGAGTTCCGGGGAAGGTCCGGCCCCGTCGCGGGGGTCTCTGCCTCGTCCTGCTCGTTCGTGGGGTTGCGGTCGCCGGACGAGTCAGTGGGCGGTGCCGTGTCGGGGTCGGTGCCGCCGCCGGAGCCTCCGTCGGGTCCACCATCGGGGTCGTCGTCCGGGTCTTGCGGCATGCTGTTCTGGATGGCTTGTTCGAGCTGGTCGTCGTCCATGCCGGGTGCGTCGAACGGGTTCCGCCGGCGGCGGTGCGGCAGGGCGAGCTTGGCGGCGGCGCGCACATCCTCGACCTCGACGACCGTGCGTCCCGACCACGCCGCGTGGGCGACGGCGGTTCGGGCGGTGACCAGGTCGGCGCGCATCCCGTCCACGTCGAACGACGCGCAGATCTCGGCGATCTGGCGCAACGCCGAGTCGGTCAGGATCACTTCACCCAGGAGGTCGCGTGCCTTGACGATCCGCTCGGCGAGCTCCCGCTGCGGCCCGTCGTACCGGGTGACGAACGCCGCCGGGTCAGCCTCGTAGGACAACCGCGCGCGCATCACCTCGACCCGTACGGCGGGGTCCCGGCTCGCGACCACGTCAACCGTCAGGCCGAACCGGTCGAGCAACTGCGGCCGCAGTTCGCCCTCTTCCGGGTTCATCGTGCCGACGAGCACGAACCGCGCCGGGTGCGTCACCGACACCCCGTCCCGTTCAATCGTCGCGCGTCCCATCGCGGCCGCGTCGAGCAACACGTCGACCAGGTGGTCGTGCAGCAGGTTGACCTCATCGACGTACAGGAGTCCGCGGTGCGCGGCAGCCAACAGCCCCGGCTCGTACGCCGTGACTCCCTCGGCGAGCGCCTTCTCGAGATGCAACGACCCCAGCACGCGGTCCTCGGTCGCACCCACGGGCAACTCCACCAACCTCGCTGCGCGGCTGACCGCCTCCGGCACCGCATGCGGTCCGTCGGGACAGTCCGCCGCCGGAGCCTCGGGATCACACGAGAAGCGGCAGCCCAGTACGACCTCGACCGGCGGCAGGATCTCGGTCAGGGCGCGGACGGCGGTCGACTTCGCCGTGCCCTTCTCACCCCGGATCAGTACCCCACCGATCGCCGGTGAGATCGTCGCCAGGATCAGCGCAAGCTGGAGGTCGTCCATCCCGACCACCGCGGTGAACGGAAAGCCGGTCGAGGGTGGCGCAGGCCGCATCAGCGGGAAGTCCCTTCGTCAGCGGGTATCCACGCCCGCGCAGCTGGTACGCCGCGAAACCGCGGCGGACGCGGTGTGGATGTTCTGGCTCCCGGTCTCCCGGTCACAGTGGCGGGACCGCCCCGGAGTCCCGGCCAAACCCGGTCACCGGTGTTCCTCCACACCCGTCCGCTCGATCATGGCACACCCCGCCCCACCCCTCAGCGACGAGGTTCACACCCACCGGCGCTTATCGTCGACGGGTGATCAAGGCGTGCCTCAACGGAGACCGGACCCGAGCCGACCACCCCGGTGTCCCCATCACCCCTGACGAACTCGCCCACGCCGCCGCGGCCGCCGTACCGGCTGGCACAAGACCGGGGGATGCCTTGAGCACGGTTCAACCATTGCGACGAGCGCCGCGTGGTTGAGGGGTGCTCAAAGTGATCCCCTACGGCCGGCCGTCGGCCGCTGGGCCAAATCAGGGGGATATCCGCTCAATGTGCTGGTTCTCTGCCCAAATTTTGAGGGGAGAAGGGTCAACCTCAACGGATAGCCCACCAGATGAGGCTCTTCTGACCCACTCGTGGGTGGAGCGGCGTACCGATCTCTTCCCCGTGTGGTGGGGCAGTGCGGTGAGTCAGTTGACCGGTGTGGTGGGCCAGTGCGGTGAGTCAGCTGACCGGTGTGGTGGGGGCAGTGCGGTGGGTCAGTTGACCGGCGGCTGGTGGGCTGGCTGGGCACTGTTCCACCGTTGGCAGTAGGTGACCGGCTTGCAGTTGCTGGGGTGTGGACAGGAAATGGGGGCTGTGAACAAGGCATAGCTTGTTCAAGGCCCCCGCGGGGTGTGCACGCCCCCCGGGCTGTATCCCGGCGCCCTCCGGGTAGCGGACCTGTGCCACCGTCTAACCTCTCGTGCGGCTACTCGGGCAGGTGATGCTGAGCGTGAACTGTCCGAGCCGCGCAGAGTTAGACGGTGCTGGCGGTCCGCCCCGCCACTCCACCTCACGCCCTCCCGCCGCATCCCTCTGCCCCCTGGCGAGCACGGTGGGTTCAGTCGCCGTGCAGAAACAGCGATCCGACGTCGAGTGGAAGGAGATTGCGGTCCGCCCCCGCCACCCCACACCCTCCCACCGCATCCCTCTGCCCCTGGCGAGCACGGTGGGTTCAGTCGCCGTACAGAAACAGCGATCCGACGTCGAGTGGAAGGAGATTGCGGTCCGCCCCCGCCACCCTGCGCCCTCCCCGCCGCATCCTCCGCGCCCTGGCGAGCACGGTGGGTTCAGTCGCCGTACAGAAACAGCGATCCGACGTCGAGTGGAAGGAGATTGCCGCCAGGAATCGATGTCCGGCAGCACAGTGCGTTCAGTCGAAGACATCCTCCCCACACTCGCCGATCACATCGCCGGCGACCCTGCGATCGGACGGCGACCCGCCGGTCCGACGACGCGCGAACCACCCACACCTACGTCACAAGAGCCTCAAATTCCGAGGCGGTCAGCTTCGGCCGACACTTCCTGTCGTCAGGAAGGTCAGCACCACTTCGGCGTACAGGTCGGGCTCTTCGTAGTGGGGGAAGTGGCCGGAGTGGGTGAAGGTGATGGCGGGGCGGCCGGTGGCTTGGTAGGTGGCTACTGAGTGGGGGTCGGTGGCGGGGTCTTTGGTGCCTCGGATGAGGAGGGTGGGTTGGGTGATGTCGGCCAGGCGGTCGAGTTTGGAGGTGTAGAGGTCGGCGAGGGTGGAGAGGTGGCTGTAGCCGCGGGCCCATTGGTCTTCGGTGAGGTCCGCGTCGCGGCCTAGTTGTTCGAAGGCGGGGCGGCGGGAAGGGTCGTACCAGGAGAAGTCCTGGAAGGCGTCGCCGAGGCCGAAGGCGAGTTCGTAGGTTTTGTCGTCGGGGGTGAGGCGACGGGGCAGGGCGGCGAGGGCGCGGCAGCGGGCGGCGGTCTCGGGGTCGCCGGCTTGGTCGTAGAGATCGGCGAAGATCGGGAGGCGGTAGCGGTCGTTGGCGTCGAAGTCCCAGCAGGGGCAGTCGAAGATGACGGCCGAGACCGACGACGGGTGCCGGATGGCGTATTCGACGGCGTAGTTGCCGCCGGCCGAGTGACCGAGGATCGCCCAGCGCTCGATACCCAACTGCCGGCGGAGTTCCTCGAAGTCGTCGATCAGGAGGTCCATCCGGATCTCGACATCAGCCGGGTCCGACCGCAGTACGCCGCGCTGGTCCGGCGAGATCACGTGGAGCTGCGAACCGAGTCGCGCACCCTGGCACTGCGTCCAGTGGTACCCACCACCGTGACCGTGGATGAACAGCAGCGGCGGCGCATCCGGGTCGCCGTACTGCTCGACGTACAGGCTCATCGGTACGACGACAGTCGCTTCGCCAATGCGATCGCGGCATCGTCCTCCGGCAACACGCGGATCCCGACGAGCGGACTGACCGTAACGTAGCCGGCGCGCAGCAGCGCCTCGTCGGAGCCGGCCGGTGGGTCGGGGCGGAGCGGGGCGACAGTGATCATCGGTTCGCCGGTCGGAGCCGTGGTCGCCACCAGCCGCTCGCGCGTGATCGGGGTCAGCGTTGCGTGCCGCACTCCCGCCAGCTCGTCGATCGGTAGGTCCGGCACGTTGAGGCTGAGCGCAGTCCCCACCGGCTCGGCCGCGATCCACGTCAGCGCCTCGCCGGCCATCGTTGCCGCCGTCGACCAGTTCACCGGGTCGATGCCCTGGATGCTGATCGCGACGC
Organism: Kribbella sp. NPDC058245; assembly: GCF_042882005.1. Classification (NCBI taxonomy): domain Bacteria; kingdom Bacillati; phylum Actinomycetota; class Actinomycetes; order Propionibacteriales; family Kribbellaceae; genus Kribbella; species Kribbella sp. NPDC058245. The sequence continues at coordinate 271,618 of NZ_JBHVWY010000002.1, forward strand.
CGGAGACCCCCTGACCGGCTGCGGTCAGCGCCGCGGCCACGGTGCCGGAGTGGAAGATCGGTACGCCGATGTTGTGGCCGCGGTTGATCCCCGACAGCACCAGATCCGGCGCCGGGCCGAACGCGCCGAGCGTGGCCAGTGTCACCGCGAGTGCCGGTGTCCCGGCGACCCCGCGGTAGCTGATGCCGCCCGCTTCCTCGACGACGGTCTGGATCGGCCGGTTGGCCACCCCGACCCGCGCCGAGCCGACGCCACTCTGGTCGTCGAGCGGCGCGACCACGAAAACGTCGTGGCCGAGCTCGGCGATCGCCGGAGCGAGCGCGCGGATCCCGGGTGCGGTGAAACCGTCATCGTTGGTGATCAGAATCCGCGCCATAGCTCCACCCAATCAGCCGCGGTCCTCGATGTCACCCTCCGTCTCAAGGACTGCGTTCCGCAGGGTCTCCAGCGCCTCGTCGGTCGGTGCGGACCACAACCCGCGCTGGGCGGCCTCGAGCAGCCGCTCGGCGATCCCGTGCCGGGCCCAGGGGTTGGACTTGCGGAAGAACTCGGCCATCTCCGGATCCGCGACGTACTCGGTGGTGAGCGTCTCGTACATCCAGTCGTCGACCACGCCCGCGGTCGCGTCGTACCCGAAGAGGTAGTCGACGGTCGCCGCCATCTCGAAGGCACCCTTGTACCCGTGCCGCCGCATCGCGGCCATCCACCGCGGGTTCACGACCCGCGCCCGGAAGACCCGCTTCGTCTCTTCCTCCAGCGTCCGGGTGCGAACCTGCGCCGGTACGGCGGAGTCGCCGACGTAGGCCTTCGGGTTCGACCCGGTCAGGTGCCGCACCATCGCGATCATGCCGCCGTGGTACTGGAAGTAGTCGTCGGAATCCATGATGTCGTGCTCACGGGTGTCCGCGTTCTTCGCCGCCACCTGGATCCGCGCGTAGGCACGCTCCATCGATCCGCGCGCCTCGGTGCCGTCCAGGTCCTTGCCGTACGCGTACCCGCCCCAGACCGCATACACCTCGGCCAGCTCGGCGTCGGTCCGCCAGTTCCGGGCGTCCACCAGCGGCAGCAGACCAGCGCCGTACGAGCCTGGCTTGGATCCGAAGACCCGAGCCGTTGCCGACCGTACGTCGTTGCCCGCGGCAACGTCATCGTCGACGTGAGCCCGGAGATAGTTGTCGGCGGCATCTTCGTCCAGCGCCGCGACCGTCCGGACCGCTTCGTCGAGCAGCTGTACGACGTGCGGGAACGCGTCCCGGAAGAAGCCGGAGATCCGGATCGTCACGTCGATCCGCGGCCGGCCCAGCTCCTCCAAGCTCACCACCTCGAACCCGGTGACGCGGCGCGAGGCCTCGTCCCACACCGGGCGGCAGCCGAGCAACCACAACACCTCGGCCAGGTCATCACCCTGGGTGCGCATCGCCGACGTACCCCACACGGTCAGGCCGACCGAGCGCGGCCATTCGCCGGTCTCGGACTGGTGCCGGGCCAGCAGCGAGTCGGCCAGCGCGACGCCGACGTCCCAGGCATTCCGGCTCGGGATCGCCTTCGGGTCGACCGCGTAGAAGTTCCGTCCGGTCGGCAGCACGTTCACCAGACCGCGGGTCGGTGAACCCGAAGGACCCGCCTCGATGAAGCGTCCGTCCAGGGCGCGCAGAACGTTCGTGAGCTCGTCGTCCGTGCGGTTCAACCGCGGCACGACCTCGGTCGCGGCGAAGGTCAGCGAGGACTCGACGCCCATCGACGACCGGCCGATGACCTCGGTGACAACGACCGGCACCTTCGACGCGTCCCAGTTCAGCGTCTCCATTGCGACGACCAGCTTGCGCGCGGCCGCCTCCAGGATGTCGACGCCGTCTGCACCACTCACGGCCGGCAGGTCGGCCAGCGTCGCGAGCTCGGTCAGCTCAGCGGCCAGGCCAGGGTTCGCGAGCAGCTCGGCCTCGTCGACACCGAAGGTCTCACCCAGCGCGGCACGCAGACCGGGGATCGAGTACGAACCGCCCCACATTTGCCGCGCCCGCAGTACGGCGAGCACCAGGTTGATCCGCGCCTCGTCGGCTGGCACACCGCCAAGGATGTGCAGGCCGTCACGGATCTGAACGTCCTTGATCTCGCACAGATACCCGTCCAGATGCAGAACGAATTCGTCGAACGCCTCGTCGTCCGGCTTCTCGTCGGTATGCAGATCGTGGTGCAGTTGCGCCGCCTGGATCAGCGTCCAGATCTGTGCCCGCAGCGTCGGGACCTTCTCCGGGTCGAGCGCCTGCACGGTCGCATACTCGTCGAGCAGATACTCCAGCTTGGCCATGTCGCCGTACGTCTCGGCCCGCGCCATCGGCGGCACCAGGTGGTCGACCACGACCGCGTGCGCCCGCCGCTTCGCCTGCGTCCCCTCACCGGGGTCGTTGACGATGAACGGGTAGACCATCGGCAGGTTCCCGAGCACGGCGTCCGGCGCGCAGTCGGCCGCCATCCCGATGCCCTTGCCAGGAAGCCATTCCAGCGTTCCGTGCTTGCCCAGGTGCACGACAGCGTGCGCCCCGAACCCGCCGTCGGCCGGCGCGTTCTCCAACCACCGGTACGCCGCCAGGTAGTGGTGCGACGGCGCCATATCGGGATCGTGGTAGATCGCGACCGGGTTCTCGCCGAAACCACGCGGCGGCTGAATCATCAGTACGACGTTCCCGAACCGCAGCGCGGCCAGCGCGATCGCAGTCTCGGGTCCAGAGGTGTCGACGTACAGGGATCCGGGCGCCTCGCCCCAGGCCTCGGTCATTGCCTCGCGCAACGTTTCCGGCACCTGGCCGAACCACTTCGCGTACGTGGACAGCGGCACCTTGGCGACAGCGTTCTCAAGCTGGTCGTCGGTCAGCCAGTCGACATCGTGACCGCCGGTTGCGATCAGCCGGTGGATCAGCCCGTCCGCACCATCAGCGCCCTGCAACTCGCTCAGGTCGAGGCCGCCGAGGTCGTACCCAGCCTCCTCGAGCTTGCCGAGCAGCTGGACCGCCGAGGCGGGGGTGTCGAGACCGACCGCGTTGCCGATCCGGGCGTGCTTGGTCGGGTACGACGAAAGCACGAGCGCGAGCCGCTTCTCGGCCACCGGGACGTGCCGCAGGCGAGCATGCGCGACCGCGATCCCGGCCAGCCGGGTGCACCGCTCCGGATCCGGCGCATACCGCGCCAGCCCGTCCGCGTCGTACGCCTTGAACGAGAACGGGATCGTGATGATCCGGCCGTCGAACTCAGGGATCGCCACCTGCGTGGCAGCGTCCAGCGGGCTGATCGCCGCGTCACTGGCGAGCCACTGTTCGCGGGTCGACGTCAGTGCGAGCCCCTGAATCAGCGGGATGTCGAGTGAGGCGAGCGCGCCCGCGTCCCAGGCGTCGTCCGCACCCCCGGCGCTGGCGTTCGCAGCCACCGATCCGCCGGCTGCGAGCAGCGTGGTGACCAGTACGTCGCATTTGCGCAGCAGCTCGAACAGACCTGCGTTCTCGTCGCTCGTCGGGTCCAGCCCGCGCAGTGTCCCGCAGTACACGGGCAGCGGTTGCGCACCGGCCTTGGTGACCTCGGCCGCGAGCACGTCGACGAATGCGGTGTTCCCCGCGATCTCATGCGCCCGGTAGTAGACGATCCCGACCACCGGCCGGTCGTCATCAGTGAAGGTCCCCCGCACCCCGTACGCCGGAAGCGCGGCAGGGGGGTCGAATTCGTCGCCGGTGAGCAGAATGGTGTCGCTCAGGAAGCCGGCCAGGTTCCGCAGGTTGTCCGCGCCACCCTCACGCAGGTACGCCAGCGCCTCGGTCACCGCACCCGCCGGCACAGTCGACAGCGACATCAGCTCCGCATCGGGTGCCGCCTCACCGCTCACAACCACAGCGGGCTTCCCAGACGCGAGTACGGCGTCCAGTCCGTCCTCCCAGGCGCGCTTACCGCCCAGGAGCCGCACCACCACGATCTGGGCGGCGTCCAGCAGCGGACCGAGCTCAGACAGCTCCAGGCGCGCCGGGTTCGCGACCTTCCAGCCGGTTCCCGCCTCCGCCGCAGCCAGTAGGTCAGTGTCGGCAGTAGACAACAGCAACAGGTTCGCGGGCACGCTGAACCGGTCCTTCCTGGGGGTATCCACGCCCCGGCCGGAGGTGCGACAGCAGCAGTTCCTGACTCCCCGCGGCGGTGTCTCTTGCCGGTGGGTCACAGTGGCGGGACCGTCCCGGACTCACACCGGGTTCCTGCCCAGCTGTCGCTGAACCTCTGAACCCTATCCGACCCCCTGCACAACGTCCGAAGCCCCGTAGTACCTCGTCGGCGTGTTTTCGGACGTTGCGAACGCCTGATCCACAGCGTCCGAAGGTTTGCAGTACGTGGTCAGCGTGTTTTCGGACGCTAGGTCAGCGGTGGGCGGCGTAGTGGGCGGCGAGGAGGTCTGTGCCCCAGTCGGAGCGGTGGGAGCGCCAGACGGCGTGGATGTGGTTGGCGTTGTCCTGGGTGTTGTCGTACTCGGCCAGGAAGGTGGGGGCGGCCAGGGAGTAGTAATGGCGGTGGCCGATGCCGGGGGTGGTTTCGCCGGCCCACGCGAAGGTGAGGTTCTCCATGCCCTGCTCGGTCAGGTCCTGCCAGGTCAGGAGGCCGATCGGGCCCGCCGCGCGACCGACGTACTGGCCGATCAGGAGGCTGAGGAGCTGACGCTGCTCGGCGGTCATGTCGCCGTACGCGAGTCCGCGGTGCAGGAGGGACGGGTCGGCGACCGGGTCGTGCCGGGTGAGGATGTCGTCGGGGGCGTCGGGTGAGACGACGGCGACAGCGCGCTGGCTGTCATCCAAAGCATCTAGGAGCTGGAAGCCCAGGTCGTGCTCCGCAGCCAGGAAGCGCCGGCCCGAGGGGGCGACGGCCGGGTTGGAGCCGATGAACGACGGTGTGAACGAGATCGCACCGTCGACCAGCGTCAGGTGGATCGCCAGGTGGTGACCGTTCAGCCGCCAGGCCCACGGCTCGAAGCCGGAGGGGTCACCCAGGATCCGCAGGAAGTAGCCCGGCGTGGCCAGCGAGTCCTGCCAGTCTGCGGTCGCAGGAACCGGATGCCCGCGCAGAATCACCTCAGCATCCAGTACGGCGAGTGAGTCGGCCAGTCCGCGTTCGCTGCAGCCAAGGGCGATCAGCCGCTGCGCCAACTGCTGCTGTTCCGGGCTGAGCGCGGACAGCGGCAGTCCGGGCCGGTGGCCGGGCAGGTAGGTCCAATCCTGGTGGTCCGGGGTGTCGAACGGCGCCTGGATCAGACTGCGCTGTGCCGGCCGCAGGCTCTCCAGCAGTTCGATGGCTGCCTGACGGGTCTGCTCTACAACCACGCGGCGCGCTCCTGTTCTTTCGGCTCGTAAGTCGTCGTCCACTGTTCGAACGGTCGGTCCAGCTTGTACCGGTAGTCCGGCTGCCGCAGCAGCACGCGTGTTTCGGCGTTGCCCGGGTTCCGCAGCGTCTCGAAGTACTTGACCGACCAGTGGAACCACCGCATGCAGAACAGCCGCATGGTCAGCCCGTGCGACACCAGCAGTACGTTGCGCGGCGCATCCGCCTGTTCGAAGTCACGGTGCATCGTTTCCAGGAAGCTCGATACCCGGTCGTACACGTCCGACCCCGACTCGCCATGGGTGAACCGGTAGAAGAAGTGCCCGTACGCGTCGCGCAGCTTCTCCTGCCGCTCGATGTCCTCGGTGTCCTGGAAGTTCGCCCAGTCCTGCTCACGCAGCCGCGGCTCTTCCCGGGCGATCCCGATCAGGTCGTCGAGCTTGAGCCCCTTGAGCGTCTCCAGCGTGCGCAGGTACGGCGAGACGTAGACCCGGATCGGCTCGTTCTCGAACAGGTCTCGGAGCTCCTGCCCGGCGAGCGCCGCCTGCTCCCACCCGTGCGCCGTCAGCGCCACAGAGTGGTCCGGCACTCGCTCGTAGATCGACTTGTCCAGGTTCGCCTCGGACTCGCCGTGCCGCATCAACACGATCCGCAGTGGTCGCCGGCTCAGTCCCATAACCGTCCTCTCGCCACTGCCAGGATCGCGGCCGCACCAGCCGCCGCGACTCCGACTCGCCGCGCCAGCACCGCCGTACGGCGGACGTCAGCGACTGTCGGCGTCGGTCCGTCCCCCAGCGTGCCACGGTCCTCGGTATAGGACCCGTAGTTGTTCGTCCCACCCAGCGACAAGCCCAGCGCACCAGCGAACGCCGCCTCGACCGGACCGGCGTTCGGACTCGGGTGCTGGGGCGCATCCCGTTCCCACACCCGCCGTGCCTCGCCATAGCGGCCAGCAACGACACCAGTCAGTACGGCGCATGCCCGGGCCGGCAGGAGGTTCACCAGATCATCCAGCCGTGCAGAGGCCCATCCGAAGTTCGCGTACTTGGGCGAGCGGTACCCGACCATCGCATCCAGCGTGTTGATCGCGCGGTACGCCAGCAGCCCCGGCACTCCGAGCGCTCCGCCCCACAGCAGCGGCGCCACACACGCATCCGAGGTGTTCTCGGCCAGAGACTCCACCGTGGCCCGGGCGAGCTCGTCAGCCTCCAGATGCGTCGCGTCCCGAGCGCATAGGTGGCTGAGCCGATCACGTGCCGCTGGGATGTCCTTCTCCTCCAGCAGCCCGGCCATGGTCTCGGCCTCGCGCTCCAGGCTCCGAGCGCCCAGCACACTCCACGTGGCCGCGGCTGTGACCAGCGTGTGCAGCACCGGCCGCTCACGCGTCAGCCGCTCAGCCATGACACCCGCGAGCGCCGTCGTACCGACCAGTGCAGTCGTGTACGCCGTACCGGCCACTCGCGAGTCGGCGTACAGGTGTGACTCCAGCCGGGCCGCGGTCTGCCCGAACCCGGCGACCGGATGGAAACGCCGCGGATCGCCGAGCACACGATCTGCGACGAAGCCGAGCAGCAGCCCGAAAGTTGTGGACACCCTGGCAAGTTTGCCAGGAAAGAAATGTGCGAGGCTGAGTGGCATGGGTATTGCGGGACTGCTCCGGGCGGTCGACGGGAGCGGCGAGTTCGGGGTGTGGCTGGGACGGGCCGACGGGACGCCGGTGTTCGAGCACCAAGCGGAGCGGACGCATTACTCCGCCAGCACGATGAAGCTGCCGGTGGCGATGGCGATGCTGCGCAAGATCGCGGCCGGTGAACTCGCCCTCGACCAGCCAGTGGCCGTGCACAACGACTTCGCCTCGCAGGCCGGCGGCCGGTTCGGCGTGAACCCGGACGAGGACGAGGCGCCGGCAAGCTGGACCAAGCTCGGCACGAAGGTCCCGCTCGGCTGGCTCGCGACCGAGATGATCACGCTGTCCAGCAACCTGGCCACGAACCTCGTCCTCGAACAGGTCGGCATCGACGCGGCGCAGGCAGTGCTCGCCGAGTACGGCGACGGGCGCAGCGCGATCCGCCGCGGGATCGACGATCGCGCGGCCCAGGCGGCCGGGATCAGCAACGAGATGAGCCCGGCCGGGCTGGCCGGCGTACTCGTTGCCGTGGACAACCAGTATCTGCGCGACCTGCTCGCGGGCAACCAGTGGAACGGCGAGATCCCCGCGCTACTCCCCGCCGGCACCCGGGTCGAGCACAAGAACGGCTGGGACGTCCGCATCCGCCACGACGGCGGCATCGTCCGACCACCCGACGCGGACCCGTTCGTCCTCACAGTCTGTACGACGTCCGACCTGCCGGATGCGCGTGCACAGCAGCTGATCGCGGAGATCGCGCTGGAGGCGTGGAACCACCGGCACGACCTGGGAGCGGTTCGATGAAGCTCACCACCCACCTGATCTCCGCGCCGCTGCACACCCCCTTCATCACCGCACTGCGGACCGCGACACATGCCGACTCGCTGCTGGTCGAACTCAGCGACGGCTCGCACAGCGGCTGGGGTGAGGCGCCGCAGGTCTGGAAGGTCACCGGCGAATCGCTCGCAGGCGCTCAAGCCTGTGTCGAGGGGCCGATCGCCACTGCCTTGAACGGCCTCGGTCCGGACGACCTGACCGAGGCACTGCGCCGCGTTCAGAACGCGACCGCCGGCAACTTCGGCGCCAAGGCCGCGGTCGACGTCGCCTTGCACGATCTCGCCGCCCGTCGGCTCGGCGTCAGCCTGCAGGCCTTCCTCGGCTCAACGGTCAACACCGTTCGGACCGACGTGACGCTCTCGGTCGGCGACGCGGATGCACTCGCGGCTGCCGCGACGGCACGGGTCGCGGACGGGTTCGACGTACTGAAGGTGAAGGTCGGTACCGATGCGGCCGGCGACGTCGAGCGGGTCCGCCGCGTGCGGGATGCGATCGGACCGGGACCACGGTTGCGGCTCGACGCGAACCAGGGCTGGTCTCGTCGCGACGCCGTCAACGCCATCCGGGCACTCGAGGACTGCGACCTCGAACTGGTCGAGCAGCCGGTCGCGGCCGCCGACCTCGAAGGCATGGCCTGGGTGACCGACCGGGTGAACACCCCGATCCTCGCCGACGAGTCCGTGTACGGCGTCCGCGACCTCGTGGCGGTGATCCGGCACGGCGCTGCCGACATGGTCAATGTGAAGCTCGCCAAGTGCGGCGGCCTCGGGCCGGCCCGGACCCTGCTGGAGCTCGCCCGCGAGCACGGCCTCGGTACTGCGGTCGGTTCGATGATGGAAAGTCATGTCGGAATCGGCGCCGCCGCCGCGTTGGTGGCCGCCTATCCGACCTCCGCGATCAACGATCTCGACGCGGCGTGGTGGCTCCGTGACGCACCGGTGATCGGCGGAATCCGGTACGACGGCTCGCTGATCCACCTTCCGTTTGAGCCTGGCCTCGGCGTGACAGGCTTGTCCTTATGAAGCTTGCCGCCGCCAAGGTCCCGATCAGCACGGTGTGGACCGGAACGGACGCGCCCCGTGAGGTCGACGCGCCCGCCATCGCCGCGCAGCCCGATGTGGCTGCCTGGGCGAAGTCGATGGACACGGAGAGCCGCCTCGGCCTGCACGGCCGGACGCTGTCCCAGCTGCTGTTCGCAGAACCCGTCCTGGTCCGCTCCGAGCGAGACGGCTGGTCGGAGATCATCGCGCCGTGGCAGCCGTCGTCCGGAGACGAACTCGGCTATCCAGGCTGGGTGCCGTCGAGCCACCTGGGTGAGCTGCCGAGCAGTGCGACCGATCCGGTCGCTGTGACCGTGCCTACTGCGCCCCTACTCGCAGAGCCGGGCTCTGGTGCACCAGTGATGACGCTGTCGTTCGGCACCGTGCTGGCCTCGGTCGAGCAGGCCGACGAGTACACGCGGGTCGCCACTCCCGACGGCGGGTCCGGGTGGCTCGCGAACGACGTACTGCGTGCTGTTGGTGAGCCGTCGACACCTGAGGACCGGTTGCGGCTCGGGTCACAGTTCCTCGGGCTGGAATACCTGTGGGGCGGTACGTCGGCGTACGGGCTGGACTGCTCCGGGCTGACGCACACGGTCAGCCGGGTGCTCGGTCTGCGGATCCCACGCGACGCCCACGACCAGGCGGACACACTGCAGAACATCTCGATCGACGAGGTCCAGCCCGGCGACCTGTACTTCTTCGCGCGCCCCGGCAAGATCGTGCACCACGTCGGGTTCGTCTCCCCCACCGGGATGCTGCACGCGTCCGAGACCGGGAAGCGGCTCGAGGACGCGCCGCTTCCCGACGAGCGGCGTAAGACGTTGGTCGCCGCCGCCCGGTTCTGAACTAGCTGTTCTTGGCGTCTGTTGCCTCAGGCGCCGGCTCGACCGCGGCAGCCTCCGCGTCGTCCGCCTTCTGGATGCGGGACTTGCGCAGGCTCAGCACCGTGGTGACGCCGAGCGTGACGATGATGAAGCCGAGCGAGAACCAGATCGGGATCTCGGGCGCCCACTCGATGTGGTGACCGCCGTTGATGAACGGCAACTCGTTGACATGCATCGCGTGCAGGACCAGCTTCACCCCGATGAACGCGAGCACCACCGACAGGCCGATCGACAGGTACACCAAGCGCTTCAGCAGATCGCCGAGCAGGAAGTACAGCTGCCTCAGGCCCATCAGGGCGAAGACGTTCGCGGTGAAGACCAGGAACGGCTCCTGCGTGAGGCCGTAGATCGCCGGGATCGAGTCGAGCGCGAACAGCAGGTCCGTCGTACCGAGCGCGATGATGACGATCGCCATCGGGGTGACGAGGCGCTTGCCGTTCTTCATCACGGTGAGCTTGACGCCGTTGTACTCGTCGGTCGCGTTCAGCCGCTTCTTCGCGAACCGGATGACCGCGTTCTCCTTGTAGTCCTCGTCGTCGTTCTCACCCTGCGAGGCCAGGTGGATCGCGGTGTAGACCAGGAACGCGCCGAAGATGTAGAAGACCCAGGAGAACTCGTTGATCGCCGCGGCGCCGACGGCGATGAAGACGCCGCGGAAGACCAGCGCCAGGATGATGCCGACCAGCAGCGCCGTCTGCTGGTACTTCCTCGGCACGCTGAACCTGGACATGATGATCAGGAAGATGAAGAGGTTGTCGACGCTCAGGCTGTACTCGGTCAGCCAGCCGGCGAAGAACTCACCGGCGTACTCGCCGCCGGAGAAGAACCAGACACCGAGCCCGAAGACGACCGCCAGACCGACGTAGAACGCGATCGCGATCGCGGACTCCCGGGTCGTGGGTTCGTGCGGACGGCGGCCGATCACGAAGACGTCGAAGGCGAGCAACGCCAGCAACAGACCGACCGTGATGTACCAAACGTAGTCAGCGACGTGCATAGACAACCTCCGGAGCGCAGCTGAAACAGGACTCCGAAGGTCTCTTCCGCCGACCACCTGGCCGACCGGGGCACCGGGCGTGAGCGTGAACCCACGGCCGTGATGACGATGCCGCCGCGAAGGAATACTCCCCTTCTTCACCCCCAGTCTGACGGGTCGCCGACCCAGACTCCAAATCCAGGACACCGTGTCCGCCTGTCGAAATCATCACAAGGCGGTTGGGGAATAGTCACGGACGGTGGCCGGTCACCGTCCGTGGACTACGGGACGCTGAAACCGCCATCCGCGACGATCACCGCGCCGGTGACGAAACTGGACCGCGGCGAGGCGAGGAACAACACCACCTCGGCGATCTCCTCCGCCGTACCGATGCGTCCCAAAGGTCCCTGCGCGCTGGTCTCCTGCAGCACCTCCTCCGGCACCATCGCCAGCAGCGTCTCGGTGCGAACCGCACCCGCGCAGACCGCGTTGACCCGTACGCCGGACGGCCCGAACTCGACCGCCCACGAACGGGTCATCGACTCCAACGCCGCCTTGGTCCCGCTGTACGCAGCCGCCACCGGCATGCCGATCCGGGCACCGATCGAGGACGTGTTGACGATCGTTCCGCCGCCACTGGCCGCCATCCGCGGCGCGATCGCAGCGGTCAGGAAGTAGGCGCTGCGCAGGTTCACGTCGTAGATGCGCTGATATTCGTCGGGGGTGAGCGCGGTCGTCGGGACCATCGGGTAGTACCCGGCGTTGTTGGCCAGGATGTCCACCTCGCCCACCAGTTGCGCCAGCCGCTCGACCTCGGCCATCTCGCCGAAATCAGCCTGCACGTACGTCGCCTTACCCCCGGCCCCGGTGATCAGCTCAACCGTCTCTGCTCCCTGCTCAGCCCTTCGGCCCGTCACCACGACCTCGGCTCCGGCCGCGGCGAAACTCCGCGCGATCGCCCGCCCGATCCCCGACGTAGCCCCGGTCACGAGCGCTTTCTTCCCCCACAGCTCAGTCATGCCCCGAGGCTAGATTCGCCGCTCCCCCGCCGCCCCGACTCGCCGACCACCACCCCCAAAACTGCTCAGGAAGGCCGACGGCTCTTCGGCAACTTCGCCACCACGGTCTGGTACGACGCGTCGATCAGCTCGAACACCTCGTCATCCGGTACCGCTCCCCCGAACCGCACCGTGTTCCACCCCGACCGCCCGATATAAGGCATCTTCCACACATCCTCGGGATAGGCCGCCACCAACTCGTCGGCCTCCTCCCGATTCGCCCCGCACTTCAGCCCCACCGTGTCGGACCCGAGAAACACGAAGATCTTCTCGGCGACCTTCGCCACCACATCCCCGTCCCAAGGCTCGTCCTGCCAGGCCCCCGCCTTCCCCAAGCAGTACTCCAGCACCTCGTCCCGCCCCATCACGCCACCTTCCCAAGCACCGTCAGCATCCACCGAGTCTCCCGAGTATGCCGCCGACCACCGGGGCCCAGTAATTTGAGGGGATCTCCGTTCGAGTTGCCGGTTCTCCCCTCATTTTTTGACCAGAGAACCGTCAACTTCAGGGGTTGTCCGTTCAAATGGCCGGGGCCGGGCGCCGACGGGGGCGGCCGACTTTCTCCTCACTCGCTTTCTCCTCACTCGGCGGATACCTTCGGCTGAGAGCGCTCTCAGGTCTACCGTTCGATGCACTTGCGCCGCAGCGCGCGCCCTGATGGAGAGTGCACCCGCCGATGAGCATGCTGAAACCCACGATCGAGGATGTCGCGCAGCTGGCCGGCGTCTCCCGAGCGACCGCGTCCCGCGTGATCAACGATGTGCCCGGCGCGTCCGCGCCGCTGCGGGAGCGGGTCCGCGCAGCGGTGACCGAGTTGGGCTACCAGCCCAACGAGACTGCCCGGGCCCTGGCCACCGGCCGTCAGCGCGCCATCGACGTCATCGTCGTGACCTCCCGCTCTGGCGTCGGCTGGCTCGGGACCCACCCGTACATCAGCCGCGTGCTGGCGGGTCTGATGCCCGTGGTCCAAGGCGTCAACGCACAGCTGCGACTGCACGCGGTCAGCCCGGACACAGCTGCCGACGAGATCGATGAGATCGCCTCGAACACCACGCTCGGCGCGGTCTTTGCCGACATCACCCCGGACCTGGCTGCCCGTTTCTACCGTCGATGCCGGCACGCCGTCTCGATGGTGCGCACCGATTCACCCGTGCCCGGTATGCAGGCCGACAACATCGGCGGCGCGGAGGAGGCGGTCAACTACCTTTACCAACTGGGCCACCGCCGGATCGCCGCCATTCACGGACCGGCGCTCAACCCCTGCGCCATTGACCGGCGGGCCGGATACCTGCAAGCCACGCAACGTCTTGGCATGGCCGATCTGAGTGCCGATGGCGACTTTCTGCGTGAGGGCGGGCATGACGCTGCGCAACAGTTGCTCGAACAGCACCCGGACATCGACGCACTGTTTGTCGCCTGCGATCTGATGGCTGCCGGCGCCGTCCAAGCCATCACCGCGAGCGGCCGACGGGTTCCGGACGACGTGAGCATCGTCGGTTTCGACGACAGCATCGCCGCCGTCTGCAGCAATCCGCCCCTGACCACGATGCGGCTGCCGGTCGAGGAGATGGCCGCCACGGCAGCACGTCTGCTGCTGGCGGGAGGGCCTGCGCGCGGACACCGACAACAGTTCCCGGTCGAGCTCGTCGTACGGGAAAGTGCCCGGGACCTGAGCGCGGGGAGGGCAGGTGGGAATCGGTGACACGATAGAGACTCCGGCGCGTACGTCGGCGCTCCGGCTGACGCTTGCCTCGCCGTTGTACCGCGGTGCCACGGTCGCCTTGTTCCTGTCCGGCCTGGGCTTCTCGGCAGCCGCACCGCAGATCGCGTCGTTCCTCGTCAACGACCTGGGGGCTTCGCTCACGGCAGCTGGGCTCTTCTATCTGACCAGCCTGACCGCGCCGATTCTCGGCTACCTCGTCGGCAGACGGTCGGACCGTACCGGCGCGCGACTGGGCTTGTTCCGGGTCTGCGCCGTCGCCGGGTTCGCGGGCTGGCTGGGTATCGCGTTCTCCACGCAACTGTGGATGCCCTATGCGATCAGTGCGATCGTGCTCGGCTTCGCAGGCGCTGCGACCTCCCAGCTCTTCGCTGCTCTTCACGATGGCCTGAAGGCGTCTCCGAATCCCGGCAACGACGGCGTGGTCGCCATCGTCCGGATGGCGCTCACCGGCGGCTGGGTCATCGGTCCCGTTGCCGGATCCTTCCTGGCAGCCCAAAGCTCGCTGCGGACGATGCTTGTCGCCACAGCGATCTGCACCCTTGCCCAGGTTGTCCCGCTCGGCCTCCTCCGCCCGCCGCCACCGTCGACGGACGAGCGGTCCGAACCGCATCTCCGTGCTCCCGGCCTCCGGGCGATGGCGCCGCTCCTCGCCTTCACGGGGCTCTATGTGCTCGTCTACGCGGGAGAACCGATCAAGTACGCCTACCTGCCGATCTACATGAACGAGCAGCTGCAGCTCCCCGCCGGAACCAGTGGCGCGATCATCGGCATCCAGCCCCTGGTCGAGATCCTCCTGATGCCGCTGGCCGTTCTGGTCGCACGCCGCATCGGAATGATGCGGCTGATGGTGGTCGGCGCGGCGTTCGGCGTCGCCGCCAACCTCTGCTTCGCCACCACCGGTACCGCCGTCGGCCTGTTCGCGGGCCAGATCCTGATGGGCGGCGTCTGGGGAGTCTTCGCCGCTCTCGGAATCATCGTCGCCCAACGACTCCTGCCATCAGCCGTCGCCACCGCCTCCGCCATCTTCCTCAGCTCCACAGCCCTGGCCTCCGCCATCGGCGGTGCCGGAGGCGGCCTCGGAGTAGCCACCCTCGGCCTGCCTCGCGTCTTCCTCATCCCAGCCGCCCTCGGGCTCTCGGCCGTCATCGGCCTAGCCGTCCAAGCCCGTTCGGATCCAACGCGCTCCGCGCAGGCCAGTCATTCGGACAGGACGCCGCTCACGTAGAGAGTGCTGGTCAGACGGAGGTCGTCGGCGGCGGGGAGAGCCAGGTCGCGGACGGCGAGGAGAGTGGTGACAGGGGTTGCGGTGAGGGTCCAGCCGAGAGAGGTCAGGTACGGCGCGGCTTCGTTGCGGGGGCCGTAGTAGCGGTGCTGGCCCATCTTGGGGTCGAAGCCTTGGGCGCGCCAGCGATCGGAGAGACGGTCGAGGCTCGCCTTGGCGGTGGCTTCGTCGCCGGGTCGGCTCTCGGTGGCTACTCGACTGCCGGGGGCGCTGAGATTGGTGAGGGTGTCCAGCAGAAGGTCTTGAGCCTCGGGTGGGAGATAGCCGAGCAGGCCTTCGGCGCTCCAGGCCGTGGGCAGGGCCGGGTCGAAGCCCGCGGTGCGGAGAGCGGTCGGCCAGTCGTCGCGAAGGTCGACTGCGACTGCTCGCCGGTCGGTGGTGGGCTTCGCGCCAAGGTCGGCGAGCGTGCGGGTCTTGAACTCGATCACGGCCGGTTGGTCGAGCTCGTAGACGACGGTCCCGGCGGGCCACGGCAACCGGTACGCGCGGGAATCCAGACCGGCCGCCAGAATGACGACCTGGGTGATCCCGGCGGCGGTCGCGTCGAGGAAGAAGTCGTCGTAGAACCTCGGGCGAACCTTCGCCACGTCGATCGCGACCTGCTCGACCAGGTCACCGGGCGGGAGTTCGCCGCTCGCCAGCCGCGTGAGCAGGTCGATACCGACCGCGCGGACGAGCGGCTCGGCGTACCGGTCGTTGACGATCTCGGGAGACTCGCGAGACGCGATCGCCCGTGCGGCTGCGGCCGCTGTAGCGGTCGAGCCGACGCCGGATGCGAGGTCCCACGAGTCGCCCTCGTGGCGTTCCGAAACCATCGGGCTACTTGGCGCCGGCGTTGGTCATCTGGCGGAGTTCCTTCTTGAGCTCGGAGATTTCGTCGCGGTAGCGGGCAGCGACCTCGAACTGGAGCTCGGCCGCCGCGTTGTGCATCTGGTCGGTGAGCTGCTGGATGAGGTCGGCGAGGTCGGACGACGGCAGGCCGCCGGCCAGCTCCTTGGCCTTCTCGCCGGCGCGGCCCTTGCCGCCGCCGGGAACCGGAGCCTTGCCGCGGGACTGGTTGCGACCGGAGCCGAGGAGTTCGGCGGTGTCGGCGTCCTCGCGGGCGAGCATGTCGGTGATGTCGGCGATCTTCTTCCGCAGCGGCTGCGGGTCGACGCCCTTCTCGAGGTTGTAGGCGATCTGTTTGGTACGGCGCCGGTTGGTCTCGTCGATGGCCAACTCCATCGACGGGGTGATCTTGTCGGCGTACATGAAGACCTGGCCGGAGACATTTCGGGCCGCTCGGCCGATGGTCTGGATCAGGGACCGGCCGGAGCGCAGGAAGCCTTCCTTGTCCGCGTCGAGGATCGCGACCAGCGACACCTCCGGCAGGTCGAGGCCTTCGCGCAGGAGGTTGATACCGACGAGGACGTCGTACTCCCCCATCCGCAACTCGCGCAGAAGCTCGACGCGCCGCAGGGTGTCGACCTCGCTGTGCAGGTACCTGGTCCGGATGCCCATCTCCAGCAGGTAGTCGGTCAGGTCCTCCGACATCTTCTTGGTCAGCGTGGTGACGAGCACTCGCTCGTCGCGCTCGACCCGGCCGCGGATCTCGTGGATCAGGTCGTCGATCTGGCCCTTGGTCGGCTTCACGATGACCTCGGGGTCGATCAGACCGGTCGGGCGGATGATCTGCTCGACGAACCCGTCGGACTTGTCCTGCTCGTACTGCCCCGGGGTCGCGGACAGGTAGACCGTCTGGCCGATCCGCTCGAGGAACTCCTCCCAGCGCAGCGGCCGGTTGTCCATCGCCGACGGCAGCCGGAACCCGTGCTCGACCAGGGTCCGCTTGCGTGACATGTCGCCCTCGTACATCCCGCCGATCTGCGGGACCGTCACGTGCGACTCGTCGATGACGAGCAGGAAGTCCTCGGGGAAGTAGTCCAGCAGGCAGTGCGGTGCCGTCCCGGTCTCCCGGCCGTCGGTGTGCCGGGAGTAGTTCTCGATCCCGGAGCAGGTGCCGATCTGGCGCATCATCTCGATGTCGTACGTCGTCCGCATCCGGAGCCGCTGGGCTTCCAGCAGCTGGCCGCCCCGCTCGAGCTCGGCCAGCCGCTCGGCCAGCTCGGCCTCGATCGAGGTGATCGCGCGCTCCATCTTCTCGGGCGCGGTCACGTAGTGCGTCGCGGCACCGATGTAGAGCTCCTGCTCCTCGCTCAGCACCTCGCCGGTCAACGGGTGCAGCGTCATCACGCGCTCGATCTCGTCGCCGAAGAACTCCACCCGGACGGCGAGCTCCTGGTAGACGGGGAAGACCTCGAGCGTGTCGCCGCGGACCCGGAAGGTGCCGCGGGTGCCGGCCAGGTCGTTGCGCGCGTACTGCACGCCGACCAGCTTGCGGAGCAGACCGTCGCGGTCCATCTCGTCGCCGACCTTCACGTGGATCATGCGGTTCAGGTACTCGTCCGCGGAGCCCAGGCCGTAGATACAGGAGACGGTCGCCACCACCATCACGTCGCGCCGGGTCAGCAGCGACCAGGTCGCCGAGTGCCGCAGCCGCTCGACCTCCTCGTTGATCGAGGAGTCCTTCTCGATGTAGGTGTCCGTCTGCGGGACATACGCCTCGGGCTGGTAGTAGTCGTAGTACGAGACGAAGTACTCGACGGCGTTCTCGGGGAAGAAGTGCCGCAGCTCGGTCGCGAACTGCGCCGCCAGCGTCTTGTTCGGCTGCAGGATCAGCATCGGGCGCTGGATCTTCTCGGCCAGCCAGGCGATCGTGGCCGTCTTGCCGGTACCGGTCGCACCGAGCAGGACCACGTCCTGCTCACCGGAGTTGATCCGCCGCTCGAGGTCCGCGATCGCGGCCGGCTGGTCACCGGCCGGATCGAAATCGGACACCACCTTGAGCGGCGCCACCATCCGCTGGAGATCTGTCACCTGTCGCATGGGATCAAAGGTACGTGGCGGCACCGACAAAAACTGAAAACCGCAGGTCAGAGGCCCAAAAGGTCAAAAACTCCGCTCGACGCTGTCGTTCATCGACTTGAGGTTGTCCTTGCGGCGCTCGTAGACCCGCGTCTCCAGGCCCACGTCGGTCGCCGTGATCCGGTCCCACTTGTCCGAGTACGACGTGACGAAGCCCTGGTAGTCGATCAGCCCGTTCTTGGCGGTCTTGATCTTGGCGGTGTAGTTCAGCCGGTAGCAGGCCTTGATCGCCTCGTTGGCCGGCTTGCACTCCTCACCCTTGCCGATCACCACGTTCTGCATGCCGTTCGACTCGATGTCGACCAGGTGCTCGGCGAACCCCTTCGCGTCGTACAGCTCGGTCTGGCGGACCCAGAAGTACCCGTCGATCAGGCCGCGCACGTTGAACTGCTGCAGGATGTAGTTCTGCCCGGACCTGGACTTCGGGTCCGGCAGCCAGCCCTTGGCCGGGGTGAACCAGATCCCGCGGCCGACCTCGACGCCGACGTCGTTCGGCCCCTTGGAGTCGTCCGGCTTGGACCCGGCCGGCGGCGTGTACAGGGTGCCCGGCGCATCCGGGGTCTGAACCGCAGCGGGCTGGTCCTCGCCACCGCCACCGGTCACCAGCAGGACGACGCCGACAGCGACCAGTACGACGGCCAGCGCCGCGGCGCCGATGATGATGAACTGGGAGCGGTTCGACTTGGCGGGCCGGCCCTGCGGACGGTTCGGTCCGGGTCCCCAGCCGCCAGGGCCCGTGGGCGTACCGGGACCGGATCCCCAGCCACCGGGTGCGGCGGCCGGCGGCGGGCCGGGAGGCGGTCCGTACTGCTGACTCATAGCTTTTCCTCGTGGTGTCGGGGGTTCGTCACAGGCTGTCGAGAACCGACGTCTTCATCTGGGCGCCGTCCGCTTCGGCCTTGGGCGCGAAGTCGACCCGGGTCCGGAAGTCCACCGCGGTGGCCACCTTGTCCTTGCGGACGTAGACCTCCACGTAGCCCTGCACTGCGACGTCCTGTCCGGCATCGTCCTTGGCGGTGGAGGTGTAGCTCATCGCGATGCACTCCTCCAGGACGTCCTTGGGGCACGGCAGGTTCCGCTCGTCGCCGAGTTTGGCGATCTCGTTCTCGGTCTCGCCCTCGATGATCGCGAGCAGATAGGCCTTCGCCGCGACGTTCTGCTTCTGCCGGACCCAGAAGAACGCCCGCGGCTTGCCGTCCGGTGCGTAGGTGACGAGTTCCTTGCCCTGCTTCTCGGTCTCCAGCACGCTCCAGCCCGGCACCGGTACGACGGACACTCCGAACTCGACCGGGATCGCACCGGCCGGTGGCGTGTACGGCGTGGTCGGCGTCGCACTCGGCGTCGACGGGCTCGGGCCCGGGTCGGCGTCGTTGCCGTCGCCACCGGACAGCAGCACCAGCGCGACCGCGACCATCACGACCACGATCAGCCCGGCACCGATCGGCAGCAGCAGCGGTGGGATCCGCGGCCGCTTCTTCTCCGGCGCCGGGCGGCGCAGCGACGGCGGACCGACCTTGTCGCCCCAGGCCGACGACGTCTCGGTCGCCGGGCCAGGACCACTGGCTGCCGCCGGAGCTGGAGGCGGAACGGCCTCGGTGTCCGGGACCTTGTCACCGGACCACGGCGACCCCGAACCAGCGGGCGCCGGTGGGACCTCGAGGTTCCACGGGGACGGCGGCAGCGCCGGAGCCGGCGCTGCCTCGGTGTCGTCGTCGGGGCCGGGTTTACTCACCCACGGGTTGCTGTCCCCGGCCCCCTTGTCGCGTTTCCCGGTCACTGGCTCTTGAGCACCGACTGCAGCATCGCGGTGCTGTCCGGGTCCAGGGTCGCCAGCTTGTCCTTGCGTCCGTAGACCCTGATCAGCGTGATGACGCCGTCGTTGCGCTCGATCACGCCGACGAACCCGACGATCTCCGTGCTGCCCGACTGGCCGGCCGACAGACCGGAGTAGGCCTGGCTCAGCAGCACCTTGACCGGCGTCTTGTCGCCCGAGCCCGGCGTCAGCGTCTTGATGTCCTTCTTCTGCAGCGAGGTCAGGTTCTTGGTCTCGGCCGCGAAGAGCTTCGGCAGCACGTTCTCGGCGTTCTCACCGGGAGCGGCCTTGAAGACCTGCGTCATGAAGTAGCCCTCACCCGACTTGAGCAGGTAGACGCCCTTGAAGTCCTGCAGCTCCTTGCGGATGTAGCCCGTGGCCGGTTTCACGAAGACGCCCTCACCGACCTCGATGCCTTCATCGACGTTGGTCGGCTGGCTGTTGTCGCCACCACCGCCGGGGGTCGGCGGGGTCGGCTGGACCTGCTTGTCGTCGCCGCCACCGAAGATCAGTGCCAGCACGATGCCGATCACTGCGACCACGACCAGACCAGCACCGGCCAGGTACAGGATCTTGCTGTTGCTCTTACCGCGCGGAGGCTGGCCGCCGTACTGCGGCTGCCCCGGGTACCCCTGCTGCGGGAACTGCTGCTGTCCCGGGTAGCCCTGCTGCGGCGGGTACTGCTGCTGGCCGTAGCCAGGCGGTGGTCCCTGCGGAGGCTGCTGTCCGTACGGCGGTTGTCCGGGCTGCTGCCCGTATCCCGGCTGACCCTGCGGCGGTCCGTAACCAGGCGGCGGCCCCTGCGGCGGGCGGCCCTGCGGAGGCGGTCCCTGCGGAGGCGGACCGTAGCCAGGCGGCGGCCCGTACCCGGGCGGCGGTCCCTGCAGAGGCGGTCCCTGCGGAGGCGGACCGTAACCAGGCGGCGGTCCCTGCGGCGGCGGACCCTGCGGAGGCTGCTGACCGTACGGAGGTTGCTGGTTGCTCATGCCTGCGTCTCCCCAGTCGTCGCGTCGTACCCGCTCGCCGTCGCCGGTGCCGTCACACCGCGGGCCGACTTCGGCACCGAGCGGACGGAGTTGCCACAGGCGGAGCAGAAGTCCGAGTGCGGCAGCAGCGGCATCTCACAGCGCGAGCAGAAGGCCTGGTCGCCGGAGGCGTGGTTGGAGCCACCGCGAGCGGCGGACTCCAGCGCGGCCTCGAGCAGGCCCTTGTGCAGCACGGTCCGGACCCGGATGATCAGCGCGCCCAGCAGCAACAGGCCCCAGACGACACCGAGCACGGCGCCGATGGTCGAGCCGTGACCGCCGACGAAGCCGAGCAGGTAGACACCGCCCTGGAACAGCACGTTCACCGCGATGGCCTGGAGCAGGCCCATCACCCAGCGCGGCGTGAAGCCGTCGTACCCGGCACCGAGTCCGGAGAACTCCGCACCCGCGAGACCGGTGGCCGAGCCGTAGATCAGCGGCTTGATGAAACCGTGCAGGACCACGATCGAGATCCACGTCCCGGCGCTGCTGCCCGGACCGGCGAAACCGCCGCTGATCCAGCCCCAGTGCAGGACGAGCGTCTCGAAGCACGCGTACCCGACGCCGGCCACGACACCGAAGGTGAAGCCGTCCATCAGGTCGTCGTAGCGCGGGCGCGAGGCCAGGTACAGCGGGCCGATCTGACGGATCAGCTCCGAGACGACCGGGACCAGCAGGAGCAGGATCAGCAGGTCGCGTCCGGACGGGCCGACGTCGTTCGCGCCGATCGTGTCGGTGGACAGCGAGATCTTGTCCGACCACAACCAGGTGAAGACGGCCGCCAGCACGCCGGTCAGCACGAAGGCCGCCGTGACGACCGGGATCGGCTCGTCCTCCCACAGGTTCACGTCGTACAGGTAGAGGATGTAGACGATCGGGATCGAGAACGCGGCCACCATGATCGCGACCGGCAGCGCGCCGAGCGCGGCGGTGATGATCGTCAGCAGCAGCGCGACACCGAGCGCGACCTTGTACGTGTAGGGCTGCTTGCCCGAGCCCTGCGGCATGATCGTGGAGACGAGTTTGAACGACGCCACCGGCTCATCCGGCCGCGCCGCATACGCGTTCTTCCGCTCTGTGTCCCCGGACCGCAGGTCGTTGCCACAGTGGTGGCAGTACCGCGAGACCTCAGGGACGTCAGAGTTACAGCGCGGACACACCACGCCATCCTCCCTACATCGGATGTTCGGACCGCACAGATTCTCTTACAGCAGGTCCCGGAATCATCATTTACCGCGCAGGGGTCAAGCTTTCGTTGTGGGACCGTGCCCTCGCAACGTGGCCCACACCTCATCGAGGCGCGTCTCCAGCTCGGCCAGCGTCCCCGAGTTGTCGACCACGATGTCGGCGACCGCCAACCGCTGCTCGCGGGTTGCCTGGCTGGCGATCCGCTGCTCGGCCTCACCAGCGTCCATCTTTCGTTGCCGCGTCAGCCTTTCCAGCTGAACAGCCGCCGGTACGTCGACCACCAGCACCGCGTCGAACTTGTCCGCCTGGCCGGTCTCGACCAGCAACGGGATGTCGTGCACGACGATCGCGTCATCCGGCGCCGACGCCTCGATCTCGGCAGCGCGAGCCCGCACCCGCGGATGGATGACCGCCTCGAGCCGCTTGCGCGCGGCGGCGTCACCGAACACGATCTGCCCGACCGCCGGCCGATCCATCTCGCCTTCAGCGGTCAGTACCTCGGGACCGAACTCCGCTACTACCTCGGCCAGCCCCTCGGTCCCCTTGGCGACCACCTCGCGCGCCAGTACGTCGGAGTCGATCACGATCGCACCTCGCGCCGCCAGCCGCGACGACACCGCACTCTTGCCGGCGCCGATTCCACCAGTCAGTCCTACTCGTAGCACGGACCTACTATGTCTTATGGGGTGGAGGAAGAAACGCCAGGACCTGCGCGAGCTGCAGCACGTCCAGTTGATGGCCGAAGAGGACACCATCGTGTTCGGCGAAGAGCTGACCCGCTTCGGGGATGCTCATGAGCTCGATGCCGATGCCCGGCACGACTACCAGACCGCACTCGACGCCTATGAGACCGCCAAGCGGATCGTCGACAAACTGCAGTCCGTCGAGTCGATCAGCGCAGTGATCGACACCCTCACCGCCGGCCGGTACGCGTTGGCCTGTGCGCGTGCCCGGGTCGACGGCGCGCCCCCGCCAGAACGCCGTACGCCATGCTTCTTCAACCCGCAGCACGGACCCGCCAGCGCGGACGTGGTGTGGACGCCGCGCAACGGCCCGACCCGGCGGGTACCGGCCTGCGCCCAGGACGCCGCGCGGATCAAGGCCGGCGAGGATCCGCCGGTGCGGATGGTCCGGTACGGCGAACAGCAGGTGCCGGCCTGGGAGGCCGGTGCGCCGAACGAGCCGTACCGGATCGGGTTCTTCACCGGCAGCGGTGCCCGCGCGGTGGTCGTCGAGCTGAAGACCCGGATGAAGGGTGAGGGCGGCGGCACCTGGGGCAACGGCTTCCGCGACCCCAAACGCCGCGGTCCTTAACAGCGTTGAAGCAGAACGTGCGGAACCCCCGCACCCAGAAGGATGCGGGGGTTCCGAGCACTACCGGGGAGGGACTCAGCCCTGGCCCGTCAGCTTCTCGCGGAGAGCCTGCAGGGCCTCGTCGGAAGCGAGCGCACCCTCGGCGGGGGCGTCGTCCTTCGGAGCCGCGGAGGTGCCGCCGCCGGTGGCGGAGGAGTACGTGGAGGCCTCGCCGGCCTCGACGTCCGCCGTCTTGGCGTCCTCGATCTGCTTCTTGTGGGCCTCCCAGCGCGTGTGGGCCTCGGCGTACTGCCGCTCCCACTCCTCACGCTGAGCATCGAAGCCCTCGAGCCACTCGCCCGTCTCCGGGTCGAAGCCGTCGGGGTAGATGTAGTTGCCCTGCTCGTCGTACGTCGCCGCCATGCCGTACAGCGTGGGGTCGAAGTCGTCGGAGACGGGGTCGACACCCTCGTTGGCCTGCTTGAGCGACAGCGAGATCCGGCGACGCTCGAGGTCGATGTCGATGATCTTGACCATCACATCGTCGTTCACCTGGACGACCTGCTCCGGGATCTCGACGTGACGCTCGGCCAGCTCGGAGATGTGCACCAGACCCTCGATGCCCTCCTCCACGCGGACGAACGCACCGAACGGCACCAGCTTGGTGACCTTACCCGGGACGATCTGGCCCATCTGGTGGGTCCGGGCGAACTGCTGCCACGGGTCTTCCTGGGTCGCCTTCAGCGACAGCGAGACGCGCTCGCGGTCCATGTCGACGTCCAGCACCTCGACGGTGACCTCCTGGCCGACCTCGACGACCTCGGTCGGGTGGTCGATGTGCTTCCAGGACAGCTCCGAGACGTGCACCAGGCCGTCGACGCCGCCGAGGTCCACGAACGCACCGAAGTTGACGATCGAGGAGACGACACCCTTGCGGATCTGGCCCTTCTGCAGCTGGGTGAGGAAGTTCATCCGCACCTCGGACTGCGTCTGCTCCAGCCACGCCCGGCGCGACAGGACCACGTTGTTGCGGTTCTTGTCGAGCTCGATGATCTTGGCCTCGATCTCCTGGCCGACGTACGGCTGGAGGTCGCGGACCCGGCGCATCTCGACGAGCGAGGCCGGCAGGAAGCCACGGAGGCCGATGTCCAGGATGAGTCCACCCTTGACGACCTCGATGACGGTACCGGTGACGACGCCGTCCTCTTCCTTGATCTTCTCGATCGTGCCCCAGGCCTTCTCGTACTGGGCGCGCTTCTTCGAGAGGATCAGGCGGCCTTCTTTGTCCTCCTTCTGGAGAACCAGGGCCTCGACGTGGTCGCCGACGTTGACGACCTCGTTCGGGTCGACGTCGTGCTTGATCGACAGCTCGCGGGAGGGGATCACGCCTTCGGTCTTGTAACCGATGTCGAGGAGAACCTCGTCCCGGTCGACCTTGACGATGGTGCCCTCAACGATGTCGCCGTCGTTGAAGTACTTGATGGTCAGATCGATCGCCGCGAGGAAGTCTTCCTCCGACCCGATGTCATTGACCGCTACCTGCGGGGTGCTGCGTACTGCGGGGTCGAGAGGTGCCTCGATGCTGGCCGTCATGTGGTGGGTTGCTCCGTGGACTGGTGGTCTAGTCAGGTGCGTATGAGCCGTTGGATCGCATCACACCGCTGGACTGCCTGGAGAGCACAGATTCACCACCGACAAGCTGCGAGCACGAGCCTGCTCCGTCCGAGGTCGCGCAGGCTCATAGCGCATCTCACAGAATACCGGTCTTGACGGAGGCAACACAACCTGGGGCACCCGGTCACTACCGGCCGCCCGCCGAGGTGTCCCGACGTACCGCTCCGCTCAATGTACGACGTCCAGGTCCGGGCGGTCTCCGGACAGGGTCCGCGTGTCCGCCATCCGGGCGACCAGAGCCGCTGCGGAGGCGGCAACCGGGTTCTCCGTCGCCCGCGAAGCGAGGTCGAGCAGGGCCCACAAGTCGGCCGCCCGGCCCAGCTCCACCAGCGGCTCGGCGAGTCCCAGATCACTCCCCCGCAGCCCGCTCAGGACCGCTCCGGCGAGCACGGGGTCGGTCTCGAACCGCAGCAGATTGCCGAGATCGGCGTACGGCGAACCGCTGTGCGTGAACTCCCAGTCGATCAGTCCGGTGATCCGGGCGGTCTCCGGGTCCACCAGCAGGTTCTTCGGATTGAAGTCGCTGTGGACCAGACAGAACCGGTTCCCGGCTCCGTCCAGCAGGTCCTCCGCCTCGGCGAACACCTCGACCAGACCTCCGTGCACGAGGCCGAGACCGGCGGCGTACTCCTCCAGGTCGGCCTTGCCGAACGGCTCGACCGTCAGCTCGCCACCCCGGAACATGCCGGCGGTCAGGAACGGCATCCCGCTCAACCGGGCCAGCAACTCCCCCAGCTGGGTCCCGACCTTCCGGCGCTCGTCCGCCCCGGCCGTCTCCAGATAGACCTGCAGGTTCACCCCGGGCAGCCGCTCCATCAGCAGGTACGGCGGATCCTCCCACGACCCTTCGCGCTTGAGATCGAGGATCCGCGGAACCGGCAGCAGCCCGTTCACCAGTTGCAGCAGCGCCGCATCGACGACCGCGCGCCCGGGGTCCTTCACGTACAACTTCAGGACGGCATCCTCACCGCCTGCAGTCACCGCGAAGGTCTGTCCTTGATAGCCGCCGGTCAGCGGTACGGCGCTCGCCGCAAGTCCATCCACCTGCCCGATCCTGCCAGGACCCTCAAGCCTTCGAGGGCACACCCATCGCAGCAAGAACAGTCGGTACGGCGTTCCGCAGCCCGGCCGCGTTCGGGTGCAACGGGACCAGGCCGTTCGTGGTCACGCTCGGGATCAGCCCCTCGATCCACCGCGTCCCGGCCGGCTTGCACATGTCGTGACCGACGCTCGGAGTCGCCAGGTCGACGTACGTCGCTCCGTGCGCCGCAGCCTGCTCCGCCATCCGCTTGTTCAGCCGGGTCAGCGCTGCCTGCAGATAGTCCGCGTCCTGGCTCCAGACCGGGACGACCGGCCAGCAGCCGCCCTTCCGGATCCCGGTCGGGTAGCCGACCATCAGGATCTTCGCGTGCGGCGCGCGCTGCCGGATCTGTGCGATCACCGTGCCGTAGGTCGGCGCGAACGCGTCGATCTTCTGGGCCAGCTTGTCCACGCCACCAGCGGTGTTGGTCGCCTTGCAGGACGTCCCGACGCCCTCCGGCAGCAGGTTCACGCACGAGAACGCGAGCCCGACCAGGCCGATGTCGTTGCCACCGATCCCGACCGAGACGACCGTCGTGTCGGCACTCAGAGCGTCGTACTGCGGCGCTGCCGTCCCGGCGATGATGCCCGGCTGCGGGTTCGCGAAGTGCGTGGTCGTGGCACCTCCGCAGGTGACGTCGCGGAACGTCGCCGGCTGCAGGTCCTTGGCGATCAGCGACGGATAGTTGACCGCCGAGCGCGCACAGGTGAGCAGTTCCTTGGCCGGCAGCACGAGCGAGCCGGCGGCATACGAGTCGCCCATCGCGACGTACACCATCGGCGGCGCCGCGACTGCTTGCAGAGGCACCAGACCACCCACGACCAGGCCCGCGGTCGTTGCGATCGCTGTCAACATTCTCTTCATGCCGCCGCCTTTGACGTTAAGTGACCAGCCGGTAACAGTTCAGGTGCGGACCAGCTTGAGGAAAATTCACCTTTTCGGCAAGACCTCGGAGCCCTTTGATTTATTTACGCTACTGCAGTAGCGTAAATAGCATGAGCCGAGGCCGACCCCGTGACACCGCGATCGAAGGCAGACTGCTCGCCGCCGCGGCCGAAGAGCTGCGCAACGGCGGGTACGACGGCCTGTCGATCGACCGGGTCGCCGAGCGGGCCGGCGTCGCCAAGACCACGCTGTACCGGCGCTGGGCATCCAAGGCCGAGCTCGTCGTCGCGCTGATCACCACGATGCGCGAAGAGGTCCCGTTCGAGCCGTCCGACGACCCGCGGGCCGACCTGACCCGCCTCGTCAGCACGATCGCCGCCGGACTGTCCTCGACGCCGACCAGCCTGATCGCCGACCTGGCGGCCGCGGCCGCCCGTGATCCCCGCGTCGGCGAAAGCGTCCGTGCACTCTGGTCCGAGCGCCATCGAGCCGTCACCGCTGTCGTCGCGAAGGCGCAGCAGGCCGGCGTGGTGCTCGACCACGTCGCTCCCGCCGTACTGGTCGACCAGCTGGTCGGCCCGCTGTACTACCGGCTCCTCGTCACCGGTGAGCCGCTCACCCCTGAATACGCCCGGACGCTCGTCGTGAGCGTCCTCGGACCTGAGGAGTCCCCATGAAGCGTCGTCTGCTGGTAGGTCTCGGTGCCTTCGTGCTGCTACTCGTCGGCTACACCACCTACACGATCGTCCGGCCCACCGTCCTGCACACCGAGCTCGAGATCGACGCCTCCCCCGACCGGGTCTGGCAGGTCCTCACCGACCGCGCGAACTATCCCGCCTGGAACCCGTTCATCGTCTCGTCGACCGGTGACCTCACCGTCGGCGCGACGATCACCAACGTGCTGCGCGACACCAAGGGCGCGGAGACGACCTTCACCCCCGAGTTGCTGGCCGTCGTACCCGACCGCGAGCTTCGCTGGATCGGCCGGATCGGGTTCGGCGGAATCTTCGACGGTGAGCACGCCTTCCGGATCGAGCCGCTGCCGGACGGCCGGACCCGCTTGGTCCAGGAGGAGACCTTCCGCGGTGCCGCCGTCCCGTTCACGGCCGGCATGCTGCACGACACGATCGAGCCACAGTTCCACGCGATGAACCGTGCGATCGCGACTCGGGCGATCGCCGCTCGGTAGGGTGACCGGGTGGTCGAGCCGCAACGTATCGAGCTGACCGAGGCCGAGAGCTCGCACGCCAGCCGCACCTACTGGGACTCCGCCGCCGCCGAGTACCTCACCGACCACGGTGACTTTCTCGGCGACGACCGGTTCATCTGGGGACCCGAGGGTGTCGACGAGGAGAGCGCCCAGCTGCTCGGCCCGGTGCGTGGCAAGCGCATCCTCGAGGTCGGTTGCGGCGCTGCGCAGTGCTCACGCTGGTTGGTTGGCCAGGGCGCCAATGTCGTTGCCTTTGACATCTCTGTCGAGCAGCTGCGGATTTCACAGCAGCTAGATGCCCGCACTGGCACGGCTGTCCGGACTGTCGCGGCCGACGCGACCGCACTCCCCTATGCCGACAACACGTTCGACATCGTCTGCTCGGCCTTTGGCGCGCTGCCGTTCGTGGCCGACGCAACCACTGCGCTGCGCGAGATCGCCCGCACCCTCAAGCCGGGCGGTCTGCTGGTCTTCTCGGTGACCCACCCGTTCCGCTGGACGATGCCGGACGACCCGTCTGCCGATGGACTGCGGATCGACAAGTCCTACTTCGACCGCACGCCGTACGTGGAGGTCGACGACGCCGGTACGGCGGTCTACGTCGAACACCACCGGACCGTCGGCGACTGGATTCGCGCGCTCACCGAGTCCGGGTTCGTCATCGACGATCTGTTCGAGCCCGAGTGGCCGGCCGGTCACACCCTCGTCTGGGGTGGCTGGGGTCCGTACCGCGGCCGCTTCGTTCCCGGTACGGCGATCTGGTCGGCTCGCAGGGAGGGGTCCGGATGACGCGGCGCAGGTTCCCGGCACTGGACGGTCTGCGCGTTCTGGCCGCACTGGCGATGCTGACTGCCCAGGTCGCTCTGCACAGTGACGCCGGGCCGCTCTCGGGTGTGTTGTCGAGACTGGACGTCGGTGCCGCGGTCTTCTGCGCGATCTCCGGCTTCCTGCTCTACCGGCCGCATGTCGAAGCCTGGTTCGAAGGCACCCTGCCGCCGCTGACCCTGCCGTACCTGCGTAACCGGGCGGTGCGGATCCTGCCCGTTCTCTGGGTGGCCGTCCTGCTGGCCGTTGTCCTCCTGCACTCCGCCGACTGGACGACGTACCTGCAGCACGCCACGCTCACCCAGGTCTACTTCGAGGGCTTACCGGCTGAGGGCCTCACTCAGTTATGGAGCCTTGCGGCGATCGCAGCGTTCTACGTGATCCTCCCGGCACTGGCCAAGCTCCTGACCGGCTACGAGCGGCCGACCCGGCGCAGCGTGCGCTGGCGGCTCAGCGTGCTGGCTGCGCTGACCGTGGTCGGACCGGTCTGGCTGACGATCATGAGCGCCACGCATCACCCGAACGCTGGGCTCTGGCTGCCCGGGTACATCGGCTGGTTCGCAGTCGGTATGGGCTTCGCCCTGTGGCAGGTGGCTCGCAGTACCGGCCGGCTCGGCTCGTCAGCGCTCGACATCCTCACCACGATCCCCGGCACTGTCTGGGGGATCGCCGCCGCACTTCTGCTGCTCGCCTCGACCCCGCTGGCCGGTCCGTACGACCTGTCCGCCGCCAGCCCTGGACAGTCGGCAGTGAAGAGCCTTCTCTACACAGGCATCGCGGCCTGCGTGCTGTTCCCAGCACTCGCCCCGACCGACCGCGCTCTGCACTACCTGGGTGGCAGACCGGCCAGACTGGCCAGCAATCTCACGTACGGCGTCTTCGCCTATCAGGTGATCGCGCTGACGCTGCTCGCCCGCATCAGCACGCAGTTCGTCTTCCTACTTGTTACGACCCTGCTCGCATCCATCGGGCTCGCTGCAGCCAGCTACTACACCATCGAGCGGCCTTTAGCTGGTGTCCGGAGCGACGCGTCCGGCGCCGGTAGAAGATCGCCATCGCCATCACGGCGAGCACTGCAAGCGAGCCAACCAGGAGACCGGCCCGATACGCCCGGTCCGGCATGAACCGTGCGTTGACCAACTGCTCCTCGCCTGCGGGCAACACCCAGCCCTGCTGCCAGCCGGCCACCCGGATCGGCGTCAGCTTGCGCCCGCTCCCGTCGTACGCGACCCAGCCCTTGCTGTAGTTCTGCGCGACGCTCAGCACCGACTGCTTCCCCGAGGCCGGGACTTCGAGCGTCAGTGCGGCCGGGTTCGACCGCCAGACGTTCACACCCTGCACCGGCGTGACGGACACGTCGCCGAAGCCAGCCTTGGTCAGCACGGCCTCGGTCGGGACCAGGCCGCCGTTCGTCAGCACATCCACCTGGTGCCGACCAGCCTCCAGTACGACGGGCGCCGGATCACAGGTGGTGAACGCGACCGGTCGCCGCTGCAGGAGGTCGCGCATCGTCGCGGTCACGCGAGTCATGGTCGCCTTGCCGTCCACCTGCACGACCGGACCGGACCCGCAGGCCTCGCCGACGCGATCGTCGAGCCGCAGCGCCTGCCGTAGCTCGTCCGCACCCACCACACGGATCTCCGAGACTGCAACCGGCTTGGTGAAACCGATCTCAACGATCCGAGCCGTCGACTCCTGGAAGCGCACGTAGCCGTCCGCATCCAGCTTGTGAGCCGTGGCCGGGCCGCCGTCGAAGCTGAGCGTGACGTCGGTGGGCGCAGCAAGCCCCGACTCGGTCCGGAACTGGAACCCGCTCAGCTTCCTTGCCGACGGCAAGGTCAGCGTGAGCGTCGGCTTCCGGTCCGCAGCGTCGGCGACCCAACTGGTCGTGATGTCCTGATCGACGACCGCACCGGGCCGACCTTCCGGCGCAGCGACCGCACGGGAGGAGGCCTTGACCCCGATCGGTCCCGCCAGCAGGCGTTCAAGCGCAGGTCCGTCCTGCGGCAGCGCAGTGCCCTTCAGCTCGTACGACGCGGTCTGCGGCAGGTCCACCGTTCGCAACAGCCCACCCGGCTCGTCAGCGTCCCGCGCCGAGCTCGGCTGACACACCGACCGGCTGTCCAGGTGCAGGCAGGCAGACCGCCCGATCTGCGGGTTCCTGAGTACCAGTGCACTCGGCTGACGCCCAGCAGCCGGTACGTCGACCCGCTCGGCGCGACTCCCCGCGGGCTGATCCACCCCGACCTCTCGCCGCTGCAACCCGTCGGTCTGGATCAACGGCAGTTCGCCCTGCGCACTGCTCAGGTCCGGAGCGGTGATCGCCTCCCGGTCACCACCGAGTGCCGACAAGACGGCCGGTACGTCGCTTGTGCTGCCCTGCACCTCGATGAGCCGCGACTCGGGGATCAGCCGGGCCACGTTCGCCGTACCGACGTCGTAGATCTCCACAGTCGGGTAGGCGTCAACCGTCGTACCGAAATGTGCGACGCGCTTCAGGCCGGCCTCGCCCAGCGTCTCGTGCACAGCAGCGGCCGGAACGGCCAGGTCGTTGCGGATGACGACGTACCGGACGCCGGCGTGGACCAGAGCCTGCTGGAGTGTCCGGTCCCCTACACCAGAGGCGAGACGACGCTCGACCTCGTCATCCAGCCACTGCGGCTTGGCCGCTGGTACGACGAGCACGTTGCCGGCGGTGTTCTGCTTGCGGATCCACCCCCGCCACTGCGCGCTGTCTGGGTCGGTCGTCTCGCCGCGTGGTTGGGCGAGGGCGGCGGTGCGGTCTGCCGGGGTGCCGTACTGCACGACCAGGATCAGGGGGACGAGCCACCAGACGGAGACGGCGAGCACGCACCCGAGCCAGCCCACGGCCACCTTGAGCGTCCAGCGGTCCTGACGGCGAGTGAGCAGCCAGACGGCAGGGAGGACAAGAGTCAGACCTGCGGCGACCGGGTCGGCGCCACCGATCAGAGCTACCGCCATGGCCGACCAGCCGACCCGCCACCAGCCGGAGCGAGCACGCGGCGTCACCAGCGGCAGCAGCACCCACGGAGCCATGGCCAGCGGCCACACCTCTACCGAGGTGATCGACATGGCGCTGAGGAGCAGCGGGCTCAGCGCGTAGAGCAGTGCGACGGCGAACCGCGTCCACGGGACGCCGTACCGCCAGGCGTTGGCCAGCTTCCACACGCCGAGGAACGCGACGCACAGCACCACGCACCACCACACCCGCTGGCCAATCCAGTCCGGCATCGACAGTGCGTGCATCAGCCACTGGAACGGACCGACCGGCCACAGGTAGCCGAAGGCTTGGCTCTGCAGCCGGCCGAGCCCGCTGTCGGGGTCCCACAGGTGCAGCGCGCCGCTCAGCAACGCACTCGGATCATCGATACGGGAGCCGGGCGCGACCGGTCCCGGGGCGCGGTGAAAACAGAGTGCCGACAGCAACAGACAGCCCAGCACGAGCCTCGCTCGCCAGACCACCTGCTCGGACGTTCCTGCCTTCAGCACAGGCGGACCTTAACGGATCAGGAGCACGCAATCGCTGGGCGTGGCCATAGTGATATCGAACTCCCAGCGGCTTACGGTGGCAGCGATGAATTCCGTCACAGAGCCGAGGCACAGCTTCCTCCGGAGTGCCGCCGTGGTCGCGGTCGGCATGGCGATCATGAACGTCGCCGCCTACGGCTTCACGCTGATCGGGACGCACCGCCTGGTCCCGGAGCAGTTCGGCGCGATCACTGCGCTGTTGGGGCTGCTGCTGATCGGCAACGTCGCCTCGCTCGGGCTGCAGGCCACCGGTGCGCGCCGTCTGGCCACCCAGAGCGACGACGGCTCACTGGCACACGCCATGCTGCAGGCCGGCCGCCGTACCGCGACTGGGCTCACTGTGGTCTGTCTGCTCGCCGCACCGCTGATCATGTGGCTGCTGCACATCGACTCGATCATCGCCGTCCTGCTGCTGGCCCCGACGCTCGCCGGGCTGACGCTGATGGGCTCACAGCTCGGAGTGCTCCAGGGCAGCCAGCGCTGGACCGAGCTGGCCGCGGTGTACACGTCGGTCGGGCTCGGACGGCTCGTGTTCGGTGGCGGTGCGCTGTTCATCCACCCATCGCTGGACTCGGCCATGATCGGGCTCGCGCTCGGCGCCGTCGTACCGCCGGTTCTGGGCACTGTCTTCCTGCGCGGAGCGAGCGGCGGCACGCCTGCGGCCGTCAAGAGCCTCCTCCTGGAGACTGCGCACGGCACCCACACGCTGCTCGCGTTCTTCGTGATTGCGAACGCGGACGTGCTGCTGGCCCGCGGCCTGCTTGACGGGACGCACAGTGGTTACT
This sequence comes from Kribbella sp. NPDC058245, assembly GCF_042882005.1. Taxonomy (NCBI): domain Bacteria; kingdom Bacillati; phylum Actinomycetota; class Actinomycetes; order Propionibacteriales; family Kribbellaceae; genus Kribbella; species Kribbella sp. NPDC058245. The sequence goes on from NZ_JBHVWY010000002.1 coordinate 304,680, forward strand.
ACGCCGCCGGTGTGATCGTGGCGAAGGCTTGTCTGTTCCTCCCGCAGTTCGTCATCGTGATCGTGTTCCCGTCACTGGCCAACTCCCCCGGCGACACCGCCAAGCTCCGCCGCGCAATCCTCGCGGTCGCTGGCCTCGGCGTCTGTACGGTCCTGGGCACCCTCGTTCTGCCTGACCTGGTCGTGAAGGTCATCGGTGGGCCGGAGAAGTACGGATCGCTCGGTCCGTACACCTGGATGTTCGCGATCGCGGGCTCGGCGTACGCCGTACTGCAGATGGTTGTGTACGCCGCCATCGCGCAGCAGGAGAAGCGCGCGGCGCTGGTGATCTGGGCCGGGCTGATCGTGCTCGCGGCCACTGCCGTCATCGTGCTCGGCGACGGCATGGCCGGAGTCAAGACGCTGGTCGCCCTGACCAGCGGTTGCGCTCTCCTGCTGTCAGCGGTGCTCACCAGAGGCTTGACTTCGCGAACTTCCGCGCCAGCGTATTCGCCAGCACCAGCAGAACCAGACCAATGACCGAGCGGAACAGTCCGATCGCCGCGGCGTAGCTGAACTGCGGCACCTGCGACGCGAAGCCGAGCTTGTAGACGTAGGTGTCGAGCACCTCCGAGGTCTGCAGGTTCAGCGTGTTCTGCAGCAGCAGGACCTTCTCGAAGCCGGCGGTCATGATCGTGCCGATGTTGAGGATCATCAGGATCACCGCGACCGGCCGGATCGCCGGGAGGTCGATGTGCCAGACGCGACGCAGCCGGGAGGCACCGTCGACGATCGCGGCCTCATGCAGCTCCGGCGAGACGCTGGTCAGTGCGGCCAGGTAGATGATCGCCGAGAAGCCCATCGTCTGCCACGAGCTCGACCAGACATAGAGGTGCCGGAAGTAGTCCGGATTGTTCAGTACGTCGATCGGCCCGGCCCCGAACAGACCCAGGAACTGGTTCAGGACGCCGGTGTTCGGGTCGACGAGGACCACGATGATGCCGACCACGACCACCGTGGAGATGAAGTGCGGGGCGTAGGTGATCAGCTGCACCGACCGGCGGTACCACTTCCGCCGCGCCATGTTCAGCCCGAGCGCCAGCAGGATCGGCGGCCAGAACGTCGCGAACAGCTCGTAGATCTGCAGCACGAGCGTGTTCTTGATCAGCCGCCCGAACTGGTACGACTCGACGAACCGCTCGAAGTGCTTCAGCCCGACCCACCGGCTGCCCAGGATCCCGTCGACCACGTTGTAGTCCTTGAACGCGATGATCGCGCCGTACATCGGCCAGTAGGCGAAGATCGCCAGCCAGATCAGCGGGACCGCGAGCATCGCGTAGAGCTGCCAGTTCCGCCGCATCCGGGTGCCCAGACCGACCGCCTGCTTGGCTTTGCGGACTCCGGGGCGCGCGGGCGTACGTCGTACCAAGGTGTCGGTAGCCATCGTCAGCCTTTCAGCGAGCCGACCATGGCCCCCTTGACGAAGTGCTTCTGCACAAAGGGGTAGACCAGCAGGGGTGGGATGGTGGCGATCACGATCAGCGAGTACTTGAGCTGCTCCTGGAGCTCCTTCATCCGGATCAGCTCGGCGGTGTCGCGGACCTGGGACGGGTCGAACTGGTTCTGCAGCAGGATCTGGCGCAGCACCAGCTGCAGCGGGAACAGCTGCTCGTTGGTCAGGTAGATCAGCGCGCTGAACCACGAGTTCCACTGCGCGACCGCGTAGAAGAGCAGGTTGACCGCGATGATCGGCTTGCTCAGCGGCAGCACGATCCGCCAGAAGAAGCCGAAGTCCGTGCAGCCGTCGACCTTCGCGGCCTCGACCAGCTCCTCGGGAATCGTGTTCTGGAAGAAGGTCCGGGTGATGATCATGTTCCAGACCGCGAGGGCGGCGGGCAGGATGATCGCCCAGCGCGTGTTCAGCAGGCCGAGCCGGTCGACCACCAGGTACGACGGGATCAGGCCACCGCTGAACATCATCGTGAACACGAACAGGCCCATGATGAGGCCCTTGCCCGGCAGGCCCTTGCGCGACAACGGGTACGCCGCGAACAGAGTCAGGACGGTCGCGAGCAGCGACCCGCCGACGGCGTACAGGATCGAGTTCGAGAAGCCGCTGACGATCGAGTCGTAGTCGAAGACGGCCTTGAACGACTCGATGCTCACCCCGACCGGCCAGAGCCAGACCTTACCGGAGACGACGTTCTTCGGATCGCTCAGCGAGGCGCTGAGCACGTAGACCAAGGGATACAGCACGGCCAGCGTGAACAGGCCGAGGGCGGTGTAGTTGCAGATCATCACGATCCGGTCGGACCGGGTCTCCTGGACCGGCGCGGGTGCACTCGCAGTATCGATTGCCATGCTCATCACCCCTGATAGGTCTCGTAGGCGGCCTGCTGGATCTCCAGGTACGGCTTCAGCCCGATCTGACCGATCCGGCTCTTGTAGTCGTCCCACTGCCCGTCGTCGGCGGGATCGAGCCGGCCGGTGACGAACTTGGCCATCGAGCCGGTCACCTCGGACTTGAGGTTCAGCCCGATCTCGGCGTCCAGTGCGGCCTGGTCGGCCTCGAGCGTGACCGGCGGGAACTGCTGCTCCATCGGCTGCCGATGCGGGAACAGGTGATCCCGGGTCTGCTCGTACAGCGGCGACTCGAACGTCGGCTTCTTCGGGTCCACCCGCTCGGCCAGCCGGAAATCACCGGACCGGTACATCACGCCGTACTGGTCCCAGGTCTTGCCCTTCGTCGCGTCGGTGTTCCACGAGTCCATGCCGTAGATCGACTGCTTGCCGTTGATGCCCTTGTCGCCCTTGGCCGACCAGCGGAAGTCCGGACCGGCGTACGAACGCAGGACGACCTCGAGATCGAGCTGGTAATCGGCCCACCGGACCAGAAGGTCAGGCCGCTTGCACTTGCGGGTCACGACCAGGGTCGACACCTCGAGACCGACCTTGAGGTAGTCCCACGGCGCGACCTGTACGCCGTTCGGTCCCTTCAGCGGATCCATGGTCTCGTACTCGCGCCACCGGGCCTTGGGGTCGACGAGGTCCAGCGTCATCAACGTGCCCCAGTAATAGACGCGCGCGCCGCCGAGAAGCGCGGTACCGGGGTTGTCGCCGTACCGCTTGATCTGGTCCTCGTTCGCGGTGAAGATGTCCTTCGCCAGCAGGCCGTCGGCGTACAGGCCGTGCAGATACTTGAGGCCTTCGCGCCACTCGTCCTTGATGTAGTTCGCCTCGACCTTGCCGTCGTTGACGGCGAGCCACGGATCGCCGGCGTTGTAGAGGAACGAGTTCATGAAGAACGTGTCCAGCGGTGCGTCCTTGTAGCCGCCGAACGGGATCGTCTTGCCGCCGCCGGCGAGGTCGGCCTTCTTGAAGGCGGTCAGCACCTCACGGAATTCATCGGTGGTCTCCGGCATCGCCAGCCCGACCTTGCGCAGCCACTCGGTGTTGAGCAACGCGCGGCCGTTGGAGGCGCGGCAGTGATAGCAGTCGTTGAAGTCGGGGAAGCTGTAGACGCCTTTGTCCGGTGAGACCAGCAGCTTCGGCGTCTCGGGGTAGTCCTTCATCGCGAGCTGGAGGTTGGGGGCGTACCGCTCCAGGTACGGATTCAGGTCGACGAACAGGTTCTGTGCGCCGTACAGGTAGAGCTGCGAGCGGGTGAAGGTGATCCCGAGGAACGCGTCCGGGATGTCGCCGGCCGCCATCATCGCGTTGACCTTCGTCATCGTCTCCGGGTCGTTGCCCTTGCCGGCCACCTGCCGCCACTGGATCCGGATCCCGGTCTGCTGCTCCATCCAGCGGGTGAACTCGTTCTTGTTCCAGTCGCCGACGGTGAGACTCTGCGGGACCACCACGGTGAACGTCGCCGGCTCGGTCACGATCGTCTGCTGCCGCCGCGCCTTCGGCCCGACGTACTCCGGTGGGTAGTTGATTCCGGACTTCACCGGGCCGAGCTCCGCGACCGGCTGGGTCAGGCTCTCCGGCGCCGCGCCGACATCCGCCGTACCGGAGCCGCAACCGCTCAGCAGTCCACTCCCGCCGGTCGCTGCGACTCCGAGTGCTCCGGCCACGAACGTCCGGCGCTTCACGTCCTTGCGCATCTCGCCTCCCGCTACGGTGTGTGAGATATCCGATAGGATCTACGATCGGAATGCCCCGCAGGATGGCAGAGATCGGATCTGTCCGAAAGGGGTGAGTGAGCACCCGTTGCTACTTTCCTCAGGAAAGAAAGTTGCTCCGGGGTTCGCTAGGGTCGTCGCATGACGACCCCGAAGTTCATCCTCGAGCTGCGCGAGAAGATCGGTCACGACCTGCTCTGGCTCACCGGCCTGACCGCCGTCGTCCTCGATGACCACGACCAGGTCCTCCTGGTCCAGCGCACCGACAGCGGCCAATGGTCGCTCCCCGCCGGCATCCTCGAGCCCGGCGAACAACCCGCCGTCGCCCTGGTCCGCGAGATCCACGAAGAGACCGCCGTCCACGCCGAGGTCGAACGCCTCCTCAACGTCGAGTCGTTCCCGCCGCACACCTACCCCAACGGCGACCAGGTCCAGTTCCTCGACCTCTGCTTCCGCTGCCGCCCCATCTCCGGCGACGCCCGCGTCAACGACGACGAGTGCCTCGACGTCCGCTGGTGGCCCCTCGACAACCTCCCACCACTGCGGGAAGAAGAGCTGAGGTTCCTCCAGCGAGCCCTCTCCCCCGACGAGCTGCCGTCCTACTTCTCCTGAACAGCAACGAGCGCCGACCGCGGGTAGCAGCCGGCGCTCGTCGTGCAACAGGTGTTAGTGGGCGGCTTCGTGCCAGGTGCGGCCTACGCCGACGGAGACGTCGAGAGGGACGTCCATGTCGACGGCGGCGCCCATGTCGCGGCGGACGAGCTCTTCCAGCTGGTCGCGTTCGCCGGGGGCGACTTCGAAGACCAGCTCGTCGTGGACCTGGAGGAGCATCCGGGACTGCAGGCCCGAGGACTTCAGCGACGAGTCGACCTTGAGCATGGCCATCTTGATCACGTCGGCGGCCGAGCCCTGGATGGGGGCGTTGAGCGCCATCCGCTCGGCCATCTCGCGGCGCTGGCGGTTGTCGCTGGTGAGGTCGGGCAGGTAGCGGCGGCGGCCGAGGATGGTCTCGGTGTAGCCGCTCTTGCCGGCCTCGAGGACGATGCTGCGCAGGTAGTCGCGGACACCGCCGAAGCCCTCGAAGTACTCGTCCATCAGGCCCTTGGCCTCGTCGACGCCGATCTTCAGCTGCTGGCTCAGCCCGTAGGCCGACAGGCCGTAGGCGAGGCCGTAGTTCATCGCCTTGATCTTGGCGCGCTGCTCCTGGGTGACCTCGCCCGGCTCGACCTGGAAGACCCGCGACGCGGTCACCGAGTGAAAGTCCATGCCGGAGTTGAAGGCCGCGATCAGGCCCTCGTCCTTCGACACGTGCGCCATGATCCGCATCTCGATCTGGCTGTAGTCGGCCGACATCAGCGACTCGTAGCCCTCGCCGACGACGAACGCCTGCCGGATCCGGCGGCCCTCCTCGGTGCGGATCGGGATGTTCTGCAGGTTCGGGTCGGTGGAGCTGAGCCGGCCCGTCGCGGCGATCGTCTGGTTGAACGTCGTGTGGATGCGCGCGTCGCGCGGGCTGATCGTCTTGAGCAGGCCCTCGACGGTCTGCCGCAGCCGGGTCGCGTCGCGGTGCGCGAGCAGGTACGCCAGGAACGGGTGCTCGGTCTTCTCGAACAGCGCCTGCAGCGAATCCGCATCCGTGGTGTAGCCGGTCTTGGTCCGCTTCGTCTTCGGCATCTGCAGTTCGTCGAACAGCACCACCTGCAGCTGCTTGGGCGAACCGAGGTTGATCTCCTTGCCGATCACCTCGTACGCCGCTGTTGCGGCCTCGCGCACACCGGTCGCGAACCGCTCTTCCAGCTCCTCGAGATACGGGCGGTCGACCGCGATGCCGTCGCGCTCCAGCCCGGCGATCACGTCGATCAGCGGCAACTCGACGTCCGCGAGGAGCGCCGTACCGGCCTGCTTCTCGAGCTCGGCGTCGAGCGTGTCCGCCAGGTCGGCGATCGCGCGCGCCCGCAGCATCGTGTGGTCCGCGGCCGGACCGCCTTCGATGTCGTCGAAGCTGAGCTGACCGTTCTCGACCTCTTCGGTCCGGAGCTCACGCTTCAGATACCGGACGGTCAGGTCGGCCAAGTCGTACGACCGCTGATCCGGACGGGCCAGATACGCACTCAGCTGGGTGTCCGAGCTCAGGCCGGCCAGCGTCCAGCCGCGCTCCAGGAAGCCGAGCAGCGGACCCTTCGCATCGTGCAGAGCCTTCGGCTGCTTCGGATCCGCGAGCCACGCCTTCCAGGCGGACTCGTCCTCCGGGGTCAGCACGGTCGGGTCGAACCACGCCGCCGCACCTTCGGTGTTGGCCAGCGCCAGCCCGGTGATCTCACCGGTTCCGCGCCCCCAACTGCCCTGCACCGCGACGCCGACGCGCTCGCCGGCGCTCACGTGCTTCTGCAGCCAGGCCGCGACCTCGCCAGGCTTCAGCTGCACACCATCCAGCTCGAAACCCTGCTCGACCGTCGCGTCGACCTCTTCGTGCTCAGCGACCAGCCGCTCGCGCAGCACCCGGAACTCCAGGCTGTCGAACAGCGTGTGCACCTGCTCGCGGTCCCACGGCACCCGCACCAGGTCGTCGACGGTGACGTCGAGCGTGAGGTCGCGGATCAGCTCGTTGATCTGCCGGTTCCGGATCACGTCGGACAGGTGCTCGCGCAGCGACTCACCGGCCTTGCCCTTGATCTCGTTGACCCGGTCGATCACATCGTTCAGCGAACCGAACTGGTTCAGCCACTTCGCGGCGGTCTTGTCACCCACGCCCGGAACACCCGGCAGGTTGTCGCTCTTCTCGCCGACCAGCGCGGCCAGGTCCGGATACAGCCGCGGCGGGACGCCGTACTTCGCCTCGACCGCGGCCGGGTCCATCCGGGCGATCTCGGAGACCCCGCGCTTGGGGTAGAGCACCGTGACGTTCTCGTTGACGAGCTGGAACGAGTCGCGGTCACCGGAGCTGATCAGCACCTCGAACCCCTGCTCGGAGGCCTGGGTCGCCAGCGTCGCGATGATGTCGTCGGCCTCCCAGCCGTCGATCTCCGTGGTCGGGATCCGGAGCGCGTCCAGGACCTCCTTGACCAGCGACACCTGTCCCTTGAACTCGTCCGGGGACTTCGTCCGGCCGGCCTTGTACTCCGTGTACTGCTCGGAGCGGAAGGTCTTGCGGGACACGTCGAACGCGACGCAGATGTGCGTCGGCTGCTCGTCGCGGAGCATGTTGATCAGCATCGAGGTGAACCCGTACACCGCGTTGGTGTGCTGCCCGGTCGAGGTGGAGAAGTTCTCCACCGGCAGCGCGTAGAACGCGCGGTAGGCCAGCGAGTGCCCGTCCAGCAGCAGGACCCGCGGCCGGCCGTTACCTGCCGCCGCAACCGGATCCTTGGTCGTCGTAGAAGTGTCGGTATCTGGAGCCACACACCGACTCTAGTGGTTCCCTGGGACAGTTTCCGACACGGCGGTTAGGCTGCTGCGGTGACAGACATTAATGCGCTCCCGCCCGGCATGGACGTCGAAGGCAGCCTGCTGCAGCTGATGGGCATCACGATCAGCGAGGCCTCGCCGGAGCGGGTCGTCGCGACCATGCCGGTCAAGGGCAACACCCAGCCGTACGGACTGCTGCACGGCGGCGCGTCCTGCGTGCTCGCCGAGAGCCTCGGCTCGGTCGGCGCCGCGCTGCACGCCGCGTCGTACGGGAAGGTCGCGGTCGGCGTCGACATCAACGCCACCCACCACCGCGCCGTCCGCGACGGGTCGGTCACCGGGGTCGCGACCCCGATCTACCTCGGCCGGACGACCGCGTCGTACGAGATCGTCATCACCGACGACCGCGACAAGCGGGTCTGTACGGCGCGGATCACGTGCCAGCTGATTCAGGCTCCGGCGGGTAGCTGACCGACTCGGCCAGGGCCGGCCGCGCGAGCTGAGCGCGGCGCTGGCCGATCACGGACCGTCGCGACGACAGCAGGGCCAGCAGGTTCGGCGCGTGCTCGGCTGCGAGCCGGCGGGCGACCGTGTGCGTGTTCGCAAAACGCAGTACGCCGGCCTGTCCGAGCCCGAGCCTGGCCAGGAACCGGTTCGCCTCCCGGGCGATCGCCGGTGCGACCACGGCCAGGTGCGGGCAGCTCTCGTGCTCGGCCCAGGCGACCGCCTCGGCGATCATCGCCTTGCCCAGCCCGTGCCGGCGGGCAGCGTCGCTGACGTGCAGGTACTCGACCGTGAGCGTGGTGTCATCGTGCAGCGGGCTGACCGCGGCCCGGCGCAGATAGGCCATCGCGTGCACCTGGCCGTCCAGCTCACCGACCACCAGCCGGCCCGACGGGTCGGCCAGATGCTTGCTGACGGCAACCTCCGCCGCGGCGACGGTGGGCACCCCCGGCAAGCGGCTGGCACCGGTCGTGGTCAGCTCACGCCACAGCGCGACCAAAGCGGCGGCATCACCCCGCTGGGCGTCCCTCACCGCAATGGCAGCTGCCACGGCGACCTCCTGGGTCTGGTCCACCCCCGAGGTGAACGGAACGGGCCCGATATACGCTCGCCCTCGCGCAACAGTAGGCCCTCCGGGGTCACTTGCAAAGCTGCGCCCCGGAGAGTGAGTGGAGACCTGGTTTGTTCATCGGAATCGGCACTGTCGTCAACGTTGCAACGGTTCTGGCCGGGTCGACACTCGGTGTGCTCGTCGGGCATCGACTGAGTCACCGGACCCGTGATCTGGTCACCGACGCACTCGGTCTGGTGACGCTGCTGATCGCGATCACCTCGGCACTCACCGTGGGCGACAAGGCGCTCAGCGACGCGGTCGGCGACAGCGCACCGGTACTCATCGTGCTCGGCGCGATGCTGATCGGCGGCATCACGGGGTCGCTACTCCGGATCGAGCAGCGGCTGGAGGGCTTCGGCGCCTGGCTGCATCACCGGTTCCGCCGGACCGACGGAGAAAGCACCTTCGTGGAAGGTTTTGTTACCGCGTCAATGGTCTTCTGCGTCGGCCCGCTGACGTTCCTCGGCGCGTTGTCCGACGGACTCGGTCGCGGCGCGGACCAACTGTTCCTCAAGGCGGTGCTCGACGGCTTCGCCTCGATCGCGTTCGCCGCGTCCCTCGGCTGGGGCGTGATGGCGTCGGCGCTCGTCGTACTGGTGATCCAGGGCCTGATGACCGCGGTCGGCGCCGTACTGGGCGACGTACTGCCCGAGGCCCACGTGACCGCCCTGGGCGCCACCGGCGGCGTGATGCTGATCGGCGTCGCCCTGCGACTCCTCAAAATCAAGCAGATCGCGGTCGCGGACATGCTGCCCGCCCTGATCGTCGCCCCCCTCCTCGTCCAACTCCTCGTCATCATCCGCCACTGACCAATTTCCCTGGCTAGGCACGGAAATTGGGGGTTCTGCACTCTTGTTCAGAGTGCAGAACCCCCAATTCGACTGGCTAGCCAGGGAAATGCGGTGGGTCAGTCCTCGCCGAGGCTGTGTTTGATCAATCCTCGCCGAGGTAGGCCTTGCGGACGTCGTCGTTGACCAGGAGCTCACGGCCGGTGCCGGACAGTTTGATCTGACCGACCTCCAGCACGTAGCCGAAGTCCGCCCGCTTCAGGGCGGCCTGGGCGTTCTGCTCCACCAGCAGGATCGTCGTGCCCTGCTTCTGCAGCTCGGTCACCGTCGACATGATCCGCTTCATCATGATCGGCGACAGACCCATCGACGGCTCGTCCAGCATCAGCAGCTTCGGCCGGCTCATCATCGCCCGGCCCATCGCCAGCATCTGCTGCTCACCACCGGAGAACGTCCCGGCCGGCTGCTTGCGCCGCTCCCCCAGGATCGGGAACAGGTCGTACGCCGAGTCCAGGTCGGTGCGGACACCGGCCGGGTCCCGGCGCGAGAACGCGCCGAGCAGCAGGTTCTCCTCGACGGTCAGCCGCGGGAAGATCCGCCGGCCCTCCGGCGAGTGCGCCAGCCCGCGGGTGACGATGTCGTGCGCGGCGACGTTGTCGATCCGCTCGCCCTGGAACCAGATCTCGCCGTGGGTCGGCCGGAGCAGACCCGAGATCGTCCGCAGCGTGGTGGTCTTGCCGGCGCCGTTGGTGCCGATCAGCGACACCACCTGCCCCTGCTCCACGCTGAAGCTGATCTTCTTCACCGCGACGATCTTGCCGTAGGCAACCTCGAGGTCGCGGACCTCGAGCATCGCCGTGAGCGGCCGGTCCTGGGTAGTGTCAGGTGCCGTCATGCCTGCACCTCCTCGTCGTCATCGTCGTCGTCCTCGCCGGTGCCGATGTAGGCCTCGATCACCCGCGGGTCGGACTGCACCTCACCCGGTGTGCCCTCGATCAGGGTCTCACCACGGACCAGACAGAGCACCCGGTCACAGAGGTTGAAGATGAACCGCATGTCGTGCTCGATCACCACGACCGCCAGGCCGGCGTCCCGGATCTTGAAGATCAGGTCCATCGCCTGCTTGGTCTCCTGCGGGTTCATCCCGGCCGTCGGCTCGTCCAGCAGGATGAGCTTCGGGTCGGTGGCCAGCGCCCGCGCGATCTCGAGCCGGCGCTGGTCGCCGTACGGCATGTTCCGGGCCAGGTGCTCGGTCGACCGGCCGAGCCCGACGAACTCGAGCAGCTCCTGGGCACGAGCCCGGGTGGCCGCCTCCTCGCGACGGAACTTCGGGCCGTGCAGCACCGAGGTGAGCGCACCCGCCGACGTCCGGCAGTACCGGCCGACCATGACGTTCTCGAGCGCCGTCATGTTCGCGAACAACCGGATGTTCTGGAACGTCCGCGCCATCCCGGCCCGGACGACCGCCCGCGGCTTCGGCGGCAGTCCCGCCAGAGCACTGGCGACCGGCGGAGTCAGGGTGACCGGCCCCGGAGCCTGCTCCGGAACCTCCAGCTCCTCCAGCGTCGTCACCTGGCCGTTGATCGCGACCTTCCGCCGGTTCCGCTGCACCTTCTGGTTCGGCGACGGCGCGAACCGCACCTGACCACTGGTCGGCTTGTAGAGCCCGGTCAGGCAGTTGAAGAACGTCGTCTTCCCGGCACCGTTCGGGCCGATCAGCCCGACGATCTCGCCCTGGCGGACGGTCAGGTTGACGTTGTTGACCGCCAGCAGACCACCGAAGCGCATCGTCACACCGGTTGCCTCGAGCACCGGTTCGCCGACGGTCGGTGCCGCAGTGACCGGCACCGTGTCCTGGACGCTCATTTCGCCTCCTCGACCAGCAGCTGACTCTCGACCGCTTCGGCCAGCTCCTCGTCCTCTTCGTGGAACTCGAGCTGCCGCCGTCTGCTCGCCACCAGCCCCTCGGGCCGGAAGCGCATCATCAGCACCAGCGTGATGCCGAACAGCAGCAGCCGGTACTCCGAGAAGAACCGCAGCTTCTCCGGCAGCAGCTTCAGGATCGTTGCTCCCAGCAACACGCCCGCGATGGTGCCCATACCGCCGAGCACGATCGCGGCCAGCAGGAACGCCGACTCCAGGAAGATGTACTGGTCCGGACTGACCGCGCCGTCCTGATGGGCCTTGATGGTGCCGGCCAGACCGGCCAGGAACGCGCCGACCGCGAACGCGAGCAGCTTCAGCCCGAAGACGTTCACGCCCATCGCCTCGGCCGCCTTCTCGTCCTCCCGGATCGCCACCCAGCCACGCCCGATCCGGCTGTTGTTCAGCCGGGAGAAGACCAGGATGACGCCGCCGGTCAGGATCAGCAGCAGGAAGTAGTAGTTCGAGAACCGGCCGAGCTCGATCCCCAGCGGCGCGTGCGTGTCACCGAAGTTGAACCCGCCGATCTCCAGATCGGGGATACCGGGAATACCGTTCGGGCCGTTGGTCAGGTTCGGGCCGTTGTTGCCGTCCAGGTTGAACATCGCGAACCGGAAGATCTCACCGAAGCCCAGCGTCACGATGGCCAGGTAGTCACCCGAGACCCGCAGCGTCGGCGAACCGATCACCAGGCCCAGCAGCGCGGCCACACAGGCACCGACCAGCACGACCACCAGGAACGGCGGCTTCCAGCCGATCGTCGCGAACGCCGACTGCGACAGCGTCGCCGCGACGTAGGCACCCGAACCCAGGAACGCGATGTACCCGAGGTCGAGCAGACCGGCCAGACCGACGACGATGTTCAGGCCCATCGCGGTGGCCGCGAAGACCAGCACCGAGGTCGCGATCGACATGTTCGCGTCCGACCCGTTCTGCGTGAACGGGAACAGGAACGCCACCGCGAACGACGCCAGCGTCAGCACCTTGCGGTGCCGCTGCCCGGCATGCGAGAGCCACGACATCACGCCGGTGCGGAACAGCGCCACCACAACGGTGGCGATGAACACCAGGCAGAGCACGAACGACCAGGCGTCCTCCAGCCCGAGCGCGTACGCCGCGACGAACAGCAACGCTGCCATCAGCACCGCGATTGCGACGATGTCGGCCCAAGCCGGCAGCCGCGCCTCGCTCATCGCCCGCAGCTGCCGCAACGGCAGCATCCACGCGCACACCGCGATCAGCAGTGCGCCGACCAGCGTGACGTAGCCGCCGGGGTTGACGTTGATCAGACCGTCGGACTCGGTCGAGATCGCGGCCAGCACCAGCACCATGTAGAGCGACAGACCGGCGCCGAGCGCACGCAGGCCGGTGGTCGAGTCCACCCAGGAACCCAGACCGCCCAGCACGCCCTTCTCGATCAGCAGCAGCGCGAGCGCGACCACGGCGACGATGATCGCCAGGATCTGCAGACCACCCGGGTAGAAGTCGATCGACAGATCGTTGAGGATCGTGCCGTCGTAGCTCCAGGACAGGAACGATCCGACGATCACCAGTGCCACACCGGCCAGGCCGAGCGGCCAGGCGATCGGCTTGGCCTTCGGTGCGGCCGGAACCTCCGGCACCGCCGGAGTCTCGGTACGTACGTCCGTCATGCGCGGTCCACCACCCTCGCGCCCAGCAGGCCCTGCGGCCTGAACACCAGAACCAGAATCAGGATCACGAACGCCCAGACGTCCTTCCAGGTGCTACCACCGAACTGCCCGGGGATGTACTGCGTCGCCATCGCCTCGACGACCCCGAGCACGAGGCCACCGACGACAGCGCCGTAGATGTTGCCGATACCACCCAGTACGGCGGCGGTGAACGCCTTCAGACCGGCCAGGAAGCCCATCCGGTACTGGATGTTGCTGTTCTGCAGCCCCTGCGATACACCTGCGATCGCAGCGAGTACAGCGCCCAGGGCGAACGCGACCACGATGATCCGGTCGACGTTGATGCCCATCAGGCGAGCGGTGTCCGGGTCCTGCGAGACGGCCTGCATACCGCGGCCGACCCGGGTCCGGTTGATGAAGAACCACAACACGATGGCGCAGATCGCCAGTGCCGCGACCGTGAAGATCGCCGAGCGCTGGATCGTCACGCCGCCCACGGTGAGCGCCGTACCGGAGACCACGTCCAACTGCGGGAACGGGATGCTCTGCTTGGCACTCGGCCACTCGACGTGAGTGATCAGCGTCCGCCAGAGCACCCAGCCGATCTCGGCGGCCACGACGGCGGACCCGGCGGCGATGGCGAGCGTCTGCAGACCGAAGTGGACCCGGGCGGTCTTCTTGACGCTGACCGACAGCGCCCAACCGATCAGGGTGCCGACGACAGCACCGGCGACGATGATGCCGATGATCAGTGCGTTCAGCTCCCGGACCGCGAGCCGGGCGATGATCCAGAGCAGCACGGCGCCGCCGGCCGCACCGAGCAGCGGGGCCCGGTCGGACCACTTGGACACCGGGTGATTCAGGTTCGGCCGGCCGGGCCGCGCACCCGCGACGAACCCGAGCGCCAGCGCACCGCCGGCGAACACGACGACCGTCCAGGCCGGCTGGTCGTACATCAGCCGGATGAACTCCTGGAGGAACACCGAGATCCCGATCGCGGTGATCAGCGGCGCCAGCCGTGGCGCGTTCCGCAGGGGACGGTACGCGACACGTTCCATCAGCACCGCGGTGCCGACCGACGCGATCATCGCGCCGATGATCATCACCGGCAGGATCCAGACCGAGGTCTTGCCCTCGAAGAACAACAGATATGTGGTCAGTGCGCCGAACGCACCGATCATGAACACCTCGCCATGGGCGAAGTTGATGAGCTGCACGATGCCGTAGACGACGGTGTACCCGACGGCGATCAGGGCGTACAGCGATCCCAGGGTCAGCCCATTGACGAGCTGCTGGAAGAACTGGTCCACGTCGACCTCCCAACTGCCTCAGTTCCGACATGCCACGGGGGCGGGAGGATCACTCCCACCCCCGAGACATGAGGTCGACTTGCTTACTTGGTTTCGAACGCCTTGGTCTCCACGGTGGCCCACGCACCCGCGTCGACCTTGTAGACGGTCAGCACCTTGGAGGTGCTGTCGCCGTACTGGTCGAACGCGACCTTGCCGGTCACGCCCTCGAAGGAGACCTTGCTCATGGCATCGACCGTCTTCTGACGGGCCGACTCCACGTCCGTGGCCCCGGCCAGCGACGTCTTCAGCGCGTTGATGATCGCGTTGGCGGCGTCGTAGGAGTAACCGCCGTACGCGGCGGAGTCCTCCTTGTAACCGGCGGTCTTGTAGTCGGCGAGGAACTTCTTGCCGGCGTCGGTCGAGTCGGTCGGGGCGCCGACCGAGGTCGAGAGGTCGTTGGTGCTGTTCTTACCGGCCAGCGTGATGTACTTCGGGTCCTTGATGCCGTCGCCGCCCATCAGCGGGACGTTCAGGCCGGCGGCCTTCATCTGCTGCGAGAGCGGCCCGGCCTGCGGGTACTCACCGCCGTAGTAGATCGCCTGCGGGCCGGCCGGCTTGACCGCCGAGATGACCGCGCTGAAGTTCGTGTCGTCGGGGTTGATCGTCTGCGCCGCGACGACGGTGCCACCGAGCTTCTTGAACTCCTCGGTGAAGGTGCCGACCAGACCCTGGCCGTAGGCCTTCTTGTCGTGGATCGTGGCGACCTTGGTGATCTTCGCGGTCTCGTACAGGTACCGGGCCGCGAACGGGCCCTGGACCGCGTCGGTCGTGCAGGTACGGAAGTAGTTGGTGTACGGGCGCTTCGGCGCCGTCTGCCAGTCCGCACCCTGGGTCAGGCCCGGGCCGGTGTTGGCCGGCGAGACCTGCACGATGTGCTTCGGGTCGAGCACCGGCTGCACCTGCTGGGCGACGCTGGTGTTCAGCGTGCCGACAACGCCGATGACGTCCTTGTCGCCGGCCAGCGCGGTGGCCGCGTTCTTGCCCGGCTCGGTCTTGCCCTCGTCGTCCTTCGGCACGGCCTCGAGCTTCCAGCCCGGGATCGTGTTGTTGTCGTTGGCCTGCTTGATGGCCAGCTCGACGGAGTGCTGGATACCGAGGCCCAGCGCCGACAGGTCGCCCGACAGCGGCGCGATGATGCCGATCTTGGCGGTCTTGGTGCCGCCGCCACTCCCCCCGGCGTTGTCGCCACCACTGCGAGAACCGCAGGCAGTCAGGGCCAACGACGCAACGATCAGCGACGCGCCGACCCTTACTACGGAACGCTGGTGCACTGTTCCTCCCATGTCTGGATAGTCCGGCCGATCCCCGGACTCCCGCGTTTGCCGCGAGCATCCGCAGGTTAGACCGCCTGGTGCTCCCAAGCGAACAGCGCACTGGCTGTGTTGTGAGGTCGTTACCGCTGTAAGGACCATCGTGCATTCTGAGAACTGTCCCAGCCGTCATCCGATGACACAGAGTCAGTAGATCAGTCGATTGCGTGAAGAATCACGAGTCTGGAATTGCCGCGTTCAGTACCGTCCGTGACAAATCTTCACCAGATATCACCTTCGGGTGACAATCCGTGCCCCTCCGGGCCCCGCACCGCCGGTACGTCGCCCGTCCGCCCCCGCTCGCGGTCGCCCCGACGGGCAGTTCGCCGGATCGATGCCGTCGGCAACCAGACCGCCGGACCGGCACTCAGCTACCGCCGGCCTCGTCCACCACCAGCTCCGCCACCTGCCGCATCGAGACCCGCTTGTCCATCGCGGTCTTCTGGATCCACCGGAACGAGTCCGGCTCCGACAGCCCGAACTTCGTCTGCAGCACCGACTTCGCCCGGTCCACCAGCTTGCGCGTCTCCAGCCGCTCGGCCAGATCCGCCACCTCGCGCTCCAGCTCGGCCAGCTCCACATACCGCGACGCCGCGATCTCGATCGCCGGCAACAGATCCGCCTTCGAGAACGGCTTCACCAGGTAAGCCATCGCCCCCGCGTCCCGGGCCCGCTCCACCAGCTCCCGCTGCGAGAACGCCGTCAGCATCAGCACCGGCGCGATCCGCTCCCCCGCGATCTTCTCCGCCGCACTCAGCCCGTCGAGCTTCGGCATCTTCACATCCAGGATCACCAGATCCGGCCGCAACTCGGTCGCCAGCCGAATGGCCTCCTCCCCGTCGCCGGCCTGCCCGACGACGTCGTACCCCTCCTCGGCCAGCATCTCGGCCAGATCCATCCGGATCAACGCCTCGTCCTCAGCGATCACCACACGCTTAGCAGTCACGGTGAACACTGTATCGAGCCCCCTCTCAACTCTTCGGACCGACGAAGGTGTCGAGCCTGTCCACCCCCTCCCGCCGACTCACCGCGATCACATTCCGCCGCGGCTGCCGCCAAGGAATCCCCAGCACATCCAACGTGTCCGTCAGGATCTTCCGAATGTCGTCGGACTCGTTGGAGAAGTGATAGCGCACGTATTCATACACCTTCTCCCGCCCCGGCTTGCTCGCCCAGTTGACGAACCGGCAACCATCCGAGTGGAACAAGCCCCGCAGCAACTGTTCGGGGTACTTGGCAACGATCTCCAATTGCCAGTCCACCAACTCAATCTTGCGCAGGTGCTTCCGCCCCGGCCCATGCTGCGGAAACAAACAGGGCCAGTGCTTCCACCGCGCCTCAGTCATGATGCAACCCGTTCCGCGTCGAGGCACCGGGCTGGCAGTCGGCTTCACCCGGATGATTGTCTCGGCAATCTCCCGATTGAGGTCGGCGTACCTGGCGTCGTTCACAATCTGCAGCGTGAACACGCCCCGCCGGGCCTTGGCGATGCACCCATCCCCCAGATACCACCCCAACAACAGCGCGTACGCCGCTTCATCCAGGTAGGCGCCATCACACCGCGGACACGGCGTCCCCTGAAACCCGGTCCCCCGCGGCAACCCGCGCCGCTGATACAACCGCCGCCACCGCCGGATCGTCTTGATGGCAACGCCATGTTTGGCCGCATTGGCCCGATCGCTGAACCCCTCGTCCGACATCCGCAACGCGGAATCAACCGTCTCCTGCGACCTGATGTGCCCCATATCTCATGCTCTCGAAGCCCACCGACACTTTCTGTGGCCGGAGCCGAGCAAAGCAGAAGAGCTGAACCCACCGTCGATGGGTTCAGCTCTTGGCCGATCTACGAGAGATCAGATGGTGCCGAGTGTGGGATTCGAACCCACAAGCCCTTGCGGGCAATGGTGTTTGAGACCATAGCGTATGCCGTTCCGCCAACTCGGCCAGGGCACTCCATGAGTACTCTAACTGCTCGATCCGCGGTTGGGAAAATCGACCCCGCAATCGATCCGGCGGCGGCCGACCGGAGGCGCCGGCTGGAGTCGAGCCAACATCGAGAGCCGTCACCAATAAGGCCGCTAGCCGCGGAGGACGCATCTGATTGGGTAGTACCTGGGCGACGGCTGTCTGTCGGAGCATCGCCGACAGGTCTACGCGTTGCGGATCGCATGCGACGACAAGTACCCGCGGCTGACCGACGAGGTTGCGGCGGCGATCACCGCCGTACATCCGAGCCGTCCGGTTCATCGGACGCAGGCCGTTGGGTGCACCTCAGTGGTGTCGTACTGGAAGCACTGGCCTTGTTTGTTCCCGCAGCATGGACCGGGGCCTCCTGGTGGGACCGAGTCCTAGCTCTCGTAGGTGGCGAGGAAGGTGCGGGCCAGCTCGGCGGGTTTGAGGTCGGTCGGGTTTTGGCCGGTCATAATCGCATAGAAGACGGGGCCGATCAGGTGGGTGGCGGCTTGATCTGGGGGTGCGGCCGGTAGGGCTTGGGTGAGGACTGTGCGAGCACTGTCGCCTAGGACGTCTTTGGTGGCTACCAGGCGGGCCACTTCGGGGTCGTGCTGAGCTTCGCCCAGGAGCGCCCGGTAGGCGATGCCGGCTTGGGAGTGGGCGAGGAAGCGAATGAGGGCCTTCAGGTAGGCGGTGAGGTCTGCTTGGGGGTTGCCGGTGGGGGCCACGGCTAGTTCTTCTTCGGCATCGGTGGCGCTGGCTTCGAAGAGGATCTCGGCCTTGGTGGACCACCAGCGGTAGACCGTCTGGCGGGAGACGCCGGCGCGTTCGGCGATGCCTTTCATGGACATGGCCGCGTAGCCGCCTTCGACGAGGAGGTCGTCGACGGCGTGCAGGACGGCTTCTCTGGCTTGTTCGCTGCGCGGGCGGCCGACCTTGGCGTGCTCCATGGCAGCACTATACCTGGACACGGTGACTCGATATTGCTAGATTACTGGACACAGTGCACCGAAATTAAAAGGGAGGGACACGACATGCGTGTCTTCATCACTGGAGCATCCGGCTGGATCGGGTCCGCCACCGTCGACGAGCTGCTCACCGCCGGCCATGAGGTCGTCGGGCTGGCTCGCTCGGACGAATCCGCCGCCAAAATCACCGCGAAGGGCGCGCTCGCACCTCGCGGCGACCTCGACGACCTCAACTCGCTGCGGGAAGGCGCCGGGAGCTCGGACGCCGTCGTACACCTGGCCAACAAGCACGACTGGGGCAACCCGGCAGAGTCGGACCGCGCAGAGCGTGCCGCCGTCGAGACCATGCTCGACGCCTTGGCCGGTTCCGACCGTCCATTCGTGATTGCCAACGGCCTGTCCGGCATCGTCGAAGGGCGCGCGGTACTCGAGAGCGACCCGTCGCCGGCGGTCGGCCCCGGCTCGGACCGAGGAGGCAGCGAGAACCTTGCGCTGGAATCCGCCGTACGGCGCGTGCGGGCCTCGGCGGTCAGGTTCGCACCGTCGGTGCACGGGCGCGGGGACTGGGGGTTCGTCACCTGGCTCGCAGCCGCCGCGCGCAAGCACGGTGTGTCCGGCTACATCGGCGACGGTGAGACCACCTGGTCGGCCGTCCATCGCACGGACGCGGCGCACCTGATCCGGCTCGCCATCGAACAGGCACCGGCGGGGTCACGCCTGCACGCGGTGGCCGAGGAGACCATCACCACCAAGGCGATCGCCGAAGCGCTCGGCGCCGCCCTCGACGTACCGGTCGTGTCGATCGACCCAGCCGAAGCCGGCGAGCACTTCGGAGTCGTCGGCCACTTCTTCGCTACCACGATGACCGCGAAGTCCGACATCACCCGCGATCTGCTCGGCTGGAAGCCCACCGGTCCCGGCTTGATCGAGGACATCACCGCGGGGGCCTACACATGAGCGAACTGACAGCCTTCATCCTCGTCAAGACCCGCCGCGAGTGGCTCGACCTGACTGTGCCCGAGCGCATCGAGGCGTTCGAGACCGCCGTACTGCCGACGGTGCGCGACCGGGTCAGCAATGTCCGCTCGCGTTTCTACGACACCGAGTTCTACTCGGCGCGCGTCACCGACATCTGGGTCTGGGAGGCCGATGACCACGAAGCCTTCCAGCTCGTCATCGAGGCGCTCCGCGAGACGCTGTTCTGGGATCACTACTTCGACATCGTCGAGATCCTGGTCGGAGTGGAGAACGGCTACGCCAAGCACTACGGCACTGCCACTCCCACCACCATCAACGCCTGACTAGCGGCACATAAACAAACGAGGCGGACAGCTGGTCAGCTGTCCGCCTCGAGTGCGTCTTACGGGTTGGGAGTGCGGTAGGCCGGGGCCCGGCCTTCGATGGCGTCACCCATGCGGTGGACGCGGAGGGCGTTGGTGGAACCGGGGATCGAGGGCGGCGAACCGGCGACGATGACCACCAGGTCGCCCTTCTGCAGCTTGCCCAGCTCCAGCAGGCGCTGGTCGACCTGACGCACCATCTCGTCGGTGTGGTCGACGGTCGGGACGATGTGGGTCTCGATGCCCCAGACAACGCTCAGCCAGGCGCTCACCGACGGAACCGGCGTGAAGGCCAGCACCGGGATCTCGGTGCGGTACCGGGCCAGCCGGAGCGCCGTGTCACCGGACTGGGTGAACGCGACCAGGAGCTTGGCGTCGAGACGCTCGGCCACATCGGCGGCCGCGCGGGCGATGACGCCGCCCTTGGTGCGCGGCTCCCACTCCATCTCCTTGATCCGGGACAGGCCGTGTTCCTCGGTCGACTCGACGATCCGGGCCATCGTGTTGACGGTCTCGATCGGGAACCGGCCGACGCTGGTCTCACCGGACAGCATCACCGCGTCGGCGCCGTCGAGGACGGCGTTGGCGACGTCGGAGGCCTCGGCCCGGGTCGGGCGCGGGGCGGAGATCATCGACTCCAGCATCTGGGTGGCGACGATCACCGGCTTCGCGTTCAGCCGGGCCTGGTCGATGATCAGCTTCTGGACCAGCGGCACCTCTTCGAGCGGGAGCTCGACGCCGAGGTCACCGCGGGCGACCATGAAGCCGTCGAAGGCCTCGATGATCTCGTCGAGGTTGGCGACCGCCTGCGGCTTCTCGATCTTGGCGATGACCGGGAGCCGCAGCCCCTCCTCGTCCATGATCTTGTGCACGAGCTGGATGTCGGCACCGTCCCGGACGAAGGACAGCGCGATCATGTCGGCGGGCAGGTGCAGCGCCCACCGCAGGTCTTCGACGTCCTTCTCGGACATCGCCGGCACGCTGACCGCGACGCCGGGCAGGTTGATGCCCTTGTGGTTCGACACCGGCCCGCCGACGGTGACGCGGCAGATCACGTCGGTCGCGGTCACCTCCTCGGCGACGAGCGCGATCCGGCCGTCGTCGATGAGCAGCTGGTCACCGGGTTTCACATCGCCGGGCAGACCGTCGTACGTCGTTCCGCAGATGGTCACGTCACCCGGCACCTCCCGGGTGGTGATGGTGAACCGCTCACCGTAGGTCAGCGTGGCCTTGCCTTCGGCGAACTCGGCCAACCGGATCTTCGGACCCTGCAGGTCGACCAGGATGCCGACGTTCTTGCCGGTCTCAGCGGCGGCGGTGCGGATCCGCTGATAGATCCGCTCGTGCTCGGCATGGGCACCGTGGCTCAGGTTGAGACGAGCCACGTCCATACCGGCTTGGACGAGTTCCAGGATGCGCTCGGGGGCGGCAGTAGCCGGGCCGAGCGTACAAACGATCTTTGCGCGACGCACGTCACAAAACCCTACTCCTACAAGACCACTGCTCCGCTGGTCCACCCCCATTACTGACGGGTTAACACCTTGTGACGAGCCGCGGCAGAGCCTGAAAAGTCAGGAAGGTAAGGGCGTGTAGGCGCCGACGGTGATCTCTCCGGCCAGGCCGGCGGTGACCGTCTGGAGGCCGATCGGCTTGCCGTCGGTATAGGTGACCAGCGTCATCTCCCCCGGCCGCCGCAGGGTGTACCCGAGCGCGAACGCGTACGCCGCTCCCCCGGTGGTGCCATTCGTGTACGTCGTCACCGGCCGCTCGTCGACGACCTTCGTCTCCGGCCCGACCTGCCGGTGCAGATGCCCGGACAGCAGCAGCGTGGCGCAGCCCCGGGCGGCCGTGTCGGCGAACGAGGACGGATCGTGGACGACCATCGTCGAGATGCGCTTGTCCTCGGGCTGGTCACAGGCGATGTCGGCGAGCCGTTTGGACTGCTCGGCGGTCGTCTCGTCGCCGGGGCTGTCCGCGCTGCCGAGGCCCGTCTTGGTCGGGTCGCTGTCGCCCAGGAACCGGATCCCCTCAACCTCGACCGGTTTGCTGTCGAGGACGGTGAAGCCGTTCTTCCGCATCGCGTCCTCGATGTGCCCACCGGCGTCGTGGTTGCCGGCCACCGCGACCACCTTGAGGTCCTTGAAGTGCTCCCGCAGCGAGTGGATGCTGAACACCTCCCAGGACTGCCCGGACGAGGAGTCGTCACCGGCGTCGATCAGCAGCTTCGCGCCGGCCACCTTGGCGACCTCGCTCGCGACGGGGTCCATCCCGATGTTGTCGTGCCGGTCCGAGACCAGCAGCGCGACGGTCTCCTTCTCGGTCGCCTGGTGGATCCGCCCACCGACCTTGTTGACCTGGTCCCGCAACCGCCCGTAGAACGCGGTGGAACGCTCGTACGTCTCGACCGCCGTCTTGATCACGCCCACCCCGCCGGTGGTGGAGAACCCGGACGCTACCTCGACCCGCTTCAGCCGCGGATCGAGCGACAACTGCGGGAGCAGTTCGGCCAGTGGTCGCCATTCGGTCGGCGCGACCTCCGCCGTACGCATCCGTCCTGGCCCGAAGATCGACGCGATCGTGATCAGCATCGCGACCAGGATGACGACCGCGCGGTGCTCGAACCGCCGTTCGTGCCGGTGCACGAGATCCCACAGCTCACGGCGCCGCCGCCGGCCGAGCGACGTCCACAAGGTCGTCACCACCACGACCACGAGCAGCCCGGAACCGGCTCCGGCGACCAGGTTGTCGACCGCCATCTCCTGGATGACCTGCTGGATCCGCGCGATCTCACCGTCGGGCTGGGATGCGATCAGCGCGTCCCGGTTGAGCAACTCGGTCAGGTTATCGGCGTCAGTTTCCTGTACGTCGACGTTCACGCCGATCCCGCCTGGCGTGTCGGTCGCGATCCGCAGCCGAGGCAGTACCGCTCCGAGGTCGAGCGTCGCGTGCCCGTCGAACGTCGGCGAGATCGTTGCCGCGTGCGCCCCAATGGTGACCCGCTCGGAGTCGTGGGAGAACCCCATCGCCCCGATCACCACCGTGGTCACCGCCCAGAGCACGAACAGCCCGGCCCACGGCGCCACCGCGCGGACCCGCCTCCGTGTCACCAACCGTCCAACCACAGTTCCAACCTATCGGCCAACGCCACCCGGACAACCGGCCATCCGCACCGCGTCGTACCGATTTGCCTGGCTGGCCACGCAAATTGGGGGTTCTGCACTCGCAACCACGGTGCGGAACCCCCAACGGCGGTGGCTAGCCAGCGAAATGGGTCAGACGGCCAGGGGGCGGGCGGTGGGTGGGATGGGGGTGGGGAGGGTGGAGGAGCCGGTGAGGTGGGAGTCGACGCCGTTGGCGCAGGAACGGCCTTCGGCGATCGCCCAGACGATCAGCGACTGGCCGCGGCCGGCGTCGCCGCAGGCGAAGACGCCCTCGACCGAGGTGTGGTAGTTCTTGTCCCGCTTGACGTTGCCACGCTCGTCGAGCTCGACGCCGAGCTGCTCGAGGAAGCCCTCGCGCTCGGGACCGAGGAAGCCCATCGCCAGCAGTACGAGCTGCGTGGGGATGGTCCGCTCCGAGCCCTCGACCGGGTTGAACTTGCCGCCCTCGAACTTCACCTCGACCAGGTTCAGCCCGGACACGTTGCCGTCGGCATCGGCCTCGAAGTTCACGGTGGAGACGGCGTACACGCGCTCGCCGCCCTCCTCGTGCGCCGAGGCGACCCGGTAGATCATCGGGTACGTCGGCCACGGCTGACCGGCCGGACGGTCGTCACCGGGCCGCGGCATGATCTCGAGCTGGGTGACCGAGCGCGCGCCCTGGCGGTGCGCCGTACCGAGGCAGTCGGCGCCGGTGTCACCGCCACCGATGATGACCACGTCCTTGCCGGTGGCAACGATCTGGTCCTCGACCGGCTTGCCGAGGGCGACTCGGTTGGCCTGCGGCAGGTACTCCATCGCCTGGTGGATGCCGCCGAACTCACGGCCCGGCACCGGGAGATCACGCGCCGCGGTGGCGCCGGTCGCGATCACGACCGCGTCGTAGCGCTGCTTGAGCTGGGTGCCGGTGACGTCCACGCCGACGTTGACGCCGGAGCGGAAGACCGTGCCCTCTTCCTTCATCTGCTGGATCCGGCGGACGACCTGCGACTTCTCCATCTTGAACTCGGGAATGCCGAACCGCAGCAGCCCGCCCGGCGCCTCGGCGCGCTCGTAGACGGCGACGGTGTGCCCGGCGCGCGTCAGCTGCTGTGCGACCGACAGCCCGGCCGGGCCGGAACCCACGACGGCGATCGTCTTGCCGGTCAGCCACTCCGGCGGTTGCGGCTGGACGTGCCCGGTCTCCCAGGCCTTGTCGATGATCGCCACCTCGACGTTCTTGATCGTGACCGGGTCCTGGTTGATGCCGAGCACGCACGAGGTCTCGCACGGCGCCGGGCACAGCCGCCCGGTGAACTCCGGGAAGTTGTTGGTGGCGTGCAACCGCTCGATCGCCGAGGACCAGTCGTCGCGCCAGACCAGGTCGTTCCACTCCGGGATCAGGTTGCCCAGCGGGCAGCCGCTGTGGCAGAACGGGATCCCGCAGTCCATGCAGCGGCCGGCCTGCTTGGTGATGATCGGCAGCAGCGCCTTGCCCGGTCCACCGGGGTAGACCTCTTTCCAGTCCTGCAACCGCTCCTCGACCGGACGCCGCTCGGCGACCTCACGACCAGTGGTGAGAAAACCCTTCGGGTCAGCCATCAGATGGCCTCCATCATCGCTCGCGTGGTGGCATCCTCGTCCAGCCCGTCGCGCTCGGCGGCCGCCTTGGCCGCCAGCACCCGGGCGTAGTCGCGGGGCATCACTGTTGTAAATCGCGAACCTGCCGCTGACCAGTCGCCGAGCAGCTTGGCCGCCCGTTCCGATCCGGTCTCCTCGTGATGACGCCGGACCAAGTCCTGCAACAGGTCGGACTCGGCCTCGGTGAGCGGGAGCAGGTCCACCAGCTCCTTGTTCACCAGGGCGCGGTCCAGGTCGAGCACGTGGGCCACGCCGCCCGACATGCCCGCTGCGAAGTTCCGCCCGACAGCGCCCAGTACGACGACGCGCCCGCCGGTCATGTATTCGCAGGCGTGGTCGCCGACTGCCTCGACGACCGCGGTGGCTCCGGAGTTCCGGACACAGAACCGTTGCCCGGCGCCACCACTGATGAACAGTTCACCGGACGTCGCGCCGTACGCGATGACGTTGCCGGCGATGATCTGGTCGGCCGCGTCGAACCGGGCATGCCGGTCCGGGCGGATGACGACGCGACCACCGGACAGGCCCTTGCCGACGTAGTCGTTGGCGTCGCCTTCGAGGCGCAGCGTGACACCGCGCGGGACGAAGGCGGCGAACGAGTTCCCGGCCGAACCGGTGAAGGTCAGGTCGATGGTGCCGTCGGCCAGGCCGGCCGCGCGGTACCGCTTGGTGATCTCGTGGCCGAGCATGGTGCCGACGGTCCGGTTGACGTTGCGGATCGCGAGCTGGGCCCGGACCGGTTCGCCGTTCTCGAGCGCCGGCCGGCAGATCCGGATCAGCTCGTTGTCCAGGGCCTTGTCGAGGCCGTGGTCCTGCTCGACGACCTGGTGCCGGGAGGCGCCCTCGGGCAGCGACGGCACGTGCAGGATCGGCGTCAGGTCGAGACCGTCGGCCTTCCAGTGGTCGACCGCGCGCTTGATGTCCAGCACCTCGGCGTGCCCGACCGCCTCTTCCAGCGTCCGGAACCCGAGCTCCGCCAGGTACTCGCGGACCTCTTCGGCGATGAACTCGAAGAAGTTCACCACGAACTCCGGCTTGCCCGAGAAGCGCTCGCGCAGGACCGGGTTCTGGGTGGCGACGCCGACCGGGCAGGTGTCCAGGTGGCAGACGCGCATCATGATGCAGCCCGACACGACCAGCGGCGCACTGGCGAACCCGTACTCCTCCGCTCCCAGCAGGGCCGCGATCACGACGTCCCGGCCGGTCTTGAGCTGTCCATCGGTCTGTACGACGATCCGGTCGCGCAACCCGTTGAGCAGCAGCGTCTGCTGGGTCTCGGCCAGGCCGAGCTCCCACGGACCACCTGCGTGCTTGAGCGACGTCAGCGGCGCCGCGCCGGTGCCACCATCGTGCCCGGAGATCAGTACGACGTCCGCGTGCGCCTTCGAAACGCCTGCGGCAATCGTGCCGACGCCGACCTCGGAGACCAGCTTCACGTGGATGCGGGCCTTCGGGTTCGCGTTCTTCAGGTCGTGGATCAGCTGCGCGAGATCCTCGATCGAGTAGATGTCGTGGTGCGGCGGCGGCGAGATCAGGCCGACGCCGGGCGTCGAGTGCCGGGTGCTGGCCACCCACGGGTAGACCTTGTTCCCGGGGAGCTGACCACCCTCACCGGGCTTGGCACCCTGCGCCATCTTGATCTGGATGTCGTCGGAGTTCGTCAGGTACTCCGACGTGACACCGAACCGGCCGGACGCGACCTGCTTGATCGAGCTCCGCCGAGCGGGGTCGTGCAGCCGGTCGGAGTCCTCGCCGCCCTCCCCCGTGTTCGACTTGGCGCCGAGCTGGTTCATCGCGATCGCGAGCGTGGTGTGCGCCTCGGCGCTGATCGAGCCGTAGCTCATCGCACCGGTGGAGAACCGCTTGACGATCTCGCTGACCGGCTCGACCTCGTCGATCGAGATCGGCTCGCGGCCTTCCTTACTGTGCTGATCTTTGAAGGCGAACAGCCCCCGCAGCGTCATCAGCCGCTCGGACTGCTCGTCCACGCGCGCCGTGTACTGCTTGAAGATGTCGTACCGTCCGCTCCGGGTGCTGTGCTGCAGCCGGAACACGGTCTCGGGGTCGAACAGGTGCGGCTCACCTTCACGCCGCCACTGGTACTCACCGCCGACCTCGAGCTTGCGGTGCGCGGTCAGGATGCCGTCGGCCGGGTAGGCGCGCAGGTGGCGCTGCCGGACCTCCTCGGCGATCGTGTCCAGGCCGATCCCGCCGAGCTTGGACGACGTACCGGTGAAGTACTGCTCGACCAGCTCCGGCGACAGGCCGTTGGCCTCGAAGATCTGCGCACCCGTGTACGACGCGACCGTCGACACGCCCATCTTCGACATCACCTTGAGGACGCCCTTGCCGAGCGACTTCACGACGTTGCGGACGGCCTGCTCGGGCTCGACACCCGGCAAGTAGGTGCCGCGCCGGCACAGGTCCTCGACCGACTCCAGCGCGAGATACGGGTTGATCGCCGCAGCGCCGTACCCCATCAGGAGCGCGACATGATGAACTTCGCGCACATCTCCTGCCTCGACGACCAGACCGACCTGGGTGCGGGTCTTCTCCCGGACCAGGTGGTGGTGCACGGCCGCGGTCAGCAACAGCGACGGGATCGGCGCGCTGTCGGCGTTCGAGTGCCGGTCGGACAGTACGACGATGCGCGCGCCCTCCCGAATCGCCTCGTCGGCCTCGGCGCAGATCTCGTCGAGCCGTGTCTTGAGAGCCTCGCCGCCGCCCTCGACGTCGTACACGCCACGCAGGACCGTGGTGGCCAGGCCGGGCATGTCGCCGTCGAGGTTGATGTGGCGGAGCTTCGCGAGCTCGTCGTTGGTGATCACCGGGAACGGGATCACCACCTGACGGCAGGACGACGGACTCGGGTCGAGCAGGTTCGACTCCGGACCGACGCTCGACGACAGCGAGGTGACGAGCTCCTCGCGGATCGCGTCCAGCGGCGGGTTGGTGACCTGGGCGAACAGCTGCGCGAAGTAGTCGAACAGCGGCCGCGACCGGTCACTCAGCATCGCCATCGGCGTGTCGGTACCCATCGAGCCGATCGGCTCGGTGCCGCTCTTGGCCATCGGGGTGAGGATGACCCGCAGCTCCTCCTCGGTGTACCCGAAGACCTGCTGGCGACGCGTCACCGACGCGTGGCTGTGCACCACGTGTTCGCGCTCGTGCAGGTCGTCGAAGCGGATCAGGCCGCCGTGCAGCCATTCGTCGTACGGCGCCTCGTTGGCGAGCGCGTTCTTCACCTCGGCATCGGTGATGATCCGGTGCGCCGCGACGTCGACGAGGAAGATCCGGCCCGGCTCGAGCCGGCCCTTCTCGGTGATGGTCGCCGGGTCGATGTCCAGGACACCGGCCTCGGACGCGAGGACGACGAGGCCGTCCTCGGTCACCCAGTACCGCGAGGGGCGCAGACCGTTGCGGTCGAGCACCGCACCGACCTTGGTGCCGTCGGAGAACACGACCGAGGCCGGTCCGTCCCAGGGCTCCATCATGGTCGAGTGGAACTCGTAGAACGCGCGCCGCTTCGGATCCATCGTGGTGGCGTTCTCCCACGCCTCCGGGATCATCATCAGCATCGCGTGCGGCAGTGAGCGACCACCGAGGTGCAGAAGTTCGAGCACCTCGTCGAACGACGCCGAGTCCGAAGCGCCCGGCGTACAGATCGGGTAGAGCTGCTCCAAGTCACCCGGGATCAGCTCACTGGACAGGAGCGCCTCACGGGCGCGCATCCAGTTCCGGTTGCCCTGGACGGTGTTGATCTCGCCGTTGTGGGCGATGTACCGGTACGGGTGGGCCAGCGGCCACGACGGGAACGTGTTGGTGGAGAACCGGCTGTGCACGACGCCGATCGCCGAAGCGAGGTCAGGGTCGGTCAGCTCGGGGAAGAACTTGTCCAGCTGGTCGGTGGTCAGCATCCCCTTGTAGGTGATGGTCCGGCCGGACAGCGACGGGAAGTAGGTCTCGGTCTCCTTCTCGGCGCGCTTGCGCAGCCGGAAGGCCATCCGCTCCAGGGCGAGCCCCAGCACCCGGCCGGCCCGCGCCGCCACGAACAGCTGCTTGAACGTCGGCATCACCGAACGCGCCGTGTTACCGAGCAGCTCCGGCGTGGTCGGCACGTCGCGCCAGCCCAGCACGGTCAGCTTCTCCTCGGCCGCGATCTCCTCGATCCGCGCGATCGCCTTCGCGGCGTCGTCGGCCTCGGCCGGCAGGAACGCGATCCCGGTCGCGTACCCACGCGCGACCGGCAGCTCGAAGTCGCACACCTTGCGGTAGTACGCATCCGGGACCTGGATCAGGATGCCGGCGCCGTCGCCGGAATCCGGCTCCGCGCCGGACGCACCACGATGCTCGAGATTACGCAGGGCGGTCAAAGCCTTCGCCACGATGTCGTGGCTGGGTTCTCCGGTCAAGGTTGCTACGAAGGCAACGCCACACGCATCGTGCTCGTGGCGGCCGTCGTACAAGCCCTCAGCTGGAAAGGGGGCGCGACCATACATTCAGGGGCTCCCGTCGTCCTACGGTCAACAACTGGCCGCGGGACAACATTGGCCCAAGCCGGGTGTCCCGAGACTACCTCATGACGCCCGACAGGTGGACAGACATTCCACCGCCGCAACGCCTTTCAGAGTTCACAGTCACGCCCCGTAAGCAAGCGCTCACTGGTTCGTCGACCCATGGTGACACCGTCGGGTGAAATCCGGGAGATGAGAGCGGCGTCGCGGGCCGCTGGGCAGCCGTCGCCTGGTGATCACCTTGAGCGGCTGCGGACGCTGGGTTATGTCATTGAGGAGGCTTCTAGCCAGGCGCTGTAGAAGGCCTGGTAGCTGTCGAAGCGGGTGGTGGTGGCTTGGTGGAGGACGGCGTACTGGCCGTCGGTGCCGCGGAAGGCGGGGCGGTCGAGGGTGCCGTCGCCGAGGAGGACGAGGGCGGTGCGCGCCATCACGAACGCGGTGGTGCTGTCGTCGATGACGGCGTCCAGGGTGAGCTGTTCGGGGGCCATGAAGCGGGTGGAGCCGAACATGCGGCCCATGTCGTTGCGGTAGGCACCTGGGCGGTAGTCGTCGAGGTCCATGACGGTCAGCTGGCGGGTGTCGAAGTCGTAGAGCATCGCGCCGTCGTAGAAGTCGCCTTCGACCCAGCCGGACGAGGTCAGGACGTCGTGCAGGTCGTAGAGCTGGTCGAGGGCTTCGCTGATCTCGTCGGCGGACAAGGCGCGGAAGCGGTCGAGGTGGGTGCCGAGATGATCGCCTTCGCGCCAGTCGAAGACGAGGGCCGGGCCCCACGGAGTCTCGATCAGGCCGTGGTACGCCGGGAGCAGGTCGTGCTCGATCTCGGCGGCGAGGCGGCCGGCGCGGCGGACTGCTTCCTGGCGGCGGGGTGCTGGGGCGAACGGCTTGGGATCATCCGGGATGCCGGGCGTTTTGACGAAGTAGCGGTAGCCGTCGATCGTCACGCCGTACGAGATGTTGCCGGAGTCCTGGGTGTGCTCGCCGAACTCGGCGAAGACCTCGCCGACGCTCTTCAGGTAGGTATCGGGCTGCTCATCGATCTTCGCGGGAAACACCCGCTGGCGGTAGCCGATGCCAGGCGCGTCCAGTTGCCGGGGCTTGAACAGGACTGGTGGGGTTTGAACAAGTCATAACCTGTCCAAACCCCCGGTGGCTTGGGTGCGCCCCGGCCGGATGTGGGTCGTCCGGCATGTTCGGCCGCACGGCAGCTTCGCCGCCGCCGTCCCGCCGGCAACTTGGCCGGATCTCCCCTCAAGTTGCCCCTTCTCCCCTCAAAATTTGAGGGGAGAACCAGCAACCTCAACGGAGATCCCCTCAAATTCCGCCACGCCCCAACCTCGCTGCTTAGCCGTGCGGATTTCGCGCTCAGCCGATGCCGGGGCCGACGAGGGTGCCGACGAAGTAGGTGAGGGCTGCGGCGAGTCCGCCGAGGAGGAGTTGGCGGAGGCCTGAGTACCACCAGGAGCGGCTGGTGACCCGGCTGACGACCGCACCGGCGGCGAAGAGGGCGGTGAGGCTCATGATGAGCGCCGGTACGACGGTCGTCGCGCCGAGGAGGTACGGCAGGAGCGGGATGAATGCTCCGACGGCGAAGCAGACGAAGGACGAGCCGGCCGCGAGCACGGGGCTCGGGAGGTCGTTGGGGTCGATGCCGAGCTCTTCGCGGACGTGTTCGTCGAGGGCCTGGTCGGGGTTGGTGTGGAACTGCTTGGCGACCTTGTCGGCCAGGTCGGGGTCCAGGCCCTTGGCGCGATAGGTCTCGGCCAGCTCGATCTCTTCGTCGATCGGATGACGGGCGATCTCCAGCCGCTCGACCTCGATCTCAGCGCGGGCGAGCTCACGCTGGGAGGCGACCGAGGTGTACTCCCCCGCCGCCATCGAGAACGCTCCGGCAGCCAGCCCGGCCAGTCCGGCGAGCACGATGAACTTGGAGCCCGATTGCGTGCCGCCGTCCATACCGGCGATCAGCGCGAAGTTCGACACCAGGCCGTCCATCGCGCCGAACACGGCCGGCCGCAGCCAGCCGCCGTTCACATCACGGTGCTTGTGGTCACCGTGATGCTCGGGGGAAACCTGCGGACGATCAGTCACGAGCCCCATCGCCCGGTACGGCGGGAGCGGTGGTGTGCGCGGCCTCAGTGGCCTCAGTGGCCTCAGTGGCCTCGGTGCTGGTCAGCTCTCCACTTGCAGCCGGTACGTCGTTCGCCGGGTCGGCGTTCTCCACCACGATCGCCTCCGCATCCGTGACTGCCGCGGCACTTGGTGAGGTTGCTGCGTCGGGGCCGGTTCCACCCGTCGCGTCGAGCTCCGCGTCGGCGGTCGCCGTACCGGTGGCTGACTCGGTAGTGGCTGAGTCGGTGGTGGCTGAGTCGGTGGTGGCGGACTCGGTCGTGGCGGACTCGGTCGTGGCGGACTCGGTCGTGGCGACGATCGGCGTCGGGTGGCCGGCTGCGGGACCGCTGGAGAGGTCTTCCTGGCCGGGCTTGGTCCGGGCGCTGATGATCAGCGCGACGACGGCCAGCACGAACAGGATGATCGACGTCCAGACGTTCAGGCGCAGGCCGAGGAAGTGGTTGACCGTGTCGATCCGCATGTTCTCGATCCAGACGCGGCCGGCGCAGTACGCGGCGACGTACAGGAAGAACGCGCGGCCGTGGCCGAGGGTGAAGCGGCGGCCGGCCAGGATCACGAGGGCGACGACGCCGAGGTTCCAGATCGCTTCGTACAGGAAGGTCGGGTGGAAGGTCGCGAAGTCGGCGAAGCCGTCGGGGCGGTGCGCCGGGTCGATCTCGAGGCCCCAGGGGCGGGTGGTGGGCCGGCCGAAGAGTTCCTGGTTGAAGTAGTTGCCGAAGCGGCCGAAGATCTGGGCCAGCGCGATGCCGGGGGCGACCGCGTCGAGGAAGCCCAGGAACGGGACTCCGGCGCGGCGGCAGGCCAGGTAGGCGCCGAGGCAGCCGAAGCCGACCGCGCCCCAGATGCCGAGGCCGCCGTGCCAGATCTTCAGGGCGTCGATCGGGTGCCGGCCCGCGCCGAAGTAGAGCTCGGCGTCGGTGGCGACGTGGTAGATCCGCGCGCCGACCAGGCCGAACGGGATCGCCCAGAACATCACGTCGGACAGCACCGTCGGCGAACCGCCGCGGGCGACCCAGCGCCGCCGGGTCAGCCAGTAGCCGGCGAAGATCCCGGCCAGGATGCACAGTGCGTAGGCACGGATCGGCAGGCCGAGGACGTGCCAGACACCTTGGCTGGGACTGGGAATGAAGGCCGGCACGATCACGGCGGGGATCAGACTAGACATGGCATCCGGAACGCTACTCGACGGCCCAGCCCACCGGCCAGGAACCCAGGGTCACGATGGGGACTCGGTGCGTGAGACACGTCGTCAGCTCGCCGGCTTCACCGCGTCGTCGACCGCCTTCTGCAGCCCTTCCGCGGTCAGGTCCTTGGTCTCCAGCTTCTTGCCGTTGACGAAGACCGTCGGCGTACCGGTCACGCCGCGCGTGTCGGCGGCCTTGCCGACCGACTCGACCCAGCTGCCGTAGGTGTTGTTCTGGACGGCCTGCTGGAACTTCGCGTCGCCGATCCCGAGCTGCTTGCCCAGCTCGATCAGCTGGTCCTCCGACCAGGTCTTGCTGAAGTCGGCGTACATCTCGTCGGCGTAGCCCAGCGCCTTCCCGTTCGCCGCCGCTGCCGCGAACGCGTTCGCCAACCGCGGTGAGGCCTCCGGGTTCACGAAGGCCAACGGCCAGTACGTGAGCTTCGCCGTACCGTCCTGGACGAGTTTGTCGACCGTCGACCCGGTCATCTCCTCGAACTCCGCGCAGTGCGGGCAGCGGAAGTCCAGGTACAGGTCGATCTGCGCCTTCGCGCCGGCCTGACCGACCGTGACGCCTTGTCCGGACTGTCCCGGCCCCGTGATGACGGCCGGTTCGGTGTGGTTCGTCCCGGTGACCTCGACCTTGGAGTGACCGCGCAGGTACTGGAACCCGACACCGGCCAGCAGCGCCAGCACCAGGACGATCACCACGACGACGCCGGGTGGGACCCGCTTCTTCTGCTCCTGCAGCGGGTTGGCGTTGGTGTTGCTCACGGTACGGCGTCTCCTGTCGAGGTGTTCGGATCAGTTTCCAGCGCAAATCTGCTGGCCGGCTTCGCGCAGAGCCAGATCGCCAGCACGAGCAGACCGACATCGCGGAGGATCTCCTCGAGGTACTTCGTCCGGCCGGGATCGACCCGTCCGCCGCCACCGAAGCAGCCGCAGTCGATGGCCAGCCCGCGCGCCCAGGCGGAGCCCACGGCGGCGATGAACACCACCATGAAAACACCTGCGGCGGCTGCCGAGTGCCGGACACCGAAACCGAGGACCAACAGCAATCCGATCGCGATCTCCAGGAACGGCAGGCCCCAGCCGACCGGGTCGGCCAGCCCCGGCGGCAGGATCTCGTACGCGCGGACGGCCTGCGCCGCGGTCTCCGGATCGGAGACCTTCAGCGCGCCCGCGACCAGCATCACCCCTCCGAGAATCAGCCGTGCAACCAGTGAGACCCAGGCCCCCCGAGGCTTCACTGGTTCGCCTCGACCAGCTTCCCGAAGTCGTGCACCATGTCACCGATCGACGTGTTCGACATCCACAGCACGGTGGCCTTGTCGTCCTTGCCGAACCCGAGCACCTGCGCGCCGTGACCGATCTCGTAGCCACCCGAGGGCAGCTTCTTCATCCCTTCGACCGGTACGCCGACCGCCTGCGCGATGTCCTTGATCGAGGTCAGCGACCCGGTCAGGCCGACGAACGACGGATCGAACCGGTCCAGGTACTTGTGGATCACCGGGCCGGTGTCGCGCGCCGGGTCGGTGGTGATGAACAGCACCTGCACCTGCTTGCGCACCGACTCGTCCAGCTTGGTCAGCGCGGACGCGACATCGGCCATCACCGTCGGGCACACGTCCGGGCAGTTCGTGTACCCGAAGAAGATCAGCGTGACCGGCTTCTTGGTCGAAGTGACCAGGTTGAACGGACTCCCGCCGGTGTCGGTCAGCGTGGCCGCGGGCAACTTGTACGGCTGGTCGAGCGTGGCACCCCGCATCCCGTTCGGGTCCTGGCTGGTGCGGATGATCGCACCGCCGGGGTTGTCGGGTTTCTCTTCCTTGCCACTGCTGCAGCCCGCGAGGGCAAGCAGACCCACCGCGGCAAGGAAAACGGCCGCGTTCCTGGTTCGACTCACAGCTGGCTCAACGTCCGGCCGCCGCTGACGGTTCCCGGCGAACGCCCTCGGCCAGGCTCTCCGTGAGCGATCGCACACCTGCCGGTCCTTCACCGTCGAGCAGCCGCTTCACGAACGCCGATCCGACGATGACCGCATCGGTGAACGCACCGATGGCGGCCGCCTGCTCCGCGTTCGAGACGCCGATCCCGACCCCGACCGGCAGCCCGGTCGTGGCCTTGGTCCGGGCAACCAATGGCTCGGCCAGATCCGAGGCAGCCGACCGGATGCCGGTGACACCCATCACCGCGGTCGCGTAGACGAACCCGCGGCACGCGGCCGTGGTCGACCGGATCCGCGCGTCCGTCGAGGACGGCGAGACCAGGAACACCTTGTCCAGCTCGTTCTTGTCGGCGGCCGCGATCCACTCCGCGGCCTCCTCCGGGATCAGGTCGGGCGTGATCAGGCCCGCTCCCCCGACACCGGCGAAATCGGTGGCCCAGCGATCGACTCCGTACCGCTCGATCGGGTTCCAATACGTCATGACGAGCACCGGTACGTCGGAGTACGCGGCGATCGTCTCGACCGTGCGCAGCAGGTCCTTCACCCGGAACCCGCCGGCCAGCGCGGCCTCGGCGGCCCGCTGGATCGCCGGACCGTCCATCACCGGGTCGCTGTACGGCAGGCCGATCTCGAGCACGTCGACACCGCCGTCGACGAGCGCCTTGATCGCGTCCACGCCACCGTCGTACGACGGGTAACCGGCCGGCAGGTAACCGACCAGACCCGCGCGGCCTTCGGCGTTCGCCTTCCGGATCGCGGTCCCGGCCTTGCCCAGGGCAACTACTTCACTCACGGCCGGCCTCCGGGGCGTCGATCAGGTTGAACCACGAGCTCGCCGTGTCCATGTCCTTGTCACCGCGACCGGACAGGTTCACCAGGAGGGTGGAGTCCGGACCCAGCTCCTTCGCGATCTCCAGCGCACCGGCGACCGCGTGCGCCGACTCGATCGCCGGGATGATGCCCTCGGTCCGCGACAGCAGCCGGAACGCCTCCATCGCGTCGGCGTCCGTCACCGGCCGGTATGTCGCCCGCTTGGTCTCGGCCAGCCACGAGTGCTCCGGCCCGACACCGGGATAGTCCAGCCCGGCCGAGATCGAGTGCGACTCGATCGTCTGACCGTCCTCGTCCTGCAACAGGAACGACCGCGCACCATGCAGTACGCCGACCTGTCCGGCCGTGATCGTGGCTGCGTGCCGACCGGTCTCGAACCCGTCACCACCGGGCTCGATGCCGTACAGCTTCACGTCCTCGTCGGGGATGAACGCGGCGAACAGACCGATCGCGTTCGACCCGCCGCCGACCGCGGCGACCGCGGCGTCGGGAAGCTTGCCGAGCAGCTCGAGCGACTGCGCTCTCGCCTCGTCACCGATGCCGCGGACGAAGTCGCGCACCATCGCCGGGAACGGGTGCGCGCCGGCCGCCGTACCGAGCAGGTAGTGGGTCTTGTCGACGCTGGCGACCCAGTCGCGCAGCGCCTCGTTGATCGCGTCCTTGAGGGTCCGGCTGCCGCTCGTCACCGGGATCACCTCGGCGCCGAGCAGCTTCATCCGGGCCACGTTCAGCGCCTGGCGCTGGGTGTCGACCTCGCCCATGTAGACCACGCACTCGAGGTCCAGGTAGGCACACGCGGTCGCGGTCGCGACGCCGTGCTGGCCGGCGCCGGTCTCCGCGATCACCCGCGGCTTGCCCATCCGCTTGGTCAGCAAGGCCTGCCCGAGCGCGTTGCGGACCTTGTGCGCACCGGTGTGGTTGAGGTCCTCGCGCTTGAGCAGGATGCGCGCCCCGGCCACCTCGGACAGCCGGGTCGCGTCGTACAGCAGGCTCGGGACGCCGGCCCACTCGCGCAGCATCCGGTCGAACTCGCCCGTGAACTCCGGATCGGCCATGGCGCTCTGCCAGGCCTGCGTGAGCTCGTCGAGCGGCGCGATCAGCGCCTCCGGCATGAACCGGCCGCCGAAACGGCCGAAGTGCCCGAGCTGGTCGGGCAGCGTGTTACTCATCCGACAAACCTTCCAAACCCGGCCCAAGGGCACGGGAGAGTCTCTGCCCCGTGCCGTTTGGACCGGCCGGAGAGGTCAGTGCCGCTGCTGGATGGCGGGATGCGATCCGGCGGCGACGAGGTCGGCGACCGAGGCGCGAGGATCGCGGCCGGTCACCAGGGTTTCACCGACGAGGACGACATCGGCCCCGGCGCGCGCGAACTCGATTACATCATGCGGGCCCCGGACCCCGGACTCCGCCACCCGGACCAGGTTGTTCGGGATGATCGGCGCGACCCGGGCGAACGTGGTCCGGTCGACCTCGAGGGTCTTCAGGTTCCGGTTGTTCACGCCGATGAGCTGGGCGCCGGCGTCCACCGCACGCCGGGTCTCCTCCTCGTCGTGGACCTCGACCAGCGGGCACAGCCCGATCGAATGCGCGCGCTCGATCAGCGAGACCAGCGCCTCCTGCTCGAGCGCCGCGACGATCAGCAGGGCCATGTCGGCGCCGGCCGCCCGCGCTTCCCAGAGCTGGTACGAGGAGACGATGAAGTCCTTGCACAGCACGGGTACGTCGACCCGTCCGCGCACCGCTCGCAGGTCGTCCAGGCTGCCGTTGAACCGGCGCTGCTCGGTCAGCACGGAGATCGCGGACGCGCCGCCGGCCTCGTACTCACCGGACAGTGCGGCCGGGTCGGTGATCTCGGCCAGCTCACCCTTGGAGGGGCTGGACCGCTTCACCTCGGCGATCACCGCGATCCCGTCGCCGCGGAACACCGGCATCGGGTCCTTGGCGTCGGGCTTGCGCTGCGCCTCCAGCTTGAGGTCGTCCAGGCCGACTAGAGCCTGGCGCTCCGCGAGGTCCTCGCGAACCCCGGCGAGAATGTCGTCAAGCACAGTCATGGTCCGTCCGCCCTTCAGTGGTCGTCGGTGGGGACGCCGAAGCCGAGCAGCTGCAACACCTTGCCGGCCAGTGCCCCCAGCACCACGATCCCGACCGAGATCCAGAACAGCAGCCAGTTCGGGCCGAGCACCATCGCGATGGCACCGACGGTGAACCCCACCAGGATGATCGCCACCGCGGTCCAGGCCGCGGTGCTGTTGCCGTGCGCGTCGTGGGGAGCCTCGTCGCTCACCCGGGTCGCCCCTTGATCGGCAGTCGTATTGTCCATGGTTGCCGCCACTCCTCGTCGTCGTCCTGTCCTATTGTGGCGGTAGCCCGCCGCGATCAGAGAGTCGGGTCCTCTCCCGCGTCGATCGCCTTCCACTGATCGACCCCGTCCTCGGTGCCGGGGGCTGTT
This sequence comes from Kribbella sp. NPDC058245, assembly GCF_042882005.1. Taxonomy (NCBI): domain Bacteria; kingdom Bacillati; phylum Actinomycetota; class Actinomycetes; order Propionibacteriales; family Kribbellaceae; genus Kribbella; species Kribbella sp. NPDC058245. The sequence continues at coordinate 342,423 of NZ_JBHVWY010000002.1, forward strand.
TGCTTGCCGGCGGTCGTCGCCACCGGTTCACGCTCATACCGATCGGTAGGGCGCCTCCATCGATGTGCGGTCACCGCGGTGACCAGACCGGCGAGCAGCAACGCCACTCCTCCGGCCAACGCCGGCCACGGCGCCGGTCCGGCGCTCAACGTGACGGTGTCGGTCACTGCCTGGCTGAGCTCGGGCCGCAACCGGCTGAGCTCCGCGACATCCGGCCGCACCTGCAGCGACACTGCGATCGCCGCGACACCCAGCAGCGCGATCAGTACGCCGATGATGCGGCGGAGCGCCGTACCGGCGAGCTTGGTGACCACAACGGCGACCACGGCGGCCATAGCCAGCGTCACTGGCCCTCTGGTGACGCTGTAGCCGTTGAAATGGATCACCGGCCGCCCGTTGCCCGGATCGGCCGTTGACCACGTCAGATAGGCAGACAGCGCCAGCAGGGCCAGGGCGATCAGAGTGAGTAGGTCGACCAGTCGCTGTGGACGCATCAGACCTCGCTGAACGTTCCTGCGACCGCGATCGCATTCAGCACGGCCGCTGCCTTCGTCCGGCACTCGGCGTCCTCGGACGCCGGGTCGGAGTCGGCGACGATGCCTGCTCCGGCCTGCACGTAGGCCGTGGAGCCGCGCAGGACCGCAGTACGGATGGCGATCGCGGTGTCGGCGTCACCGGCGAAGTCGAGGTAACCGACCACACCGCCGTACACACCGCGGCGCGTCACCTCGAGCTTGTCGATGATCTCCATCGCGCGCGGCTTCGGGGCGCCCGACAAGGTGCCGGCCGGGAAGGTCGCGGTGAGGGCGTCGAACGCGGTCTTGCCGGCGAGGAGCTGGCCGGTGACGGTCGACTCCAGGTGCATCACGTGGCTGTAGCGGCGCACGTCCATGAAGTCGATCACCTCGACCGTGCCGGCCACACACACCTTGCCCACGTCGTTGCGGCCCAGGTCGACGAGCATCAGGTGCTCGGCGCGCTCCTTGGCATCGGCGCGCAGCTCCTCTTCGAGAGCGTGGTCCTCCTCCGGCGTCGCGCCGCGGCGGCGGGTGCCGGCGATCGGGTGCACGATCACCTTGTTGTCGGTGACCTTCACCAGCGCCTCTGGACTGGAGCCGACGATGTCGAACCCGTCCAGGCGAACCAGATACATGTAAGGGCTCGGGTTCGAGCGACGCAGGACCCGGTAGATGTCGAGCGCGGAGGCGGTGGTCTGCAGCTCGAAGCGCTGCGAGACGACGACCTGGAACGCCTCGCCGGCCCGGATCTCCTCCTTGGCCGTCTCGACCGCCTCCCGGTACTCGACGCTCGAGCGCTGCCGGTGCGGGTCCGGCTGCGCGTCGCGATCGGCACGGACCACGTACGACGGGGTGGGCCGAGCCAGGTCGGCCTCCATCGCGTCCAGCCGGCGGACCGCATCGGCGAACGCGTCGTCGACCCGCTCGTCGGTGTCGTCCCAGTTGATCGCGTTCGCGATCAGCCAGATCTCACCGGTCTCGTGGTCGAGCGCGGCCAGGTCGGTCGCGAACAGGAACGTCAGCTCGGGCAGGCCGAGGTCGTCGGTCGTTGTGTCCGGCAACTTCTCCAGCCGGCGGACGGCGTCGTACCCGAGGAAGCCGACCATGCCGCCGGTCAGCGGGGGCAGGTCCGGGAGCCGGGGTGTGTGCAGGATCTCGAGCGTCTCGCGCAGCGCGGCCAGTGGGTCACCGGTCTGCGGCAGGCCGACCGGCGGGTTGCCGGTCCACACCGCCTGACCGTTCCGCTCGGTCAGGGTCGCGGCCGAGCGAACGCCGATGAAGGAGTAGCGCGACCAGACGCCACCGTTCTCCGCGGACTCGAGCAGGAAGGTGCCCTCGCGCTCGGCGGCGAGCTTGCCGTAGACGCCGATCGGCGTCTCGGCGTCGGCGAGCAGCCGGCGCGTCACCGGGATGACGCGGCGGTCCTTGGCATAGTCGCGGAAGGTCTCGAGGTCGGGGATGTTCATGCCGTCACCTTGATCGATCCGTGCTCGAAGCAGCTGCGGGTGCCGGTGTGACAGGCCGGGCCTTCCTGGTCGACCAGGACCAGCAGGGTGTCGGCGTCACAGTCGACGAGGATCTCCTTCACGTGCTGGCGGTGACCACTGGTCTCGCCCTTCACCCAGAACTCCTGGCGGCTCCGCGACCAGAACGTGCTCCGGCCCGTCGCCGCCGTCCGGCGAACAGCCTCGGCGTTCATCCAGCCCACCATCAGCACTTCGCGCGTGTCGTACTGCTGCACGACGGCCGGGATCAGCCCGGCCGCGTCGAAGGTCAGCTCGTCGATACTCACTCACCTATTGTCACCGATGGCTCGGACAGTTCTGACCAGGGAGGGTGTCGATGGACTGCGGGCGTCGGACGAGCAGAGCTGACAGGATGAGTGCATGACGAGTCCGCACCTGGTGATCGACGGGCACAACGATCTTCCGATCGCGTTCTACGAGCTCTGCGAGTACGACTTGGACGCGCACGACCTGAGTGGGTCGGTGCCGCAGCTGCACACCGATCTGCCGCGGCTGCGAGCAGGGAACGTCGGTGCGCAGTTCTGGTCACTGTGGGTTCCGCAGGACGAACACGCTGTACGGCGCACGTTCGAGCAGCTCGACTTCGTGCACCAGCTCGTCGCACGCTTCCCGGATTCGCTGCAGCTCGCGACGACCGCCGATGACGTGGAGGCGGCGATCAAGGCCGGCCGGATCGCGTCATTGATGGGGATGGAGGGCGGCTACTCGATCGGTGAGTCGCTCGGCGTCCTGCGCACCATGCGCACGCTCGGGGTGCGCTACATGACGCTCACGCACAACAACAACGTCCCGTGGGCAGACTCCGCCACTGACAAGCCAGTGCTGGGCGGACTGAACGACTTCGGTGAGCAGGTTGTTCGGGAGATGAACCGGATCGGCATGCTGGTCGACCTGTCTCACGTCTCGGCCGACACGATGCGGCACGCTCTGCGCATCACCAGTGCACCGGTGATCTTCAGCCACTCATCAGCCCGTGCGGTCTGCGACGTACCGCGGAACGCGCCGGACGACGTCCTCGAGACGCTGGCCGGCAACGACGGGGTGTGCATGGTCACGTTCGTTCCGTACTTCGTCTCACAGGAGTACGTCGACTGGGTCGCCGGCGCCGACGAGATCGCCAAGGCCAACGGCCTGAACGCACAGAAGCCGTCGGACCACGAGAAGCTCGGCGAGCTCTACGGCACGCCGAAACCCGTGGTCAGGCTGGCCGATGTGGTCCAGCATGTCGAGCACGTCCGCGAGGTGGCCGGGATCGATCACGTCGGGATCGGCGGCGACTACGACGGGGTTCCGGAGACTCCGGTGGACCTGCCGGACGTCTCGTCGTACCCGCTGCTCTTCGAGGCACTGGCCGAGCGCAAGTGGAGCGACCAGGACCTCGAAAAGCTTGCCGGAGGCAACATCCTCCGGGTACTGCGCGCCTCCGACGACGTGGCGGACTAGCCGTCGCGGCGGAGGTCCCTCAGGTCCTCACCGCGGACGAAGCCGGCGGCCTCGTAGGTGGCGATCGCGCCGACGTTGAAGCCGGGTGTGCAGGTGTAGGCGACCGACGCGCCCATCTCCTGCAGGGCGCGTGCAGCCGCGACCGTGATCGCCTCGCCGTAGCCGCGACCACGGTGCATCCGATGCACGCCCATCGGCTCCAGGTAGCCCGGCTTGCCTTCGCCGGCCGACCACACCGTCACGGCCGCTACTGATTCGCCGAGCTGGTTGCGGCCGACGAGACAGCGCGCATCGGCGTACGGGATGCCGTCCGCCATCGTGAACCACCGCTCGTTGGTGAACGTCGACCCGTCGAACGACTCCCGCTGCACCGTGACTCGCTCGTGCGCCTCCTCAGAGCCGATCACGTCCACTCGCAGTTCTGGTGCAGGCACCGGCTGGCTGAGATCACGCCGTACCGGCACCCACGGCTCGTCGAGGTTCCAGCCCGCCTTGAACAGCACGTCCTTCACCAGCGCACCAGGCGGCGCCTCCACGAACACCTTGCCCGCAACCAGTACGCCGCGCTCCGGCTCCGCCACGTCAGCAGCCACTCGCTCGGCCAGCTCCGCATCCTGCAACGCAGCGGGATCAAACGCGATCCGAATCAGGTCAGCCTCGTCCAGCAACCCCAGTGCGACGATCGCCCCGTCCCGCCGCCACGTCCGGATCGACGCCGCCGCCTTCTCCGCCCCGAACCGCCAGAACCACCCGACGTCCCCGGGGTGCAGCTGATGCGGAGTGTCATCACGCTGCCAGTCCCGCAACGCGCCCACCACATCGCCCAGACCGTCAACGCCGGCCGTCGCCATCTCAATCGCCATCCCCCGATCTCACACCATCCACCCCACCCGCACCCCCACCACCCCACCTTGAGCACGCCTCAACCACCCGCGGCGCGCGGATCTGGTTGAGGGGTGCACAAAGTGGAGAGCCGGCACCTTGAGCACGGGTCAACCACTTGCGGGACGCGGATCTGGTCGAACGGTGCACGAAGTGAATGCGGCGCATCACCTTGAGCACGGCTCAACCACCTGCGCCGCGTGGATCTGGTTGAGGGGTGCACAAAGTGGAGAGCCGGCACCTTGAGCACGGGTCAACCATTTGCGGGACGCGGATCCGGTTGAGGGGTGCACAAAGTCAGCCCGCGCATCACCTTGAGCACGGGTCAACCATTGCGGGACGCGGATCCGGTTGAGGGGTGCACAAAGTGAGTGAGAGGCATCACCTTGAGCACGGGTCGACCACTTGGGGCGCGTGGATCTGGTTGAGGGGTGCTCAAAGTGGGGGTTTGGGGTGTGGGTGGCCGGGCACGGGGTGGGTTCAGTGATGTCTAGAGGTTGGAGCTGTTGTGCTTACCCTGACTGAGAACGCGACCCTGGTGATCAAGAGCATCACGGGGGTCGAGGGCGCGCCGGAAGGTGCAGGCGTGCGGATCTCGCAGGAGAATCCGGCGGATCCGGCGCTGGCGGTGACCACGACGGAGGCGCCGCGACCGGGCGACCAGGTGGTCGAAGAGGCTGGGGCGCGGGTGTTCCTGGAGGAGAACGCGGCCAGCACGCTCGATGACAAGATCCTCGATGCGGCGGTGGACGACAAGGGCGGGGTCGAGTTCCTGCTGGTGCCGCAGCCCGGTGCCGGCGCCCCGGCCTGAAGACCGGGTACGGCGGGGGCACCAACCTGACTGTGGTGCCACGGAGTACCTGAACCCGGTGCGGCCGGTTCGTCCCTCCCAGGGACCGGCCGCACCCGGGGGTTCAGATGGCGCTGCGCTGAGCGATCCAGCTCTCGTGCAGCCGTGAGTAGACACCGTCCGCGTTGACGAGTTCCGCGTGCGGTCCGCGTTCGACGACCTCGCCGTTGTCGAACACCAGCACCTCGTCCGCCGCTTCGGCCGTGGACAGCCGGTGCGCGATAGTGACCGAGGTACGGCCGGTCATCAGTCGCTCCAGCGCCGCATTGACCCGGACCTCGGTGCCGGGGTCGACTGCGGACGTTGCCTCGTCCAGGACGAGCAGGTCGGGGTCTGCGATGTTCGCCCGGACCAGTGCGACCAGCTGACGCTCCCCTGCCGACAGGGACTCACCACGCTGGCCGACTGGCGACTGCAGTCCGTCCGGCAGGGACTCCAGCCAGTCCGTGAGACCGAGTGACTCGAAGGCCGTCAGCAACTCGGCGTCCGTCACCTCAGGACGTCCGAAGCGGACGTTCTCGGCCAGCGACGCGTCGAAGAGGTAGCCGTCCTGCGGCACCATCACGACTCGCTCCCGCAGGGTCTCGAACGAGATCTCTCGCGCGTCCACACCGTCCAGCAGTACGGCGCCGGACGTCGGATCCATCAGTCGGGTGAGCAGCTTCGCGAAGGTCGTCTTGCCGGAGCCCGTCTCCCCCACGACCGCCACTCGCCGATGCGGTTGCAGGCGGACGTCGACGTCGCGCAGTACCAGCTCACCTTCGGGGTAGGCGAAGTTCACGTCCGCGAACTCGACGGTGATCGGTCCGCGCGCCTGCTGCACCCCGTCCTCACCTGGGTCGACCACATCGGCCGGAGTGTTGATGACGCCGAGCACTCGCCTCCAGCCGGCGAACGCGCTCTGCGCATCGGTCAGTACCTGGGTGGCGATCTGCACCGGGTCCGAGAACAGCGCGACCAGGAACATGAACGCGAGGATCTCGCCCAGCGTCGCGTGACCGTCCACTCCGAGCAGCACACCGGCGGTCAGTACACCTGCGTTTGCCAGACCGGCGGCCAGACCGCCGATGGAGAAGGTGATTCCGGTCAGCGTCTGCGCACTGGTCGCCGTACGGCGGTAGTCGTCGACGGTCGCGTCGATCCGGGCCTGCGTGCGCTGCTCGATCGAGTACGCCCGCACCACCTGCGCACCGACCACCGGTTCGGCGACTGCGGACAGCATCTCGCCGACCTTCGCCCGGACCACGCCGTACGCGACCGACATCCGGCGCTGCAGAGCGCGCAGGCTCGCGAACAGCGGGATGAAGCAGACCAGCACCACCAGGGCCAGCTGCCACGAGTAGAAGAACATCACCACGGTCGCGAGCAGCATCTGCCCGAGGCTGACCAGGAAGATGAACCCACCGAACTGCAGGAACTGCGAGACCGTGTCCACGTCCGACGTCACCCGGCTGACCAGTGCACCCCGCCGCTCGGTGCTCTGCGTCAGCACTGGCAGGTCGTGCACGTGCCGGAAGGCCTTGATCCGCATGGTGGCCAGTCCGCGCTCTGAGTTCACTGCAAGCCGCACAGTCGTCAGGTACGACGCTCCGGCGGTCACGACCACTCCGACTGCGCACACCACGACCATCCAGGCCACGAACGACATGTTCGGTCCGCCGGGCCCGGACAGGCCCTTGTCGATGGTCTGCTGGACAGCGATCGGGATGACGATCCGGCCGGCCGTCATGGTCAACGCAAGCAGCCCAGTGATCCACCAGCCCTGCGCGAGCTCGGGTGAGATCCGCAGACCCTGCCGCAGCGTCTCCAGACCACCGGCCTCATCACCATGGTCAAGCCGCGTGGCCTCAGCGGCACTCATGCCCTCACTCCGTCCAGGTCATCAAGCTCTTTGTCCAGCTCGGCTTCTTCGAGCCTGCGCTCGGCGTCCTTCTCGTAGGCGTCCACCAGCTCCCGGTACGCCGCTGAGGTCTCCTGCAGCTCGGTGTGCGTGCCCTGGGCCGTGATCCGGCCCTCGTCCAGGAACAGCACCTCGTCGGCGAGCGAGATGGTGGCCTTGCGGTAGGCGATCACCAGCACAGTGGTCGCCGCAGTCGCGTCCTCGCGCACTCTGGACCGCAGCCCGGCAAGGATGCGCGCTTCGACCTGCGGGTCCACCGCACTGGTCGCGTCGTCCAGGATCAGCAGCCGCGGCCGCCGTACCAGCGCACGAGCCAGTGCGATCCGCTGCCGCTGCCCACCGGACAGCGTCGTACCGCGTTCGCCGACCTTGGTGTCCAGACCGTCCGACAGCGTCTTCACGAAGCCGTCGCCCTGGGCGATCCGCAGTGCGTCCCAGATGTCGTCGTCGCTGTAGTCGCCGCCCAGCGTGATGTTGCCGCGGATGCTGTCGTCGAAGAGGAAGGCCGTCTGCGCCACCAGCGCGACTGACCCCGCCAGCTCACCACTGGCCAGCGCACGCAGGTCAGTGCCGTCGACCTGGACCGACCCCTCTTCCGGATCGACCAGTCTGGTCAGCAGCGTCGTCATCGTCGACTTGCCTGCACCAGTCGGACCCACGACGGCAACTGTCCGGCCGGGCTCGACGGTGAAGTCCATGCCGCTCAGTACGTCGCGGTCCGGCAGGTACCCGAACCGCAGTCCGGACACGTCGAGCCGGGCCGCCGTAGTCGACGTCAGCTGGTCCTCGCCGTACTCCATGCCGCCCTCGGCGGTCAGCACCCGCTGCACGCGGTCCCAGCCGACCACGGACCGCGGCAGCTCTCCGAGCACCCAGCCCAGCGCCCGGATCGGGAACCCGATCAGCGTGAACAGGAACGCGACCTGCACCACGTCACCCGCATCGGCAGCACCAGAACGCACGCGGCCCACACCGACCAGCAGCACGATCAGTACGCCGATCCGCGGCAGCGCGTCGATCACCGGGTCGAACATGCCGCGTGCCTTGTTCACTGCGATGTTGGCGTCCCGCAGCGCGTACGTCGGCGCTCGGAAGCGCTCGGTCTCCGCAGCCTCGCGGCCGAGCGTCTTCACCACCAGTGCACCGTCGAACGACTCATGCGCGACCTCAGACACGTCTGCCCGCAATTGCTGCGCGCGAGTGGCCAGGGGCTGCAGGATGCGCTGGAAGATCACATTGGCCACGAAGACCAAGGGAAAGACCAGACAGCCGACCAGAGCGAGCCACGTGTCGGCCATGAACATCGCCACCGTCGCGAAGGCCAGCATGGCGAGCACACCGATCGCCATCGGCAGCGGTGCGATCACGAACCAGATCGACTCCACGTCAGCGTTCGCGTTGGACAGCAGCTGACCGGTCGGGTGCTGGTGGTGCCACTCGAGCGGCAGCTTCTGGTACTGCCGGGTCACGCGGCGCCGGTACGTCGCTTGGAGGCGGAACTGCATCACCCCGGCCCCGACGCGTCGTCCGACGACGCCGATGGCGCGCAGGATCGCGATCCCGAGGAACAGCGAGACCAGCGCGGCGAGGGCACCGAAGGTGGTGTCACCGCGTTCGAGGGCCGGCCGGATCACGTGGTCGGTGGCCCAGCCCAGCGCCCAGCCGTCGGCCACGGTCATCGCGCCGTACAGCATGCTGGCGACCACCGAGAGCGCGAAGACCCACGGCTCCTCCCAGATGGCGACCCGCAGGACCGCGAACCCACGCCGGGTCGCGCTCCCTTTGTCAGGGACTTTCGGCACGGGCAAGAGTCACTCCAGGACAGTCAGGTGCGAACAGCAGTCACAATCATGACAACGATTGACATTCTGCCATTCCCGTCCGACAACTACGATCGGGAATGTGACTGACTACAGCCGGGTGGAAAGACTTGCTCTGTGTGACCTCTTCGACGAGCTAGGACCGGACCAGCCGACGCTGTGCGAGGGCTGGAACACCTTCGACCTCGCCGTGCACCTGTATGTGCGCGAGTCCGATCCGATGGCCGGTCCGGGCATCATGATCTCCGCGCTCGCCGACACCACCGAGAAGCGGATGGAGCGGGCGAAGGCGAAGCTCGGCTTCGCCGGTGCGGTGAACAAGGTCCGCAGCGGGCCGCCACGCGCCTCCATCTACGGGCTGCCGCTGATCGGGCACCAGCTGAACACCACCGAGTACCTCGTGCACCACGAGGACGTCCGCCGCGCTCAGCCGGACTTCACTGTGCGCACGCTGCCCGCCGACCAGCAGGCCAGCCTGTGGAAGGGGCTCCGGGTCGCATCGCGCGCGATGGCCCGCAAGGCGACGAGCGGCATCGTGCTCCAGCTGCCGGACGGCCGCTCGACGGTCGCCAAGGCACCGGTCGACGGCCGCACGGTCACCGTGATCGGTGCGCCGGTCGAGTTGACCCTGTTCTGCTTCGGGCGGCAGCAGGTGGCCGACGTTCAGATCGAGGGCGACGCAGCGGTCATCGACGAGCTGAAGACCACGTCATTCGGCTTCTGAGGCCGCAGCCGCCGCCCGCTTGTGGCGGAGCTTCTGGACCAGACTGCTGACCACCGTGGTCAGCAGCACCAGACCGATCGCCGCCACGACGCCCTGCCACGGCTCAGGGAAGAGCGCGTAGCCGAGCAGTCCGATCGCCATGTAGACCGCGGCCCACAGTGACGACGCGGCAAGGTCGACCACCGCGAACCGTTCCCACTTGTAGCCGGCCAGACCGGCGGCCAGCAGCACTGGGACCCGTCCGCCGGGGACCAACCGCGACGTCAGCAGTACGCCGATCTCGTGCTCGCTGAGGCGCTCCCGGAGAGCATCCAGCTTCTCGTTGTCGCGCAACCACCCGATCCGCTTCGCTAGCTTCTCCCCGCCGAACCGGCAGCCGGCGTACACAATCAGGTCGCCCACGTACGCGCCGGCGGCACCGGCGATGAGCACACCGACCAGTCCGATCGGATTGCTGTGTGAAGCCAGCACTGCACCTGCCGAGACAGCCGCACCGGTCGGCAGCACGGGCAGGACGGCACCGATCAGTACGGCGCCCGCGAGCGCGAACAGGTACCAGAGGTCGAAGTCAGCGTTCCCTGTCATCCGGCCACCTCGGTCGACTCTCCTGGTACCAACACATCCACCTTCACCGCAGGATCCACCTCAGCCATGGCGGTTCGGAACTGCTCCCCCGGCGGCAGGAACAGTTCGGGCTTGATCCGCTCGAACCCGATCGGCCAGAACGTGCCGAAGTGGATCGGGATCGCCACGCTCGCTCCGACGCGCTGGACCGCCTCAGCGGCGCGCGACGGGTTCAGATGACCGGGCCCGAGAGACGGTCCCCAGCCACCGACCGGGACCAGCGCCAGGTCGACCGGACCCGCCTCAGCCGCCAGGTCGTCGTACAGGTCGGTGTCTCCGGCGAACCAGACGCTCGGCGCGCTGTCGACGCGATAGCCGACCGCAGGTCCGTCGTACGACGACCAGGGCAGGCGGCGACCGTCGTGATGCGCAGTGATCACGGTGATGTCGAGTGAGCCGATCCTGATCTGATGTCCCGGCGCTACCTCGATGCAGCGGTCTGAGAAGGCCGCACCGTAGTCATGGTGGATCAGCCGGGCCGCACCGCGCGGTACGACGAGTGCAGCGTCCGGGTTGACCCGTGGCAACGAGGTCATGTGCAGATGGTCGGCGTGCATGTGTGAGATCAGTACGGCGTCGCACTGGCCGGCCTCTGCTGTCGGCACCGGACCACGACGACGCCGCAGGTGGGCGATGCGTGAGGTCAGTACCGGGTCGGTCAGGAGCCGCGTACCGTCCGCCTCGATCGTGGTGGTCGCATGCCCCCACCAGGTGATCCGCACGCTTCAGGCCTCTACCTTCGTCTCGACCGGCTCCTCGACGTCCTTGCGCTGACCGAGCTTCTCAAGCCAGCCAACCAGCAGCGCATGGACCGCGTCGGAGCCTACGGGAGGCTCCTTCAGCTCCCAGCGGGACGGGTGCACCAGCACCGCCTCGGTCTGCCAGCCACCGATACCGCCGTGGCAGCCGACCAGCTCCTCGAACGCGGCCACCTCCCGTGTGTAGTCGTCGACCCGGCTGACCACGACGACGTCGCCGTTGTGCGGCAGCTCGGCCTGCCGCAGGATCGACGCCGGCGCAAACGGCCCGTACGGCGCCAGCGGGTCCTCGCCTTCGATCCGCCCAGACTTGAGAACCCGGACACCGGCCCGGCCGATCGCGACCGGTCCCTCGGCCAGGGAGTCGACGACGACGAACCCGACGCCCGGGTGCGTCGCCAGGCCGGGGATCAGCTTCGGATGCAGCAGTTCGAGCTCTTCCAGCGGCACCCGTCCCGGTGTGGTCGCCAGGTAGATCAGCGCCAGGTTGCCTGAGGCCGTGACCACCATCTGTTCGTCGGAGTTCACCGCCGGCTCACAGTCCTTCGGCCCCAGCTCTACCTCGCCCCGGCCGGCCTTGCCGTGCAGTGCCTTCCGCGTCACCGAGCCGGCCACGCTGCGACGCAAAGAGAGCTCTGTCAGGAACGCGTTCACCGGTCCCCAGCCCTCGGACCTCCCGACCGCCGCCACCGGTTCACTGGTCGTGTCGACCAGCTCGTCGACCACCTCGGTCAGCGTCCGGCCGTACCGCTGCAGGAACGTCGCTCCCTGGCTCTGACCGTGGTCGGACAGGACGACGATCTCGTACGAGTGCGGGAGGATGTCGATGAACCGCTGGAGCGCACCGAGCACCCGGTCCAGCCCCTCCAGCGTCTGCAGGGACTCCGGCCGAGTCGGACCGGCGTGGTGCGCCACCTCGTCGTAGTCGACGAAGTCGCAGTAGATGACCGGTGTGCCCTTCACCAGCTCGTCGGTGATCAGCGAGACGTTCAGATCGCGCAGCAGCACGTTGGTGATCGCCCGCAGGAAGATGTAGCTGCCGCCACGCTTCACCCGTGGCACCAGGTTGCGCCGGCGCTGCCTGCGCGCCTGGAACAGCTCCTTCACCATCTCGGCGACGCACAGCACCAGTCCGCGGGCAGCACCCTGCGGACTGGAGAAGAACCGGACGTAGCCCCGGCTGCGGCTGTTCGGCAGCGCGGCGCGGCTGAACACCAGCTCACAGTGCTCGGCGTCTCCGGACCAGTTGTTGCTGATGCTGACGCCACCGTCCGCGAGCAGCCCGCGGCCGGTCGACATCCGTGCCTCGATCTCGGCGGCGTCCCGGCCCCGGTTCGTCACCATCACCCGGCCGGTCTCTTTCTCGTACCACCGGAACGCGGGGATCTGGCCGGAGCCGCCGTGCAGGATGCCGGCCTGACTGGCCGGAGTCGTGGCCGGTACGCCGGTGTGCCACTCCACCATCGAGTGCTTGCCGTCACGGATCCAGCCACCCAGATGCGGCAGGTTGCCGGACATCACCATCCAGTTGAGCAGCGGTGCCGACAGACCGTCGATCTGGATGATCAGCATCCCGGTCCTCGGCGCTGCGGTGGCCCTGCGGGCCCGGCGGCGCACCACCCGCATCACCTCGGCGACGTACGCGTCGTCACTCCCGGCGTACGCGAACCAGCCGACGAAGGCGCTGACCGACGACATCACGATCGACACCACCAGCAGTGCCTCGGGACCGCCGTGCAGGTTCACGCCAGGGTCGACGGTGATGCCGAGGTAGACCACTCCGAACTGGGACAGCAGTCCGCCGACCAGTACGCCGATCGAGCCGATCAGGACCGCGACTCCGGCGAGTATCCAGCGCATCAACACGCTGAAGACCGCCAGCAGCACGACCAGCCGCAGAATCGGCATCCGACCGTCGCTGCTGATCTGGGGCAGCGTCCAGAACGTGATGATCAACGAGATCAGGGACAGCAGCCCGCCGACGAGCATCGCCTGCAGACCGCGGCCGGTTCGCCGCCAGTCCAGCCAGAACGGCCGACGTGATCTCCGGTCGCCGGAGACCTGTTCCGGTGGTTTCGCCATGTCCTGCCCGTGCTCCCCGTGCCCGTCCGGTGTGGTGCTGTCGCTGTGGTGCAGTACCGAGCGTACGAGGCGAGGTACCGCCGGGACGCACCGCGCCACGCACCGGACGGGCTGTTCCCGGGTCAGGGCCGGGGTCGTGCCCGGTAGGTCCCTGACCCGACAGCATGGCCGCTACTGCAGTTCCAGGTGGTCCACCTCGGTGTAGAGATCGCCCTTGGAGAGCCGGACGGTGTTCCAGCCGGCATTCAGAGTGACCGGGACCGCGCTCTCCTGCCAGTTGTCCCAGCCGGTGACCGGGTAGCTCACGGAGCCCTGGCTCACACCATTCACCGACAGGCCGTGGCTCGCCGTACCGGCAGAGCCGTTGGCGTACCGCACGTTCAGCGTGTAGCCCCCGGCAACCGGTGCGTAGACCCGGTTCTCCACCCAGGAGTCCGCGTAGTCGATGTAGCCGACCACCTTGCCGTCAGAGGCGCCATTGGCGTTGGCGCGCACCACACAGTGGTTCAGTTGGCCGCTCTCGGACTCGGTCCGGACCCGGCTGCCGCGCACGACCGGGTAGTCGTTCGGCCAGCCGACATCGGCGACGTACAGGTGTCGGTCGTTGTTCTTCCAGCCGTGCATGAACACCTTGTCCCCGACGAAGTCGGCACCACCCGGCCCGCACACGTGGCCGTCGAAGGTCTGGGTGGTCATCAGCGGACGCCCGGCGACGCTCCAGGGTCCGGTCAGGCTGGTCGCGGTCGCGTACGACGTCTGGTAGTTGCAGTCGTTGTAGCCACCGGTCGAGAAGAACAACAGGTAGCGACTGTCGCGCTGGACGAGGTCCGGCGCCTCGATGATCCCGCTCGAGCTCAGCAGCGCCGTGTCAGCGCCGACCAGGGTCCGGCCGTTGTTCGTGGTCTTGGTCAGCCACAGCGTCGACGGCTTGCCGATCGCGTTGCCGTCGTTCTTCCAGACCAGGTAGCGGGTCCCGTTCCGGTCGACGAAGGTGTTGGGGTCGATCGCTCCGCCGAGGTCGAGCGGACAGATGAGCGGTTCGGTCCCGACCGGCGTGAACGGGCCGCGGGGTGACGTGGCGGTCGCTACTCCGATGCACTGGCGGCCGGAGGCCTTGTGCCAGGCGGTGTAGGTCAGCGTGTAGGTGCCATCGGGATTCGGGTACACGTCCGGCGCCCAGGTGCGGCCCGGCTGAGCCCAAGCGGCAGACGGGCCACCAGGCATCGCGTCACCCCGGATCGTCCACGGTCCGCTAGCGCTGGTGGCTGTGGCGACCGGGACGGCCCAGGGGGTGCTGTTGGTCGAGTAGGCGTACCAGGTGCCGTTCTGCTGGAAGACATCCGGATCCGGGAAGTCCTGGGCGACGATGTCGGCCGGGAAGACCGCACCGGCCAGCTCTTGTGCAGCCTGGACAGGAGCAGCGGTCAGGCTGAGGGCCGCGGCAAGTGTCGCCACGAGTAGTCGTCGAAGCATCTGACTCCTTGGAGTGGGGGCGGGACCTGCAGTTTTACATCGATTCACCTAGGGCGCGAGACCCCGTTAGGGTGAAGACTTCAGCTAGTCGGATTCTGCCTGGTCAAGGGAGTGTGGAGTGAGCTATTCACCGTGGGTTTCAAGGCGCAAGCTGCTCGCAGCTGCGGCAGTACTCGCCGTAGCCGCGGGGGCCGTGGTCTCGCAGGCCGTCGGCTCGACCGCGTCGGCTGACGAGACCCCGCTGCAGACCCAGCTGGACCAGCTGCTGACCAACCCGGCCTACACCGGGTCGCAGGTCGGCCTGGTCGTCCGGGACGCCACCACCGGCGAGACGCTGTACAACCGCAACGGCGGCAACCGCCTGATGCCAGCGTCGAACACCAAGTTCTTCAGCTCCACCGCCGCACTCGCAGTGCTCGGTCCGTCGTTCCGCTTCCACACCGACGTGCTGGCGAGCACTCCGGCCAAGAACGGCAAGCTCAAGGGCAACCTGTACCTCAAGGGGTACGGTGACCCGACCACGCTGGAGGCGGACTACATCGCCCTGGCCAAGCAGCTCAAGACTGCCGGTGTGACCCGTGTCGACGGCGACCTGGTGGCCGACGACTCCTACTTCGACCACACCCGTCTGGGCGACGGCTGGGCCGGCGACGACGAGTCGTCGTACTACTCCGCGCAGATCTCCGCACTGACGCTCGCCCCGAACGGCGACCTCGACTCCGGTACGGCGATCATCGAGACGCTGCCCGGCGCTGCGGCCGGTGACCCGGTGAAGCTCAACACCGTGCCGGCGAACGACGTACTCAAGGTCGTCAACACCGCCACCACCGGTGCGACCGGCTCCGCCAGCACTCTGGTCGTCGAGCGTGAGCACGGCACCAACACCGTCCGGGTCAGCGGCTCATTCCCGCTCGGTGCCGCCAAGTCGAGCAAGTGGGTGACCGTCTGGGAGCCGGAGCTGTACGCGGCCGACGTGTTCCGCCGGGCGCTCACCGCCGAGGGCATCTGGGTCCACGGCAAGATCAAGAACGCCACCACACCGACCGGCGCCACCGTGCTGGCCAAGGACGAGTCGATGACCGTCGGCGAACTGATGAACCCGTTCCTGAAGCTGTCGAACAACATGCACGCCGAGCACCTGGTGAAGACCATGGGCGCTGTCAAGAAGGGCCAGGGCACCTGGGCTGCCGGTCTGGCCGTCGTCAACGACTACGTCAAGAGCAAGGGCGTGGACACCAGCACCATCCGGCTCAGCGACGGCTCCGGTCTGGCCCGCAAGGTGAACGTGACCGCGAACTCGATCACCACGCTGCTGCTCGCCGTACAGCAGGAGCCGTGGTTCCAGCAGTGGTACACCGCTCTGCCGATCGCGGGTAACCCGGACCGCTTCACCGGAGGCACTTTGAGTGCCCGGATGCGCAACACTCCGGCCGCCAACAACCTGCACGGCAAGACCGGATCCCTGACCGGTGCCACTGCCCTTTCGGGCTACGTCACCAACAAGGACGGGCGCAAGCTCGTGTTCTCCATGCTAAGCAACAACTACATCACTTCGCCCCGCCCCGTGGAGGACCAGGTAGGCGTGCTGCTCGCCTCCTGGAGTGACCAGACTCCCCCGGCTGCAGCGATCGCACCGCAGACCCGTCAGAGCGACCAGCCGGCTTGTGAGTCGGAGTGGGTCAAGGCCTGTTAAACCAGTCGACAGTACGGCGGTTGTTCTCCACGCTGTGGACATGACCGCCGTACTGCCAGACACCTTCATTGTGCGACCACCTGTCGAAGCCGACGCTCAAGCCGTCTTCGACCTGGTCGCCGCGTACAACACGAGCGTGGTCGGTTTCGCCGACTACACCCTCGACGATGCCGTCGACGAGCTCACCGAGCCCGGGTTCGATCCGACGACCGACGGCTGGCTGGTCTTCGACGGCAACCAACTGGTTGGTTACGGCTCGATCTTCGGCAAGGGCGAGTTCCACGTCCTCGACATGGACGCCGTCACCAGTGACCCGGCCGTCGAGGCCTACCTGCTCGGCGAGATCACCCGGCGCGGCCGCGAACTCGCCGCCGCCCACGGGCACACCTCGGTGCAGCTCGACACCGGCGTCTACCGTCTCGACACCGCCCGCCGCGAGCGCCTCGAGGCCCAGGGCTACCTTCGCGGTACGACGTTCCACCGGATGCGGGTCGACCACCACGGACCCGTGCCCACGCCGGAGACACCTGCCGGCGTCGTAGTCCGTCGAGGCACTCCGGACGAGCAGTCGCAGAAAGCGGCCCACCAGGTGCTGAACGAAGCCTTCGCTGGGCAGTACGGCTTCGAGACGCGGTCGTTCGAGGAGTGGCGCGCCTCCCACGAGGCACAGTCGACCTTCGACTGGTCCGGGATGACGCTGCTCGAGATCGACGGCAAAGCCGTCGCCATGTGCGAGTGCACCGACGCCTTTGTCCCAGACGACAACTGCAACTACATCGGCCGCCTGGGGGTGCTCGACGAGGCCCGCGGCAAGGGACTGGCCAAGTTCCTGCTCCGCGACCAGTTCGCCCTGGACGCTGCCGCCGGACGCACCGGCACCCTCCTGCACGTCGACACCAACAACCCGACCCCGGCGCTGGGTCTCTACCTGTCCGTCGGCATGACGGAGTCTCTCGTCATCGACTCTTTGCGCTGCACGATCGACGTGTGAAGCGACGGCCGGCCGGGGTGGTCGCGGTCCACCCCGGCGAGCCGTCAGTACTGGAGGATGCGCTTCCCCGTCGCGCCGGCGTAGACCGTGCGGGCGCCCAGTAGACGGCGCAAGTTGAGCTGGATCAGCAGAAACTCGCCGTTGGTCCGCGGCGGATAGCACTGCTGCCCCTCGGCCTCGTCCGAACCCAGCCGGTAGCGGTACGCGGCCACCCGGATCGAACTCTCGTCCTGACTCAGGATCCGGACCACCGTGTCCGGAAGACAACTCGAGTACGACGAAGTCATGTCGTACGGCAGTTCGACCGTCAGGTACTCCGGATGATCCGGGTCTGCGTTGACCGCGGCGATCCGGAGCTCACCGGCCAGCACCATGGTCGTTTTGCCGATCTTGAACTCCTTCGGCGGCGGACCGTCGTCCAGCAGGCCCGGCACGATCGGCTCACCCGTGTCAGCATCCAGGGTGACGACCATCTCCGGTCCGGCCGGTGCTGGGTCGGCCTGGGGCCGGTCGATCACCGCGAGCGTGGCTCCACCGGCCACAACGACAGCGGTCACCAGTGCAGCCGTCACCCGGTTGCGGGTCTTCCGGCCGCGGGCGGCGCGTTCGACGTACTCGAACGGCGGCGCCTCCTCGGGCGTCTGCTCGTCGACGTACTGGGTCAGTAACTCACGCATTCTCAGGCACCTCCTTGACCTCCAGCAGCGGCTGTAGCGCCTGCCGCGCCCGGGCCAGCCGGGACTTCACCGTGCCCATCGGCACCTGTAGCTCCTCAGCGATCTGGTCCAGCGGCAGATCTATCACGTGGTGCAGCACCACCACCGCCCGCTGTGCAGGCGGCAGTGTGGCCAGCGCCGACGAGACGTCCAGCGCCTCACCATCAGGTGGCGCCACGACCTCGGCCCTGCGTCCAGTGAGCCGCGTCAGCGCCTTGGCCGCCACCTGCTGCCGGCGAAGCCGGCTGATCAGCGTCCGGACCGCCACCGACCGCACCCACGCCTCCGGATCCTCGTACTTGCTGATCGACTCCCACCGGCCGAGCAGCTTCACGTAGGCGTCCTGCGCCACTTCCTCGGCGTCGGGCCGGGACCCACCGATCGACACCAGGACACCGATCAGCCGCGGCCAGCTCCGCCGGTACAGCACGGCCACATCCGGCACCTGATCCCGATCCACCGAGCTCCCTCTTCCCGCCGCCTGTGGTGATAACACGCGCTACCCCACCACCAGGTTCCACGAAATCCAGAACTTGTCGAGAGGAGATCTGAGAGATTACTCTCGAAACATGTCTCTCAGAAATCCGTACGGCGATTTCGAGATCACCGACCCGCAGGCGATGCGGGCGCTGGCTCACCCCGTCCGGCTGGCCGCGCTCAGCTGGCTGCAACGGCACGGGCCGGCCACCGCGACGCAGCTGTCGGAGCACGTCGGCGCCTCTCCCTCGGTGACCAGCTGGCATCTCCGCCACCTGGCTCAGTTCGGCCTCGTCACCGACGGCCCGCCCCCCACCGGCACCGACAAACGCCAACGCTGGTGGAACGCGGTGAGCCGCGGGTTCCGCTACCAACTGCCGGAAACTCCCGAGGGCGCCGCGGCCGGCCGGCTGCTGCGCGTCGAGGTGATGAACCAGATTCTCGAGACCGCACAGCAGTGGCTGGTCGAGACCGAGCCCGGACTCGACCCCACGTGGAGCCGGGCGGCCGACTCGGCCAACACGCGCTTGGTCATCACGCCCGAGGAGGCCGACGAGATCGGATCCGCGATCGAGCAGGTACTCGCGCCGTACGTGCAGCGCCGGAACTCCGAAGAACCACCAGAGGGCGCCGCCTCGGTTCGCTACCTGCACCTGCTCCTGCCGGAAGCATGAAGCGCCCGGCCGTCACCAGTCTGTGGCGCGACCGCCGGTTCCGGCGGTTCTGGTCCGCACAGTCGGTCTCCGAGTTCGGAGACCGCATCAGTGAACTCGCGCTGCCGCTGATCGCGGTCACCCTGCTCGATGCATCCCCCAGCCAGGCCGGTCTGCTGACCGCCGCCGTCTGGCTGCCGAACCTGCTGTCGCTGTTCATCGGCACCTGGGTCGACCACCGGCCGGACAAGCGGCCGCTGATGATCGCGGCCGACCTGTCCCGGACGATGCTGCTGCTCAGCCTTCCGGCGGCGTACTGGCTGGACGTCCTCACCCTCGGCCAGCTCTACCTGATCGCCCTCCTGGCCGGAGCCGCGCGGGTCGTGTTCAACACTGCCTATTCGGCGTTCTTCGTCCGGCTGGTCGATCGCGACCATTTCCTCGAGGCGAACAGCAAACTCTCCAGCACCCGGTCGATCTCGTTCATGGCCGGACCGGCGGCCGGAGGCGTCCTGATCCAGTGGCTGACCGCCCCGATCGCACTCGTCGTGGACGCGGTGACCTTCGCGTTCTCGGCCCTCCAGCTCTCCCGGACGAAGGTCGCCCCCGCCCCGGCCGAGGCGACCACCGAGTCGTTGCTCCGCCGGGCCCGGGCCGGCATGGGGTACCTGCTGCGGCACCGGTATCTCCGGCACACTCTGGCCTGCTCGACCACGATCAACTTCTTCAACCTGATCGGTAGCGCGATGCTGGTCCTGTTCGCCAGCCGCGAGCTGCACCTGCCGGCCGGCACGATCGGCCTGGCCTTCGGTATCGGCTCGACCGGCGCACTGGTCGGCGCGGTGGCCGCGGCACCACTCAGTCGCGTGATCGGGGTAGGGCCGTTGATCGCCGTCGGCGCGATCGTCTTTCCGGGCGCGATCGCGATCGCGGCGCTCGCCGACGGGCCGATCTGGATGAAGGCCACCGCGCTTGCCGCCGCTCAGTTCGTCGGCGGGTTCGCGGTGATGTGTTACGACATCCCGAACAACTCACTGCAGGCCGCGGTCACCGACGACCGGATGCGCAGCCGGGTCTCGGGGGCCTACAGCAGCATCAATTACGGGATCAGGCCGCTCGGTGCGGTGGTCGGCGGGTTCCTCGGCACCTGGATCGGTGTCCGCGAGACCCTGTTCGTCTCCGCGGCCGGCGGCCTGTTCGCCGTACTGTGGCTGATCCGGTCGCCGATCCTGAGCACGCGCGACCTGGACGGCCTGGAGCCTCAGCTCTTGTCGATGTCGGAGAAGCCGGAGTAGAAGGCGTTGATGCACCAGCCGGAGCTGTCCTGGCGGGCGGAGACGCCACCGGTGTAGATCAGGTGCTTCTCGTTGCCGACGGCCGGGACCTTGGGGACCTCACGCTTGCCGAGCTTCCCGCCGAGCTCCAGCCCGGCCAGGTTCAGCACCGACTTGCCGGAGTTGCCGTACTCGATCACGTAATGGGGGCCCTGGGCAACCGCTGCGTTCACCCGCGGGATCGTCAGCCGCTTGCTCTTCTCGTCCTTGCAGGTCATCGCGTTCGCGGCGGCGGCATTGCGCGCGTTCACCTTGGCGACGAAGGACTCCATCGGCTTCATGTACGCCGGGTCCTGCTCGATCCCCGTCGACGAGGTCGGCACGGACGAGGTGGGCTGCTCACTCTGCTCCGAACTGGGCGGGGCCGACGACGCCGGGAACGTCGAGTTGGGCGCCGGGTTCGCAGTGTCCGAGTCGCCGCCGACCAGGAAGCCCGGCGCGAAGAACGCGGTCACCACGAAGACGATCAGCATCACGCCGAACGCCACGGAGGAGACGATCAGTCCGGTGTTGCGCGGCGTCTGCGGAGGAGGCGACGGCGGAACACTCCATTGCGGCTGCTGGTACCCCGAGCTCATGACACCCTTTCCGGCCAGTGGTCTGTACCGCAAACTTAACCACTGACCGGTTCAGGAATCAGTCGTGCACGGCTCGGTCAGCCAGGTCCTCGATGTCGTCGACCTTCTTCACGGTGGTCCGCAGCGGAACCTCCTTGATGAACAGGACCGCGATCAGGCTGACCGCCGCACACGCGGCCGCGATCAGGAAGATCCGACCGGTCGCATCGCCGTACGCGTGCCGAACCAGCTCCGCCAACTGCGGCGGCAGGTGGTTCACGTCGAGCAGGCTCTGCCCGCCCCCGGACGCCTGACCACGTGCACTCGCCGGCAGGCCGGCCAGGATCAGGTCCTTCACCCGGGCAGCCAGTACGGCGCCCAGCGCCGCGACGCCGACCGCACCACCCAGGCTGCGGAAGAACGACACCGTCGCACTCGAGGCACCGATCTGCGAGACGTCCACCGTGTTCTGTACGGCGAGCACCAGGTTCTGCATCATCATGCCCATGCCGATGCCCATCGACAGCATGCCGAGACCGACATACCAGTACGGCGTGGTGTGGTCGATCGTGCCGAGGATCACCAGGCCGATGACCAGAAGGATGCCACCGGCAACCAAGTAACGCTTCCACTTGCCGAACCGGGTGATCATCTGGCCCGATCCGACCGACCCGATGAACGAACCGAGCATCATCGGGATGGTGAGCAGACCGGCCTCGGTCGGGCTGTAACCGCGGGCGACCTGGAAGTACTGCCCGAGGAACAGCGCGCTGCCGAACATCGCGACACCGACCGCCAGGCTGGCCACGATCGCCAGGGCGGTGGTCCGCTCCCGGACGACCTTGAGCGGGACGAGCGGCTCGGAGACCTTGCTCTCGACCAGGACGGCGAGGGCCCCGAAGACCAGCGTGCCGACGACGAAGAGCGCGGACTGCCAGGACATCCAGTCGAAGTCCGTACCGGCGAAGGTGACCCACAGCAGCGGCAGGCTGGCCGCGATGCTGATCAGGATCGCGCCGAGGTAGTCGACCTGGACCTTGCGCTTGAGCAGCGGCAGGTGCAGGTACTTCTGCAGGATGATCAGGCTGATCACGGCCAGCGGGACGCAGACGTAGAAGCACCAGCGCCAGCCGAGCCACGAGGTGTCGACGATGACACCACCGATGAGCGGACCGGATACGGTCGCGACCGCCATCACCGCACCCATGTAGCCGGAGTACCGGCCGCGGTTACGGGGCGGGATCGCCGCACCGATGATCGACTGGGCCAGCGCCATCAGGCCACCCATCGCCAGCCCCTGCAGGACCCGGGCGCCGATCAGGAACGGCATGTTGTGCGCCGTACCGGCGAGAGCAGAACCGACCACGAACAGCGAGATCGCGAGCTGGACGAGCAGCTTCTTGCTCATCAGGTCGGACAGCTTGCCCCAGATCGGGGTGGAGACCGTGGTGGCCAGCAGGCTCGCGGTCAGCACCCAGGTGTACTGCGTCTGGGTCCCTTGCAGGTCGGCGGTGATCGTCGGCAGCGCGTTGCTGACGATCGTCGAGCTGAGCATCGCCGTGAACAGCGCGGCCAGCAGGCCGATCAGGATCTCGAGAATCTCGCGGTGGGTGAGTTCCGGAGCGCTGGGCGCTTGGCTCCGGGTCTCGGTGACAGTCATCAGTCTCCCGTTGTGTGTGAACGCCTCACGGAGTCGGCGGCCTCGGTGACGGCGCGGGCCAGCCGCTTCAGGACACCGGCGGCCTCACTGAGCGCGTCATCGTCGAAGTCCGCCAAGGCGGAGCGCAGTTGCTTGGTATAGGCGGAGTACATGGCCTCCAGCCGGATCTTGCCGTCGTCCGACACCCGGACCAGCCCCACCCGGGCATCTGCCGGGTCCGGCCGACGGCTCACCAGGCCGTCGGCTTCGAGGGTGGTCAGCTGCCGGCTCACGACGGACGCGTCGACGCCGAGCTTCGCGGCGATCTCTCCGCCGCGCTGCTCACCGTCGACCATCAGGACCTTCAGCACACTGGCGTCGGAGCGGCGCAGGCCGCTGTTGCCCGGCATCAGGTGCTTGTGCTCGATACAGCGCACGGCCCGGATCAACGAGCTGACCCCTTCGATCAGCTCCGAGGCCGACGCGTCCCGCTCTACCCCCGGGACGAGGGGTTCCTGAGCTAGTTGCATAACTCAACTATATACACGAATAGTTGGTTTCTGCAACCATATGTGCGGAGCGAACCGGTCCGGCCACGGAGGGTTACCTCAGGTCAGGTCGCCGTTCAGGCGGCCCAGGAGGCGGCCGAGGTCGGAGAGGTCGTCGGGGTTCCAGCCGTTGAAGATGGCGCGGAACTCGAGCTGGCGCTGGGCGCGCAGGGCGTTGAAGCGTTCGGCGCCGACGTCGGTGAGTTTGAGCAGGCGGGCGCGGCCGTCGTCGGGGTCGCCGATACGTTCGAGCAGGCCGAGGCTCTCGAGCTGGGTGATGCCACGACTCACCGTGGACTTGTCGAGTCCGAGGGACTGCGCGACGTCGGAGGCGCGGACACCGGCGCCGGCACCGCCCATGAACTCGACCTGGGAGATCAGCGCGTACCCGGCCGCGTCCATGTCGGGGTGCACGCGGCGGGCCATCATCATCGAGGCCGAGCGGGCGCGGCGGAAGAGCGCGGACAGCTGCTGCTCGATGTCGGCGACCAGCGGCTCGGGCGCCCGCTGGACCTCGGGGGTGGTCTCGGTCATCGGACCACGATCCCGGCGTCGCGCAACGCCTTCTTGACGTCGGCGATCCGGAAGTCGCCGAAGTGGAACACACTGGCAGCCAGTACGGCGTCCGCCCCGGCCTCGACCGCGGGCGGGAAGTGCTCGGGCGCACCCGCTCCCCCACTGGCGATCAGCGGTACGTCGACCACCGCGCGAACCGCCGCGATCAGCTCCAGATCGAAACCCTTTTTGGTGCCGTCGGCATCCATCGAGTTCAGCAGGATCTCGCCCGCACCGAGCTCGCAGCCGCGCCGGGCCCACTCGATCGCGTCCAGTCCGGCCGACCGCCGGCCGCCGTGCGTGGTCACCTCGAAACCGCTCGGCTGCCCGGGCGAACGCCGTACGTCGAGAGACAGCACCAGCACCTGGTTGCCGAACCGGTGCGCGATCTCCTTGATCACGTCCGGCCGCGCGATCGCGCCGGTGTTGATCCCGACCTTGTCGGCGCCGGCGCGCAGCAACCGGTCGACGTCGCCGACCTCACGCACTCCCCCGCCGACCGTCAGCGGGATGAAGACCTGCTCCGCCGTCCGGCCGACCACGTCGTACGTCGTCTCCCGGGATCCCGAGGACGCGGTGATGTCGAGGAAGGTGAGCTCGTCGGCCCCCTCCGCGTCGTACACCTTGGCCATCTCGACCGGGTCGCCGGCATCCCGCAGCCCGACGAAGTTCACACCCTTGACCACCCGCCCGGCATCCACGTCCAGGCAGGGAATCACTCGCACGGCAAGAGTCACGCGGGCCAGGATATCGGGCGACCCCTGAAACCCCGGTCGAATAGTCCCGTGTTCCCAACTCCTGGCCGGTCCGCTGAATCAGACTGTCCGATGCAACCCCATCCCCTGGAGGTAGTTGTTCATGCAGCGAACGGTGCGCCGGATCGGCGTCACGGCGGCAGTGGCGAGTCTGGCCCTGCTGTCGACGGCCGCGATCAGCACGGCGTCCACGGCCGGAACAGGGACACCGGGCGCTCCCGGCGTCGGTGACACGGTCTTCCCGAACCTCGGCAACGGCGGCTACCAGGCCGAGCACTACCTGATCGAGATGAAGTACGACGCCGCGACCAAGCTCATCGACGCCACGATGACGATGGACGCGCGATCCACCCAGCACCTGACCACCTTCGACCTGGACTCCTACGGGCTCGACATCCGGACCGTGGAGGTCGACGGCGAACCGGCGCAGTACCAGCAGGACGGGCACGAACTGGTGATCACACCAGCCGGCGAGCTCAGCTCGACCTTCACCGTCAAGGTGCACTACCAGGCCGACCCGCGCCTGCTGAAGCCGCCGCTCGGCGGGTTCGTGGCAACGCCGGACGGTTTCAGTACGGCGCCGCAGCCCGACGTCGCACACACGGTCTTCCCGGGCAATGACCACCCGTCGGACAAGGCGAGCTACACCTTCAAGGTCACCGCGCCCGCAGGCACGATCGGTGTCGCCAACGGGTCCAAGACCGGCGAAGAACCCAACGCCGACGGCAGTACGACGTACACGTATCAGTCCCGTGAGCCCCTGCCGACCGAGCTCGTGCAGATCTCCGTCGGCGACTTCGACGTGATCGACCGCGGTACGACGCCCGGCGGCGCGCGGCTGCGGGACGTCGTACCGAAAGCTCGCGTGGCCGACCTCGAGCCCGCATTGCAGCTCACCAAGGGGCAGCTCGGCTGGGTCGAGGAGCGGCTGGGTCCGTACCCGTTCGAGGCGTACGGCCTGCTGCCGGCGAACTCCGATGCGTCGGACGCGTTCGACTTCACCGGGCTGGAGACGCAGACGCTGACGCTCTACAAGCCGAACTACCTCAAGCGGCCGGAGAACCAGATCGGCACCCACATGGTGCACGAGGTCACCCACAGCTGGTTCGGCAACAGCGTCTCCCCCGCCGACTGGGGCAGCCTGTGGCTGAACGAAGGCAACGCCAACTACTACTCGTTCCTCTACCAGTACGAGCGCGGCTGGACCGACACCCACGGCAAGACCACCATGCTCGACCGGATGAAGGAGACCTACGGCAACGGCGACATCTGGCGGGCCAAGTCGGGCCCGGTCGCGAAGCCGAACGCCGCGCACCTGTTCGACGACATCCGCTACACCGGTGGCACGCTGACACTGTTCGCGCTGTCGGAGAAGATCGGGCTGGAGAAGTTCAACCAGATCCAGCTGGCCTACCTGCGCACCTTCAAGAACCGCTCCGCCACCACCGAGGACTACATCGCCCTGGCCACCCAGGTCTCCGGCGACCCGACCGTCCGTCCCTTCCTCGAGGACTGGCTCTACGGCACGAAGGAGCCTCCGATGCCGAACCACCCCGACTGGACCATCACCCCGCCGACCGCCAAGGCGCTGCGCACCATCGACGTGCAGCGAGACCGCTACGACGGCTGATCCGGATCTGCTCGGCCGCCCCCGTGGGTGGCCGAGCAGGCGGGCGGTTCAGATAGCCAGACCGAATCGACGGCGGTGCTACCGGGGTAGTACCGTAGGATCATGGCTGTTGAAAAGCTGAGTGTCTCCCTTCCGGACACCGTCGCGACCCGAGCCCGGCAGGCGGCCGAGCGGGCTGGTCTCCCCTTGTCCGCCTGGCTGGCCGAGGCCGCCGAGACCGCGGCGAATCTGGCCGAAGCGCATCTGGCCGCCGAAGAGTACGAGGCGACCTACGGCACGCCCGATCCGCAGGAGTTGCAGGCCGGCCGCGCGCAACTGGCGGAGGCCGGTGTCATCATCGGCGCGGCCGAAACGGCGGAGTACGCGGCCAGCCGCAGAGCGGCCTTGGCGCGTCTGCTCGGACTGCCTGAAGAGAAGCGGCTGGGATGACCGGCTTGATTCTGGACGCCGGCGCGCTGATCCACGTGGAGAACAAGCCGCGGGGTCGTGTCTACGGCCTGTGCCGTGATGCCCTGGACAGCGGAATTCATGCGCAGATACCGACAGTCGTGCTCGCGCAGGTGTGGCGTGCCAGCGCACGACAAGCACCGATCGCCACGCTGCGAAGGATCTGTCAAACGATCCCCTTCACCGACGACACAGCCGAGGCAGTCGGTCGGCTTCTGGCGCTGTCAGGTACCGCGGACGTGGTGGACGCGGCCGTGGTGGTGGCCGCACTCAGCCACGGTGGAGCAGTGTTGACCTCGGATCCCAGCGACATCAGCAAGCTCGCCGATGCCGCGGGGATCGCCGTACCGCTCATGGTTGTCTGACCCGGAACTGCGCGGCCGTCCCCTGTGGCGACCGCGCAGACGGGTGGTCAGCTAGCCGGGCCGATCAGCTTCCACGGTTCGTGGTCGGGGTCGGGCCCGGTTCCCGGGGCGTTGTTCTGGGTCCACCATTTGGCTTTCCAGACCTTGCCGTTGTACTTCACCGTGACCTGCTCGACCGCTTGGGTGGTCGGGTCGTAGACCTTGGCCGAGTCCCAGTTACCGGCGCTACATCCGCCGGCGGGTGGGGTCGCCGTACCGAGTCCCTTGAGGTTGTCGGTCACCGGCGCGTACGCCGTTCCTCCGATCGACAGGCTCGTGTTCACCGGGCCCGTGATCGGGAGGAAGTAGATGATCGGCAGATCAAGAGTCTTCCCCGCCGGGATGATCTGGCAGTAGTCCAGCGTCGTGCTCACCCGATGGAAGGTCGAACCGGACGTCAACTGCCACTGGCCTCCCTGGTCACCGGTCTGCCAGTTCACGTCCTTGACCAGCGGGGACGTGGACGCCGGGATGTCGAACGACAGCTTGGTGTCCTTACCGCCGCCGAGCGTCCGGCCGGTGTTGTTGGTGATCCGGACGGTCGGCTGCAACGGCCAGAGGTTCGCCGTGGCGGTCGGGTAGTTGACCATGTCCACGCTGATATTCGCTGTCACGGCAGGCGCCGTACCGGAGCTTCCACTGCGGAGATTGTTGTCATAGGCACCTGAATTGCCGAGCTTCTCGTTGAGCCGCGTGGTCAGCGTGTAGCCCATCCCGCAGGGGTGCTGGGCGTCGACTGTATCGGGGCACGCGAAGTCGCCACCGAGTTCCCACATCATCACGCCACCGGCTCCCGTGGACTTCACCAGATCGGTGACCGCGTCGATGCCCTGCTCGTCCTCGGTGGACAGGAACACCTTCTTGTCGTTGTTCCAGAGCCAGGAGGTCTTCGTGGTGTTGTCCCAGTAGCGGGAGTACTGACCGCTCAGCTTGTCAGCGGCGTCATTCGGGTCCAGGCCGACGTTCGGCGCGTACCTGGGGAAGATGTTCTTCTCCAGGTTCTTCGTGTGCCACAAGGGGTTCGTCCCCGAGCCGAGCTCACCGCCGTTGGACGTCTCGTCGTGCCAGATGTTGTCGATCCCGATCGCGCCGTCACCACAAGGACGCCGTACGCCGGTCCCTGGTTCGCAACCGTTCTTCTGCGAGTTGCCCCACAGACCGTTCGTCCCACCGGTGACGTTCTTCCAGCCGCGCGTGTAGTACGGGATGCCGATGTTGACCCGCCCGGCCTGCATGGCGCCGCGCAGGTACTTCATCGCCCAACTCGTGTTGAAGTAGCCGATCCCGCCGTACTCAGGTGTCGAGTACTGGTCAGCGAGTTCCGGGTCCTTGCCGTCGTCGAACAACGCGGCGTTCGGACCGACCACGTCGTTCCAGGTGCCGTGGTAGTCGTAGGCCATCAGGTTGGTGAAGTCTTGATAGTCCAGCGCAGTCTGGTTGGCCATGCCACGCACGAGGTAGCCGGAGGCCGAGGACGCCGAGGTGAGCTGGTAGTACTTGTCATCGGCAACAGACGCCCGGTTGAGTGCATCGCGCAGCGTCTTCATCAAGGCCGCGTACGACGTGGGCAATCCCTTGCGACGCGGATTCGCCGTACTCCAGTCGTTGGGGTTGCCGGTGTCGTCCAGCACGGTCGGGTACTCGAAGTCGATGTCCACCCCGTCGAACCCGTAGGTGCGCAGGAAGTCCACGACCGAACTCGAGAACGTGTCGATCGCACCCTGGTTGACCGAACCGTCAGCATTCGTGGTCATCGAGTAGAACCCACCCGACCCCGCCCAGCCGCCAACGGAGATGAGCGTCTTCACCCGCGGGTGCAGGCGCTTGTACTTCGTGAGCTGGTTGAAGTGACCCTTGTACGGCAGCGACGGGTCCATCTCGGCACCCGTCTGACCCGGCCACTCCATCGTGGTCGCCGCATCGTCGACGCTGATGTGGTTATTGTTCACGGACGCGAACGCGTAGTTGATATGCGTGACCTTCGACCACGGGATGTTCTTCACCAGATAGTGCGGCGTCCCGTCGGCCCCGGTCCGCCCACCGTTGAAGTAGGCAACAACCCGGCGGTCACGACCCTGGCCCAGCCACTCCCGGCCGTCCCCTTGATAGATCTTGCAGTACGGCGTTGCCACGCCCGGCGTCGTCGCCAGACCGTCCGGCCGGCAATCAGCGGCTGTCGTCTTCGACGCAGGCCGCGTGCCGCCGTCGTCACCACCCGGGTGCTGCTCCATCGGGTCGCCGACTCCCCCGTTGTCGTCCACGGGATCCGGGCCGGTGCGGTTGCGCTCGACGATCTCGTCGATCAACCCGCCACCCGGGAAGTCCATCATGATCACGCCGGTCCGCGACATCGACGGCTCACCGCCGAACTTGTCGTCACGACCCGGGTAGAACTCGGGACACCGGCCGTCGGTGTCATGCAGGCACTGGATCAGGAACTCGTTGACGCCGTTCGCGGTCGGCGTACCACCGGCGACGGTGAACGGGTGCGCGCCCGAACCCGAACCGCTGGTGTAGTTCACGTACATCGAGTTCGGCTGGTAGACGTGCTCCTTCTCGCCCGGCCGGCTCAGGTCCCAGACGCCGTTCGTCCGGCGCAGATGGGTGCGGACCTTCTCCCACTTGTCGTCGATGTCGCTGATGTCGTCGACCTGGTAGTCGTCCTGGACCCACTCGTCGTTGGACCCACCGCCGGGATACGGAATCTTCAGGCCGTAGCCGCCGTAGATCCCACCCCGCACACCGCGGAACGTCGTCAGCACGATCTTGCCGCGCGTCTCGCTCAGCTTCGGGGTGTCGGCCTGGTCGGTACCGGTCACCGACGGCGCCCAGAACAGGCTGCTCCAGTTGGTCGCCGGGTTCGAGTTGTCGCCGTCACCCGTGTACGCCTTGCCCTCCAGGTACGACCGCAGCGTCTTCAGCCGCCACTCGTCGTTCCCGTAGCCGTCGGCGTCGTTGCAGGACCCGGTCTCACCGGTGCACTCGGCCTTCAGATGCAGCAGGATCGTCTCGCGTGGATGCGCGGCGAGGAAGTCCCGCGCCTTCGTCAGTACGTCGGTGAAGTTCGCCCACTGGTAGTAGGTCCCGTGGTGGACGGTGAAGCTCATCCCGGCATCGCCCTTGTCCACGCGGACCCGGATGTCGATGGCGCGGATCCCGGCGTTGAACTGCGTGGTCAGCGTCTGCGCGCTGTACCCGTGGTTCTCCTGGGTCTTGGTGATGCTGGTGGTCACAGGGTCACAACTGTCGCCGCCAGTACCGGAGTACCCGCAGAGCGCGAGGCTGTCATGGGTACCGGGGACGGAGAGCTTGTCGAGCGTGGTGTCGCCGGGGACGCGGCTCATCCAGTCGACGTTCGAGGCCGAGGCGCTCTCGATGCTGTTGTAGTACTCGTTAGCGGAGGCAACTCCACTCGTCATCACCAGCGATGCGGCGGTGATCGCGAGCGTTGTCACGGCAGCCAGAAGCAGCCGGGATCTGGGCATGGGTCTTCACCTTCGGTCGACAGGGGGCGGACGTCGAACGCGACGAGCATAGGCCCCATGAAAGCGCTCCCACAATCCCCTGGAAACGATCCCACAACGTTGTAACGCTCCAATCCCACGCCAACGTCCGAACACCCGCAGTACCTGGTCGGCGTGTCTTCGGACGTTGTGGTGTTTGCTGCCGGGGCTGGTGATGCGAAGGCGGGCGAAGCCGCCTTTGTGGTAACAAATGGGCAATAGGCGACCAGGATGTTCCACAAAGCGAGCAACTCCCGGGGACACCTGCGGTCGTCACAGGCTAACGTCCGAAAACACGGAGACGGGCACTCCGGTCCTTCGGACGTTGGCTGAATCCCCCCGTTAACGTCCGAAAACGCGGAGACGGGCACTCCGGTCGTTCGGACGTTAGCCGGGTGCAACGGCAAGGGGAGCGGCGGCTGACCGGGGTCTACTTCCTGACCTTCTCGATCGCCCCTCGCGAGACGACCGACCCGAGTCAACCCTTACCGTCAGGTCGGCCGCCGCGTCAGACTACTTCCAGGCTTTGCGGCGGCTGTCGGCTGCCTGGACCGGGCGGGTGGATTCCCAGACGCGACGCCAGCGGGCGGAGGTGTCGGGGCCGGTCTGGGCGGGCGAGGTGCCCGCGGCGACGCGGCGGCGGGACTCGTACCAGGTGGTCGACTCCTCGTCGAGCAGCGCGGCGACGGCGGCGGCGATGCGCGGGGCGAAGTCACGAGGGCTCTCCCCCTCGGCGGCGTGCAGCGGGTCGCCGTACCGCACTGCGACCGTCGGGCGGCCGGGGACCGGCCAGCCGCGGCCGCGCGGCATCGCGGCGAACGAGCCCTTGATGCCGACCGGGATCACCGGCACGTTGTGCTCGACCGCGAGGTAGGCCGCGCCCATCCGGAAGCGCTGCAGCCAGCCGTCCGGGGAGCGGGTGCCCTCGGGGAAGACCACGACGTTCCAGCCGTCGGCGAGCAGGTCGCCGGGCGTCGCGCTGAGCTTGCCGCCGCGACGCTCGATCGGGAACGTGTTGAACACGATCGCCGAACCGGCCGCCCGCCACCAGGTGTCGAAGAAGTAGTCGGCGGCCGCCGCCATCGCCGTACGGCGACGCATCGCGTCCGGCAACGACAGCAGCAACAGCGGCGTGTCCAGGTGCGACGAGTGGTTCGCCACGATCAGCGCCGGGCCGTCGAGCTTGAGCAGCGAGTCGAGCCCGCTCACCTGCGGCTTGACGGTGCCGTTGACGATCGCGTTCAGCGGGCCCTTCTGGAGCAGATCGCGAACGGCGATCGCACCCGGCGTACGGGCCCACTTGGTCGGGAAGACCGAGGTCTCCTTCGGTACGACGTACGGCTCGGCCGAGCGCGGGACCTGCGCCCGCCGGCCCCAGCGCCAGCCGCGCGCGACCAGCTTGACGTCCTTCGTGGTCTCGGAGGCGAACTTCACCAAGCTGTTCCCCATCAGTGCACGTCCGCGATCAGGTGCGGCGGGTTGTGCAGATAGGTGATCGACGGCGACCGGCCGACCGAGTGGCTGACCATCTCGAGCGCGTCCTGCAGCGTCGAGGCGGAGCGGAAGCCCATCCGCTCGACCGTCTTGCGGTTCGCGCCGACCCAGACGATGTCACCGCAGTGGTCCAGGGCGTGGCTGATCCAGTACCACATGTAGAACGGGTGCACGCCGTGGTACGCGTACGACGTCCGGTACAGGTGGATGTACCACGGGTCCTCGGCGTACTGCTTCTCGAACTTCGCCTCGATGGTGGCCGGGTCGGTGGACTCCGACAGCACCTCCTCGAAGAAGTCGACGTACGACGGGTGGTGCAGCTGGCTGAACTCGTACGGCACCGGGTGGTAGAGGATCAGCGCGCCGTCCTTGCGGACGATCGGGTTCCCCTTGTACGAGTTGAAGTGGTAGCCCATCCCCATCACCGCGGCGAGGATCGGGTTCATCACCGAGTTCACGTTGTAGGGGCTCAGGTACGGCACGCCGATGACGCCGACGTCGGCCTGCCCCTGCACCTCGACCAGGTGCTGACGGTGCACCATCTCGAGCGTCTTCTCGTGCACCGGCTCGATCTTGCCGGCGTTGATCCCGGTCAGCCCGTACGGCGAGCGCACGTCGGTGTAGATCTTGTGCCGGATCTTGCTGCCCGCGGCGGCCAGCCCACGCTTGGCGCCCAGCATCGAGGCCTGGTCCTTGAGCGACCACTCCCACTCCCGCTTCTGCAGGAACCCGAGGCCGCCGGTGAACAGGTCGTTGTTGAGCGTGGTCTCGATCTGGAAGACCTTGACGTGCTCGGTCAGCACCTCACCCATCCGCCAGGCCGAGTGGTGCATCTTCGAGGCCTTGTGGTCCATGAAGGACCGCGAGTGGATCATCGTGTGGCTGTTGTGGTGGTGCTTCAGCGACTTGTACGACGCCAGCCCGATCGAGGTGGACTTGTGGCCGCCGTCCATCGCCACCAGGTTCACGTTCACGTAGACCAGCAGGTCGGACTCGGCCGCCCGCTTGGAGATCTCGACGTCCTCGCCGTGCCGGGTCTGGCCCAGGTGGGTCAGGTTGCCGGCGTCCTCGGCGTCGAAGTTGTAGAGCTTGCCCTCGGGGAAGAACGACCGGAAGATCCGCTCGCCGACGATGTCGCGCAGCTCGTTCGGCGTCAGCCGCCGGTGCAGCGCGTTGGCCGAGATGATCTCGACGTCGTCGACCCCGGCCTGGGCGGCCAGCTCGAGCACCGCCTCCATCACGCGCTGGCGGATGTCCGGCTTCTTCATCGGCGGCAGCGGCAGCGAGATGTCGTCGAACGCGATCGTCAGCCGCATCCCCGCGTGCAGGAGCTCGGGCAGCGGCTCGGACTCGATCGGGTTCAGCAGCGCGTTCTGAATCGCCTCCTCCACGTCGCGCACCGCCGGCAGTGCCTCCGGCGGGTACACCACGCGGGTGCCGAGCGGGAACCGCTCCAGCAGGAAGCCCTCACCGTTGTGCACGATCAACGGCGGCGTGCGGTCGTCCACCTCAAGCACAAAACCTGGCCGGGACATGTCAGAAACCCTCTCGTCGTACGGCGGGCGCCCTCATGAGGCCCTCACATCGAAAGCAACCTTGACCGTGCCGAGGCGGCCGGCCGAATGCGCGTGGTCGAGTGCCTCACGCCAGCGGTACAGCGGGTACTTGGCCCCGACGACCCCGTCCAGCGGGGCCTTCGCGGCGAGCTCCAGCGCGGTCTCGAAGGCCGGGCGGCCGTTCGGCTCCGACGTCGAGGACGCGTAGGTTCCGGCCACCTCCAGCTCCCGGAACCACACCGGGGACAGGTCGACACCGGTCGACGGCATGCCGGACAGGACCACCCGGCCACCGGCCTTGGTGACCCGCAGCACGGTGTCGATCGAGTCCTTGCTGCCGACCGCGTCGACAGCGACGTCGACACCGCCGAGCAGGAACTCCTTGGCGCCGAGGTCCGGCTTCAGCCGGAACGCACCGGTCGCGCGGCGCACGCCCCGGAACACCTCATCAGGCGCGACCACATCGCTGGCGCCGAACGCCCGAGCGAGCTCGCGCTGCTTGGCGTGCTTGGCGACCACGGTGATCCGGCCGGCCTGGGTCAGCTCACGGATCGCCAGCGTGGCGAACAGACCGACTGCACCGGCGCCACTGATCAGCACCGACTGTCCAGCCTGCACGTTGGCACGCAGCGCAGCATGCACAGCACCTGCCAGCGGCTCAACCAGTACGGCGCGCTCGTCGCTCAGCCCCTCCGGTACGGCGTACAGCTGGCTGCGGTGAGCGATCATCACGTTGCCCCAGCCACCGCCGGTGTCCTGGCAGAAGCCTGTCTGCAGACCGGGCTTGAGGTGGCCGACCGTGATCCGGTCGCACCGGTTGGTGTGGCCGGACACGCAGCCCTCGCACAGCTCGACGCCGCGGGTGGCACACGTCAGGACGCTGTCCATGACGACCCGGGTGCCCTTCGGCAGGTCCTCGCAGTCGTCCAGCAGCTCACCGACGACCTCGTGACCGGGCACGAACGGCAGCGATACCACGGCGGAGAAGTACATCTTGGTCGAGCCGAACACCATGCCGAGGTCCGAGCCGCAGATCCCGGACAGGATCGGCCGGATCCGTGCCCAGCCCTCCCGATCGGCCTTCGGTTCGTTGATGGTGACGAGGCGCAGCGGCGCCGCCGGTCCGGTCAGCACGCTGGGGATGCGGCCGCCGACCGCCTTGGCCGCCAGGTACTTGGCCGGCGACCGGTACATCTCAAGGGCCAGCATCATCGGGCGTTCACCCCCGGAAGCTCGAGACGGGACGAAGTGGACGGGGTCTTCCAGTCGACGATCTGCCAGCGCCCCGCCCGCGCGGCGCGGAACAGCGAGACGTCCGGCGAGACGGCGACCGGGTTGCCGACGGTTGCCAGCATCGGCAGGTCCGAGTGGCTGTCGGCGTACGCGAAGGACTTCGACAGATCGATGTTGCCGGTCCGGGCGCGGTGCTTGATCCACGCGGCCCGGGCCTCACCGACCAGCGGCGGCCCGGACAGGTAGCCGGTGCAGCGGCCGCGGTCGTCGACGGCCAGCTCCGCCGCGACGATCTCGTCGAACAACGGCTCCAGCGGACGGGTCAGCGGCCGGATCGCTCCGGTGATCAGGATCGTCTTGTGCCCGGCAGCCCGGTGCTCCCGAATCCGCCGTACCGCAGCGCCACTCAGGCGCTCGAGCACGTGCTCGGCGAGGATCTCGTCGACGATCCGGTTGAGCTCTTCCAGGTCGGCACCCTTGTACCGGCGGTAGATCGCGCGCAGGAACGCACCGCGGTCCTTGCGCTCGGCCGAGACCAGCTTCGGCAGGCGCCGCAGCATCTGCCCGATCTCGCCGACCCGCTGCGGACCGTCCAGCTCGGGCAGCCGCATCCACAGGTAGGTCTCGATCACGTTCGACGACAGCAGCGTGCCGTCCATGTCGAACGCGGCGATGATCTCGCCGTCGTCGGAAGGCTTCACCTTCTTGAGGACGCCCGCGGTCTCGGCCAGCCCCTTGTTCCGCTTCTTGCGGACGACGTCGAGGCGGCGCATCGACTCGGTGATGCTCGGGCAGTGCACTTCCTGGATGTAGTGCTGCCAGTCGACCACCGCGGTGTCGCAGGCGAACTTCACCCGGTCGTCACCCTCGAGCGCGTTGTGCAGCGCGAGCACGTTGTCGTCGATGAACTGCAGCTCGACCTGCGCGTACTCGGAGTACAGGTCCATGTAACGGCGCAGGAAGTCGATCCGGCGCTTCTGCACGTCCAGCTCGCGAGCGAACTTGCGGGCGCGCTCACCCCGCGGGACCCGCGTGACGACCGCGTCCGCGATCTTGTGCGCGCGTTCGCCGTACCGGAGCATCGACTCGACCGAGTCGCCACCGGGGAACTTCCAGACCGGCAGCCGGACCGCGCCGCGCTCGCCCAGGTCGAACGGGTGCTTGGAGAAGTACGCGCGGATCCCCTTGTACAGCTGCTCGAACGTGAGCGGGTTCCGGGCGCCGGAGCCGACGTGGTAGTACTCCGGCTTGTTCAGCTCGGGCTCGGTCGCCATCACCGCGCAGATCGCGCCGACCACGTGGTCGACCGCGACGATCTCGATCACCGCGTCCGGGCTGGCCGGGAACTCCGGCAGCTCACCGCGGCCGTAGGCCAGGATCAGCGGCTCGGCCATCTTGAAGCCCTCGATCCAGCCCGGGTGCGGGCTCTCGACCGCGGACTCGATGATGGCCGGCCGGACGATCGAGGTCGGGAACTTCGCCGAGAACTCCTCCACCACGCGCTCGCCGAGCGCCTTGGTGAACGTGTAGCAGTCGGTCCAGCCGAGGCTGCGGGCGCGCTCGGTACCGGTGTCGACGAGCCGCTTCGCGACCCACTCGGTACGGCGGCGCTCGGTGTCGGCCGCCGCGGTCAGGTGACCGGCGCGGCGGTGGATCTTCTCGGCCGCCTTGCGGAACTTGGCCAGCATCGGCGCGGACCGCGACTGCTCCTCGATCCGGGGCCGCATCGACATCCCGGCCTCGGCCTCGACCCGCCAGTCGACGGTGTGGTCGACCGACGCCTCCGGGATCGCGCCGCGCCGGCGACCGGCCGTGTAAGCGGTGGAGATGTGCACGTAGTGGATCTTGCGATCCGTGCCCTGCCGGCTCTCGTCGATCCGCTCCAGCAGGCTCTTGGTGCCGAGCACGTTGGTCGTGAACGCCTCGTGGATCGGCGGGTCGAAGCTGACGTCGCCGGCACAGTGCACGACGATGTCGAGATCGTTCGGCAGCGCCGGTACGTCGGACAGGTCGCCCTCGACCACCTCGATCCGGGCCGCGGTCAGCGCCTCGGCATCGGCGTACGGGGTGCCCTCGCCGTAGAACGGCTTGAAGATGTCCTTCTTCAGCAACTGCGCCATCCGCATGGCGCCGGTCAGCGAGCCCTTCGGCCGGATGATCGCCACCACGGTCGTGCCGGGCAGATCGCCGATCATCCGGTGCAGCAGTGCCTCACCGACGAAACCGGTGATCCCGGTAACGAGGACCTTCTTGTCCTTCAGTTGGTCGGCCAGACTCACTTGTCGCCTCCACGCGTGAGTTCGAGTGCCTCGGTCAGAGTGAACGCGCCGGCGTACAGAGCCTTACCCACAATGACGCCCTCGACCCCGTCTTGGACCAGCGTGCTCAACGCGCGCAGGTCGTCGAGGCTCGAGACGCCACCCGAGGCGATGATCGGCTTGTCCGTGCGCGCACACAGGTCGCGATACAGGTCCAGGTTGGGCCCCTGCAGCATGCCGTCCTTCGTCACATCGGTGACCACGTAGCGCTCACAGCCGGCCGTCTCCAGCCGCTCGAGCACCTCGTACAGGTCACCGCCTTCCTTCGTCCAGCCCCGCGCGGCCAGCGTCCGGCCCCGCACGTCCAGCCCGATCGCGACCCGGTCGCCGTACTGCTGGATGATCCGGTCGCACCACACCGGGTCCTCGAGCGCCGCCGTACCGATGTTTACCCGACGGGCACCGGTCGCCAGCGCAGCCTCCAGGGAGTCGTCGTCGCGGATCCCGCCCGACAACTCGACCTGCACATCCAGCTTCCCGGTCACCTCGGCCAGCAGTTCACGGTTGCTCCCGCGCCCGAACGCCGCGTCCAGGTCAACCAGGTGCACCCACTCCGCCCCAGCCTCCTGCCACGCCAGCGCCGCCGCCAAGGGCTCGCCGTACGACGTCTCACTCCCCGCCGCACCCTGCACCAGCCGAACCGCCTGACCGTCCGCCACATCGACGGCAGGCAGCAGCACCAGATTGCCAGCCCGGGGCGGTGGGGTGGGGGCCGAATCAGACACAGACATGGGCCACACCCTAGAGGGCGTTGATGGCCGTTTCGTAACCCACTGCCCTCCTGAATCACTCAGAATCAATCTGTCTCAGCAATACCAGTGGAGTAAGTGGTCTACCTGGAACAGGTACTCACAGCAAGCCCCCAGGTAGCTTGCAGGGATCTCGCAAGGACGCGCGGCACTGTCGGTGACACAGCACCGATAGGAGTCTCACCATGAACACAGCGTCACTGAAGAAGAGGTGGATGGTCGTCGCCGGCCTGATGGTTGCCGTCCTCGGCTTCGCCACCGCCTGCTCGGCCTCGACGTCCGCATCGTCGACGCCGTCGTCGACCCCGTCGTCGTCCTCGTCGTCGACCGCGCAACCGCCGGGACCTGGTGGAGCGGGCGGCGAGGGCGGGTCCAACGCTCGATCGGGCGCGGCCGCGGGTGGCACCGCCGGCACCATCACCGAGGTGTCCGACACCGGCTTCACGCTGACGACCGGCGCGGGCCAGGCTGTCACCATCACCCGGTCCGACTCGACGACGTACCTGAACGGAACAGCCAAGGCCACCGCAAGCATCGTCGCCCAAGGCGCGACCGTGCTGGTGCTCGGCACTGCGAACGGGACCGCCATCACCGCTGCCCAGGTGATCGTCCAGTCGGCAGACGTCGGCAGTACGGCGGCATCCACCGCGGCCGGCGTGGTTCCGTTCGAGCGCGGTGCGCCGAGTGCGGCCAAGCAGGCCGGCGCGATCCCGGCGAACTACACCGAGGGATCCGGAACCATCGTCAGCGGGGACACGGCGTACAAGGCGACCGAAGCCGCCCTCGCTGCCTACCCGGGTGGCGTCGTGGATCGTGTCGTCCAGCTCAGCAGCGGTGAGTACGAGGTGCACTACGTCGGCGTGAACTGGCCGCACCACATCTTCGTCGACGCGAACTTCAAGGTGGTCGGTGCCTCGTAAAACGTAGGCTCGTGGGTATGACCACCCTGGCAGACCTGGAACTCGACCCGCATCCCGCACTGGCCGCTGTCCGGCCGGTCGGCTGGGTCGATGCGCTCCAGGGCTGGGTGGTCACCTCACGCACGCTGGCCCTCGCGGTCCTGCGCGATCCGGAGACCTTCACCGTCGACGACCCGCGCTTCTCCACGGCTCAAGTGGTCGGTCCCTCCATGCTCTCCCTCGACGGCTCGGCCCACACCACCCATCGGGCTCCCTTCGAGTCCCCCTTCGGCCTGGCAGAAACCCGCCGCCGCTTCACCCAACCGGTAGAACAAACAGTCGCCGACCTCGTCACCGCACTCCGGGCCACCGCCGCCGTACCTGGTCTGCACGGCCACCCTGAACGCCGGTCCGCCGATTTGCGGACGACGCTGGCCGGCCCGCTCTCCGTGGCGGTCGTCGCGTACTCGCTCGGCCTCCCCCAGGCTTCCGCCGCCACTGTCCTCGACTGGTACACCGCGATCTCCGACTCGGTCACGGGCGTTGCCGCCGGCCGCGCGGTCACCCCCGAAGGCGCGGCCGCCTTCGCCGAACTCCACAAACACGTTGCCTCAGGCATCGAATCCGACGGGCTGCTGTCCACCGCCGCCCACGACCTGACCATCGACCAGGTGGTGGCGAACGCCGCCGTACTGATGTTCGGCGGGATCGAGACCACCGAGGGCATGATCACCAACGCCCTCTGGCATCTCCTCACCCACCCCGACCAGCTCGCCCTCGTCCGGGCCGACCCCACACTCCTCCCCAACGCCCTCGAGGAATCCCTCCGCCTCGAACCCGCCGCGGCCGTCGTCGACCGCTACGCGACCCGCGACATCGAGCTCGCCGACGCCCACATCCGCCGCGGCGACCTCGTCGTCGTCTCGCTCGCCGGAGCCGGCCGCGATCCCGAGATCTTCACCGACCCCGACATCTTCGACGTACGGCGAACCAACGCGCGCCGCCATCTCGCCTTCGCGAGCGGCCCGCACATCTGCCTCGGCATGCACCTGACCCGACTCGAAACACAGACCGCGGTCGCCGCCGTACTGGACCTTCCCGACCTGCAACTCCAGCCCGACTCACCAGCCCCTCGCGGACTCGTGTTCCGCAAGGTGCCCGCGCTCAACGTCGCGTGGAAGGGATGATCCCGTCCGGCGTCAGGACAACGGTCCACAACCCGGGGCTTGAACAGCAACTGGGGGCCTTGAACAAGGTATTGCCTGTTCATGCCCCCCACTGGGGGTACGCACCCACACGTCAGCGGGAGTGCCCATTGAGTTCAGCTGAAGAAGACGTCGTAGCCGAGGCGGAGGATCAGGCCGGAGACGACCACCAGGAAGACGACGCGGACGAACTTGCTGCCGCGAGCCACCGCCGTGCGCGCTCCGAGCAGACCGCCAACCATATTGGCCGCGCCCATGATCAGACCGAGCTGCCACAACGGCGCGCCGTGCAGAGCGAAGATGCCGATCGCGCCGAGGTTCGTGGCCACGTTGGCGATCTTGGCCTTGGCGCTCGCCTGCAGGAAGTTGTACCCGAGCAGTCCGACCAGTGCGAAGATCAGGAACGAACCCGTACCCGGCCCGACCGCGCCGTCGTAGAAGCCGATCACGACGCCGACGCCACATGCCGCGAGATAGTGCTCGCGCCCGTCGAACCGCAACGCGGTCCGCGCCCCGAGCGTCGGCTTCATCGCCGTGTAGATCGCGACGCCGAGCAGCAGTACCAGCACGATCGGCTTGAACCACGACATCGGGATCTGCGTCGCGACCAGCGCCCCCGCCGCCGATCCGAGCCCGGCCAGGATCGCGAGCGGGATCACGGTCCGCTTGTCCGGCCGCACCTTGACGCCGAACGTGACCGCGCTCGTCGCCGTACCGAACAACGACGAGATCTTGTTGGTGGACAGGATCTGCGCCGGTGAGGCGTTCGGCAGCCCCAGCAGCATCGCCGGGAGCTGCAGCAACCCTCCCCCACCGACCACAGCATCGATCCAGCCCGCCGAGAAGGCGGCCAGCACGAGAAAGATCAGGGTCCAGGTGGAGATATCAGGCACACGCACCATTCTCTGGTAATGCCATTGTCCCGAACAACCTTTACGTGACCCATCCCACCTCAGCGCACCAGTACGGCGGCCAGCACCTCGCGCAGCTCGGATTCCGGATCGACCGACGCTCCGGCGGATCGCCAGGCCACGAACCCGTCCGGGCGAACGAGGGCGGCGCCATCCCCCTTGATTCCATAGGCCCGCCAGTACGCACTCGAGGCCCCGAACAACCCGGACGGCCTACGGCTACTGGCGTGGGGCGGCCTCGGGTACGCCAGACAGTACGGCGGGTAGTCGTCCACCGCGTCCGGACCAGCCTCCGATGCAGATCACCAACCCCGCGCCGATCGGCTGCAACGCTCCGTCGACGAGATCCGCGCCTTACAAACGGCTGGCACATTGCCCGCGGAGCTCGACCCAGCCTGCCTGCTGGTCATGCTGATGGGCGCGGCCATCCCCCCGTGATCGAAGGTCTCGGCCAGACCAACCCCGGCTCCCCCGAGTTCATCCGGTACTACGCCGACCAACTCGCCGTACTGACCACCCACCTCGGCCTCGCCCTAACCTCCCAACGTCCGAACGATCGGAGACCCGCTCTCCGGATTTTCGGACGTTGGGAAAGACCCAGAGCTAACGTCCGAACGATCGCAGTACGTGGTCGGCGTGTTTTCGGACGTTAGCCGAGCTCCGTGCGGTCGGGCTCGCTTTGTGGATACCTACTGCCGCTAGGTGGCAGTAGGTACCCACAAACCCGTACCCGGGGGCGACTCGACCGCAGCACTCCATGAATATCCGACGACCACGCCTTCGGATTCATCGCACATTGGCACAGCAGCAGCCTGATCGGCCGCAGCCTCCTCCTCCTCCCACCACCACCGGCGCCGGCGCCGACCCGCGCCGCATTACGGGCCGCCTTTCGCCTTGCTCACCTCAAGCCGCACTCCCTGGCAATTAGTCAAGATCTCTTGTACAAGATCCATTGCAACCCTGAAAACCACCACCTCCAGCCGGCACCTCCAGGCCAACCCGCACGATGTATATCCACTTTTGGCGTGCAATCGATGTGACGTTTCCCCTTGTGGATAAGGCATTCTGGACTCACGGCGATTTGGCGAGGAGCGCATGGCGGCGTAATCTCGAACACATGTTCGAGGGAGATCTGAAGACGCTGTCGACGCGCGACCTACTGGAGTCGTGCGCCGATACCCAGGCGGCTGAGCAGGACGCCGCCGCGCGGCAGCTCGAACATGCCGTGGAGTATGCCGACCGTTTCCATCCTGATGCAGTCGCGGACCGCGCCGACTGCGCGGCCCGGGTGGAGCGCCGAGCCGGCAATGGTCGTGAACGTGCCGTGGTGCTGGGTGGTGATGGATGCCCACCAGTGCTGGAGTTCTGTGTCTCCGAGTTCGGTGTCGTGCTGGGGATCTCTCCCGGGGTGGCTCGGGACCGGATTGCCACTGCCTTGGCGCTGCGGTCGCGATTCCCGTTCCTCTGGGCGCGTCTCCTCGATCGCAAGGCGATCGCCTGGAAGGCCCGCAACCTCGCCCGGGACTGCGAGAAGCTCTCTCTGGAGGCCGCGCTGTCCGTCGACCGCGAGGTCGCACCGATCCTCGACACCATCTCCCCCACTCGCCTGGCCAAGATCATCAAGGCCGCCAAGATCCGCGCCGATCCCGCGCGGGCCAAGGCCGAAGCCGACGCGAAGGCCAAGGAGCGCGGTGTCTGGATCAGCCACACCGACGAACACGGCACGAAGACCACCGTCATCAAAGCCAGTTCCGCTGACACACGACGGCACTACGCAGGCCTCAACGAGATCGCCAAGGCCCTCGTACTCCTTGGCGACAAGCGCGGTATCGATGCCCGCCGCGCCACCGCCGTCGGCATCATGGCCGATCACCCCTATGCCAACGAACTCCTGGCCCAAGCCCGCGCCCACCACCAAACCACCCCCACCCCAGAGCCCACTCCCGCGTCAGAGCCTGCTTCCACCCAGGCCCCGGATCCAGCTTCTGCCCCAGCTCACACGCCGCCGCCGACCGACGGCCTCGCCCCCGCACCCGCTCACCGTCGGGCCGCGGTCACCGGGGGGCCGGCACCTGCGTCTGCACCCGCACAGGCTTGCAAGCCGTCGGGTGACGACGACTTGAGCTGCCTCGACGTCGAATCTCATCCTGATGACGAAGCCGATCGCGACGCACCCCACCCGAGCTTCAGCGATCTCCCCGACCCACTAGACCAACCTTCGGCCTACGCAACCGAACCGTTCGACCTGCGACCCGACACCACCACCGACGGTGAGCCGATGACGGTCGACGAACAGCGGGCACTCACGGCCCGGCTCGCCCAGATCAAACGTGACGCGTACACCCGCGACCGCGACCGGCATCGAGACTGCCGTTGCGGAAACACCTCCGGCAACCCTGCCGGCGAATGCTGTGGCGGCGGATCGGACGATCGATCAAGCGACCTTGCCCGTGGTCGCTCTACCCCGCCACGCCCCGGGAAGACCGAGGTGTACGTGCACCTCACCGACCACACTCTTGCCACCGGCACCGGCGTCATCCGTGCCGAAGAGATCGGACCGCTGCTGGCTGCCCAGCTCACCGAAGTCGTTGGCTACGGCCCCTACATCGTGAAGCCCGTCATCGACCTCAACAAGGCAGTGAGCTCCGACCCCTACGAGGCCACCAACCAGATCCGCGAGCACATCAAGCTCATCCACCCTGCCGAACTGTTCCCCTACGGCACCCGCGAAACCACCAACAGCATCGATCTCGATCACATCAAGCCCTACGACCCCCTCGGGCCACCCGGTCAGACCAACACACAGAACCTCGCGCCGCTGGGCCGCTTCGGTCGCCGCGTCAAGACGCACGCCCGCGGCTGGAAGGTGCGGCGCATCGACCCCCAAACCATCGAGTGGACAACACCCCACGGCTTCGTGGTCCGTGTCGATCCCACCGGAACCCAGCCCGTGCCCACGCCCCCATCGGAGTCCAGCCAATGACGGAACTCCCGCCTACCTATCTCAGCCCTGTCCGCCCAGCTGGAGGTGAACCTCATCCAGAGTCGTCGAGGCCCCTAGATCCTCGGTCCAATCATTCAGCGGGCGGTCGCCCGTCCACCGCGGGACCAGGTGGAAGTGGAGGTGGAAGACCTCCTGACCGCCGGCGACGCGGTTGGCCTGGAGCACGCTGAGACCGTCGGCCGGAAGGCGGTCGATCAGCAGCCGCGAGGTTGCCTGCAGGGCTGCGGCCACAGCAGTGATGGCCTCGGCGGCACCGTCCGAGGTCAGGTCGACGACATGAGCACGCGGTACGACGAGAGTGTGTCCTCGGCGCAGTGGG
The DNA here is from genome assembly GCF_042882005.1 of Kribbella sp. NPDC058245. NCBI lineage: Bacteria > Bacillati > Actinomycetota > Actinomycetes > Propionibacteriales > Kribbellaceae > Kribbella > Kribbella sp. NPDC058245. Next base: position 386,613 of record NZ_JBHVWY010000002.1, read on the forward strand.
CGAATGTCCAGGAACGCCACTGCCCGGTCGTCCTGGTGGACGAACCGGGCAGGGAGGTGTCCCGCGATGATGCCGCAGAACGTGCAGTCCACTGAGCTCAGCTGCGGACCGTGGTGACGAGGTGCTCGACGACGTCGGCAACCGGGACGTCGGCGCGCTCGCCGGAGCGGCGGTCCTTGACCTCGATGGTGCCATCGACGAGCCCCTTGCCGACCACGGCGATGGTCGGTACGCCGATCAGCTCGGCGTCCTTGAACTTCACGCCGGGGCTGACCTTCTCGCGGTCGTCGTACAGCACGGTGAGACCGTGCGACGCCAGCTCGGCGGCGATCTCGGCCGCCTTCGCGAACAGCTCGGGGTCCTTGCCGGTGGCAACGAGGTGGACATCGGCGGGAGCGATCTCGCGCGGCCAGACCAGGCCGAGCTCGTCGTGGTTGCCCTCGGCAATCGCGGCCACCGCGCGGGTGACACCGACGCCGTACGAGCCCATGGTGACCGTGACGAGCTTGCCGTTCTGGTCGAGCACCTTCAGGTCGAGCGCGTCGGCGTACTTGCGGCCGAGCTGGAAGATGTGGCCCATCTCGATCCCGCGCGCCGACTCCAGCGGACCGGAACCGTCCGGCGCGTCGTCACCGTCGCGCACCTCGGCGGCCTGGATCGTGCCGTCGGCGGTGAAGTCGCGGCCGTGCACCAGGTTGATCACGTGGAAGCCGGTCTTGTCCGCACCGGTCACCCACGCCGAGCCCTCGGCCACCCGTGGGTCGAGCAGGTACCGGATCTTGGAGGCGTTCTCCGAACCCAGCACGCCCGGCCCGATGTAGCCCTTGGCCAGCGACGGGTTCTTCTCGAAGTCGGACTCCTCGAACGCGACGACCTCGGCCGGCTCGACCTGCGCGCCCAGCCGCTTCTCGTCGATCGCCCGGTCCCCCGGTACGCCGATCGCCAGCGGCTCGCGGGAGCCGTCCGGGTTCACCAGCATCACGATCACGTTCTTCAGGGTGTCCGCGGCGGTCCAGTCGCGACCGTCGGTCCGCGGGTGCTTCGCGTTCAGCGCGTCGACCAGAGTGTCGATGGTCGGGGTGTCCGGGGTATCGACGACCTCGGCCGCCGGGAGGGCGGACGCGTCGACCGCCGGGGACTGCGCGACCACGACGGCCTCGACGTTCGCGGCGTACCCACCGGCGGAGCGGACGAAGGTGTCCTCACCGTTCTCGGCGATCGCCAGGAACTCCTCGGAGCGCGATCCACCCATCGCCCCGGACATCGCCTGGACGATCACGTAGTCGAACCCGAGCCGGTCGAAGATCTTGATGTACGCCCCGCGGTGCGCCTCGTACGACGCGGCCAGGCCGGCGTCGTCGATGTCGAACGAGTACGAGTCCTTCATCACGAACTCACGCCCACGCAGCACGCCGGCCCGCGGCCGGGCCTCGTCGCGGTACTTGTTCTGGATCTGGTAGATCGACAGCGGCAGGTCCTTGTACGACGAGTAGAGGTCCTTCACCACCAGGGTGAACATCTCCTCGTGCGTCGGGCCGAGCAGCATGTCCGCGCCCTTGCGGTCCTTGAGCCGGAACAGGTTCGGCCCGTACTCGGTCCAGCGGCCGGTCGCCTCGTACGGCTCGCGGGGCAGGATCGCCGGGAAGACCAGCTCCTGCGCGCCGATCGCGTCCATCTCCTCGCGGACGATCCGCTCGACCTTGCGCAGCACTCGCAGGCCGAGCGGCAGCCAGGTGTAGACACCAGGCGCCGTACGGCGGATGTAGCCGGCGCGGACGAGCAGCTTGTGGCTCGGGACCTCCGCGTCCGCCGGATCCTCGCGAAGGGTGCGGAGGAACAGCGACGACATACGCAGAATCACGGGAACTCCAAAAGAGATGGAACAAAAGGACGTCTTAGAGGATATCCGTCTCCCGGACCTCGCCCGACCAGTTATCCCCAGGCGGGTTGTCCCCGGGCCTCATTTCGTTTCGCGGGAGGCTTTCAGCGCCCATTTGATCAGCGGCAGCTGGAGCGGCAGCCGCGTCCAGCCGATCGCCTTCGCGCGTGCCGACCCCTTGCGCTGCAGGTCGGTCGCCATCTGCACGTTGGCCGGGAACACGGCCACTAGCAAGCCCGCACTCGCGAGGCCCGCGAGCCTCCGCGTCTTCGGGTGCAGCAATCCGGCCGCACAGGCCAGCTCGGCAACTCCTGACGCGTAAACCAGTTCCTTCTTCCGCGGCAACGCCTTCGGCACGATCCGCTCGTACGGCGCCGGCCGGGCGAAATGGAGGACGCCGGAGACGCCGAACAACACTGCCAGGGCCGTGGTGGTCTTGCTACGGGACGCCATAGGCGCCACCTTACTACCGGGTAATCAGAACAAGATGGTGGCAAACGTCTCGACGGTCCGGAAGCCCACCCGCTCGTAAGACCGCCGGGCCGGAGTGTTGAACGCATTCACGTAGAGCGTGACCACCGGCGCGATCTGCCGGGCCAGTTCGACCACTGCCGCCATCCCCGGCGCGGCGATCCCCTGCCCGCGGTACTCCGGGTCCACCCAGACGCCCTGGATCTGGCACACCCCGGTGCCCACCGATCCGACCTCGGCCTTGAACACGACCCGGCCGTCCTCGATCCGCGCGAAGGCCCGGCCGGCCCGGATCAGCTCGGCCACCCGCGACCGGTAGAAGGTCCCGTCGGGCCCGGTCTGCGGCGGTACGCCGACTTCTTCGGTGTACATCGCGACACACGCCGGGTAGAGGATCGGCAGCTCGACCGGTTCGACCGCGCGGACAAGTGGATCGGGCTCGACGGCCGGCGCGCCCTCGATCACCATGAACGGCTGCTCGCCGCGCACCTCCCGGGCCGGACCCCAGTGGGGTTCGAGCGCGGTCCACAGCAGGTCGACCGAGCGGGCCGGGCCGAGGATCTGGAAACAGTTCCGCCCCCGGCGCAGCGCGTACGCCGCGAAGGCGCGTAGCGCGGGATCGTCGGCGCCGACTGGAACCATGTTCCCGCCGGCATGACACAACGCCTCGAGCACGCCCTTGTCGACGTACCCCCAGACCTCGGCACCACGCCGCGGATCGAGTCCGGAGGCTTGCACAAGACTGTCGACGAACACGTTGACGACCGGGTCACGGGCGATCACCGCGCGCGCCGCCGCGAGGTCACGAGGACCGAGAACCCGTACGCCCACGCGCAGAACCTAGCGGATGAATCACCCAAAGGCACTTAACGGGGGTGCCGCAGCGGTGAGGTCCAGGCCACAATGACGCCGACGAAACTGGCAGTGCCGACCAGCACCATCGCGCTGCGGATGCCGACCTGGTTGCCGAGCAACCCGCCCACCAGCGCGCCCAGCGTCCAGCCGACTGCCCAGGACAGCATCCGGCCGACCATGTTCACCCGGCCGAGCAGATGCTCCGGTGTGACCTGCTGCCGGTAGGAGACCGAGTTGACGATCACCAGCACGTACGCCGAACCCCAGACCAGCAAGGCGAACGCGGCCACCACCCAGTCTGGCGACAGCGGCGCAAGCACTCCGATCACTGCGGACGCCGGGAGCGCGTAGAGCGTGATCACGGCAGGCGTGCGGCGTTTCAGCAGCCGCGGCAAGGCGAGTGCGGCGATGAGCCCACCGATCCCCCACGTCCCCCAGACCAGTCCGAAGCGGAGTCCCGACGTACCGACATGCAGCACGCGGTCGCACCACACGACCATCAGCGCCATGAACCCGCCGCCCGCGAAGGACTGCAGGCTGCCCACGATCGTCATCGTCCGGACGCCCGGGTGGCGGACCAGGTAGAGGACTCCGTCGGAGATGTCCCTGAGCACCACCCGCGGCCGCAGCGGCGCTTGGCCGTCGCGCGGCTCCGACATCGCCCGTACGATCCCGCGCACCGCCAGTGCGGACGCCACGAAGCTCAGAGCATCCAACGCAAGCAGTCCGGCCGGGTTGAGCACTGCCAGCGACAGTCCGACCAGTGGTGGCACGAAGAGCTCGATCAGGCTGGAGGTCGACCAGACTGCTGAGTTCGCTTGTGCCACACGGGCCCGGCCGACCAGCACCGGGAGTGCGCCGAAGTTCGCGCCGTCGAAGAACGTGTAGACCGCCTGTACGACGAAGGCGACCGCCAGCACCTGCACAACCGTCAGTACCCCGAGCAACTGCGCTACTGGCACCGATCCGATCAGTACGGCGTTCACCAGGTCGGCCGTCACCATCACGCGCCGCCGGTTCCACCGATCGGCCAGTGCGCCCGCAAACAGCCCGGTCACCAGGTACGGCGCTGCCTCGAGCGCAGTCACCGCAGCCGTCAGCACGGTTGAGCCACTGAGCCGGTAGACCAGCACCGGCAACGCAATCGCCGTCGCCATCGACCCAGTGATCGACAGCGCCCGCGCCAACCAGTACCGCCGGAAGTCCGGATCGTCGCGCAACCGCACTGGCGGTACTGCTGTCGTCATAGCCCGAGTCTCATCCACATCAGCTCGTCTCCGAGCTCCCGATCCGGAGTCGTGAGCGGCGCTCCGAACCCGTAGGCCTCATAGAAGCCGATCGCCTTCGTGTTGTCGACCATGACATCGAGCAGCAGCTCCGGCGTACCGGCTGGGAGTGCTTTGACCGCAGCGTCGAGCAGTGCCTTGCCTGCGCCCTTCCCCTGCTGGCCCGGTAGTACGTAGAGCTTCCACAGCACCCAGAAGCCGTCGTTCTGCCCAAGACCAGCCATGCCGATCAGTACGCCGTTCTCCTCGGCCACCAAGGTGATACCGGTCCGGATGCCGCGCTCGACCGCCTCAGGCGACCACCACTGCGCTAGCCCGTCGGCGATGAACTCAGGGGACGCCAGACCGGCGTACGCGACCGGCCACGTAGTGAGCCCGATCTGCCGCACCGCGTCGACATCCGCGACCACAGCCCGCCGTACGGCGATCATCCGCGGACAACGACGGTTTGGCCGTCCGGGTCGGTGATCTCGAGAGTGTCGTCAACGCGGGTGGCCTTGTGACCCGCAGCTGTCAGCCGCTGGAGTACGTCGTCCAGCGGCTCAGTGGTGGTGAACTCCAACCGCACCTCGTCGCCGGGCGAACCGAACCGGAAGGTGTCAGTCAGTCCGAGCACGGTCAGCAGCTTCTGCCACCCTGCCTGGCTCGCGGCGTCCAACAACGGCGTGAGCGTCACACGCTCGTCCGGACGGCCGCCGCCCAGCTTGTAGCCGTACAGGTCGTCGTTGCGCTCGTCGATCCAGAGGCTCTCGCCGGCCGGTCCCGACACGCGCAGCACGCGCCCATAGGCCTCGTCCCAGATCGCGACGTCGCCGTACCCAGCACGCTCCAGGGCGTCCTTCAGCCGGTCGATGTCAGCGGCCTCGAACGACAGCCGCGTCTGACCCTGCTGGCCACCGGTCGAGCTGGACGCCGCGCTGTGCAGGGCGACCATCCCGCGCCCGGCCAGCATGTCCACCCAGCCCCCGCTTTCGGACTCGAGCCGTGACTGCAGCCCCAGCGTCTCCAGGAACGCCCGCATCTCCGCCACCTGGTCCGTGAACCGCAACGGCCGCACCACCACGTCACTCATCCGCGTGCCTCTCCATGCTTGTCCAGGTACTCAGTGAGGGCCTGCTCGACCAGAGCCGACAGACTCGCCGCCTCGTCGATCGCCTTGTGCTTCACCCGCCGCACCAGCCCGGGCGGCAGGTACACGTTGAACTGCACCTTCTTGTCACCGTCACCGCTCATGGCTATATTGCTAGCATCCTAGAGAGCTACCAGTCAACACAGGAGAGCGACGATGAATCTGAGCTTCGACCACCTCGGCCTGCTCAGCGACACAGCCGAGAAGAACCAGGACCTGGCCGAGTTCTTCGCCGGCATTCTCGGCCTCGAGATCGACGGCGACGCGAGCCAGGGGTACGCCGAGGTGAAGGCGGGCGCGATCACGATCGCCCTGCACACCGGAGCGATGATCGACGACTTCGGCGCCCACGGCGGCACCCTGCTGCAGTTCCGCAGCGACGACGTCCGCGCCGATGTGGAAGAGATCCGCGGCCGCGGCGGGAAGATCGCCCTCGAGGCGGTCGACACCGATTGGGGCACGACCTCGGCGTACGTCGCCGGTCCGCACGGCGTCCTCGTGGAGCTCTACGAATGGACGACGCGCAAGTAGGTGGTGTCGCGTTTGTGCAGAGTGATCGGCAGTACGACGTTGCGCGGGGCGGCCGGGTTGGCCAGCAGATCGACTGCGGCGCGACCCATGTCGTGGACCGGAAGGGACGCGGCGGCGACGGTGAGCGGAAGGACGCTCGCGGGGCCGGCGTCGTCCATTCCGGCCAGCTCGATGTCGCCGGGGACCTCGTAGCCGAGGTGGGCGAGGTCGCGGGCAGCTGTGGTGACGATGAAGCCGTCTGAGCACAGCAGCACGGTCGGCGGCTCGGAGTGGTTCAGCAGCGCGGCCAACCGAGTCTTGCGGGACTCAGGGGTCAGGAACTGGTGCGTGGTGAGCGCAGTGAGGTCCGGCCGGGTCACAAGGCCGTGGGCGCGGAGCGCTTGCTGGTGACCGCTGAGGCGGTCGCGCACACTGGTGCAGTCGACCTCGCCCCACAGCGTGGCCATCCGTCGGTGCCCTAGCCCGATCAGGTACGTCGTGAGCTCGTAGCCGACGGCGAATTGGTCAGCCAGCACCGCGTCGGTCGGCACATCGGGTTGGTACCGGTCAATCAGCACCACGGGCAGCGAGAGGTCCCGGAGTACCTGCGACGAACCCTCCACTGGGTAGAGCGCGATCCCACTCACTCCGCCGGCCACTGCACGCCGTAGCGCGCGCTCCTGGAGTTCCAGCGAGCCCTTGCTGTCATAGAGGACCAGCTCGAACCCCAACTCCTCGCACCGCGACTCCACGCCGCTGATGATGCCCTCCTTCACCGGCCCTTGCCCGTGAATCACCAGCGCGACAGCACGCCGCCGTACCGGCGCAGGTGCCGACTCTGCAACCGGACGCTCGGCGACGAACGTCCCACGCCCCTGCTGCCGGACCAGCACCCCCTCGGCGACCAGATCGTTCAGCGCGCGGATCGCAGTCGTCGTGCTGACGCCGTACCGCTCACAGACCTCGCGCTGGGTGATGAACGGCCGGTCCGGGGTGTGACCGCCCTGGGCGATCAGTGCGAGCAGTTCCCGCTTCACCTGCTCGTACCTCGGGAGCATGTGCACCGCCCTCGGATCCTTTGCCGCGTTAATGCATTAAACCCTACGGGGGGATCCGCTAGTCGGTGTGGCGGGTGCGGTAGTTGCCGACCTTGTGGCGGTTGCCGCACCGCTGCATCGAGCACCAGCGGCGGTTGCCGGGGCGTGAGGTGTCGTAGAACATCAGGGCGCAGTTGTTGCCTTCGCACATCCGGAGACGAACGACCTTGTCGCTGCCGATGATGTCGATCAGGTCCTGGGCGGCTGCACCCAGGACCTGACGCATGGTGATGGGGGTACGGCGGCGGATCCGGCCGGTCTCGTCGAGCTCGGCGAGCGGCGGTTCGCCGACCGTGGCGTTGATGAGCGCGCGATCCTCGGGGGCCAGCTGCCGCGTGGTGATGCCGGGCAGCGTCTTCGCGTCGGGGATCAGGCCTGGTACGACGTGCCACAACGTCGCGCGGAATTCCTTCAGTCTTGCCAGGTCCGCTTTGGTGACTCGGACATCGTCCGCGGTGAAGGGCAGGTCGGCCGCGAGGTAGGACTCAGCCAACCAGGCGGCCGCTTCGTCAGGGGTGTGCAGGAGTTCGTAGCGGTCCCAGGGCGGCGGACCGCCGCTGAGGATCAGCTCCAGCGCGAAGCTGCCCGGATCGAAGGCGTGGCTCACCCCGTCCGTGCCGGTCAGACGCCTTGCCCCTGGCTTCATGTAACCACTATAGTCGGTGTCTCACACCGGTTTAACCAGTTACAGGAGCTTTCATGTCCGTCACGGAGACCCTGCTCGACCTCGAAGACCAGCTGTGGCGCGCGAACCGGGAAGGCGACGGATCGTTCTACGCCCACTGGCTGCGCGACGACGCGCTGGCCGTCAGCAAGTACGGCATCATCGACAAGACCGCCGCCGTCCCCGGGATCCAGGCCAACCACAATCCCTACCTGAAGACCCCGCGGACGGACGAGAAGGTGATCGTCGTCGACGACCACACCGCGATCGTCACCTACCGCGTCGAGGTCACCGTCCTACTGGACGGCCAGGAACAGCAGTTCCCGTCGTACGCGAGCACCGTGTGGAACAACGGTTCCGGCGACTGGCGCGTCATCTTCCACCAGCAGACGGCCCTCTAGACAGCAGCAAGTAGGGCGTCGTCGAGTTCCTTGAGGAGCTTGGCCTTGGGGCGGGCGCCGACAACCGCCCAGATCGGCTGACCGTGATGGAAGAGCATCAGGGTCGGCAGGGCCATCACGCGATACGCGGCGGAGACGGCCGGGTTCTCGTCCGCGTTGAGCTTGACGACCGTGAGCTGATCGTTGCGCTCGGCACCTATCTGGGTGAGGACCGGCAGGATCTGGTGGCACGGCCCGCACCACTGGGCCCAGAACTCCACGAGCACCGGCTTGTCGGAGCGCAGTACCAGTTCGTCGAAGGTGGTCTCGTCGACTGATTGCAGGTCACTCATGATCGGTTCGTCCTCCAGCTCTCGGCATCGGTCAGGAGGTCGGTCAGCCTGGACCGCAGATCGGTGAGCTCAGCGATCCGCTGATCCACCTCGGCGATCCGGATCCGGTACGCCGTCAGCGACGCCGGGCACACGTCGGCCCGGTCGTTACCGGCGCGCAGGCACTCGATGAACGGGTACGTCTGCTCCGCGGTCAGGCCAAGGCTCAGCAACGCCTTCACCTCCCGCACGATCACCACGTCCTCGGCGTCGTACGCGCGGTACCCGTTCGGCTCGCGGCGCGGCTTCAGCAACCCCTGCGACTCGTAGTACCGCACCGCCTTGATCGTCACGCCGGCCGCTTCCGCCAAGTCCCCGATCCGCATCCCGCCTCCTCTGCCTAGACGCTAAACCCTGCCCCCAGGGTCAAGGTCAAGCCTAGGCTTCGTCGATGCTGCCGTCGAAGCCGCAGCGTTGACACTCGGGGTTGGTGCCCCGGTAGTCGTGCACGTAGCTCCGCGACTGCTGCGCTCTGCACACCGTGCAGGCCACGATCTTCAGGCAGTCGTCACCGGTCTGCTCCTGGTACACGTGCGCGACGTCCGTCTTCTGCTCACCGCACTCCGCACAGGTGAAGACCGCCGTACAAGAATTGCCAGCAGATCTGCGCGGGGCTCCCCAGTCGTGGAACGCCTCCGCCTGCATCTCCAGCTCGCATCGCTTGCAGCGCCGAACCTGCTCGCAGGGATGGCCATCGGAGCGCATGCTCCACGCGTCGACCCGATGGAACGTCAACCGGCACAACAGCGGCCGGCTTGCCTGGAGTTGAGACATCAGGCATTCTCCGTCGCACCACGCCTCGCCGTCCACCTCCAGGAGCGCAGTTGAGCGCACACCTCGGCACGTTCACCGCACCGGGCCTCCCCGCCGACGGACGGCTCGTCGAACGTACGGCGGTCCGCGGCGTGCTGTTCGACGGGCCGCGATTGTTGTTTCAAGTTCCCCGGGGGCGGAGTAGAGGCGGGTGAGTCGTTCGCGGTGGCGCTGGTGCGCGAGTTCCAGGAGGAGTGCGGGTACGACGGAGTCGTGGTCGGCGCGGAGCTGGGCACGACTCGGGAAGATGTGCCGGCCGAGGAGGCGGAGTACGACGTGTTCGGCATGACGTCGTACTACTTCGCCTGCGCAGGCGGCACGGCCATGGGTGCCCAGCAACTGGAGGACTACGAAGCTGAGCTCGAACTGACACCGCGGTGGGTCACCGTCGCCGAGGCTTTGGCAGCCAACCGCGGTGTGCTGGAGAGCGGTGTCGGCGTGACGCGGTGGTTGGTGCGGGAGACCGCCGTACTCAGCTGGCTGAACGCACGAACTGGGTGAGCCACTCCCCCAGGACCTTGGCGCTGGCGTCGACCATGGCGGGCCAGTCGAAGGCGGCGTCGTCGGCTGAGTCGGAGACGTGCTTGACGACCTTCACCGGTACGCCGAACTCGCGGCAGGCGTAGACGACGCCGTACGCCTCCATGTCCACCAGGTGCGCCCGCTCGGCCAGCCGATCCCGTACGGCGGGGTCGGCCACGAACACGTCGCCGGATGCCAGCACCGTCCCGTCACCGCCGTCGACCGGCAACTCCTCCTGCGGATCAAGCCCGATCGCCCGGATCGCCTCGGCGTTCAGGTCGTGGTTGATCACCGAGCTCGGCAGGTAGATCCCGGACAGCCCGTCGCGCAACGCGCCCGTCGTACCGACGTTCAGGACGACGAGGTCCGAGGTATCACGCGCTGCCAGCCACCGCGCCATGGCAACCGCCGCCTGCGTCTTGCCGACGCCAGTGAGCAGCACCGGTAATCCCTCCGGGACATACCTAGCCTCACCCGGCACCGCACTCACCACGACGTATTCGGTCACGCGGAGAGGTTACCGGAGGTCGACTCTCGCGCCTTAACCACGAGCCTGTCGAGATCCCGGCCCCCGCCGTACCGCCATCCATCGGGCGACGCCGGGGCGAACTCCATCTCGACCTCGTTCAAGGCCGCAATGAGCCCGTCAGCACGTCCGCGACTCCACGGCTCTCCGTCGCCGGTACGAAGGTTCTCGATGTCCACGGAGTCGCTCCCGGTCGTTCAGCCGACGGTGACGGTGGGTTCGCCGGTGCTGGTGGTCTCGCCCATTTCTTCGGCGATGCGCATGGCTTCTTCGATCAGGGTCTCGACGATCTTGGACTCGGGGACGGTCTTGATGACCTCGCCCTTGACGAAGATCTGGCCCTTGCCGTTGCCGGAGGCAACACCGAGGTCGGCCTCGCGGGCCTCGCCGGGACCGTTCACGACGCAGCCCATGACGGCGACGCGGAGCGGGACCTCCATGCCTTCGAGGCCGGCGGTGACCTGCTCGGCCAGCGTGTAGACGTCCACCTGGGCGCGGCCGCAGGAGGGGCAGGAGACGATCTCGAGCTTGCGCTCGCGCAGGTTCAGCGACTGCAGGATCTGCAGGCCGACCTTGACCTCCTCGACCGGCGGGGCCGACAGCGAGACGCGGATGGTGTCGCCGATGCCCTTGGAGAGCAGCGCGCCGAACGCGGTCGCGGACTTGATCGTGCCCTGGAAGGCCGGGCCGGCCTCGGTGACGCCGAGGTGCAGCGGCCAGTCGCCTCGCTCGGACAGCAGCTCGTAGGCGCGGACCATGATCACGGGGTCGTTGTGCTTCACCGAGATCTTGAAGTCGTGGAAGTCGTGCTCCTCGAACAGCGAGGCCTCCCAGACCGCGGACTCGACCAGCGCCTCGGGCGTGGCCTTGCCGTACTTCTTCAGCAGTCGCGGGTCGAGCGAGCCGGCGTTGACGCCGATCCGGATCGAGGTGCCGTGGTCCTTGGCGGCGGCCGCGATCTCCTTGACCTGGTCGTCGAACTTGCGGATGTTGCCCGGGTTCACCCGGACCGCCGCGCAGCCGGCCTCGATCGCGGCGAACACGTACTTCGGCTGGAAGTGGATGTCGGCGATCACCGGGATCTGCGAGTGCTGCGCGATCTCCGGCAACGCGTCGGCGTCGTCCTGCGACGGGCAGGCGACCCGGACGATGTCGCAGCCTGCCGCGGTCAGCTCCGCGATCTGCTGCAGCGTGGTGTTGACGTCGGAGGTCAGGGTCGTCGTCATCGACTGCACCGAGACCGGCGCGTCGCCACCGACCAGCACCTTGCCCACCTTGATCTGGCGGGTCTTACGGCGCGGGGCCAGGACGGGCGGCGGCAGCGCGGGCATACCCAGGGAGATGCTCATGGTTCCTTACTCGTTAAGTGGGAGTCAGCCGTTGAACAGACGGATCGGGTTCACGATGTCGGCGATGACGAGCAGCACACCCATCACCACGATCACACTCGCCATCACGTAGGCGATCGGGAGCAGCTTGGCGACGTCGACATACCCGGGGTCGGGGCGGCCGAACAGCTTCGCGAAGCCGCGCCGGATCCCTTCCCAGATCGCGCCGATCATGTGGCCACCGTCCAGCGGCAGCAGCGGGATGAAGTTGAACAGGGCAAGGAAGAGGTTGAGCGAGGCCAGCAGCGTGATCAGGGCATAGAGCTTCTGGCCGACGCTGAGGTCACTGGAGGCCACCTCGCCGGCCACCCGGCTGGCACCGACGACGCTCATCGGGCTGTCCTGGTCCCGCTCGCCGCCGACGATCGACTTGGCCACCCCGACCAGCTTCTCGGGGAAGCGGCCGAGCGCCTTGACGGTGAGGACGGTCATCTCGCCCATCTGGTCGACCACGTAGCCGGGGCCCTGACGCACGATCTTCATCTCCGGCGAGACGCCGAGGAAGCCGACCGAGACGATCTTGTCCGACCCGGCCTTCTCGGTGACCTGGTTGACGATCGTCTTGGTCTGCAGGGTCTGCTGCGCACCGTTGCGCTCGACAACGATCGTGGCCGGCTTGTCGGTGTTCGCGCGGATCAGCGGGGTGAGCTGGTCCCAGCTGGAGATCTGGGTGCCGTTGAACGACACGATCCGGTCGCCGACCTGGAAGCCGGCGGTCTTGGCCGGCGACACCTTGTCAGTGTCGGTGCACTTGCGGTCCGCGGTGGCCTGGCTGGCCGGGATCACGCAGTCGGTGACGGTGGAGACGGTCGTCTGCGCGACATTGGCGCCGTACAGCATGAAGAGGCCGCCGAAGAGCAGGAACGCGATCACGACGTTGACCAGCGGGCCGGAGGCCATCACGATCAGCTTCTGCCACCACGGCTTCTGGTAGAACAGGCGGCCGTCGTCGGCGGGGTCGATCGTCTCGTACTCCGCGGTGCGCGCGTTTTCCGCGATCGACTGGATCGGGCCGGTGCTCGCCTTGCGTACCTTCGCGGGGTCCTGTCCCTTCGCCGGCGGCATCATCCCGATGATCCGGACGAAGCCACCGGCCGGGATCGCCTTGAAGCCGTACTCGGTCTCGCCCCGCTTGGTCGACCAGACCGTCCGGCCGAAGCCGACGAAGAACTGGGTGACCTTCATCCCGAACGCCTTGGCCGGGAGCATGTGACCCATCTCGTGCAGCGCCACCGACACGATGATGCCGACGGCGAAGACCACGATGCCGAGGATGTTGAGCAAGACGGTCATGCGTTGGTGGTCTCCTGTACTCCAGTGATCTCGCGCGCCCGGGTCCGCGCCCAGGCGTCTGCCGCGAGGACGTCGTCGACGGACAGCTCCTCGTACGAGGGTACGTCGTGATCGGTCAGCACCTGAGCGACTGTGTCGACGATCGCCAGGAACGGCAGCCGGCCGTCGCGGAAGGCCTGCACGCAGACCTCGTTGGCCGCGTTGAAGACGGCCGGGGCAGTCCCGCCGAGCGTCCCGGCCTCCCGGGCCAGGCCGACGGCGGGGAACGCCTCGTCGTCGAGCGGCAGGAACTGCCAGCTGCTCGCGGTGGCCCAGTCCCAGGGCGGCGACGCGTCCGGTATCCGGTCGGGCCAGCCGATCCCGAGGGCGATCGGGAGCGTCATCGTCGGCGGCGAGACCTGCGCGATCGTCGAGCCGTCGTGGAACTCGACCATCGAGTGCACCGCCTGCTGCGGGTGGACGACGACGTCCACGCGGTCCATCGGGATGCCGAAGAGCAGGTGCGCCTCGATCAGTTCGAGTCCCTTGTTGACCAGGGTCGCGGAGTTGATCGTCACGACCGGGCCCATCGCGAAGTTCGGGTGGGCGAGCGCCTGGTCGACGGTGACGTTCGCGAGTTCGGACCGCTTGCGGCCGAGGAAGGGACCACCGCTCGCGGTCAGGAGCAACCGTCGTACCTCGTCTGAAGCCCCGCCACGGAGGCACTGCGCGATCGCACTGTGCTCGGAGTCGACCGGCACGATCTGGCCGGGCTTCACCCGCCGCGTGACGACGGGGCCGCCGATGACGAGAGACTCCTTGTTGGCCAGCGCGAGAGTGTTCCCCGCGTCGAGCGCAGCCAGCGTCGGACGCAGACCGACCGAGCCGGTGATGCCATTCAGTACGACGTCGCACGGGGTCGCGGCCAGTTCGCTCGACGCATCCGGACCGGTGATGATCTTCGGGATGCGGAACTCGCCCTGCGCGTACCCCTGGCGCTGCGCCTCGGCGTAGAACGCCAGCTGCAGATCCTGCGCCACTGTGGCCTTCGCCACCGCGACCACCTCGACCTCGAACGCCAGCGCCTGTTCCGCCAGCAGTCCGACGTTGTCGCCGCCGGCCGACAACCCGAGCACCCGGAACCGGTCGCGATTGCGTCCGATCAGCTCAAGGGCTTGAGTGCCGATCGAACCGGTCGAGCCGAGGATGACGACGGAGCGCGGGTTCACACCGCCATTGTCCCAGGTGGTGGTGTGAGCTGTAACCGTCGCCCCGGAGTAAACGGCGTACCGTTGTCCCATGAGTCTGGAGCAGCCGCCGCCCAGTCAACGGGCCTCTGACAAAGACCGCGAGCGCGCCGCCTCCGTACTTCAGGAAGCGCACACCGACGGCCGCCTCGACTTCCAGGAGCTGGACGAGCGCCTGACCCAGGTGTACTCGGCGAAGACCCAGCTCGAACTGCGCGACGCGACCGCGGACCTGGTCCCGGTCCGCGACACCAGCAGGCCGGCCGAGGTGACGATCCGCGCCACTCACAGTTCGCAGAAGCGTGAGGGCGCCTGGCACGTCCCCGAGCGCGTCGGTGCCGAACTGGTGCACTCCTCAGCGCGCCTCGACTTCACCGACGCCGCCGTGCAGTGGCCCGAGGTGGCCGTCACCGCGAACCTCACCCACAGCTCGATCACGATGATCGTCCCCATCGGCTGGTCCGTCACTCTCGACGACGTCGAACTCCACGGCGGCTCCGTCTCGAACAAGACCGCCCCCGCCGGACCGAACGCCGTACACCTGATCGTGAACGGCAGCGCCCGCTACAGCTCCCTGACCGTCCGCCACCCCCGCAAACGCCACTGGTGGTGGCCCTGGTACCGCAAGTGACCTAAACCTCGTTCGCGGTGGTCTGGTTGCCGATACCGTGAGCGCATGACCGTTTCGCTGGATCTTGTGGACGTGGACTCGTTGCTCACCTCGGAGGAGGTCGACGTCCGTACGGCGGCTCGGCGGTTCGCGGACGAGCGGTTGCGGCCTTCGTTGCCGGAGTGGTTCGAGAGCGCGAGTATTCCGGCGCGGGAGCTGGCCAAGGAGTTGGGGGCGCTCGGGTTCCTGGGCATGCACCTGACCGGGTACGGGTGTGCGGGACTGGGGCCAGTGGCTTACGGGCTGGCGTGTCTGGAGATCGAGGCGGCCGACTCGGGGATGCGGTCGCTGGTCTCGGTGCAGGGGTCGCTGGCGATGTACGCGATCTGGAAGTACGGCAGTGACGAGCAGAAGAACGAGTGGCTGCCCCGGATGTCCGCGGGTGAGGCGATCGGGTGCTTCGGGCTGACCGAGCCCGACTTCGGCTCCAACCCCGGTGGGATGCGCACCAACGCGCGGCGCGACGGTGACGACTGGGTGCTGAACGGGTCGAAGATGTGGATCACCAACGGGTCAGTGGCCGACGTGGCGGTGGTGTGGGCACGGACCGACGAGGGCGTGCGCGGATTCGTCGTACCGACGGCGACACCCGGCTTCTCCGCTCCGGAGATCAAGGTGAAGATGTCGCTGCGGGCCTCTGTCACGTCAGAGCTGGTGCTATCAGATGTGCGGCTGCCGGCGAATGCTGTGCTGCCTGAGGCGCGTGGGCTGTCGGGTCCGTTGGGCTGCCTGAACGAGGCGCGCTTCGGCATCATCTTCGGCGCGATGGGCGCAGCCCGCGACTGCCTGGAGACGGCGATCGCGTACGCCAACGAGCGGACCGTCTTCGACAAGCCGCTGTCCGGCTACCAGCTCACCCAGGCCAAGATCGCCGACATGGCGGTTGAGCTCAACAAGGGCATCCTGCTGGCCGTCCACCTCGGCCGGCTGAAGGAGAAGGGCTCGCTGCGCCCGGAGCAGGTCAGCGTCGGCAAGCTCAACAACACCCGCGAGGCCATTGGCATCGCCCGCGAGTGCCGCACCATCCTCGCCGCCAACGGCATCAGCGGCGAGTACCCGATCATGCGGCACGCCAACAACCTCGAGTCCGTCCTCACCTACGAGGGCACCTCCGAGATCCACCAGCTCGTCATCGGCCAAGCCCTCACCGGCCAAAACGCCTTCCGCTGACCACATGCTCGCCGAACCCCCGGTCGACCGCGAAGCACTGCTCACAGCGATCAGTACGTCGTACGGCGTATCTGGCGAGCTAACGTTCATCCCGCTCGGCTGGGGCTCGGTCTGCTACCGCCTAGACGAGAGGTACTTCGTCAAACTCTGGACCACGCCCGACGACGCGACCAACGCACTCATCCGCTTTCCGTTGGTCGCGCAACTGCGGGGCTCCGGTTTCCGCGTGCCCTACGCGATTCCAACCGGCACTGGTGAGCTTTCCATCACCACCTCCGACGGCGTCGTCGCCTTGTTTCCGCTCTTGCCGGGCAGGTCGCCTGAGGAGTGGACCGTCCCACTGCTCCACGAACTCGGCAGGGTGCTGGCGAGACTCCATTCGGTCGTTCCGACCTCAACACTCCTCCGCGAGGACTTCGCCGTACCGCACCAGCCACAACGCGAACGGCTCCTACGGCTGCAGAGCACAGTACGACGATTACCGGAGCAGATGGTCGTCTGTCACACCGACCTGCACGGTGGGAACCTGTTGGTGGACGACTCCGGACAACTGAGTCTGCTCGACTGGGAAGGCGCTCGATGGGCTCCGCCTGAGTGCGAGCTGGCTCTTCTCCTCCAGGCAGAGCAGCCTGTCGACGCGCGTCAGCTCAAGCATGTGCTGGAGACCTATCCGGCTGATGTTCCACTGCACCTCGACTTGTTCGCGTTCTTCCTGCTGCGGCGCTACGTGGCCGACTACTCGGCGCGGGCCTGGCGGCTGAAGCAGAGCGGTCTGACGGCTGCGGACGAGGCTGAAGCGCGCGAGGGGATGGTGACGTGGGGATCGGCGCAGTGGGAGGCGTTGGATCGAACGCTCGAACTAGTGCGTGATGTGTTGCGCATGCGGGAGTGACGGGACGGGTACAGTGAGTTAGGACCGCTACTCCACGTCACGGGGCCAGGAAGTTCCGAGAGGAGTCAGGCATGCGTATCGGAGTCGGAATCGCACTCGTCACGGTCGGGGCGATCATTGCGTTCGCTGTTCGCGACACGTCGGACAGCCTGAACCTCCACGCCCTGGGGATCATCATCATGCTGGCCGGCGCTGCCGGCATCTGGCTGTCCTACCGGCTGGCCAATCCGCGCACCCGCGAGGAGGCCACGATGCTGAAGCCCCAGGTCGAGCAGCAGTACAGCGTCGCGCCGCACGAGAAGGTCGCCGAGACCGTGATCGACGTGACGCCGACCCATCTGCGCGACGATCACAACGACTTGAGCAAGTAGTCGCATTCATCGGCATCTGACCGTACGACGGTCCCGTCCGCGGCCCGCTCGGTCCACTCGGCAGCCTTCGGGCCACCGGCCTGGCGGGCGAAGTACGTGCTCGGCGATTTACTGCACGGTCGGGCCGCTGCACCTGGCCGATGGGGCATGCTCTTCGCCGCGCACCGGCTCGGCCGGTGCCGGGATGCTCAACTGGAAAGAAACCTTCCAGTTGCCGGAGGCATCGATGCCCGACCGACCGATCATGGTGGTTTCACCTCATCTCGACGACGCCGTACTGAGCATTGGCGCGACACTGGCTGCCTTGACCGGCCGGGGTCGCGACGTGACCGTCTGCACGGTGTTCGCCGGTGAACCGGCGCCGCCGTACTCGGAGTTCGCTCACGCGTTCCACACCATCTGCGGGCTCGGCGACGACGCCGTGATCCGGCGGCATCACGAGGACCGCAAGGCCACCGAGATCATCGGAGCACAGTCGCTCCATCTGCCCTTCCTGGACTCGATCTACCGGCAGGACGAGAACGGTTGGCTCTTCGAGTCCTTTGATTCCTTGTTCGAGCCCACGACGGACGACGTACTGGTCGAAGAGATCGCTCAGGCCGTCCACAAGGCGTTCGGCGATGAGTGGCCGGCCGAACTCTGGACCTGCGCGGCCTTCGGCGACCATGTCGATCATCGGCTCACCCGGGACGCGGTCACCCTGCTGGCGCGGGAGTACAACCTGAAGCTGGTGTTGTGGGAGGACTTCCCCTACGCAGCCGGGCAGGCGAACTCCGCAGTCGGCCGGCCGGTACCCGTGCCCGACGTGACACCGGCGCATCTGCAGCAGAAGCTGGACGCCGTCGCCCGCTACCCGTCGCAGCTCGCCATGCTGTACGGCGCGGAGCGGGACTGGCGCGAAGGCAAGACTCTGGATTGGCGTTCAGAGCTGCTCGACCATGCGGCCGATCGCCTCGAGCACGGCGGCTACGAGCTGCTCTGGGACGCTACTTCGCGACCTCGGTAGCCCGCGACTCCCGTACGACGGTGACCCGGATCTGGCCCGGGTAGGTGAGCTCTTCCTCGACCTGTTTGGCGATGTCGCGCGCCATCACCTGCGCGGCGATGTCGTCGACGGCGTCCGGCAGCACCATCACCCGGATCTCCCGGCCGGCCTGCATCGCGAAGACCTTCTCGACTCCGTCGTGGTGCATCGCGATCTCCTCGAGCCGCTCGAGCCGCTGCACGTAGGCCTCCAGCGACTCACGCCGCGCGCCCGGGCGACCACCGCTGACCGCGTCCGCGGCCTGGGTCAGCACCGCCTCGACGGTCCGCACCTCGACCTCGTTGTGGTGCGCCTCGATGCAGTGCACGACGTCGTCGTTCTCGCCCCACTTGCGCGCCAGGTCGGCACCGACGATCGCGTGACTGCCCTCGGACTCGTGCGTGAGCGCCTTGCCGATGTCGTGCAGGAACGCGCCGCGCTTGCACAGCTTCGGATCGAGCCCGAGCTCGGCCGCCATCATCCCGGCGATGTGCGCGGACTCGATCAGGTGCTTGAGCACGTTCTGCCCGTACGACGTCCGGTAACGCAGCAGGCCCATCGTCCGGATCAGCTCCGGGTGCAGATCGGTGATCCCGACCTCGGCCATCGCGTCCTCGGCCGCCCGCTCGCACAGCTCGGCGACTTCGCCCTTGCTGCGCTCGTAGATCTCCTCGATCCGGCTCGGGTGGATCCGCCCGTCCAGGACCAGCGAGTCCAGGGTCAGCCGCGCGGTCTCCCGCCGTACCGGGTCGAAGCACGACAGCAGCACGGCTTCAGGGGTGTCGTCGATGATCAGGTTCACGCCGGTGGTCTGCTCGAACGAGCGGATGTTCCGCCCCTCGCGGCCGATGATCCGGCCCTTCATGTCGTCGCTGGGCAGATGCACCACCGACACCACGGACTCACTCGTCTGCTCCGATGCCAGTCGTTGCACGGCCCCGGTGATGATCTTGCGCGCTTTGGTCTCGCCCTCGTCGAGCGCCTGCCGCTCGATGTCGCGAACGATCGTGTGCGCGTGCCGCTTCGCCTCGGCCTCGATCGACGCGACCAGCTCGGCCCGCGCCTGCTCGGTGGTCAGGTTCGCGACGCCTTCGAGGATCCGACGGCGTTCCTCCTCGAGGTCCTTGATCTCCGCCTTGCGCTGATCCAGCTCGGCCAGCTGCGCGGTCAGCTCGACCTGCCGCTCCTCGCCCTGGCGGTGCTGCTCGTCGATCCGCTCCTCGCGCTCGGTCAGCCGGTGATCACGCCGCTCCATCTCCAGCCGCTGCTCCCGGAGGTCGTCACGGATCGACTGCGCCTCCGCCTCGGCCTCCCGCCGTACGTCGGCTGCCCGCTGCTCGGCATCCCGCCGTACCTCCGAAGCCCGGTCCTCCGCGGCGCGGCGAATCTCCTCCGCGCGCTGCTCAGAGGTCTCCGCCCGCACCCGCAGGACGGCGGCCTCCTCCTCGGCCTGGCGCTTGATCAGCTCGGCCTGGGACTTGGCGCCCGACGTGATCGTGCTCGCCTCGAGCTGGGCGTTCGCCAGCGCCGCGGTGTTGTCGGCGGCCTTGCGGCGGGAGAGTGTGAAGCCGATCCAGGCCAGCAGACCTGTGATCACCAGACCGATTACGGTCAGGCCGGCGGAGCTCGCCATCGGCAACATCGGCCTCTCCCCTCGTCGAGTCACGCACCGGGCGGGACTGTGTCAGTCGGTCGAAGGGGTCACGCAGTGTCACCGGGTACGGCGACTCGCCCTACCGGCAACGGGGGCATCGTCGCCAGCGGTTCTCCGGACAACGTCTGTGCGGTCGCACCGTCCGGTACCTGTCCTGGCCGCCGGAGCGCCGTCGATCCGGCGGCATGTGCAGATCGCCGCCGATCCAGTCAGCTCGCTATAACCGCCACCGTGAGGTGGAGTGATCCCTTCGTATTCCCGAGGCTAGGCGTGCCCCACCACCCGGTCAAGACGGACACTCACCCACGCCTCGACCGCATTCGCGACCCATTCGCATCCACAGACCAGCCATCTCACTGGTCCACCGATGCCAGGCGTGCGCCGCGGTCGCGGCGCCGCCCTCAGCGCTACGGAACGACTACTGTCCGCAGTCGACTACTCCCGTGGACCTGGGAGGCCGGTCGCGGTTCCACCGGTCTCAGCGCCCGCGGTGGAGGAGCCGGCCGAGGCCGCGTCTCCTGCCTCGGGCACCTCGCCGCCCACGGTCCAGCTCTCAGGATCTGCCGGCGCGGCGTCTTCCTCGGCGCCGGCTGCATCTTCTTCAGCGCCAGCCGCATCTTCTGCTGCGCCAGCCGCGTCTTCTTCAGCTCCAGCGGCGTCTTCTGCTGCGCCAGCGGCGTCTTCTTCAGCGCCTACGGCGTCGTCGGCCGCTCCGGCCGTGTCAGCTGCGGGGGTCGTGGCGTCCGTCGGTTGCGGCGCGCTGTCGGCCGCGGTGGTCTCACCAGTTTGGGAGTCGACGAAAGAGCCGACCTTTTCCTGTACCGCGTCGACCTTGGCCGCGTACTTCCCACCAGTCTGCTGGTCGATCAGATCGCCGGCTTTCGTGACGCCGGCCTTGATCTTGTCCGGGTTCTGCTTGACGACGTTCCGGAGCCAGTTCTTCGCCTGTTCCTGGAATTCGTTCATTGCACCCTCCGCGGTGTGTCAGGGGCGGATCGACGGAAAATCCCCAGCGTACGGTCCCAGCCAAAACAACTGAGTCCTCTTCGGATAACACACCGTTGCAACCGACCCGTCAACGCCCCTCGCCGCCGACACCGTCACGGATTCAGCCGGCGAGCGCCCGGCTGGTCGGTGTCTCCCGGCCCGAATAGTCCCCCGGCCGCCCCTCGAACAGCACCGTTCCACCGTGCCGGCCCGGTCCGGGCCCGAGGTCGATCAGCCAATCGGCCCGCCGGATCACCTCCAGATTGTGCTCGACCACGACCACGCTGTGCCCGTGCTCGACCAGCCGGTCCAGCACCCCGAGCAGCGTCTCGACGTCGTCCAGGTGCAGCCCGGTCGTCGGTTCATCCAGCACGTACGTCGTACTGTCGTCTGCCGCGCTGAGCTCCTTCGCGATTTTCACCCGCTGGCATTCCCCACCGGAAAGCGTGTCCAGCGACTGGCCCAGCCGTAAATATCCCAGCCCGACCGCCGCCAGCTGCCGCAGTCCGCGCGCGATCCCGGCATCGGAAAACTCGGTGATCGCCTGGTCGATCGTCAGCTCGCCGACATCCGCGATCGAATACCCGTTCACCAGGTAGGTCAGGGATTCCGGCGAAAAACGCCGTCCGCCACACGCCGGGCAAACAACCTCCTGGCCTTCCATAAAGGCGAGATCGGTCCGCAGCACACCCAGCCCGCGGCACTCCGGACAAGCACCGGCCGAATTCGCACTGAACGTCGCCACCGGTACGCCGTTGCGCTGGGCAAACAGCTTCCGAATCGCCGGCGCGATCCCGGTATACGTGACCGGCGTCGACCGCCGGCTCGTCCCGACCGCCTTCTGATCGATCACCACCGCCGGGCACTGCGCCACCAACTCGGCCGCCAAACTCGACTTCCCCGACCCCGCGACGCCGGTCAGCACCGTCATCACGCCGGCCGGAATCCGCACCGTCACATCCCGCAGGTTGTTCCGTACGGCGTTCGCCACCACCAACTCCCCCACTCCCGACCGAGCCCGCTCATCCACCAGCAGCCCACCGCGCTCATCGGCCCGCCTCAGGGCCCGGCCCGTCGGGGTCTCCGCCGCCCGGAGTTCGTCGTACGGGCCCTGGAACACCACGCGCCCACCCGCGGCGCCGGCTTCCGGTCCGACCTCGATGATCTGGTCCGCGTGCCGCATCACCGCCGGGTCGTGCTCCACCACGAGCACGCTGTTCCCGCTGTCGCGCAACTGCTCGAGCAACGCGATCATCGACTCCACATCGGTCGGATGCAGGCCGACGGTCGGCTCATCGACGACGTACGTCAGCTCCGTCAGGCTCGAGCCCAGCTGCTTCACCGTCTTGATCCGCTGCGACTCCCCACCCGACAAACTCGTCGTCGCCCGCGCGAGCGCCAGATACCCGAGCCCGATGGTGACCATTGCCTCCAGCCGTTCGGTGAGTGCCGCCACCACCGGCGCGACAGCCGGTACGTCGATCCCCCGCACGAACTCCAGCAGCTCAGTGATCTCCCACCGCGCCAACTCACCGATCGTCCACCCGTCCACGGTCGCGGTCCGCGCGTCCTTCGCGAGCCGATCGCCGTCGCACTCCGGGCAGGCACCCGACTGCGTGAACCTCTGAATCGCCTCCTGCTTACGCTCCGAGAGGTTGTCCGCGGTGTGCAGGTAGATGCGCTCGAACCGCTCGACCACACCCTCGTAGTCCTTCGGCAGCTTGCGACCCAGCTCGGCCGCAGCGCGTCCGCCGTACAGGAGTGCCTCGCGCTCGCCCTTCGACCACTCGCGCAGTGGGGTGTCGATGTCGAACGCGCCGATGTCGGCGTACTGCGAGTACCAGTACTTGCCCGGCCCGAAGCCAGGCAGCCTGATGGCTCCCTGGTTGAGCGACTTGTCGAGGTCGAGGAATCGGTCGACGGCGCTCACCACGACCTCGCCGAGCCCCGAGCAGGCCGGGCACATCCCGCTCGGGTCGTTGAACGAGAACCGGTTCGACTCACCGACGTACGGCTCGCTGAGTCGCGAGAACAGCAGCCGCAGGTACGTCCACGCATCCGTCACTGTGCCGACCGTCGATCGCGCGTTGCCGCCGATCCGGCGCTGGTCGATCACGATCACCGGCGTCAGGCCGTCGATGTGGTCGACCTCCGGTCGCGTCCACTTCGGCAGCCGGTTCCGCGCGAACGGCGGGAACGTCTCGTTCAGCTGAAACCCCGCCTCGGCGGCGATCGTGTCGAACACCAGCGACGACTTCCCCGACCCTGAGCGCCCGACGAACACCACCAACTGATTCCGCGGTACGTCGAGGTCGACGTCCGCGAGATTGTTGGTCCGGGCCCGGCGCAAGGTGATGGCTCGTTGGTTCATAGGGACGACGCTATGAGCAGATGTGGCCGGATTCTGGCCGCATCTTTTGTCATCATGGGTGGATGGCCGATGTCACCGCTCGCATGCTCGCGCTGCTGTCGACGCTGCAGACCGGGCGCTCGTTCAGCGGCGACGAGCTGGTGCAGCGCCTCGGTACCAGCCCCCGCACGCTGCGCCGCGACGTCGACCGGCTGCGCGGCTACGGCTATCCGGTGGAGACCCAGCCCGGTCCTGGCGGCTACTACCGGCTCACTGCGGGGCGCACGATGCCGCCGCTGGTGCTGGACGACGACGAGGCGGTCGCGACGCTGCTCGCGCTGGCGTCACTGGGCTCGGTCGGCTCGTCGGCCGAGGGTGGGATCGACGATGCGGCCACGCGGGCCTACGGGAAGGTCGACCAGTTCCTGCCGGCCCGGCTTCGCTCCCGGGCCGTCGCAGTCCGGGAGAGCGTGGAGACGAGTCATCAGGACGCGCCGAGCGTGCCGGCCGAGCAACTCGGCGAGCTCGCTGAAGCCATCGGACGCCAGGAGCAGATCTCGTTCGCCTACCGCAGTGCGCGCGGCTCCGAGACGATCCGCCGCGTTGAGCCGCACCGGCAGATCCACCATCTGCTGCGCTGGTACCTGCTCGCCTGGGACCTCGCCCGCGACGACTGGCGCGTCTTCCGCGTCGACCGCATCAACGACCTACGCCGCAGCACAACCCGCTACACCGCGCGTCCCCTGCCGGCCGACTCGGCCACGGCCTACCTCCGCGAGGGTCTCCACAAGGCGAAGCACGCCGTCCGCCTCGTCATCGACGCGCCGGCGGAGGCAGTCATCGACGCCTTCAAGTACCAGGACGCCGAGATCCAGGCAGTGGGTCCCACCACGACCGAACTCACTGTCGCCCTGGACACCTGGCACTGGCTTCTACTGCCGCTGGCGTTTCTCGACGTCAGCTACCGCATCGTCGGCGCGCCACCCGACTTCGCCGCCGCCTATCGATCCTTCGCCGAGCGTCTCCTCGAGGCGAGTACGTCTTTCGCTTCTGCTGCTGGGGCGAAGACCAGCCAGCCGTCGAGCAGGGCGTCCCTGAGGACAGGCTCGGAGACCTGATCCAGCTCGACCAGTACGGCGGCGTAGTTGTCGAAATGCGGGATCGTGAAGAAGCCGTCGTCCGAACGGGCTGTCAGGACCGCTTCCTTCTCGCCCAGGTCCTCGACCCGGATCGCGAGAATCGGCTCGGCCGGCGGGGTCTCGTCGCCGAAGCGCTTCAGATCCGCCTTGCTGTACGGGCGTTCCCAGGCATACGCCTTGCCGCCGACCGCCCAGGTGCGATGTCCGTGCCGCGTGGTCTCCTCGGTCCCGGGCAGCTCCGCGACCAGCCGCTCGACATCCTCCAGGCTCGCCATCACTCGACCTCGATTCCCGACGAATCCAGCAACGGAAACTCTTCGTGGGACGCGTCGAGCTCCTGCTTGATGATGCTCATCGCCATCCCACCGGGATAGCCCTTGCGGGCCAGCATCCCCAGCAAACGTCGCATGGCGACCTGCCGATCCAGCGAACGCACCGACCGCAGCTTCTTCCGAACCAGCTCCCGAGCCTTCTCTTCCTCCTGCTCAGGAGCAAGCTCCTCCAGCGCATCCCGCGACAGCTCGTCGTCCACCCCGCGCCGCCGCAGCTCCTGCGCCAGCGCCCGCTTCCCCAGCCCACGCCCCCGGTGCCGCGACTCCACCCAGGCCGTCGCGAACGCCGCATCATCGATCAGCCCGACCTCGGTGAACCGATCCAGCACCTCATCGGCCACCTCGTCCGGAATCCCGCGCTCCGCCAGCACATCCGCCAGCTCCGCCCGAGTCCGCGGTTGCCCCGACAACTTGTCCAGCAAGATCCCCCGCGCCACCTGCGCCGGATCAGACTCCCCATCCATACCCACATCCACCGGTGGCTCATCCCTCTCATCCCGCCGCCGACGCCCACCCCCTACCGGCCGCCGAGCCCCCAACCCCCGCCGAACCCCACTCCGCTCCCCCGAACCACTCCCACCCGATCCCCAGCCCCCACCCGAACCACCAAACCCGCGCCCAGACCCCGCCCCACGAGTCCCCCCAGCCCCACGCGAACCACGAGCCCCACCGGCCTCGCTGTCCTCGCTGTCCTCGCTCAGCCCAAGAGCCCCACTCGACCCACGAGCTTCAGCAACCCCGTCCGCCCCGTCCAGATCCTGAGCCTCATCAACCCCACCAGCCCTGCGAGCCCCACCCGCCTTGCCAACCCCACCGGAACCACAAGTCTCAGCGGACTCATTGGCCTCATCGACAGCACGAGCCCCAGCCACCCCGCTAGCCCCACGCGATGCGATGGCCCCGTTAGCCCCACGGGCCTCGGGTGCCGCACATGCCTCAGGCTCGGGTACGGCAGTTCCGTCAGCCTCGGCCACCACAGTCGCCTCGCGCTCGGCCACCGCGGGCGTCGCAAGGTCGGTCACCAGAGGCGTCTCCCGCTCGGTCAGCACAGACGCCTCAGCCTCCGACGGTGCACGCACCTTGGATCTGGACCCCGCGCGCGTCTCGGGCACGGACTGCGGTCGCGGCTCAGGCACGGACGTGTTCATCTCAGCGTCGGTTGCGCCCTCATCAGGTACGTCAGACCTGGCTGACTCGGGATCCCCCGCGCGGGCGGCGCTGCGGGCTGAGGTGCTTCGGGGCGGCTTGCTTGCCATTGGGGTGGGGGCGACCGTTGCGCCGTCACCCCATGGGTCGAATGGCTCGGCGACATCTCCTACCTCAGAGTCCCCAGCCTCTCGCGAGGTGGCATCTCCACCGCCCTCGCCGCCTCCCGCAAACGCTTTAGCCTCGGCCAGGTAGTCAGTGGCAACCGTCCGCCGAATCCCAGTACTCCGCCGCCGCGTACTCCCCGGGTCATCCCCGGCAAAGTCCTCGTCCAGGTCACCCCACGGATCAGCCGTCTGAGCAGCAGTCGGGCGGGCAGCTCTTCGCTTACCAGCTCCGGCCCCAGCGTCGTCCCCGAGCTTCTCGTCGGGCACCTGCTCACGCCGAGCCGAACCACGCTCCCGAGCGGGCTCCGCCGCTGGCCCGCCAGCCGCCGTACGGCGAGCGCCCGACGCGCGCGCACCACCAGCACGCCCGCCGGAACCACGGGCCGCGCCAGACTTCCGCGCTGTCCCCTCTGCCGCTCCGGCCCCCACATCCGAACCAGCGGCGCCCGCAGGGCTCGCAGAGCCGGAGGCGGCTGCGCGACCGCGCCCGCGTGCGGCGGGAGCGGCCGGCGTACTTGCTGCACCGTCGAGCGCCGCCGCGCCGCGAGCCAAAAGCTCGCGGGCGTAGGCGAGGCGCTCTTCGTGTGGGAGAGACAGCGCCGCGGGGGCAGCTTCGGCGGGTGAGTGCCGAGGATCGCTGCCGCCCGCGGTGGGTCGATCAGAAGTCGACATCGACCTCGGCCGTGGCCTTGGGGTCGGCCGGCGCGTCCAGCGTCGGGCCGATGCCCATCTTCTCCTTGATCTTCTTCTCCAGCTCGTTGGCCAGATCGGGGTTGTCGCGCAGGAAGTTCCGCGCGTTCTCCCGGCCCTGACCGAGCTGGTCGCTCTCGTAGGTGAACCACGCACCGGCCTTGCGGACGAAGCCCTGGTCGACACCGAGGTCGAGCAGGCTGCCCTCGCGGCTGATGCCCTGGCCGTAGATGATGTCGAACTCGGCCTGCTTGAACGGCGGGGCCACCTTGTTCTTCACGACCTTGACGCGGGTCCGGTTACCGACCACGTCGGTGCCGTCCTTGAGCGACTCGATCCGGCGCACGTCGAGGCGCACCGACGCGTAGAACTTCAGCGCCTTACCACCGGTCGTGGTCTCCGGGGAGCCGAACATCACGCCGATCTTCTCGCGCAGCTGGTTGATGAAGATCGCGGTGGTGTTCGTCCCGCTGACCGCACCGGTCATCTTTCGCAGCGCCTGGCTCATCAGCCGGGCCTGCAGA
This sequence comes from Kribbella sp. NPDC058245, assembly GCF_042882005.1. Lineage (NCBI taxonomy): Bacteria > Bacillati > Actinomycetota > Actinomycetes > Propionibacteriales > Kribbellaceae > Kribbella > Kribbella sp. NPDC058245. The sequence goes on from NZ_JBHVWY010000002.1 coordinate 414,160, forward strand.
CCGACGTGGCTGTCACCCATCTCGCCCTCGATCTCGGCCCGGGGCACCAGCGCGGCCACCGAGTCGATCACGACGATGTCGATCGCGCCGGAGCGGACCAGCATGTCGGCGATCTCGAGCGCCTGCTCACCGGAGTCGGGCTGCGAGACCAGCAGCGCGTCGGTGTCGACACCCAGCTTCTTCGCGTAGTCCGGGTCGAGGGCGTGCTCGGCGTCGATGAAGGCGGCGATGCCGCCGGCGCGCTGGGCGTTCGCCACCGCGTGCAGGGCGACCGTCGTCTTACCGGAGGATTCCGGGCCGTAGATCTCCACGACGCGACCGCGCGGCAGACCGCCGATCCCGAGCGCGATGTCGAGCGCGATCGAACCGGTCGGGATGACCTCGATCGGCGGCCTGTTCTGCTCGCCCAAACGCATCACCGAGCCCTTGCCACACGCGCGCTCGATCTGCGTCAGCGCGGTCGCAAGCGCCTTCTCGCGATCGGCTTCCTTGCGCTCCGCGCTCGCTGTTGCACCAGCCATCTGACTGCCACCTGACCCATCTCGTCATTGGGGCGAACTTCCCAGCCGCCCGGAGGATTTCCATCTCGCCAGAGAAGATATTCGGCGCCACGGACAGTTTTCGCCGCCACCGCGAATCTGTGGACAACCCGACCGTCCGCCGCCCTTCCCAGGAGCACAAACTATCCCGAACACCTGTTCGAATCACAAACTGACACGCCGAAGGTTGCCAAGCCGGCCGGACTGGCCCACCGGGTCCCTACTCTTGCGGGCGTGACCGACCGTCCGGACGTCCCCGATTCCGCCGTCGTCCTCGCCCTCAGCCGGGTCGAGTTCGGCATCGACTCCGTCCTGGACGCGCTTCGCACCCAGGATCCGTTCGGCATCCGCAGCCTGCTCACCGAGTACTCCGCCCAGGAGCGTCCCAACCTGGCCGAGCGGGGCCTGATCCTGGCGATCGACCGGCTGCTGCAGATGAAGGTCCCCGGTCATGCCGAGTGGCCGACGCTGCCGCTGGCCAAGCGCTGCGACTGGTGGGTCGAGCGGCTCGGTGGGTTCGCCGCCGTGATCGCGGGCCTGCCCCGGATCAGCGGCGCCGCGGCCGACCGGCTGCCGATCAAGGACACCCTGGGCGCCTCCGTCCAGGCGATGGTGATCGGTGCGGTCTGCCGCGAGTACGGCGTCGAGGCCCATGCCGACCGGACCGCGGTCATCGCCCGCGTCCTCACCGACCGCCCGATCACCCCGGACGACGTCCTCCAGTACGACGACCCGACCATCGCGGGCCAGGATGTCGCCAAGCAGCTCGGCATCGGTGACGACTCCGAGGAGGCCGGACTGCGCAAGGGAGTCCGGCTGGTCTGGCGGATCAGCAAGCTGCTCGGCGGGCTCGGCGAGGTCTTCGAGGACCGTCCGCGCGGCAGTCTGGGTGCGCGGTTCATCGGCCAGTTGCCCGGGATCGGAGTGGTCGGCGGGTTCTTCGACGAGCGCAAGGGCATCCGCAAAGCGGCGTACAAGGCAGCGGATCTGCTCACCACCGGCACATTCCGGGTCAAGCCGCTCTGATCGACCGGGGACTGCGCGGCTGGGATGATCAGGTCATGAACGCGATCGCCATCGTGCGCCCCGACGACACCTGGCCGGCCCAGTTCGAGAAGACCGCGCAGACGGTCCGGGGTGTGCTCGACGAGCTGGCCCAGCGAATCGACCACATCGGCTCGACGTCGGTGCCCGGGCTACCGGCCAAGGACATCCTCGACATGCAGGTGACGGTCGCCGCGGAGCCGGACCTGGACGAGGCCGTCGAGCGGATGGTCGCCGCGAACTGGGACTTCCGTCAGAAGGCCCAGCGCGACCATCCGGTGCCCGGACTGCCCGAGGACGAGCATCAGTGGGTGAAGCGACTTGTGGTCGAGCCCATGTACCGGCGCCGGGTGAATCTGCACATCCGCGTGGCCGGTCGCGCCAACCAGCGCTATGCGTTGCTGTTCCGCGACTACCTGCGCAGCCACCCGGAGACAGCGCAGGCGTACGGCGAGTTCAAGCGCCGCGCAGCCGCCTTGCCGTTCGACAACGTCGGCGACTACGCGGACCTCAAGGACCCGGTCTGCGACCTGATCTACCTTCCCGCGGAGGAGTGGGCCACCCGCACGGGCTGGGCCGTCTGAGCGCCGCTCAGCGCTCGCTGGCTGGGAGCCGCAGGTGCGCCCACACCGCTCGCCAGACGGTCTTCGCGGCTTCACCGTCGGCCAGGGCCTCGATGACCGTGCGGCCGTCCAGCTCCTCCACCACCTGGGTCTCGGCCCAGGTCCGTGCGTACGCGGGACCCAGATGATGGTCCATGCGGGTCCAGAATTCGGTCAGTCTCATGCGGGCCCGTCGTTGTCCTTCGGAGGCTGCTGGCTCCATCCGCCCTGCTGAGGCGGCTGCTGCCCGTACGGCGGTCCCTGAGGGGGCGGCGGCCCCCACTGACCGGGCTGTGGCTGACCCGGGTACTGCGGCTGTCCGGGCTGCGGCCCCGGGTACGGCGCCTGCCCCTGACCCGGCTGGGGTCCGGGCTGACCGCCGTACTGTCCGGGCTGACCCTGACCGGGCTGCGGGCCGTACTGACCCGGCTGGCCGTACTGGCCAGGGCCTTGGCCCGGACCCTGCGGCGGGTACTGCTGGCCGGGACCGTAGCCCGGCTGACCGCCGTACTGAGGTCCCCACTGGCCCGGCTGCGGCTGTCCCGGATACTGCTGGCCCGGATACTGCCCGTAGCCCTGCTGCGCCTTGGCCTTGCGGCCGCGCAGCACGAAGAAGACGACAGCGCCGGCCGCGAGCAGCAACAGCACCACGATGAGGATGATCGCCCAGACCGGGAACCCGCCGCCGGCCTTCGAGGTCAGCGAGATGTTGCCCAGCTTGTCGATGCTGTCGTACGTCGCCGTCCGGCCGTCGACCTTCGCCCCGTTGTCGTGCTCGAGAATCGTGCCCGGCATGGTGATCTTGAAGTTCACCTGCGGCTGCTGCCCAGCGCCGACCAGCGAGCTGAGATCGGGCGCCTGAACCGTGACGGTGACCTTGCCGTCGGCCTTGCGGAAGTTGACCCCGTCACCGCTCGACTGGCCCATCTTCTCGAACGGCACGCTGTCGAGCGTGCACTTCTCGCCGACGGTCCGGTCGTCGTCGACGGCGCTGCAGGTCACGCCGTCCGTGGTCAGCTGCTTGATGCTGGTAGCGATCTGCTGCTGGATCTTCTCCACCGACTGGCCACTGGCCGTCAGCAGTTGCTTGTCGACGCCGATCTGCATCGTCCCGGAGACGGTCTCGTCCGATCCGACCTTGAGGTCGGCATCGAACGTCCCGCACCCGGCGAGGGCGAACAGACAGGCCACGACGATCGCGGCACGGACGCGTTTCATCATGTCTCCGATCATTCCAGACCGTTCCGACAACCATCACATCGGACGAGTGGCGACCACGCTGCTCGAAACTGTCGGAGGCACCCGGCAAGATGGTCGTCGTGCAGAAGTCCAGCGCGTTGAGCCGGTTCTCGCCCGCCACCCGGGCGTGGTTCGGCGACGTCTTCGAGGCGGCCACCCCGGCCCAGCTCGAGGCGTGGGACGCGATCACCGCGGGCCGGGATGCGCTGGTGGTCGCCCCGACGGGCTCCGGCAAGACGCTGGCCGCGTTCCTGTGGGCGCTCGACCGGCTCGCGACGACCCCGCCGCCGGAGGATCCGAAGCTGCGCTGCCGCGTGCTCTACGTGTCTCCGCTGAAGGCGCTGGCGGTCGACGTCGAGCGCAACCTGCGGGCGCCGCTGATCGGGATCCGGGAGACCGCGCGGCGGCTCGGCGAGGCTCCGGTCGACGTCGAGGTCGCGGTGCGATCCGGCGACACCCCGGCGGCTGATCGGCGACGGTTCGCCACCCGGCCGTCCGACGTACTGATCACCACCCCGGAGTCGTTGTTCCTGCTGCTGACCTCGCAGGGGCGTGAGTCGCTGCGAGGCGTCGAGACCGTCATCGTCGACGAGGTGCACGCGGTCGCCGGGACGAAGCGCGGAGCGCACCTGGCGCTGACGCTGGAGCGGCTGGATTCGCTGCTCCCCAAGCCCGCGCAGCGGATCGGGTTGTCGGCGACGGTGCGTCCGGTCGAGGAGGTCGCGCGGTTCCTCGGCGGGGAGCGGCCGGTCACGGTGGTGCAGCCGAAGTTCACCAAGCAGTGGGACCTGAGCGTCGTCGTACCGGTCGAAGACATGGCCGAGCTGGCGAGCACAGAGCTGGAGACCTCGGGTTCGGCCGCTGGGCCGCCGCAGCACGCGTCGATCTGGCCACATGTCGAGGAGCAGGTGTTCAACCTGATCGAGCAGCACCGCTCGACGATCGTCTTCGCGAACTCGCGCCGCCTCGCGGAGCGCCTGACCGCCCGGCTGAACGAGATCGCTGCCGAGCGCGCCGAGCGCGAGCTGGCCGACGAGGGATCGCCGGCGCAGGTGATGGCGCAGTCCGGCGCCTCGCTCGCGGCGCCGCCGTTGATCGCCAAGGCGCACCACGGTTCGGTCAGCAAGGAGCAACGCGCGCTGATCGAGGCGGATCTGAAGTCCGGCCGATTGCCTTGTGTGGTGGCCACGAGCAGTCTTGAGCTCGGTATCGACATGGGCGCGGTCGACCTCGTCGTCCAGGTCGAGGCACCGCCGTCGGTCGCGAGCGGACTGCAGCGGGTCGGACGCGCCGGTCACCAGGTCGGTGCGGTGTCGCGTGGTGTGCTGTTCCCGAAGTTCCGCGGCGATCTGATCGATACCGCGGTGGTCGTGCAGCGGATGCGGGACGGGTTGATCGAGAGCCTGCACATCCCGGCCAATCCGCTCGACGTGCTCGCTCAGCAGATCGTGTCGATCGTCGCGCTCGATGCCGTCGACGTCGACGAGCTCTTCACGCTGGTACGGCGCTCTGCCCCGTTCGCGGCGTTGCCCCGCTCGGCGTATGACGGGGTGCTCGACATGTTGTCCGGCCGCTACCCGTCGGACGAGTTCGCGGAGTTGCGGCCGCGGATCGTGTTCGACCGGGTCAGTGGTGAGATCACCGGCCGGCCCGGAGCTCAGCGGCTCGCGGTGACCAGTGGGGGCACGATTCCCGACCGCGGGCTGTTCGGCGTCTTCCTGGTCGGCGAGTCGACCAATCACCGCGTCGGCGAGCTGGACGAGGAGATGGTCTACGAGTCGCGCGTCGGTGACGTGTTCACGCTCGGGGCGTCGAGCTGGCGGATCGAGGACATCACCCACGACCGGGTGCTGGTCTCCCCCGCGCCCGGTCAGCCGGGGCGGTTGCCGTTCTGGAAGGGTGACGCGGTCGGGCGACCGGCCGAGCTGGGCGCGGCGACGGGTGCCTTCGTGCGCAAGATGGCTGCGTTGCCGGCGGCCAAGGCGATCGAGCGGGCGCGAGCCGCGGGCCTCGACGAGTATGCGGCGAACAACCTCGTGTCGTACCTGGCTGAACAGCGCGAAGCGACGAGCCGGGTGCCGGACGACGTGACGATTCTCGTGGAGCGATTCCGCGATGAGCTGGGCGACTGGCGAGTCTGCATCCATTCGCCGTACGGCGGCCAGGTGCACGGACCGTGGGCACTGGCGATCGCAGCGCGGTTGCGCGAGCGGTACGGGATGGATGCACAGTCGGTGTCCGGGGACGACGGGATCGTGCTGCGGCTGCCGGAGACCGACGAGGCGCCGCCCGGTGCCGAGCTGGTGCTGTTCGATGCAGCCGACATCGAAGATCTGGTCACGACCGAGGTCGGCGGGTCGGCGCTGTTCGCCGCGAGATTCCGCGAGTGTGCGGCGCGCGCGCTGCTGCTCCCCCGGCGGAATCCGGGGCGCCGGTCACCGCTGTGGCAGCAGCGTCAGCGATCCGCGCAGCTGCTGAGTGTCGCGAGCAAGTACGGCTCGTTCCCGATCGTGCTCGAGACCCTGCGTGAGGTGCTGCAGGACGTTTACGACCTGCCCGCGTTGAAGGATCTGCTGACCGGGATCAGCGAGCGCCGGATCTCGGTGGTCGAGGTCGAGACCTCCGAGGCGTCGCCGTTCGCGAAGTCGCTGCTGTTCGGCTATGTGGGCGCCTTCATGTACGAGGGCGATACGCCGCTGGCGGAGAAGCGGGCAGCGGCGCTTTCGCTGGATCAGAGCCTGCTCTCGGAGCTGCTCGGGCGCACCGAGCTGCGGGAGCTGCTCGACGCCGAGGTCGTCTTGCGGACCGAGGCCGAGCTGCAGCGCCTGGCCGAGGATCGGCGAGCGCGGGATGCCGAGGGACTGTTCGACGTACTGCGTCTGGTCGGGCCGCTGTCGGTGTCCGAGGCGTCGCAGCGTTGTGTCGACGGCGCGGATGCCGAGGCCTGGTTGACGGATCTGGCCGCCGCCCGCCGGGTCGTGCGGGTCAGGATCGCCGGTGAACATCGCTGGGCGGTCGTTGAGGACGTGGCGCGCCTGCGCGACGCACTCGGCGTACCGCTGCCGCCGGGGATCGCCGAAGCGCATGCCGAGCCGGTCGCGGATCCACTCGGCGATCTGGTCTCCCGGTACGCGCGGACGCATGGTCCGTTCCGCGCGATCGATCTTGCGACCCATCTCGGCATCGGTGTTGCCGTCGTCAACGAAGCGTTGCGTCGGCTGGGCGCGGCCGGGCGTGTGGTCGAGGGTGAGTTCCTGCCCGGCGGAATCGCGATGGAGTGGTGTGACAGCGAGATCCTGCGACTGCTCCGCCGTCGTTCACTGGCCGCGCTGCGCAAGGAGGTCGAGCCCGTCGATCCGTCGGCGCTCGCCCGGTTCCTGCCTGCGTGGCAAGGCATCACCAGCAGCCGCGGCCGTGGGTACGACGTACTCCTGGGAGCCGTTGAGCAGTTGGCCGGATGCGCCGTACCGGCGTCCGCGCTCGAGTCGATCGTGCTGCCCTCGCGAGTCCCCGGCTATCAGCCGTCGATGCTGGACGAGCTGACCGCGACCGGTGAGGTGGTGTGGGCCGGGTCGGGCTCGTTGCCGGGCACGGACGGCTGGGTGTCGCTGCATCTGGCCGACAACTGCGATCTGACGTTGCCTGATCCGGATCCGGCGTTCGAGATCGGTGAGACACACCAAGCGGTGCTCGACGCCTTGTCCACAGGCGGCGCATTCTTCTTCCGTCAGCTCAGCGATGCCGTGGGCGCGCCAACCGGAGTGGTCGATGACGAGACCATGGTGACCGTGCTGTGGGACCTCGTCTGGGCCGGCCACCTCACCAACGACACCCTCACCCCGGTGCGGTCGCTGGTCGGTGGCGGTCGAGGCAGTCATCGCACGCGTCGGGCCACCCCTCGCGCGCGGCCTGGGCGTCCGATGCGGCCGGGTCGGCCGGCGATGCCTGCGCGCAGTGGTCCACCGACAGCGGGTGGTCGCTGGTCGTTGCTTCCGGCCCGCAACGAGGACACGACGCGCCGAGCTCATGCGGCGGCGGAGACTTTGCTCGACCGGTACGGGATCGTCACCCGTGGTTCGGTGATCACCGAGCGGACTCCCGGTGGGTTTGCGGCGGTCTACAAGGTGCTGAGTGCCTTCGAGGAGTCCGGGCGCTGCCGTCGCGGATACTTCGTCGCCGGGTTGGGCGCTGCGCAGTTCGCGCTGCCGGGTGCGGTCGATCGGCTGCGCGCGCTGGCTGAGCTGCCTGGATCCCTCGGCGGCAGCGGGCGCGGCAAGCGCGACGAGGAGCCGGCGACGCGGGCCGTCGTACTGGCCGCGTCCGATCCTGCGAACCCGTACGGCGCCGCGCTCCCCTGGCCGGAGCGTGACGGTGCGAGTGGGCATCGACCGGGGCGTAAGGCCGGGGCTCTGGTCGTCATGGTCGACGGCCGGTTGATCGTCTATGTCGAGCGCGGCGGGCGGACCGTGCTGAGCTTCACGGAGGATGTCGAGCTGCTGCAGCCCGCGGTGGATGCGCTGGCGCTGTCGATCCGGGACGGCCAGCTCGGGAAGTTGAGTGTCGAGACTGCGGACGGCGAGCAGGTTCGGCATACGGCGTTCGGGGATGCGCTGGCCAAGGCCGGCTTCCACGCGACTCCTCGCGGACTCCGGCTCCGTGCCTGAGGGAGACACCGTCTGGCGGGCCTGCCAGCGCCTCAACCAGGCGCTCGGCGGCCAGGAGCTGGTGCGGACGGACTTCCGGGTGCCGACGCTCGCGACGACCGACCTCAGCGGCCGGACCGTGCTCGAGGTCGTTGCTCGCGGCAAGCATCTGCTGATGCGGCTGTCCGGCGATGTGACCATCCACAGTCACTTCCGGATGGACGGGAGCTGGCACTTGTACCGGCCTGGTGAGAAGTGGCGTGGCGGAGCGTCCCATCAGATCCGTGCCGTGCTTGAGACAGCATCCTGGACCGCCGTGGGTTACCGGCTGCCGGTGCTCGACCTGGTCGCGACAGACGCGGAGAACTCCGTCGTCGGGCACCTTGGCCCCGATCTACTGGCTCCCGACTTCGACCGGTCGCTGGCGATCGCCAATCTGGAAGCCGAACCTGACCGCACCATCAGCGAGGCCTTGCTCGATCAGCGCAACCTCGCCGGCATCGGCAACTTCTACCGCACCGAGGTCTGTTTCCTGCTCGGCCTGCATCCCTGGCGGCCGGTCTCATCGGTCGACCTCGCGGCCGCGGTCGATCTGAGCCGCCGGCTGCTGAAGGCCAACCTCCGCAACGGCACCCAGGTCAGTACCGGCGTCGACCGGCCCGGGCAACGCACCTGGGTCTTCGAGCGGGCCGGCAAACCCTGCCGCCGCTGCCGGACCACGATCAGTACGGCGATGATCGGCGAACCGCCCCGCGACCGGATCACCTACTGGTGCCCGGCCTGTCAGCCCGCGGTCGATTCCGGCACGAACTGACCTGTGGACAACTCCGGCCGCGGGCCGGAACGCGGATATCTTCTCTGGCGTATCGAACATGTGTTCGACCGAGAGGAGAGGCTGATGTGTGACGTCTGCGGTGGCATCACCGCCCAGGAGTATGCGGACTCGATCGAGGCGAGGATCCGGACCTACGGCTGGACCGTGCAGTACGTCGAGGGCGACGGCGAGCGGAATCCCGGCTTCGGGTACACGATCGGCCTGACGCAGTACGACCATCCCGAGATCATCGTCTTCGATCCGGGGTCGGACTCGGCCTATCTGAGCCTGGAGCCGCTCGCGTGGGCGGTGCTCGCGGGTGACAGCTTCGGCGAGGGCGATGACCTGTCGGAGTTCTTTCCACCACCGGACCGGGCGGAGCTCCTGAGCTTCCCCGACTCGGCGACGCACCTGTTCACCGCGAACACGATCTTCCGGGACGTAGGTGACCCACCAGTGCCCGCGCTGCAACTCGTCCGCACCGCGCGGAACCCCTTCCGCACCGCGTCCGGGGGTCGCTGATGCCGGCCGCATGGGCCGGGTGGCGGGGCCGATCAGGCCGCGGAGGCCACGACCTCGGCTTCGATGGTCGTCGGATGTGCCAGGACGAGAGCCTCTTCGCGGGCCAGGTCTTCACTCACCTCGGCGAACACGGCCGACAGCGGCACCTCGAGGGCCATGCAGATCGCCGCCAGCAGCTCGCTGGAGGCCTCCTTCTGGCCGCGCTCGACCTCGGAGAGATAGCCGAGACTGACGCGCGCGTCGGCGGACACCTCGCGAAGAGTGCGCCCCTGGCGCAGCCGCTTACGCCGCAGGACGTCGCCCAGCAGGCCACGAACCAGCACCATGAGGTTTCTCCCTTCCGCCTGTCCGGCCGTCGCTACTCGCACCGTAGCCCGACCGTGGGAACCAACGGTACCCGTTGCCGGGTCACTACTCCTCGCAATGTCCACCTTCGGTGCGCCGTGCCAGTCTGCCCTACCTGTCGCCATGCTGGTCTCAACACCCCGATCAGTCCAGTTCTTCCGTCACAAGTGACGCCACGAGCTCCAGCGCGGCCTCCACAGTTGCCTTCCGCACCGCGCTGCGATCACCACTCAACAGCAGCTTCCGCACCTGTACGGCGCTTGGTCCGGCCGCCGCGATGTACACCGTGCCCGCCTCGACCCCCGCCTGCGGGTCAGGTCCGGCCACGCCGGTCGTGGCAAGCCCGTAGGTGGCCTCCAGGCGCTCCCGGACGCCGGTGGCGAGCGCTGCTGCAGTGTCGGGGTGCACCGGGCCTACAGCGTCCAAAAGGTCCTGAGGGACGCCCGCAAGCTTGGCCTTCAGGTCGGTCGCATAGACCACCACCCCACCCCGGTACACCGCAGACACCCCCGCCACGTCCGTCAGGGCCGCACCGACCATTCCCCCGGTCAACGACTCAGCAGTAGCCAAAGTCTCGCCCCGCGCCTTCAAAACTCCGACCAACCAGGCGACGCCGCCCCAACCGGTGCTCTCCATGCCCCCATTCCACCCCATCGGGCCGGGTGGCGGCGGGTTACGGGAGGGGGTGTTTGGCGGCAGCGCGGAGGCGGAGCGCGCGGACGAGGTAGTCCCCGCCGGTGATCAGGGTGACGGCTACGGCGGCGGTCATGATGACGATCGCGCTCCAGTGCAGGAGGCCGAAGGACTGCCACGGCAGCAGGTAGAGGCCCAGAGCGATGGCCTGGAGGACTGTCTTGAGCTTGCCGCCGCGGCTGGCAGGCATGACGCCGTGCCGGATGACCCAGAAACGGAGGGCAGTGACACCCCATTCACGGACCAGGACGACGACAGTCACCCACCACGGCAGTTCGTGGAGCAGGGAGAGGCCGATGAAGGCGGCTCCGGTGAGGGCCTTGTCGGCGATCGGATCGGCGATCTTGCCGAAGTTCGTGACCAGGTTCCAGCGGCGGGCGATGTCACCGTCGAAGCGGTCGGTGACGATCGCGACGACGAAGGCGGCCGTGGCCAGCAGGCGGGTCCCGGTGTCGGTGCCGTCGTGGCGGAGCAGCAGCCAGACGAACAGCGGGACCAGGACGAGCCGCAGCACGGTGAGCGCGTTCGGGACGTTCCACGCGCTCGGCGCGTGGACCCGCCCGGCGGCGCGCGGAACCGGGTTCGACGGGTTGGTCACGCGGTCAGGTTAGCGGCCGGACGGTCGTCCTGGGGATTCACCACCGCGGCGAACTCCGCGATCAGGTCGACACCGTCGCTGCCGACCACCTTCGCGGCGACCAGATCACCGATCCGGACACCCTCGGGAAGACCGACCAGCGTGGTCGAACCGTCCACCTCGGGGCCCTGGTGGGCGGCCCGGCCTTCGCCGGTCTGACCGGCGGCAGCCGTGTCCGCCGCGGCTGCAGCATCGTCAATGCCGGCGCCGTCGGTGTCGTCGGTGGCGGTGTCGTCGGTGGCGGTGTCGTCGGTGGAGGTGCCGAGGGATTCGACGAGGACCTCGACGAGTTCGCCGATGCGGGCTTCGGCGCGGGCGGAGGTGAGGTCTTCGGCGAGGCGGGTGACGCGGTCGAGGCGGGCGGCGATGGTGTCCTCGTCGAGTTTGCCGTCGTAGCTCTCGGCCTCGGTGCCGTCCTCGTCGGAGTACCCGAAGACGCCGATGGCGTCCAGGCCGGCGCGGGACAGGAAGTCGCAGAGGATGTCGACGTCTTCCTCGGTCTCACCGGGGAAGCCGACGATGACGTTGCTGCGGATGCCGGCGGCGGGCGCGGCGGCGCGGACCTGGGCGATCAGTTCGAGGAAGCGTTCGGAGTCACCGAAGCGGCGCATGCGGCGCAGGAGCGGGCCGGAGGCGTGCTGGAAGGAGAGATCGAAGTACGGGACGACACCAGGGGTCGAGGTCATCGCAGCGAGCAGCGTCGGACGCATCTCGGCGGGCTGCAGGTAGGAGACGCGGACGCGGGTGATGCCGGGAACCTCGGCGATCTCGCCGACGAGGGTCTCGAGCAGGCGGAGGTCGCCGAGGTCCTTGCCGTAGGAGGTGGAGTTCTCGGAGACGAGGAAGAGTTCGCGTACGCCGTTCTCCGCGAGCCACTGGGCTTCGCCGAGCACCTCGGTGGGGCGGCGGGAGATGAACGCACCGCGGAACATCGGGATCGCGCAGAAGGCACACCGACGGTCGCAGCCGGACGCCAGCTTCAGCGGAGCCATCGGGCCACCGTCGAGGCGACGCCGGACGACGCGCGGGCCGCTGGCCGGGGCCGACGCGAGGTCCGGGGCGTCGATCTTCAGTTCCTCGCCTGCGCCGGAGGGGCTGACCATGCGGCCCTTCAACGGCTGGCCGGCGGCCGAATCCACGATGCTCTGGTCCGCAGCGCCACCGGTTCCGACCGGCTTGAGCGCGGACGGGATGTGGTCACCGAGCGTGCCCGGGCCGTGGGTGTGGTCGCCGTGGCCGGGAGTGGCAACCGGGGCGGCGGACTGGCGGGCAGCCGGCGAGAGCGGGAGGAGCTTGCGGCGGTCCCGCGGCGTGTGCGGGTGGTGCTTGTTGCCCGCCAGGATCGAGCGGAGGCGGTCGGAGATGTCGGCGTAGTCGTCGAAGCTCAGGACTGCGTCGGTCTCGGGGAGGGCGTCGGCGAGCTGGTCGCCGTAGCGCTCGGCCAGGCAGCCGACGGCGACGACGGCCTGGGTGCGGCCGGAGTCCTTGTAGTCGGCCGCGGCCAGCAGCGTGTCGACGGAGTCCTTCTTCGCGGCCTCGACGAAACCACAGGTGTTCACCACCACGGTGTCCGCGTCGGCGGCGTCATCGACGAGGCGGAAGCCGCCCGCTTCGAGACGGCCGGCGAGCTCCTCGGAGTCGACGTCGTTGCGGGCACAGCCCAGCGTGACCAGGGCAACAGTGACGGGTGGCGTAGTCATCACACCGAGTATGACGCGCGGCCCAGCCTCACACCTAACCGCGACCGGGCTCCGGCACGCACTGACGCCGTGAGCGTGGCCACACGCTGTGAGTCGCTACTTCTTCGCGAGGGTGCCGTCAGGGTGGGCGACGAAGCGGTAGAGCTTGGTCGCCTGCGGTTTCCCGTTGACCTTGATGACGAGATTGCCAGGAGCACCGGCGGAGACCCTGATGTCACCCACGGCGGTCACCGTCTGCACCGAGCCCGGACCGACGAGGCCCTGGAAGAGCCGCTTGCCCTTCTTGTCGCGCAGCGTGACGTAGGAGCCGTTGTTCTTCGCGGTCAGCGTGAGCGTGGTCTTGGTGGGAACGACCGGCGGTGCGACGGGCTTCTTCTTCGTCGGGACCACAGTCGGTTTCGGCGTCGGCTTCGACGGCTGAGTGGTGACCGTGGCGGTCGCGGTCGTCTGCGACGCGTTGGCCTCGATATCACTCGGCACCTTGTAGAGGCGGATCATCCCCCAGCCCATCAGAGCGACCAGAATCGCGCCGAGGACGATGCCCCAGCGCGGGCGGGCCGGGTGCAGGGTCGGGCCCTTGATCGCGGCACGTTCCTCGCGGCGGGACTTCTCCTCCTCGGCGGCGTGCTCGGCGTCGAACTTCGCCACCAGCGGGTCCGGGTCGGCCTTGACCACGCGCGCGATCGAACGGATGTGACCGCGCGCGTAGAAATTGCCGCCACAGCGGGAGAAGTCGTCGGCCTCCATGGCGGTGAGCAGCCCGGATCTGATCCGGGTGGCGGCACTCAGCTGCTCGATCGTCATGTCGGCCCGTTCACGGGCCGCCGTGAGCTCGCTACCGATGCTCACGTGGTCACCGTCCTCTCCGTCGCCCGATCCGAAGTGCGGGCCATCAGCATCGAAAAGATTCATCAATGCCGGCAGCCGGACCGCCGACACCAAGTCAACGGTCGTCGCCCGATGGGGTCACGGACAAGTCAGAGTTGCTCGCGCACCGGACATCTGGCGTCCGCGAGCATATGCAAAGCCTGGACCACTTCCCCGTTCGACGGCCGTGCCGTCAACCCGAACGGTACCGCGAGTGAGGACCCGGTCAGACGACGGTTCGCATCCGTGATCTTGCGCGTCGTACTCGGCATCGCGGCCAGCGTGGGCCCAGGATCCAGCAGGTGCACGGCAATCCGGCCGTCGTCGAGCGGGTGCCGGCGCTTCAGCACCGTCACTTCCTCGATGTCCTGCCAGCGTGTCCCGATCCATTCGTTGCGGATCCGCAACCGGATCCCGACGTCGTCGGCGACCAGCATGTCCCCGACGGTCAGGGCCCGGGCACAGATCACTGCCAGTACGGCGAACGCTGCCGCCGCGAACCAGCGCAGCACGCCGGTCGCCGTACCGGACGCGGACGTCGCAAAACCGACGGCCACCAGGGCGGCGCCGAGGGCCAATCCCCCGTGCACCTTCTGGGAGGCGCGGATGGTGAAGGGAACGGGCCGGTCGTCGAGGTCGAACCCCTCAGGACGTGGCTGATGATGTGTCACGGCGCTCGCTTCGGTCACGATCACTCTCCTCGGAGGGTGGTGATGAAGTCTTCCAGGTCGTCCGGTTTCACCAGGACGTCCCGTGCCTTGGATCCCTCACTGGGTCCGACGACACCCCGGCTCTCGAGGATGTCCATCAACCGGCCGGCCTTGGCGAAGCCGACCCGCAGCTTGCGTTGCAGCATCGACGTCGAGCCGAACTGGGTCGAGACGATCAGTTCGGCGGCCTGGACGACCAGGTCCATGTCGTCGCCGATCTCGTCGTCGAGATCCTTGCTCGGCGCCGCGGCGACGGTGACGTCCTCGCGGTACGTCGGCTCCAGCTGGGTCTTGGTGTGCTCGACCACCGCGTGGATCTCGGCCTCCGTGACCCAGGCACCCTGGATACGCATCGGCTTGCTCGCACCCATCGGCAGGAACAGACCGTCACCCTGACCGACCAGCTTCTCCGCGCCGGGCTGGTCCAGGATGACCCGGCTGTCGGCCAGCGACGAGGTCGCGAACGCGAGCCGGGACGGCACGTTCGCCTTGATCAGGCCGGTGACGACATCCACCGACGGCCGCTGCGTGGCGAGCACGAGGTGGATACCGGCCGCCCGGGCCAGCTGCGTGATGCGGACGATCGAGTCCTCGACGTCGCGCGGCGCGACCATCATCAGGTCGGCCAACTCGTCGACGATCACCAACAGATACGGGTACGGCGTGAGCACGCGCTCGGATCCTGGTGGCGGCTTCACCTTGCCACCGCGGACCGCCTTGTTGAAGTCGTCCACGTGCCGGAACCCGAACGCCGCCAGGTCGTCGTACCGCATGTCCATCTCGCGGACGACCCACTGCAGTGCCTCGGCGGCCTTCTTGGCGTTGGTGATGATCGGCGTGATCAGGTGCGGGATGCCCTCGTAGCTGTTCAGCTCGACCCGCTTGGGGTCGACCAGGATCATCCGCACCTCGTCCGGGGTGGCCCGCATCAGCACCGAGGTGATCAGCGAGTTCACGAACACCGACTTACCCGATCCGGTCGCGCCGGCGACCAGCAGGTGCGGCATCTTCGCCATGTTCGCGACCACGAAGCCGCCCTCGACGTCCTTGCCCAGGCCGGCCACCATCGGGTGGTGGTCGTTGCGGGCGGTCGCCGAGCGGATCACGTCGCCGAGGCTGACGATCTCCTTGTCGGTGTTCGGGATCTCGATCCCGATCGCGGACTTGCCGGGGATCGGCGACAGGATCCGGACGTCGGCCGAGGCGACGGCGTACGCGATGTTCTTGGACAGCGCGGTGACCTTCTCGACCTTCACCGCGGAGCCGAGCTCGACCTCGTAGCGCGTCACTGTCGGGCCGCGGGTGTAGGCGGTGACCTGGGCGTCGATGCCGAACTGCTCGAACACCTCGGTGAGCCGGTCGACGACCGCGTCGGACGCCTTGGTCCGGGCCTTGTGCACCGAACCGGGCTTGAGGATCTGGCCGTCGGGCAGCGTGTACGTGATGTCACCGGACAGTTTGAGCTGCTCGACGCGCTGCGGCATCGGGGTGTGCGGCGGCGGCTCCGGAGGCGGCGCGTCGGTCACCTTGAAGCTCGGCTTGGCAGGCGCGGCGGCCTCGGAGGCACCGGCCTCCGATGCGTCGACGTCGTACGCGTCCTCGTCCGGGACCGGTGCGACCTTCGGCTTGCGGCCGCGCTTGGAGATCTCGCGTCCTTCGAGCACGGGCGAGTCGTACGGCTTGAGCAGCGGCTCGCCGTCCTCCTCGAGTGCGGCCTTGGCGCGGCGCTCCTTGCGGGTCAGCCGCACGGTGTCGTCGGTGGGCGCCTCGTTCGCGGGCGCAGCCTCCTCCGGCAGTTCCGTCCGGCCCATCAGTACGTCGAACGCCGCGCGCACTCGGACCGGGATGGCGTAGATCGCCGTCCCGGTGATGATCAGCAGGCCGAAGATCGACAGCAGCACGAGCAGCGGAGCGGCGACGTACTGGGTGAGCAGATCCGAGAGCACGGCCGAGACGGCGTACCCGATCGCGCCGCCGGCGTCGTGCAGCGGGGCGTCGTTCGGGTTGCTGGGCCGCGGGATGCCGTTGGCGATGTGCACCAGACCGAGCACGCCGAACGTCAGCAGTGTCCAGCCGATGACCTGGCGTCCAGCGGGTCCGTTGCGCTCCGGGTTGCGCAGGGTGCGGTAGGCCATCGCCAGCAGGAGTAGCGGGACAGCCCAGCCGACCATGCCGACGCTCTCGCCGACGACAGTCCGGACGCCCTTGCCGACCGCGCTGGGCATTTGCCACCAGACCGAGGCAGCGACCACGATCGCCAGCGCGATCAGGAGCAGGCCGGCGCCGTCACGGCGGTGCTCCGGGTCCAGGTCGCGGGCACCGTTGCCGATCCCGCGGACCATCTTGCCGAGCAGGTGGGCGATCCCGATCCACAGCCTGACGATGCCGCGGCCGATCGCGAGCATGGCGGCCGCGAAGGGCCCCGGTCCACTGTTTTTGGGTGTGCTGGTCCGCGCAGCGGTGCTACCACCGCGCTTGGAACTCTGCCCACGCTTCTGGGCGGCTGACGTACGGGAGCGTCCACCGGAAGCCGTTCGGGCCGTACTCGGCCGTTTGGCTGCCGACTTCTGCGCCCGCGCCGGGGAAGACGTGCGGGTCGCCATATCTAGCAGGCTACCTCCAATACCACTCGAGTCTCACGTGTCACACGCCGATCACGCTGCCCCATCCGTAGCGTCACGGCTCAGAAGGCTGGCCACGTCCCAGTGGGACGCTGCTGACCGGTACCTGGTGCCTTCCAGTCACAAACACCCTGCGGGAAGGCCTTCCGGAGGGCGCCCCACTGGGCCGCACTGAACCGGATCTTGTAGTCGGCCGGTGACAGTGGGCGCAGTTGGCACTTGATGATGTCGTTGGCGACGGATGCGCCGGCTACCTGACGCGGTGCCGGCCAGACGGGGTACAGGCTGTTGCAGCGCGTCGTACCGATGCCGTTGACCTGCTTCTCGACGATCTTGGCGCCCTGTGGAGTCCAGCAGGCCTCCACGAGTGACGACGGCTTGTTGCGAACCAGCCGCGCATGCGCCGAGCCAGGGCCGTTGTCGGCGTCCATGGCGTCCATCCACTGGTCCAGCGCCTTCAGTGCGGACAGAACGACCGGATTGCTGCTGTTGAAGCCGGCGGTCGATTCGCCGGACTGCACCAGCATCACCTGGTTGTCCGCGTCGCCATTGGCCTTGATCAGCCGCTGCCGCAGCGAGAAGGAGTGGAACATCAGGTGGATGTCGCCGTTCGGCAGTTCGTCCAGGTACTGCCGGTAGTCGATGATCGGCGTGTTCGCCAGTCCCCCACCGCCGTTGAGCAACTGTCCGGTCCGGTACGCCGTTCTGATCGCCGACGGATCGGCCACCGTGCGACCGGGGACGAAGTTGGCGTCGGCGTCGAAGCCGCCGATCGCTCGGTTCAGGTCGACGAACTGGGCAGCGGTGATCCTGCCCGCGTTGAGCGCGGCCAGGCCGTACTGGATCCCGACGTTGTCGAGCGGCCGCCGAAGGACACCGGAAGCGTTCTTGCCCCAGATGTTGACCTGGTGGTCGTAGACGTCGCATCGCGCGCCGTCCGGGTTGCCCACCGGGTCGTAGCGCTGTTCGACGGGTAGTTGCTCAGGGCAATAAACCCGCGGGTCGATCCGGCGCCCGGCGGCGGCCAGGTTCGCGATCGTCCCGACTTTGCCGAACCCGGCCGCGGCCTGCTTCTCGGCATCGCTCCAGCCGTCGGCCGACTGGAAGTAGTGATCGAGCAGCAGCGCGTCGGTGATCGTGTGCAGCGTAGCGAACCCGACCTCGGGGAACACGCACGACGCGATGATCCCGTCCAGCAGGCCCGGGTAGTTGTCGGCGATCTGGAACACCTGGTACGAACCGCCCGAGCAGCCCCAGCCGATGGTCTGCCGAGGTACGCCGATCGTCTCGATGATGTGCTCACGCGTCATCGCCATCGTCTCGGCGGCGAGCACCCCGTTGCAGTTCACCCCGAACACGTTCAGGGTCGATGAGGCAACGGCGTACCCGCGACCCAGCAGGACGTCGTCGTTGATGCCACCGGTAGCGCTCCCCTGCTGGTACCACCCGCCCGGGCAACCACCACCGAAGGTGTAGATCAGTCGGCCGTTCCAGCCCGACGGCGGCCGCAATGCGCTC
Source organism: Kribbella sp. NPDC058245 (assembly GCF_042882005.1). Taxonomy (NCBI): domain Bacteria; kingdom Bacillati; phylum Actinomycetota; class Actinomycetes; order Propionibacteriales; family Kribbellaceae; genus Kribbella; species Kribbella sp. NPDC058245. The sequence continues at coordinate 432,654 of NZ_JBHVWY010000002.1, forward strand.
GGCGCACCCTCAGCGCGATCGTGCAGTACGGCATACTCGTAGATCGACCGGTTGATCACACCGGTCTCGACGCGGACGATGTACGGCACCCGCCGCCCGTCCGACGTGGTCGTGGTGGCCAGGTCGGCCGGTTTCGTTGCCGGAAGCACCTTGAGCGACCGGTCGACCGTCGAGCGGTACAGGTAGTCGACCCGGGTCGGCACCGAGCAGTCTGGTCCGGTCGCCGGACCGAGCTTTACCTTCGCGAGCGTGACGAAGCCCGCCGTCCCGCAGATGTACGGCGTCTCGTGCGGACCCGCCAGCATCGGGCCGGAGCGCGGATAGTTCGTGAGGCCGAGCCGAGCCTCACCCGCGGTCACCGTATTCCGCCCGACGACCAGACCGCGCACCAGACCAACCAGTTGACCCGCGGTCCTGGTGAAGGCGTCGGTGACGTCACGCCCGTTCAGCTCGACAGTGAGGTTCTCGAGGTTGCGGCCGGTGATGCCGATCAGCGCATTACCGTCACTGACGAAGTCGGGCCGCGGCGTCGACAACACCTCGATCCGGACGCCGTACGCAGCACTCGCCGGCGCAACGAGCAACGCGGTCAACACCGCGAAGATCAGCGCGACGAGGGCGGCCGGACGCTTCATGGCAGGAAGTTGACCACAGCGCCCGGGCCATCGGAAGGGTTGTTACCAGATCGATCAGAGGGTGTGTGGGGTTCCCAGACAGCCTCTTAAGCTCCGGTGGTGCCGTCGAGTTGTTCCCGCAGCAGGTCGGCATGCCCGCAGTGCCGGGCGTACTCGCCGACCAGGTGGATGTAGATCATCCGGAGCGTCGACTCCGTGCCGCCGAACTCGAACCGCTCGTCGAACGACCGCCCGGCCGCTGCTTCGTCGGACAGCTTCCATTCCGCGATCAGACCCTCGTACGCCGTTTCCGCGTCCGCCGGATCGATGATCTCGAAGTCGGCGTCCTTGCCGAGCTCGGGCGCGAACAGCGGTTCGGCCTTCTCGCCGGCCGCGAAGTGGATCCGGAACCAGATCCGCTCGACCTTGGTCAGATGCCGGATCAGCCCGAGCAACGACAGGTTCGACGGCGGCGACGGCCGGCTGGCGAGCTGCTCGGCGGTCAGACCAGCGCACTTGTGCAGCAACGTGGTCCGGTAAAAGTCCAGATAACCGCGCAGCAGCTCGGTTTCCGGTGCCGTCAACGAGCCTTCGGGCCGCTCAACCTCAGGTGCGGTCCACGCCGCGATGTCGATCATCCCGCCATCCAACACGTCGTACCGGGCCATCGCGAACCGATTACGGGTTGACCGGCGGCGCCCAGCCCGGCCGAGGGATCAGGCAGAACGGATGACCGGCCGGATCCTCGTAGACCGCGCCGCTCAGGTGGCGAGCCCCCAACGCGATGACGGCCGCCCCGGCCGCGTCGACGTCGTCCACCATGACGTCGAGATGCATCTGCTGTGGCTGCGCAGGATCGGGCCAGCGCGGCGGGATGTGATCCGCCGCACGCTGGAAGGCGAGCCCGGAGGTCCGGTCGTTGTCCGCCACGACCACCCAGTCGGCACTGCGGTAGGTGATCGGTTTGCCGAGCACCGCGGCGTAGAACCCGGCCAGCCGCAGTGGATCCGGGCAGTCGATCGCGAGGTGGTGCAGTCGTCCGATCACGCCTCATTCCTCCCTGTCGTCCCACGATGTGTTCGGCCATCTCAAATAACGAGAAGAGGGCTGGCGCGTTCGTGGCCCGTTCGTTACCGTTCTCGGCAGGTCATGAGCGCCAGCGTCAAGCCCCGGCTCGCTGGCCGGCAACCCTCCTCCGCGGTGGGGTGCCCCGGGTGAAGACCAGGCCGTGCGGATACGCCGCTCGGCAAGTGCGGACTTCCCGGGAGCGAAGCCATGTCGATCCTCTCCATCCTCGAGCCGGCCAGCAGCACCACCCCTCGTGCGGCCGTCACCCGGCTCACGACCGGCACCATCCCCGCCACCGTCGGCTCGGACCTGCTGGTCCCGCTGGCCGACGGCCGGGTGACGGACTACGCCAACTTCGACCACGGTGCGAGCGCGCCGTGTCTGGAGTCGGTGCGGGCCAGCGTCGAGGCGGCGCTGCCGTCGTACGCGTCGGTCCACCGCGGCAACGGCTACGCCTCCCGCATCACCACCCAGTGGTACGAGCGGGCCCGCGCCGAGGTGCACAGCTTCGTCGGCGCCCGTGCGGACGACCAGGTGATCTTCACCCGGCAGACCACAGACGCGCTGAACCTGCTCTCGCACGCCGTCCCGGCCGACGCGACCGTGATCGTCTTCGAGTCCGAGCACCACGCCGCTCTGCTGCCCTGGGGCGAGGAGCGCACCGTCCGGCTCGCTGCCCCGGCCTCGGCCGGTGAGACTGTGGCTGCCGTCGCCAACGCGCTGCGGGCCGCTCCGGAGGGCCCGCGCCTGGTCGTCGTCACCGGCGCTTCGAACGTGACCGGTGAGATCTTCCCGATCGCCGAGCTCGCCGCCGTCGCCAAGGCCCACGGCGCCCGGATCTGCTTGGACGCCGCACAGCTCGCGCCGCACCGCATCGTCGACATCGCCGAGCTGGACGTCGACTGGGTCGCGCTCTCCGGTCACAAGCTCTACGCGCCGTACGGCGCCGGTGCCCTCATTGGCCGGGCCGACTGGCTCGACGCCGCCGACCCCTACCTGTACGGCGGCGGCGCGACCACCTCGGTCACCGGCGACGGCGTGGTCTGGGCGACCGGTCCCTCCCGGCACGAGGGTGGCTCCCCCAATGTGATCGGCGCGATCGCGCTGGCCTCGGCCTGCGCGACGATCAGCCGGAACCGCGACGCGATCGAGCAGCACGAGCGCAGCCTGCTCGCCCGGCTCCGCACCGGACTGGCTCAGATCGCCGAGGTCACGACGTACTCGATCTTCGGCGCCGAGGCCGACCGTGTCGGCACGGTCTGCTTCACCATCAAGGGTCTGAGCTCCACGCTCGTCTCCGCCGCTCTCAGCGCGGAGTACGGCATCGGAGTCCGCGACGGCAAGTTCTGCGCGCACCCGCTGGTCGGCCACCTGCTCGCCGACGCACCCGAGCACGGTACGGCGGTCCGCGCCAGCCTCGGCCTCGGGACGACCCGCGAGCACGTGGACCGGCTCGTCGGAGCAGTGCGCTCCCTGGCCACCAATGGGCTGCGCGCGGAGTACGAGGACACCGACCACGGCTGTCAGCCGGCCGATGACCCTCGTGACCTCCACGCACCCCGCATCTGGTGACACAACAGTCCTAGCGCTCCTACTGCTCAGGAGTCTGCTCAGGAGTTTTCAGGCCTACATGGTGAGCAGCGAACGCCAGTAGGTCCGCCCACTCCGCCGCGATCATCGCGGCGGGTTTACCGAAGCCGTGACCGGTGTTGACCTCCACTCGGGTCAAGACGGGTTCGGCCGCGGACTGGGCATGCTGCAACGCAGCGATGAACTTATGACTGTGCAACGGGACGACCCGGTCATCGTGGTCACCGGTGACCACCAGCGTGGCCGGGTACGCCGTACCGTCCTGCACGCGATGCAGCGGCGAGTAGGCCAGCAGGTCCTCGAACTGCTCCGGGTTGTCCGGATGCCCGAAGTCGGAAGCCCACGCGGCACCCACCGTGAAGAGGTGGAACCGCAGCATGTCCAGTACGCCGACTCCCGGCAGCGCGACCTTGAACAGGTCCGGGCGCTGCGTCATGGCCGCTCCGACGAGCAGTCCGCCGTTGCTTCGACCGTGAATGGCCAGCTGCGCCGGAGTGGTCACGCCGGTGTCCCGCAGGTGTTCCGCGACCGCGATGAAGTCGTCGAACACCTGCTGCTTGTTCTTGAGCCGCCCGGCGTCGTGCCAGGCGCTCCCGTACTCACCGCCGCCGCGGAGGTTGGCGATCGCCAGCACTCCCCCGGCCGCGAGCCACGCCGGCCAGCCGGGCTTGTAGTCGGCCAGGATCGAGATGCGGAAGCCGCCGTACCCGTAGAGCAGTGCCGGGCGCGGTGCGCTGAAGTCGAGGTCAGAGCGACTGATCAGGAAGTACGGGACGTCGCCGGCCACCTGGCGCGTGACGATCACCGACGGCGACTCGTAACCACCAGAGCCGCGAACCAGCTCGGGCAAGGCCCGCACTGCGCCGGTCGACGCCGAGACGACGTACGAGACCGTCGGGTCGGTAGTGGTCGACAGACCGATGAAGAGCTCGTCGTGCTTCGTGCTGCCGTTCAGAGCAAGCACACCGCCACCCTGTACGTCGACCACCTGCGCACCGGAACCGTCGAGCGCGTAGAGCGTCAGCACGGGCTGGGCGTCGACCAGCGTGATGGTCGCCAGCCCTGACGCCGTACCGCGGACAGCCTGCAGCGTTTCGGGCCCCTCAGGGATGAGGTCTGTGAAGGTGCCGTCCAGCGACGCGAGCACCACACGACCACGGGACGCATCACGGTCGGTCTGCAGCACCAGCTGGTCACCCGACATCCGGATGAAGAAGATCTCGTCGACCAGCTCGTCCACTACCTTGATCGGCTCACCCAGACCGTCAGACGTGATCGGGTAGACCCACAGCCGCGACGCGGGATCAGTGCCGGCGTTGACGTGCACAACGACGTACCGGTCGTCGTCGGACACCACCGGGCTGATGAACAGCCGGTCATCCTCAGGGAACACCAGGACCAGCTCGTCGTCGGACTGCGGCGTACCGACGCGGTGCAGCTTCAGCTGTCCACCGGAGAGCGTCTTCGTCTCGGTGCCCTCGCTGCGCCCACTCGTCGGGTAGTGCAGATACAGGTACGACGAACCGTCCGGCAGCCAGGTGGCCTCACAGAACTTGGCCTCGGTCACCACGTCTTCCACCGGATCCCCAGTGGCGATGTCGAGCAGCCGGAACGTCGTCCAGTCGCTGCCGCTCTCGTTGATGCCGTAGGCAAAGTACTTGCCGTCCGGACTCACAGTGAACGTCCCCAGTGAGTCGGTGCCGTCGGCAGACAGGGTGTTCGGGTCGATCAGCACCCGGCCGCTGTCCACCAGTTCCTCAAGGGACTCTGCGACGTACACGACGTCCTGGGCCTGGGTGCCGTCGTTGCGGCCGACGAAATACCAGCCGCTCTTCTTGGCCGGCACTCCGGCCCGCGGCCGGGCCAGGATCGCGGACAGGGTGGTCTGGAACCACTCCCGCTCCGGATAGCCGGCCAGCTCGGCCTGGGTGAACGCGTTCTGCCGGTCCACCCAGTCCTGGGTCTCGGCGGAGTCAGGGTCTTCCAGCCAGCGGTAGGGGTCGGCGATCGCGTGCCCATGCAGGGTTTCGACCACATCGTCGCGGCGGGTGTCCGGGTAGGTCATGCGGACAAACCTAACCCGCTCCGGGAATCACCGCCCGGGCAATCAGCTCGAACACCGGCCGCGGATCATCGTCGTCGTACCGGGCGATCCGGTGCAGGATCAGCCCCTCGGACACCGCTGCGACCGTCTGAGCAGCCACCGCCGGGTCAGCGACCCCCAGCGAGGCCAGGGCCTCGGTGACACCTGCCTTCAGCGCCGCGTGACCGCGTGACAACGCTTCTCGCAGGACTGGGTCGTGGCTGCCCTCCAGAAACAGGATCAGCCGCGCTGTGGTCCGCACGCGATTCACCCGGGTGATGAGGTCGAACAATCCACACATCACGTCCACGAATTCGGCCGCCGTCGCCGGCCGGAACGCCGGCCCGGCTGCCTGCCGGTCGGCCTCGGCGAGCCAGTCGACAACACCTGACAGCAGGGCCGCCCGGCTGCGGAAGTAGTTCGACGCCGACCCCTTCGGGAGTCCGGCGCGGTCGTCGACCCGGGCGTGCGTGAGCGATCGGAGTCCTTCGGTGCCGAGCAGCTCGACGGCGGCCTGGAGTGCGCGGGTACGCGGTGATTCCACTCGGTCACTATAAACGTAGTAGACGCCGTACTACGTTCGTAGTACGGTCGATGGATGGAACTTCAGGGGGTGAGCCACCGCTTCGTCGACCTGTCCGGCGTGCGTCTGCACGTGACGGAGGCCGGGAGCGGTGAGGCCGTCGTACTGCTGCACGGGTTTCCGCAGCACTGGTGGGAGTGGCGTGACGTCATCCCCACCCTGGCCCGGCACTACCGGGTGATCTGTCCCGATCTGCGTGGTGCCGGGCAGTCCGGTGCACCGGCCACCGGCTACGACCGGGAGTCGCTCCTGGCAGACCTCACCGGACTGCTGGATGCACTGGAACTTGACCGGGTCCACCTGCTCACGCATGACTGGTCCGGGATCCTCGGCTACCTGTTCTGCCTGGAGCATCCCGAGCGCGTCCGCGACCACCTGGTCCTGGCGATCCCCTCGTTCGATGCGAAGGTCGAGCCGGCGATGTTCGGGCGGGCGCTGCGCTATGGGTGGTTCAACCTGGTGCTCCCCTGGCCGGGACTCGGTCCGTGGGCGCTACGGCGTACTGGACTGGCCAAGACGATGCTGCGTGGGCACACGGTCGGCATGAGCGAGGACCTGGTCGAGTTGTTCGCCAGCCAGTTCCAGGAGCCGGAGCGTGCCGTGGCGGGGTCGTTGCTGTACCGGAAGTTCATTCAGCCCGAGGGCATGCGCATCATGCGCGGCCAGTACCGCGATCGGCAGCTCACCACTCCGACCAGGTTCCTGATCGGTGCGGAGGACCACGTCGTACGGGCGGGCGCCGGCGCGCAGGAGATCGCGGGTGCGTCGCATTTCCTGGTCGACGACCGGCCGGACGCCGTCATCGAGCACGCACTCGAGTTCTTCGGGTAAAACGCGTCGCACCCACCTCCCCCGGCCGGCGGCATCCCGCGCAGACGCCGGAGGCAGGTGGGTACGACGGGCCCCTAGTGCTGGGCCGGATTGATGTCCTTGGTCCAGAGGACCGTGCCGAACAGGTCCCGCAGTGACGCGGTGAACACGCCCGTGTGCGGATCGATCTCGACGTGGCCGAAGAACTGGTTGCCACCGCTCGGCGGCTGGTTCGGGAAGTCGGCCGCCTTGACGAACTCCGCCTTCGGTCCGAACGTCGGGTCCAGCTTGTTCGGGCCGAACGTGCCGGCGTTCACCGGACCGGCGACGAGCTCCCAGAACGGGTCGAAGTCGGTGAAGGCCGCCCGCGACGGGTCGTAGTGGTGGGCGGCGCAGTAGTGCACGTCTGCGGTCAGCCAGACCGCGTTGCGCACCTTGCGCTTCTTGAACTGGCTCAGCACCCACGCGATCTCGTGCTCCCGGCCACCGGGTGCACCGGCGACGCCGTTCGCGACCGCCTCGATCAGCGGGCCGTCCGGCACCAGCAGCCCGAGCGGCATGTCGCTGGCGATCACCTTCCAAGTGGCCTTGGACGCGGCCGCCTCGCGGACCAGCCATTCGGCCTGCTCGGCGCCGAGCATCGCCACCGGGCCGACCGTGTCAGGTGTCGGGTTGGCACCGCGGTAGGTGCGCATGTCGAGGCAGAAGACATCGAGCAGCGGACCGTAGCTGACCTTGCGGTAGATACGGTTCCGGCCCGCGGTGTGCACCATCGGCAGGTACTCGAGGAACGCTTGCCGAGATCGGGCCGCCAGGACGTCGACCCGCCGCTCGGTGTAGCGCACATCGTCGAGGATCTCGCCCGGGTACCAGTTGTTCAGCGTCTCGTGGTCGTCCCACTGGCTGACGATCGGTACGTCGGCGTACAGGTCCCGCACGTTGTGATCGAGCAGGTTGTACTTGTACCGGCCGCGGTACTCGGCCAGCGTCTCGGCGACCTTGGAGACCTCCTCGGTCACCACGTTCTTCCAGACCGTGCCGTCCGGGATGGCGACCGAGGCCGCGATCGGGCCGTCGGCGTAGATGTTGTCGCCGGAGTGCAGGAAGAAGTCCGGCCGGGTCTCGTGCATCGCCTTGTACGCGATCATGCCGCCGAGGTCCGGGTTGATGCCGTAGCCCTGGCCGGCGGTGTCCCCGGTCCAGACGAACGACAGGCCGCGGTTGCGTCCCGGCGTACTGAAGGTGCCCTCGAGGGACTCACCGCGGCGCCCGTACGCGTCCTCGAACGCGATCCGGTAGTCGTAGCGCTGTCCGGGCCGCAAGCCCCGCAGCGGCACCTGCGCGGTGTAGTCCTGGTCCGGACCGGTGATCGGCCCGTGCAACCGCACTGCCCGGTCGAAGCGGCCGTGGCTCGTCAGGTCGACGACCATCCGGGCCTTGCGATCGGTGCGCGACCAGACCACCGCAGAGTTCGGTGACACATCGCCCGACATGATCCCGGACGGCAGTGCGGGCCGGTCTCGCCGTACGACGTTGGGGGCCGCAGCGGCGACGCCTGGCAGAGCCAGGGAAGCACCGGCGGCAGTGGATGCAGCCAAGAGTTGGCGGCGGCTCAATTTCATACGGCAAGCGTGATCCTGCCGAGTGGCTTCCGCGTGAACTGGCGGTGATCCCTTGGCGCGGCGCGAGACTCGCCTTGCGAAGGGTTGCCTTACGTGGTTCCGTTGGGGCCAACAGCCACAGTTGTGGCGCTGCCCAGGACCCGGTAGCGCATCGACACGATGTACTAACGGACCGGGGTGTCTTCTTTTGTCACAGCTCGTCGCGGACAGTAATCCGCAACAGCGCTTCACGAACCTCTACACCGATCTCGCTCGCACAGTCCGCGAACTGGGCCTGCTGCGCCGGCGGCAGGGCTACTACTGGGTCCGCATCGCTGCGGTGCTGGTTGCCTTCGCCGGGGTCTGGGTAGGGGTCGGACTGCTCGGAAACTCGTGGTTCCAGCTCCTGATGGCTGGCGCCTTCGCGCTCGTGCTGACCCAGGTCGCGTTCCTCAGCCACGACAGCTCACACCGGCAGATCTTCGAGTCGGCCAAGTGGAACGACTGGACCGCGCGGCTGCTGGCCGGCGGCCTGATCGGGATCAGCTCCGCCTGGTGGAAGTCGAAGCACAGCCGGCACCACGCCGCCCCGAACCAGCTGAACCGCGACCCTGACCTCGACATCGGCGTGATCGCGTTCACGCCGGACCAGGCCGCGCAGCGCACCGGCTTCCAGGCCTGGCTGACCGCGCGCCAGGGCTGGCTGTTCTTCCCGCTGCTGACGCTCGAAGGCCTCAGCCTGTACGTCTCGAGCGTCGGTCACGTGTTCCGTCGGGGCGCGAGCAAGATCGAGCGGGTCGAAGGCGCCCTCGTGCTGAGCCGGATCGGCATCTACCTCGGTCTGCTGTTCTTCCTGCTCCCGCCCGGCAAGGCGTTCGCCTTCCTCGGGTTGCAGCTCGCCGTCTTCGGCGTCTGCCTCGGAGGTTCGTTCGCACCGAACCACAAGGGCATGCCGCTGGTCCCGGCATCCATGAAGGTGGACTTCCTGCGCCGCCAGGTGCTGATGTCGCGCAACATCCGCGGCGGTCTGTTCACCGACTGGGCGATGGGCGGGCTCAACTACCAGATCGAGCACCACCTGTTCCCGAGCATGCCGCGACCGACGCTGCGCAAGGTGCAGCCGATCGTCCGCGAGTACTGCGCACTGCACGGGGTGAACTACACCGAGGTGTCCTTGGTGGCGTCGTACAAGATAGTCGTGGACTATCTGAACAACGTGGGGCTCCGGGCGCGGGATCCGTTCCAGTGCCCGCTGGCCACGGCCTACCGAGCGTAGGCACCAACCTTTGCCCGCCCGACCACGCTGGTCTACCTGAGCGCACACGGAGTGTCATGAGCGATGTCGATCCTGGGCGTGTGCGCCCTCAGCAGCAGTACGCCAGTCTGTACACGGACCTGCTCCGGACCGTGCAGGAGCTCGGGCTGCTCCGCCGGCGCCGTGGGTACTACTACACGCGGCTGAGCCTGGTCGGCGTAGCCCTCGTGGGTGTAGCAGCCGGCGTCCTCGTGCTGGGTGACTCGTGGTTCCAGCTGGTGATGGCCGCGGTTCTGGCGCTGGTGCTCGTGCAGGTGGCGTTCCTGAGCCATGACAGCGCGCATCGGCAGATCTTCGCCTCGCCTGCGCGCAACGACTGGACAGCTCGGGTGCTCTCCGGCGGCGTGCTGGGGATGAGCGTGAGCTGGTGGCGGACGAAGCACAACCGCCACCACGGTGCACCGAACCAGGTGGACAAGGATCCGGACGTGCAGATGAAGGTGCTCGCCTTCTCGCCGGACGACGTCGTACGACGTAAGCCGCTCGGCAAGTGGCTCGCTGCGCGGCAGGGGTGGTTCTTCTTCCCGTTGCTGATGCTGGAGGGCGTCGCACTGCACGTGTCGAGCATCCGGCACCTCATGCGGCGAGATGCGAGCCGCATGGAGCGCATCGACCTCGCAGTGGTGGTCACACGGCTCACGGTGTACGTCGGCGCGGTGTACCTGCTGTTGCCGGTGGAGAAGGCCACTGCCTTCCTGGCACTGCAGCTGGCGATCTTCGGCCTGTTCCTGGGTGCTGCGTTCGCACCGAACCACAAGGGCATGCCACTGGTGCCGGCCGGGATGAAGCTCGACTTCCTGCGCCGCCAGGTGCTGACCTCGCGCAACATCCGCGGCGGCATTCTGACCGACTTCGCCATGGGCGGCCTCAACTACCAGATCGAGCACCACCTCTTCCCCAGCATGCCGCGACCGACGCTGCGTCACGTCCGGCCGATCGTCCGCGAGTACTGCGAACTGCACGGCGTCGACTACACCGAGGTCGGCCTGTTCTCGTCGTACGGGATCGTCGTCGACTACCTGAACAACGTCGGGCTGCGGGCCCGCGATCCGTTCCAATGCCCGTTGGCGGGCTCACTGCGTGGTTAAGTGGCCCCATGGGGTTGCTGTGTGCGCTTGCTGCTGCGGTGGCCTACGGACTGGCGTCGGTGTTGCAAGCCGCGGCCGCGCGAAGTACTCCGGATGAGAGTGCGCGCGGCGTCCTCCGCGTCGTCGGCCAGTGGCGGTTCCTGGTCGGCATCGGGATGGACCTGCTCGGCTTCGGGCTCCAGATGGTCGCACTGCAGTCGCTGCCGTTGTTCCTCGTCCAGGCCGCGCTCGCAGCAAGTCTCGCCGTCACCGCGGTAGCGGCGCGGGTGCTCGGCGTACGGCTTGGCACGAAGGAGTGGTCAGCAGTCGCCGCAGTCTGCACTGGGCTTGCGCTGCTGGGGATGTCGGCCGGTAGCGAAGGCAGTACTCCGGTCAGCCACGGGTTCCGGCTGTCGTTGATCGGGGCAACGATCGTGCTCGGCCTCGCCGGACTCGCGACGCACCGCGCGCCGCAGCGGCTGCGAGCTCCCCTGCTCGGCCTCGTCGCGGGGCTCGCGTTCGGCGTGGTCGCGATCTCGGGCCGGATCATCTCCGACTTCCACCCACTCAAGCTGCTCGCCGAGCCCGCCCTCTACACCGCGGTCGTGAGCGGCGCACTGGCGATGTACTTCTACGCCTCGGCGCTACAGCGCGGTGGCGTCACGATGGCGACGGCCATGCTGGTCGTCGGTGAGACCGTGTTCCCGGCACTGGTCGGACTGATCGCGCTCGGCGACCACTCGCGACCTGGGTACGGCGCACTGGCGGTCGGCGGCTTCCTCGTCGCGGTCGCCGCCGCCGTCGTACTGGCTCGGTACGGCGAGATTACGACGCCGGCGGAATCTCTCCCGAGCCACGAATCGTCAGCTTGACCGGCACCCGAACGGTGCGCCCCGGCCGGTGCGGCTCGGGAAGCCGCTCGGTCATCAGCTGAATCGCCGTACGGGCCATGACGTCAGCCGACTGAGCGACCGCGGTAAGACCCGGCTTGAGCAGGTCACCGAGAGCCAGGTCGTCGAACGAGACGAGCGCAACCTGATCACGCCGACCGGCGAGACCACGCAGTACCTCAGCGGTCGTCATGTTGTTGGCCGACAGCAACGCCGTGGCCGGCTCCGGCCGATCCAGTACGGCGGACAGTGTGATGCCGATGCCCTCCGTGGTGGGCTCGGACAGGTGCACGAGGTCTTCGTCGACGTCGATGCGGTGCCGGGCCATCGCGGCCCGGTAGGCGACCACGCGCTCGCGCGCGGTGAAGATCCGCTCGTCGTCACCGAGGTAGGCGATCCGCCGGTGGCCCTGGCGAACCAGGTGGTCGATCGCCTGATCGATACCGCCCGCGTTGTCGGCCAGTACGGCGTCCGCCTCGATACCGTGCGCGGGGCGGTCGATCGTGACGACCGCCATCCCCGCGTCGACGTGCGGCGCGAGGTACTCCTGGGTCTCCCCGATCGGCGCCATGATCAGAGCGTCCGGGCGGCGAGCCACGAACTCGAGACAGACGTCCCGCTCGCGCTCGGGGTCCTCGTCGGTCAGACCGATCATCACCACGGAACCCGACGAGCGGGCCCACAGCTCGACCGCGCGACCGAGCGAGGCGAAGAACGGGTCACCGATGTCGCGGATGACGACCGCGATCGTGCCGGTCTTGCCGCGGCGCAGCATCCGGGCCGACTCGTTCGGTGTGTAGTTCAGATCCTTGATCGCAGCCTGGACCTTGGCGGTCAGCTCGGGGCTGACGTTCGGCTCCTCGTTGACCACGCGCGACACCGTCTTCAGTGCCACCCCGGCCCGGGCCGCGACCTCCTTCATCGTGGGCCGGCGCTGGCCCGTTCCGTTCACACCGTTGATGCTCATCGCCGGCCCACTCTCTCTGTGTAACTAGCTCTGCACGACGACCGGGATGATCATCGGGCGGCGGCGGTGGGTGTCACTGACCCACTTGCCGACCACCCGGCGGATCACCTGCTGCAACTGGTAGATGTCGTCCACGCCGCCGCCGATCGCCTTGGCCATCTCCGCCTCGATCTTCGGCTTCAGGTCGTCGAAGACAGTGTCGTCCTCGGCGAACCCGCGCGCCTGGATCTCCGGCCCGGCGGTCAGCTTCCCGGTGACGGAGTCCATCACGGCGATCACCGAAATGAAACCCTCGTCGCCCAGAATCCGCCGGTCCTTCAGCGAGGTCTCGGTGATGTCGCCGACCGTCGAGCCGTCCACGAAGACGTACCCGCAGTCGACCTTGCCGGCCACCACGGCCTTGCGGTCGATCAGGTCGACCACCACACCGTCCTCGACGACGACCACGTTCTCGCGCGGGACGCCGGTCTGGATGGCCAGCTCGGCGTTCGCGTGCAGGTGCCGGATCTCGCCGTGCACCGGCATCACGTTGCGCGGCTTGACGATGTTGTAGCAGTAGAGCAGCTCGCCCGCACTCGCGTGACCCGAGACGTGCACCAGGGCGTTGCCCTTGTGGATCACGTTCGCGCCGTGCCGGGTCAGCCCGTTGATCACCCGGTAGACGGAGTTCTCGTTGCCGGGAATCAGCGACGACGCCAGTACGACGGTGTCGCCGGGCTGGATCTGGACGACGTGGTGGTCGTTGGCCGCGATCCGGGACAGCGCCGACATCGGCTCGCCCTGGGAACCGGTGGAGACCAGCACGACCTGCTCGGGCGGGTAGTTCTCCAGCTCGCGCATGTCGATCAGCGTGTCGCCGGGCACGGTCAGGAAGCCCAGATCGCGGGCGACCGCCATGTTGCGCACCATCGAGCGGCCGACGTACGCGACCTTGCGGCGGTGCTTCACGGCGGCGTCCATGACCTGCTGGACGCGGTGCACGTGGGAGGCGAAACAGGCCACGATGATGCGCTGGTTCCTGGCCTTGGTGAAGACGCCGTCCAGCACCGGCGCGATGTCGCGCTCGTGCGTGGTGAAGCCGGGCACCTCGGAGTTGGTGGAGTCGACGCAGAACAGGTCGACCCCCTCCTCGCCGAGCCGCGCGAACGCGTTCAGGTCGGTGATCCGGCCGTCCAGCGGCAGCTGGTCCATCTTGAAGTCACCGGTGTGCAGCACCATGCCGGCCGGCGTCCGGATCGCCACCGCGAGCGCGTCCGGGATGGAGTGGTTGACCGCGACGAACTCGCAGACGAACGGGCCGATCTGCAGCTTCTCGCCCTCGACCACGGTCTGCTGCGGCACGTTGCGGTGCCGGTGCTCCTTCAGCTTGCCCTCGAGCAGCGCGAGCGTGAGCTGCGACCCGATGACCGGGATGTCGCCGCGCTCGCGCAGCAGGTAGGGCAACCCGCCGATGTGGTCCTCGTGGCCGTGCGTCAGGACGACGGCGACGACGTCGTTCAGCCGGTCCCGGATCGGCTGGAAGTCCGGCAGGATCAGGTCCACGCCGGGCTGGTTCTCGTCCGGGAACAGCACACCGCAGTCGACGATCAGCAGTTTGCCGTCGTACTCGAACACGGTCATGTTGCGGCCTACTTCACCGAGGCCGCCGAGCGGGATGACCCGCAAAGCGCCCGGAGCCAGCGGTCCGGGCGCGGAGAGATCTGGATGGGGATGGCTCATGCAATCAGTCCTGCCTGTTTCAAGTCGGTGGTGAGCCGGTCCACTTGCGCGGGCGTCGCCTCGATCAGCGGCGACCGGAGGGTCGCGTGCTCGAGGACGCCGGCCAGCTTGAGTGCGGCCTTCACCATGATGGCGCCCTGGGTAATGGTCATAATCGTTTCGACAGCGGGCACCAGCCGTCGATCAATCTCCTGTGCGGTGGCGAGGTCGCCGGCCACCACGGCGTCGATCAGCTGCCGGTACTCCGGGCTTGCGACGTGGCCCACGACACTCGCGATGCCGACGGCACCGATCGCCAGCATGGCGAGGTTCAGCTCGTCCGCACCGCAGTAGTAGAACAGATCGGTGTTCGCCAGCACCTTGGTGGTCGCGGCGAGGTCACCCTTGGCGTCCTTGACCGCGACGATCCGCGGGTGCTCGGCGAGCGCGATCAGCGTCTCGGTCGTGATCTCCACCCCGGCCCGGCCGGGGATGTCGTACAGCAGGTTCGGCAGGCCGGTCGCATCGGCAACCTGGAGGAAGTGCTGACGCAGACCCTCCTGCGGAGGCTTGTTGTAGTACGGCGTGACAACCAGCAGCCCGTCGGCACCGGCGGCCTCGGCCTGCCGGGCGAGCTCGATGGTGTGCGCCGTGTCGTTCGTGCCGACGCCGGCGACGAGCTTGACCCGGTCACCGAGCGCCTCGCGGACGGCGCGAATCAGGTCGGTCTTCTCCTGGTCCGAGGTGGTCGGCGACTCGCCGGTCGTCCCGTTCAGGATCAGCGCGTCGTTCCCGCCGTCGGCGAGATGGATGGCCACCTTCTGGGCCGCGGCGAGATCAAGGGATCCGTCCGCGCGGAAGGGTGTGACCATAGCCGTCGTCAGGCGGCCGAAGGGCGGCGCCGGTGCGGCGAGAGTTTCTGGCGAGGGCATGGTGCTCAGATTACCGTCCCGACGCCCTGAAGAAATGGGTAGGCCTGGTAGCTGTCCGCTCGGGGGTCCGGGCAGCTACCAGGCTCACTCGTCCTATCGGGTGAGCCCGGGGAGTCGTTACACGTTCCACGAAAAAAGTCCGGAAAAAATTCTGTGAACACTTTGCGTAGCACTCCCATCACTGAATGTAGACAAAACGAACGGAAAGACGCCTGGCAGGAGCAGTACGCCGGCCACCAGCAACACCGGTACGACGACCAGCCGCTCGACCCAGCTGTTCGTACTGAACCGAAGAAGGCGGGGCAGCCGGATCTCGTACCAGGTCTCACCCCGGATCGGGAGTGGCCAAAGCCACGGACAGCCCGAGCGGGTCAGGCTGTCTCCCAGACAGTGCGTGAACATGCCGAGGCCTACCGCCACCCCGATCCAGCCGCCGATCCCGGACAAGCCCGCCTGGAGGTAGTCAGCAGGCGTCGTACCGGGAAGCGCCGTACCGAAGACCGAGTAGGCGGTGGCTCCGAGGGTGGCGATCAGGATCCAGTCGCCGAGCACGTGGGCTGCGAGCAGCAGACCCGTGACGGCGACGGCCAGGACTGCCCACTTGCCGTGGTCTCCCAGGCTTCCGGCCAGGAAGCCGAGCCCGATCGCGGCCGCGAGGGTGTGCGTGGCGTGGCGGTGCTTGCCGGTGCTGTCCTCGTCACGCGGACCCTTGGTGAGTTTGTAGAGCACACCGGAGAAGGTCCGGATCCCACTGGAGATCAGTCCGGTGACCGGTCCGAGCACGCGCGAGGCGCTCCCGCCCGGGTGATCCAGGTCCGGGACCAACGCGTAGCCCGCCGTGGCGGCCGCGAACGGCACCACCTCGGCCACCGAGGTCAACCCGACCATCGGCGCCACCGCGAGCCCCAGGACCCACCCCGACAACGCATGCGACCGCCCCATCATGGTGCGCCTCACTCCCCTCCAGCTACCCCCATCCTCTCAATCCAGCCTCATCAGTCACAACAGCCACACCCATCACCGCCGTTTTGCATAATCATTCAGAGGCATGCATACTCTTCCTATGTCCAAGGTGCTTACGTCGTTGCCGGTTGGTGAGCGGGTCGGGATCGCGTTCTCGGGAGGTCTCGACACGTCCGTCGCGGTCGCGTGGATGCGCGACAAGGGAGCGGTGCCCTGCACGTACACCGCCGATCTCGGTCAGGCCGACGAGCCCGACATCGCGTCGGTTCCGGGGCGGGCGACGGCGTACGGCGCCGAGCTCACGCGACTCGTGGACTGCCGCGCGGCGATGGTCGAGGAGGGCCTGGCCGCGCTCACCTGCGGCGCCTTCCACATCCGGTCCGGCGGGCGGACGTACTTCAACACCACGCCGATCGGGCGGGCCGTGACCGGCACGCTGCTGGTCCGGGCGATGCTCGAGGACGACGTCCAGATCTGGGGCGACGGCTCGACCTTCAAGGGCAACGACATCGAGCGGTTCTACCGCTACGGGCTGCTGACCAACCCGAACCTGCGGATCTACAAGCCGTGGCTCGACGCCGACTTCGTCACCGAGCTCGGTGGGCGCAAGGAGATGAGCGAGTGGCTGGTCGCCCACGACCTGCCGTACCGCGACAGCACCGAGAAGGCCTACTCCACCGACGCGAACATCTGGGGCGCGACGCACGAGGCGAAGACGCTCGAGCACCTGGACACCGGGATCGAGACGGTCGACCCGATCATGGGCGTGAAGTTCTGGGATCCCTCGGTGGAGATCGCCACCGAGGACGTCAGCATCGGCTTCGTCCAGGGCCGGCCGGTGACGATCAACGGCAAGGAGTTCGGCTCCGCGGTCGACCTGGTCCTGGAGGCGAACGCGGTCGGCGGCCGGCACGGGCTGGGCATGTCCGACCAGATCGAGAACCGGATCATCGAGGCCAAGAGCCGGGGCATCTACGAGGCACCGGGAATGGCGCTGCTGCACGCCGCCTACGAGCGGCTGGTGAACGCGATCCACAACGAGGACACCCTCGCGGCGTACCACAACGAGGGCCGCAAGCTCGGCCGGCTGATGTACGAAGGCCGCTGGCTGGACCCGCAGTCGCTGATGATCCGTGAGTCGCTGCAGCGCTGGGTCGGTTCGGCCATCACCGGCGAGGTCACCCTGCGGCTGCGGCGGGGCGAGGACTACTCGGTCATCAACACCACCGGCCCGGCGTTCAGCTACCACCCGGACAAGCTGTCGATGGAGCGCACCGAGGACTCCGCCTTCGGCCCGGTCGACCGGATCGGTCAGCTGACCATGCGGAACCTCGACATCGCCGACTCCCGCGCCAAGCTTGAGCAGTACGCCGGCCTCGGCCTCTTCGGTACGTCGAACCCGGCGCTGGCCGCATCCACCGACCTCATCGGCCCGATGCCGACCGGTGGCGCCCAGGCGATCGCCTCCCGCGGCGAAGCCTCCGAGGAAGACCTGCTCCTCGACCGCGCCGCCATGGAGTCCGGCACCGACTGACCGCCGTACCCAACAGCCCGGCCCTCCTCAGGTGGAGAGCCGGGCTGCGCATTTCGCTGGCTAGGCAGCCATATCGGGGGTTCTGCACTCTGGTTATGGGTGCAGAACCCCCAATGTGCGTGCTCAGCCAGCCAAATGGGGTGGGGGGAAGCGGGCGGCGAGGGCGGCGAGGAACTCGGCGGGGCGGGTTTGGTGGATGGTGTGGCCGGCGCCTTCGATGGAGACCAGGGTGCAGTCGGGGATGGTTGCGGCGGCTTCGGCGAGGAGGTGCTGGGGCGCTGGACTGGTGGAGCCGCCGCCGAGGATCAGCGTGGGCGTTGTGATCTTGGCGAGGTCGGCCTGCCAGGCGGGGTCAGGGGTGGCCATCTGGGCGAAGATGGCCACCAGGCAGTCCCAGTCGAAGTCGAGCTCCTCGGCCGGACGAGGCGGCACAGTCCAGTCACCATCGCCGTCCGGCGGCACCGAGTCGACGAGAACGAGTCCGGTGAGGCGGTCGGCGTACTGCTCGGCGTAGATGGCGGCGACGGTGCCGCCCATGGAGTGACCGACGAGCAGGAAGGTCTCCAGCCCGAGGTGATCGACGAACTCCGTCAGGTCGTCGACCAGGGACTCATACGAGTACGACGGGGTCCGCACGCTCGCGCCGTGGCCGCGCTGGTCGAGGGCGAGCACCCGGCGGTGCTTGGCGAGCTGCGGCGCAACCAGATCCCAACGGGTCGCGTTACCGCGGAGCCCGTGCAGGAGCACCGCGGGTGGAGCGGCCGGGTCACCACTGTCGACGTACTCGAACTCCCCTGCAGACAAAGAGATGCGCATGCCTGCAGTACTAACCCCGCCAGGGGGTCAGGCGTCGAAGTCGACGGTCACAGCCGAAGTGGTCGGGTGGGACTGGCAGGTGAGGACGTAGCCGGCTTTGATCTCCTCGGGCTCCAGAGCCCAGTTGGTGTCCATCCGGACCTCGCCGTCGATGACCTTGGCACGGCAGGTGCCGCAGACGCCGCCCTTGCAGGCGAAGGGTGCGTCGGAGCGGACTGCCAGCGTGGCGTCGAGGATCGGCTTGGCGCGCTCACCGAGCGGGAAGGTCGAGCGACGGCCGTCGAGGATGACGGTGACCTGGGCTGCGTCCGCGTCGGAGGTGGTGTCCTCGACGGGAGCCTTGGGGGCTTCGTCACCGACGTGGAAGAGCTCGGCGTGCACGTGGGCGCGGTCGACGCCCTCGGCGAGCAGGAGCTCCTGGGCACCGACCACCATGGCGTACGGGCCGCAGAGGAACCACTCGTCCACACCGGCGACCGGCAGGATGGTGGCGAACATGCGCTTCAGCCGGTCCGCGTCGATGCGGCCGCTGAACAGCTCCACCTCGGTGGACTCACGCGACAACACGTGCACGAGGTGCAGGCGTTCGGCGTACACGTCCTTGAGGTCGGCCAGCTCGTCAGCGAACATCACCGAGCCCGCAGTGCGGTTGCCGTAGAGCAGGGTGACCCGGCTGTCCTGTTCCACGGACAGGATGGTGGCGAGCAGTGAGAGAACAGGCGTGATGCCGCTGCCCGCCGCCACGAACGCGTAGTGCTTGGCGTTGGCCGGGTCGAGCGTCGTACCGAATCGGCCGAGCGGTGTCATCACCTCGAGTTCGTCGCCCGGCTTGAGCTCACTGGCCGCGTACGCCGAGAACGTGCCACCGGGGATCCGCTTCACGCCGATCCGCAGCACACCGGAACCAGCGGGTGAGCAGATCGAGTAGCTGCGCCGGACGTCCTCACCAGTACGGCGAACAGTCAGGTGCTGGCCCGCGGTGAAGTCGTACTCCCCCGCAAGCTCCTCCGGTACGACGAAGGTGATCGCTACCGAGTCGTCGGTGATCGCTTCGATCGCTGCCACCTTCAGCGCATGGAACGACGCCCTGCGCCGGGCAGCCACGGGACTAGTAGTAGTCATCTAGATCGCCTTACTGCACTGGATTTTCAAAGGTTTTTGAAGTGGTCGAAGGGCTCACGGCAGCTGTTGCAGCGCCAGAGCGACTTGCAGGACGTGGAACCGAAGTGGCTGAGCTCCGAGGTGTCAGGCGAGCCACACAACGGGCAGCGGATCGTCAGCGACAGCATCACCGGTCCGCCGACAGCACGGCGTCCCGTCGGCGGTGCGATCCCGTACTCGGTCAGCTTCGCCTTACCCGCCTCACTCATCCAGTCCGTCGTCCAAGCCGGTGACAGCACCGTCTCGACATGACCGTCGACGCCAAGGTGGTTCAGAGTCAGCTCGACCTCGTGACGGATCAGATCCATCGCCGGACAGCCCGAGTACGTCGGGGTGATCGTCACGACGACCTCATCACCCTCATGTCGCACACCACGCAGCACTCCGAGGTCAGCGATCGTCAGCACCGGCACCTCGGGGTCAGCGACCTCACCGACCGCGTCGAGGATCGCAGCGTCGGTCACCATGTCGCCCCCGGGTGCGAGCGAGCCACATGCTGCAGCTCGGCCAGCAGGTAGCCCATGTGCTCCGTGTGTCGACCACTCCGGCCACCCTTGTGCTGGTACGACGCTTCCGGCCGACTGCACGTGGACTCGTCGATCACTGCGAACACCCGACGCTCCCACTCATCGCGGAGCGTCGACGGATCCACAGCGACCGGCAGACGCCGTACAAGCTCGTCAGACTCGAACAGCTCGGCGGTGTACGGCCAGAGCTCCTGCAGTGCCGCCTGCATCCGACTGTGGCTTTCCGAAGTCCCGTCACCGAGCCGCACGACCCACTGGGTCGCGTGGTCGACGTGGTACGCGACCTCCTTGACGGCCTTGCCCGAGACGCCGGCCAGCGTCTCGTCGGCGCTGCCACGGAGCTCGTCGTACAGGAGGTGCTGGTACGTCGCGAAGTACAGCAGGCGGGCCATCGCATGCGCGAAGTCGCCGTTCGGCAGCTCGCACAGCTGCACGTTGAGGAACTCGCGCTCCTCACGGAAGTACGCCAGGTCGTCCTCGGTGCGGCCGTCCAGCGAACCGGCGTACTGCAGCAGCGTCCGGGCCTGGCCCAGCTGGTCGAGGCCGATGTTGCCGAGGGCAACGTCTTCCTCGAGCTGCGGCGCGTTCGCGATCCACTCGGCGGTCCGCTGCGCCGCGATCAGCGCGTCGTCACCGAGCCGGAGGGCGTAGACGAAGAGGTCGTCGCTCACAGGTGGTCGACACCTTCCGGGACGTCGTAGAACGTCGGGTGCCGGTAGACCTTGTCACCCGCCGGGTCGAAGAACTCGTCCTTCTCGTCCGGGCTGGACGCGGTGATGTCGGTCGCCGGCACCACCCAGATCGACACACCCTCCTGGCGACGGGTGTAGACGTCACGCGCGTTCCGCAGCGCCATGGTGGCGTCAGGGGCGTGCAGCGAGCCCACATGCGTGTGGGACAAGCCACGCCGCGAGCGTACGAAAACCTCCCAGAGCGGCTCGATCATGCGGCACGCTCCAGCTGCTTCGCTGCGTACGCCGCTGCGGCCTCACGGACCCAGGCGCCGTCCTCATGAGCCTTGACCCGGTTGGCGAGCCGCTTCTCGTTGCACGGCCCGTTGCCCTTCACCACCTCGTACAGCTCGGTGTAGTCCGGCTCGGTGAAGCTGTAGTGACCAGTGGCCTCGTCGTACACCAGTCCGTCGTCGGGGACGCGCAGTCCGAGGACGTCGGCCTGCGGGACGGTCATGTCGACGAAGCGCTGCCGCAGCTCGTCGTTGCTGTGCCGCTTGATCCCCCACGCCATCGACTGCTCGGAGTGTGTGGACGACGCGTCCGGCGGGCCGAACATCATCAGCGACGGCCACCACCAGCGGTCGAGCGCATCCTGCGCCATCGCCTGCTGCCCTGGAGTGCCAGTGGACAGCGTGTGCAGGATCTCGAAGCCCTGCCGCTGGTGGAACGACTCCTCCTTGCAGACCCGGACCATGGCGCGCGCATACGGCCCATAGGAGCAGCGGCACAGCGGCACCTGGTTCACGATCGCGGCGCCGTCGACCAGCCAGCCGATCGCACCGATGTCGGCCCAGGTGAGGGTCGGGTAGTTGAAGATGCTGGAGTACTTCTGCCGGCCCTGGTGCAGCAGGTCCAGCAGGTCGGCCCGGTCCACGCCGAGCGTCTCGGCCGCGGCGTACAGGTAGAGGCCGTGACCGGCCTCGTCCTGCACCTTGGCCATCAGGATCGCCTTGCGGCGCAGCGACGGCGCCCGGCTGATCCAGTTGCCCTCCGGCTGCATGCCGATGATCTCGGAGTGTGCGTGCTGCGCGATCTGCCGGATCAGGGTCTTGCGGTAGC
The DNA here is from genome assembly GCF_042882005.1 of Kribbella sp. NPDC058245. Lineage (NCBI taxonomy): Bacteria > Bacillati > Actinomycetota > Actinomycetes > Propionibacteriales > Kribbellaceae > Kribbella > Kribbella sp. NPDC058245. Next base: position 454,666 of record NZ_JBHVWY010000002.1, read on the forward strand.
CGTCGGGCATGGCGTCCCGCGGCTCGATCCGGCCGTCGGCGTCGATGGTCGCCTGGAAGCTGTCCATACCCCCGAGCATAGCCCAGATGTGACACTTTTTCTCCAGATCGACAAGAAGTGTCACAAGGGTGGTGCTGGACCCACCGTGAGAAGGGGGCTCAGCGCACTGGGGCGGGCCCGGCCGCGGCGGGAGGATCGTCTCAACAGTTCAAGGGCTAAACAGTTCGGAAGGACCCTCCCCGTGACGATCCAGCAAACCCTCCCGACGGACCACCGTGGTCCGGTCACCGGCAAGGAGCGGGCACTCGCCCCCGACCTGATCCGCGGCGCGATGCTGCTGCTGATCGGCCTGGCCAACAGCTCCAACTTCGCGTTCGCCGGTCAGCCCGGTGTCGAGACCGCCCCCCAGGGCTTCGAGCGCATCCTGAACTTCCTCAAACTCACCTTCGTCGACGCCCGGGCCTACCCGGTCTTCGCGGTCATGTTCGGCTACGGCCTCGTCCAGCTCGCCCGGCGGCAGAAGTCGTCCGGCGCCACGCCGGGTGCAGTCCGACGGATCCTGCTGAAGCGGAACGCCTGGCTGATCGCTTTCGGCGCGGTGCACGCGACGCTGCTCTACTTCGGCGACTTCCTCGGGGCGTACGGCATCGTCGGCATCATCTGCACCCTGCTGCTCCTCAACCGCGGCGACAAGTTCCACCGGATCGTCATCGGTATCTGGGCCTTCGAGATCCTGTACGTCGTCTGGGTCGGCATCCAAGCCGTCGTCACGGCACTGGCCAGCTCTGGCCCGGCGCACGCCATCATCAACGAGCCGAACCCGTCGCTCGCGGCATCGTCGTACGGGGCGAGTCTGCTGGACCGGCTGCACGAGTACCCGCTGCACACCGCGAGCGTGATCCCGTTCATCATGGTCGTCTGGCTCGGCATCTGGGCCGCCCGCAAGCAGATCCTGGAGAACCCGGCCGCGCACCGCACTCTGCTCACCCGCGTTGCCGTGGTCAGCATGGGCATCACAATCCTGGGCGGTCTGCCGTACGCACTGGTCGGGGCCGGGTGGCTGCACGTCGACGAGGCCGCGGTCGATGCGCTGAGCATGCTGTCCCACGTGAGCGGGATGTTCGGTGGCCCCGGCTACATCGCGCTCTTCGGTCTACTGGTCTCGCGGATCACCACGGTATCGCTGCCGGTCCGGGCGATCTCCTCACTCGGCCAGCGGTCGATGTCGGGCTACCTGTTCCAGTCCGTCGCCTGGATGACCCTGCTGGCTCCGTTCACCCTCGACCTCGGTCACCGCTTCGGCAGTACGGCGTACACGGCACTCGCAGTCGCCGTCGGGGTCTGGCTGGTCTCGGTGATCGGCGCTTACACGATGAGCCGCCGCTCCTACCGCGGTCCCGCCGAAACCCTGCTCCGCCGACTCGTCTACTAAGCCCCACCTTGAGCACCCATCAGTCACTTCCTACGGGGGAATGTGACTGATGGGTGCTCAACGTGAGTCCCCGGGCGGCGGCGGGGCGAGGAGGTTTGGGAGGATGCGGGGTGTGAGTGACGACTTCGGCGTACCCGAGCCTGCCAACCTGTCCGACCTGTCCGGTGAGCCGCCGGTGGCCGAGACGAGTGTGCGGCTGGCGTTGCCCGCCGAGGCCAATGCGATCGGCGAGATCCAGGTCGCGGCCTGGCGGGCGTCGTACGCGGGTCTGCTTCCGGCCGACGTACTGGCTGACCTGAACCCGGCCCAGTTCGCCGCGCAGTGGCGGGCCGCGCTGATCGCCCCGGGCGAGGCGCGCAACCGAGTCATGGTCGCACTGGCGGGTCGCACGCTGGTCGGGTTCGCGGCCATCACCACGTCGGACGACCCGGACGCCGATAGCCGGTACGACGCTCTGATCGCCGAACTGGCCGTCCAGCCCGACGCCACCCGCGCCGGCCACGGCTCGCGGCTCCTGAACGCAGTCGTCGACACCGTCCGCGCCGACGGCTTCCGCCGGATCACCGTCTGGATCAACTCCACCGACGACGTCACCCGCGCCTTCTACACCGAAGCCGGCTGGGCCCCTGACTCCGCGCACCGCGAGCTCGACCTGTACGGCGACGGCTCGGTCCGCATCAAGCAGGTCCGGCTACACACCGACCCCGCCGCCGAAGACTGATCAGGCGACGCAGAACTCGTTCGACTCGGGGTCCTGCATGACCACGAAGTAGCCGTCCGGCTCGTCCGTCCGCCGCACGACTCCCCCGCCGAGCTCGATCAGCCGGTCCACCTCGGCGTCGATCGCCGTACGACGATCGTCGCCGGCCAGGCCGGGTGCCACCTTGATGTCCAGGTGCAACCGGTTCTTGAACAGCTTCTCCTCGGGTACCTGCAGGAAGAAGATGTCCGGCCGGTCGCGCACCTTGTCCACCAAGGTCCGTCCGGTCGGCCGCTTCTCGACCGGGATCTGCTGCGAGTCCGCCCAGTCGTCCCAGGTCAGGAACCCGTCCGGCACCGGCATCGGGAAGTCGTACCCACCGAGCGCCGCTCGCCAGAACTGCGCCACCCGCTCCGGATCCGCGCAGTCGAACACGATGTGCAGGTCGAAGGCCGTCATGCCCCGACCTTAGAGGGTGTCTGGGGGCTCCCCGCAGTAGGCGTGGAGCCCGCAGACACCCTCTTAGGGCACTCTTACCGGCATGGGTGAGGTACGAGTGAACGAGGTCGGGGACATGGTGCTCACGGGCGCCGAGGCGATGCGGGTGCTGGCGGAGCCGGTGCGGCTGGCGATCACCGATCGGCTGACGCGGCACGGGGCGACGACGACCGCGGAACTCGCCGAGGCGGTGGGCGTCGCTGCGGACGAGGTCGTGGGCCATGCCGAGCGGCTGGCCGAGGTAGGGCTGGTCAAGCGCGACGGCGACAGCTGGGAGGCCTGTGGGCGCGGGATCTTCTTCGAGATTCCGGAAGACGGCGATGGAGAGGTTCAGCAGGCGGCTCGTGCGTTGAGCAATGCGATGCTGCTGAGCTACGAGCACCTTCCGCGCCAATGGGTTGCGGGCACCGAGCCTGAACTGGAGCTCGACTGGGCTCGGTCGGCCGGGTTGTTCAACGCGGGGATGTGGCTGACCGCCGAGGAGCTGCGCAAGGTGCAGGAGGATCTAGAGGTCCTGCTGATGCCTTATCTGCAACGCAAAGAGCCGATCCCGGACGCACGCCGGGTCCGGATGCTCGCGTATTTCCTGCCGCCGAAAAGCGACTAGCCGGGGGTGGTGCTCGACCCTGGTCGGCTGACATGACAGATTGCGACGGTCCGATCACGCTTTGCCGTTGGAGTCTTCATGAAGCTCGTCTCCCTGGCCGTCGGCCTGGGGCTGTCCGCCGCCGCCGTACTGGTTGTTCCCGGATCGGGAGCCACTGCCTCGATGACCGCGGGGGTGATCGTCGACAAGGCGCGGCCGGTGGCGAACAAGTACCTGCAGCAGAAGCTCAGCTGGCGGCGCTGCGGTGACGAGGAGCTGCGGACCTCCTGCGCGAAAATCACCGCGCCGCGCGACTGGGCCAACCAGTACGCCGGGAACGACATCCAGCTCGCGATCAGCAAGGTCACCCCAGCCCACGGCAAGCCGAGCCGGGTCGTGTTCGGCAACCCGGGCGGCCCGGGCGGCGCCGGGCTCGGCATGGCGCCGTACCTCGCCAGTCAGGCGCCACTGGCCAAGGACCACCTCGCGGTCGGGTTCGACCCGCGCGGTACCGGCGACAGCACCAACGTCACCTGCCAAGGCGCTCCCGGTTACACGATGGATGCCCGCGACCGCGACGCCTGGAACCTGGAGCTGATTTCACAGGCCTCCAAGCTCGCCCAGCCGTACTGCGACCGCCAGTCCCGCGGCCTGCTCCCCTACCTCACCACCGGGCAGACCGTGCAGGACATGGACCTGATCCGGCAACTGCTCGGCTTCGAAAAGATCGACTTCGTCGGGTACTCCGGCGGCACCTGGATGGGCGCGTATTACCAGACCTACTTCCCGCAGCACGTCGGCCGCTTCGTGCTCGACTCGAACACCGACTTCACCAAGCCGTGGCTCGACACGTTCGCGGCCCAGCCGGCCGCGTTCCAGCGCCGGTTCGAGCAGGACTTCGCGACCTGGGCGGCCAAGTACGACGACAAGCTGCACCTCGGGACGACGTCCCGCCAGGTGGTACGCAACTACGAAAAGTTACGAGCGGCGCTGAAGAAGCAGCCCGTCGTCGAGGAGTTCCTCGAGGCCTCGGTCCGGATCACCTACGACCAGAACACCCTGGACGACATGGTCTCCGGGGATATGTATACAAAACTCGACTTCTACTCGCTGGCCCTTGATCTGGCATTTCTCCGCGGCCTTTCCGAAACCCAGACAAAGAGCGGTCCGCAGGCCGCGCAACGCACCGTCGACGCACTCTCCCCGGCCCGTCAGCAAGAGCTGGTACGGCGCGCGCACCGCAGCACTGTCGGCATGCCCTCACTCGGCGACGACTACGAGAGCGCGACCTTCACCGCGATCACCTGCAACGACACCGACTGGCCGCAGGGTCGCGAGTACGCCGACCAGCTCGCCGGCCGCATCGGTCCGCGGAGCCCGCTGATCGGCTGGAGCATGAACGAGAATCCGTGCTTCTACTGGGACCGCCCGCGGCTGAACCTGCCCGAGCCGACCGGCGCCGGACTGCCCACAACGCTGATGGTGCAGAGCCAGAACGACCCTGCCACCAACTACACGCTGGCCGCTGACGCTCATCACCGCTACGCCGGTTCGCGGCTGCTGACCATCACCGGCGAGGGCGACCACGGCGTGTACGGCGGCGTGAACAAGTGCGCCGACCGGATCATCAACACGTTCCTCACTACCGGCAAGACGCCGGCCACCGACGTCAGTTGCCGCGGCGAAGGCATCCCGGCACCGTCCACCCCGGAGCCGGTCGGTACCGAGGGCGGCGAGGCCGCCGGGACGCCGACCGGATCGCCGTTGCGCCGGGTCGCGGGATTCACCATGGCTATTTCCGGCTATCTCCACTGAATGCACTACCTAAACGCTTGACCCACGCTCCGGACCGGCAATTCCCGGAGCCCAGGAAATCACCCACCGGCAGCTCCCGATCACGGTCGGCGAAATCCGGTGGGTGCTTTCGTTGTCAGGACATATTTGTCAGGGCGATGTCAGGGTTACGTCCCTGTGCGACAGAGCGTGACTTCGACACTCTTGTGTCAGCGCGGGAGAGCCGGGCGTCGACCGGGAGGGCTCGACGAATGGCTCGAACGCCGGACGTGGCTTCGGCCGGCTGCAAGGTGGGGGGACTGCCTGGGGGGTCAGACAGAGGCGCAGCCGGCCGAGTCACGCATCGGGCGTACCACGCACACCCAAGTCCCTCGCGGGGCATCGTCGATCCCCCAGGTCGTGATGCTCCGCGAGGCATGTGCGGAGGGCCGGGCCGATCAGCAGATCTGGTGGACTGCTGATCGGCTGGGTCTCACAGGTACCTGGAACCGTCCGGGGCGTTGTGCACTGGATAGCCGTCAGCCACTGCGGCCAACGGCGCTGCTCGGCCGGCCGACCAGGCCGTCCGGAAGGCGCGCCGCTCGAGTGACTCCTCGACCGCACTGCGAGTAGCGAGGTAGTCAGGCTTCTCGACCTCGGGCACCGGTGCCTGGATCACATCCCGTACGCCGTCCGCCGCACCCAGCAGGAATGCCGCGTACTCGCTCCGGCCCCGCTGTTGAGCGACAGCCGCGAGCTCTTCCAGCACACTGGCCGATCGCCACCGGTCACCCAGGTCTCGGTGCTCAGCCAGACTCTCGTCGAGCAGGTGCACCGCACGCTCGGTCAGACCGCGACGCCGCTCCACAATGCCGAGCTGGTTGAGCGACCACGCCACACCCTCGCGATAGCCGAGCCGCTGCGACAGCGTCAGGCTCTCCTGCAGCAGGTCCTCCGCCTCGACCAGCTCACCCTTGTACTGCGCGATCGCGCCGAGGCTGATCAGCGACCAGGCAAGCCCTTCGCCGTCACGCAGGACCCGGAAGCTGTCCCGTGCCTTGATGCAGCGACGCCGGGCGATGTCCAGATCACCGCGCAGCCACGCGGCGAAGCCCAGATGGTTATGTGCCCACGACATCCCCGACTGGTCGCCAACGCTCTCGAACTTGTCGTAGCTCTGGCAGTGCAGCTCCTCAGCGGCCCGGTAATCGCCGCGCTCCCGCGCCACTCCCCCGAGTCGTTGCAGCACCAGTCCCGTACCAGCGTCGTCCTTCAGTTCCTTGTACTGCGTGAGCGCGGTCTCGAGCCGGGTGGTCGCCACGTCGTACTCGCATTGCAGGAACGCCAGCATGCCGGCGCCGAGGTTCGCCTTCGCCAGTGCCGGAGTCATGTCCTCAGCTGCAGGCAAGAGCGCGAGTGAGCGCTCTAGCCACTGACTGCCCTCGGCGTAGTGACCACGCAGGTAGCAGAACAGCCAGAGCGCACCAGACAGTCGCAGTGCTTCGCTGACCGACCTGGTCTGCAAGGCCCACGCCATGGCTGCTCGCAGGTTGTCCAGCTCGCTCTGCAACCGCTCGAGCCACTCCTCCTGGTTGGCACCGCGCAGCTCGCGCTCCGCCTGCTCGGCCAAGCCGATGTAGAAGTGCGCATGTCGACGAACCGCCTCGTCCACACTGGCCGTCGCACGCAGGCGGTCAGCCGCGAACTCCCGGATCACGGCGAGCATGTAGTACCGCGCGACACCACCCTGCCGAGTCACCCGGATCAGCGACTTGTCGACGAGCCGCCCGGTCAGATCGAGCGCCTCTGCCCGAGCCACTGGCCCAGGAGCGCTCTCCCCCGACATGACCATCGCTGCCGCGCCCAGCGTCCACCCGCCGACGAACACCGACAGCTGCGCAAAGACATCCCGCTCCGCCGGGGTGAGCAGGTCATGGCTCCACTCGATCGCGCCACGCATCGACTGCTGCCGCGGCGACGCCGTCCGGTCGCCACCGGCCAGGATGCCGAACGACGTCTCCAGCTCACCGGCCAGCTCTTCGATCGTCATCACATTTGTCCGAGCAGCTGCCAGCTCGATCGCTAGCGGCATCCCCTCCAGCCGGCGCACGACTCGCGCCACCTGGTCCAGCTGCCCGGTCAGGTCGTAGCCGCGTGCCCTCGCCCGGTCCACGAACAGCCGGACTGCGGCCGACACCTCGGTCTGATCATCATCCGGCGGCAGCGCGAGCGGCGGAACGACGTACACGTTCTCGCCGGGGACTCGGAGCAGCTCGCGGCTGGAGGCGAGGATGGAAAGGTTCGGGCAGGACTCCAGGAGCACTGCGCACAGCTGCCCAACGGTCGACACCACGTGCGAGCAGTTGTCGAACGCCAGCAACAGACTCCGCTGAGCGATCTGCTCGGCGATCTCCTCGGTCAGACGGGTGGTGTCCAGCGGGTGCAGCCCGATCGAGGCTGCCACGGCCTGGGCGACCGCATCCGCATCGGTCAGCGCAGCGAGCGGCACCCAGCAGACGCCGTCGGGAAAGTCATCGGAGAGCTCGCTTGCGACAGCCATGGCGAGCCGGCTCTTCCCGACACCGCCCGGACCGGTCAGCGTGAGCAGCCGGGTGATGCGCTGGCCCAGCAGCCGCCTGGCCGCGGTCAGCTCGGCAGTCCGGCCGATCAGCTCGTTCGGCGGCGCAGGTGGGCGGCGCAGCACCGGCTGCGGCGACTCGGTGTCGTTGCGAGCGGAGGTGGTGAGTTGAGTGCGCTCAGCGCTGTTCAGTCGCAGTGCGTCCGCGAGCAGTCGCAGAGTGTGTGCTCTCGGAGCACGTCGGCGTCCACGCTCCAGCGCGGCGATCGCGTCGACACTCAGACCGGCCAGCTCCGCCAGGCCCTCCTGCGACAGCCCGGCGTCTCGCCGATGCCGGCGCAACAGGCCGCCGAACCCAGCCCCCTGCACGTCGTCCGAACCGCGGCGTGATCCGTCGGACGACACAGGACGGCTCCACCCAGTTTCCGGCCTGTACGTGGCGGTTGCCACGTACGTTTATCGAAAATATCGCGATCCGGGCCGCCTTGTCAGGCGATCCGGGCCGTTCCCAGCGAACTCACAGGAAACATGCAGCCTGCTCAGCCCGCCTCGGCGGCGTGCCGGGCGATCGCCTGGCGCATGGTCGCCCGTGCGCGCTTACGGTCCCCAGCGGCGTCGTACGCCGTCGACAGCCGGAACCATACCCGCCAATCGTCAGGTGAAGCCTCCGCTTCGGTTCGGTACTGCTCGAACGCCGAATCCGCCGCTGCCCGGTCGATCCGCCCCGACGGCCGCCGCGGCAGGTCGTCGACCGGCAGACCACCGCTCGCCTCCAGCTCCCGGGCGAGCCCCTCGGTCTGGGACCCGAACCGCAACTCACGCCAGACCAGATAGGCCCCGAGCACCGGAATCACCAGTACGGCGACGCCGAGCCCGACCGCGAACGGATCCCCGGTCCCGATCAGCAACACCCCACGCCAGCCGAGCAGCACGGCGTACGCGACGAACACGACCGCCACAACGATCGCTACGGTCTTGGCCTTCATCGCTGTTTCATACCTTCCCCGCCCCGCCGCCCCGGTCAGGCGAGGTCCATGAAGTGCTCAAGGCCTACGGTCAGTCCCGGCGTGGTCACAACATTGCGGACGCCAAGCAGCACACCCGCCATGAACGACACCCGGGCCATCGAGTCGTGGCGGATCGTCAGCGTCTCGCCCTCGTCACCGAACAGCACCTCCTGGTGCGCGATCAGCCCTCGCAGCCGGACGCCGTGCACCCGAATCCCCTCGACATCCGCGCCACGCGCCCCGTCGAGCGCCGTCGTGGTCGCGTCCGGGATCGGCCCGCTGCCCGCCGCACGGCGTGCGGCCGCGACCAGTTCCGCCGTACGGCGTGCTGTTCCGGAGGGTGCATCGACCTTGTCCGGGTGGTGCAGTTCGATGATCTCGACCGACTCGTAGAACCGGGCCGCCTTCTCCGCGAACTGCATCATCAGCACAGCACCGATGGAGAAGTTCGGCGCGATCAGCACGCCGACCCCCGGCGCCGCGTCCAGCCACGACTGCAGCTTCGCGAGCCGGTCCTCGTCCCAGCCGGTGGTGCCGACGACCGCGTGGATCCCGTTCGCGATGCACCACTCGAGGTTGTCCATCACGACCTCGGGCCGGGTGAAGTCCACCACGACCTGCGTGCCCGCCTTGGTCAGCTCGGCCAAGTCATCACCGACGTCCAACTGGGCGACCAACTGCACGTCCGCGGCCTCGTCCACCGCAAGGCACGTCTGAGCGCCCATCTTGCCCTTGGCTCCCAGCACACCGACCGTGATCATCCGCACCCTCTCAACGCACCGACAAGACCCCAAGGATCTCATCCACCCCTCACGCCCTCCGCCCAGCCCACCCCAGCAACGTCCGAAGAGACGCCGTACCTGGTCGGCGTGTTTTCGGACGCTAGCTGAGTGAGCCCCGGCCAACCGCACAACGTCCGAAGAGGTGGAGGGCGTGGTCGGCGTGTTTTCGGACGTTAGGTGAGGGAGGGGGTGTAGGCGGACTGGGCGTCTTCGGCGAAGTGGCAGGCGACCGTTTGGCCGGAAGGGATCGGGCGGAGTTGGGGTTCTTCGGTGCTGCAGCGGGACTCGGCGCGGAGGCAGCGGGTGTGGAAGCGGCAGCCGGAGGGCGGTGAGACCGGGGAGGGCGGGTCGCCGGCCAGGACGATCCGCTTGCGGCCTTGGCGGGCCAGGCCTGGTTCGGCGGACAGCAGCGCTTGGGTGTACGGGTGCGCCGGTACGTCGTACACGTTCTGGTGATCGCCGAGCTCCGCGACGCGGCCGAGGTACATGACCGCGACCCGATCAGAGACATGCCGTACGACGGACAGGTCGTGCGCCACGAAGATGATGCTCAGGCCGAGCTCACGCTGCAGCCGCATCAACAGGTTGACGACCTGCGCCTGGACCGACAGGTCGAGCGCCGAGACCGGCTCGTCGCAGAGCAGGATGTCCGGGTTGAGCGCGATCGCGCGGGCGATCCCGATCCGCTGCCGCTGGCCACCGGAGAACTGGTGCGGGAACTTCGTCTCGTCCTCGGTCCGCAGACCGACCAGCTCCAGCAGCTCGCGCACGCGCTTGCGGATGTCCATTCCCTTGGAGACATCCGGGTGGACCTCCAGCGGTTCGGCGATGATCTCGCCGACACGCATCCGTGGGTTGAGGCTGGAGTACGGGTCCTGGAAGACGACCTGGACGTTCTGCCGCCACTTCCGCAGTTCGCGACCACGCAGCTTGTTCACCTCGACACCGCCGTACAGGAGCTGCCCGGACGTCGGCTTCTCCAGTGCGGCAAGCAACCGGACGAGCGTGGATTTGCCGCAGCCGGACTCACCGACGATGCCGAGCGATTCGCCCTTGCGCAGCGTCAGGTTGACGCCCTCGACCGCGCGGACCAGGACCTTCGACCCGAGATGCAGCGCCGGGCTGATGTCGTAGTGCTTCACCAGATCCGTTGCCACCAGCAACTCTTCGGCCATCAGACGGCCTCCCTCTCGGCCAGCGTCGTCCGGCGGATACACGCGGCATCCCGGCCGGGCGCGACGGTCAGCAACGGCGGTACGTCGTGCGCACATTCCTCGATCGCGATCGGGCACCGCGGCCGGAACGCACACCCGGACGGGATCGACCGCAACGACGGCGGCGTACCGGGAATCGTCGGCAACTCCTGCCCCTTGAGGTCCGCCGACGGCATCGAGCCGAGCAGTCCCTCGGTGTACGGATGCACGGGGTGGTCAAGCGCCGCGGCCGTAGAGGCCCGCTCGACGACATGACCGGCGTACATCACCACCACGTTGTCGGCCACATCACTCACCACACCGAGGTCGTGAGTGATCAGTACGACGCCCATGTCCCGCTCGGCCTGCAGTTCCGCGATCAGCTCGAGAATCTGTGCCTGCACGGTCACGTCCAGCGCGGTCGTCGGCTCGTCAGCAATCAGTACGTCGGGATCGAGCGCGAGCGCCATGGCCAGCATCACGCGCTGCCGCATCCCGCCGGAGAACTCGTGCGGATAGTCGCGCACCCGCTTCGACGCGGCCGGAATCCGCACCTGGTCGAGCATCTCGGCCGCCCGCTTCATGGCGTCCTTCTTCGACAACCCACGATGCACCCGGAAGCACTCGGCGATCTGCGTCCCGACCGACTGCACCGGGTTCAGCGCCGACAACGAGTCCTGGAACACCATCGTGATCCGGTCCCCGACAATCTTCCGCCGCTCCTTCGTGGTCATCGCGATGAGGTCAGCGCCGCGATACTCCGCCGTACCGGAGACGATCCGCCCCGGCGGCATCTCCAGGATCCCGGTCAACGCCTGCGTCGACACGCTCTTGCCCGACCCCGACTCCCCCAGGATCGCCAGCGTCTCCCCCGCCCGCACCTGCCACGACACTCCATCGACGGCCCGCACCGGGCCCCGCGGAGTGTCGAACTCGACGGTCAGGTTGTCGACCTTGAGCAGTACTTCACCAGTCGCAGTCATCGCATGAGTTTCGGGTCGAGGGCATCTCTGATCGAGTCGCCGATGATCATGAACGAGATCGTCATCGTGGAGATGAACAACGCCGGCCAGATGAACAGGTGCGGGGTGTCCCGGTACGACGCGGCCACGCCGAACTGTGATCCCCACGAGATCGACGGCGGCTGCAGTCCCACGCCGAGGAAGGTCAGCGCGGCCTCAAGCCCGACCATGCCACCGATACCGAGCGTGGTCATCGCGAGCAGCGGCGCCATTGCGTTCGGGAACACGTGCTTGCGCAGAATCCGTAACGGTGGAACGCCGATCGACCGCGCGGCCAGCACGTATTCGCGGTTGCGGACCGAGAACACCGTCGCCCGCATCAGCCGCATACCGCCGGGCCAGCCGATCAGCAGGATGACGCCGACGATGATCCAGATGCTGCGGTTCGGCACCGAGTTCAGGATCACGATCAGCACCACGAGACCGGGAATCGAGAACAGCACATCCGCGGTCCGCGAGATCACCGCGTCGACGGCGCCCGGGAAGTAGCCGGCGAGCAGGCCGAAGGTACCGGCCAGCACGAAGACACCGAAGCTCGCGCAGATACTGACCAGGACCGACGGGCGAGCGCCGTACACGACGTTGGCGAAGTAGTCGCAGCCCTGGATGTCGAAGCCGAACGGGTGCCCGGGGCCGTGGCCCTGGCGGCTCTTGCCCAGCTCGCAGAAGCGCGGGTCGGCCGAGGTGAACAGCTTCGGCACGGCCGCCATCGCGAAGAACGCGAGCAGCAACAGGCTGCACAGGACGAACTGCGGTTTGCGCAGCAGAGCCCGCAGCAGCTCGCGATTCGACAGAGTCCGCCCATCGCCGAGCTCCTGCGCCTCGGCGCTGACGACCGCGGTGACATCAGACATGGCGCACCCTCGGATCCAGGATTCCGTAGAGGAGATCCACGAGCAGGTTGATCACGATGAACGACAGGAACGCCAGCGTCGACAGCAGCACCACGACCCCGCCCTCCTTCAGCTTGATCGCCTGGAACATGAACTGCCCCAGCCCCGGCAGGTTGAAGATGGACTCGGTGATGATCGCGCCGCCGAACATGCCGGCCAGGTCGAGACCGATGAACGTGACCACGGGCAGCAATGCGTTCGGCAGGATGTGCCGCCACAAGACCCGCTGCTCCCCCAGCCCCTTGGCCCGGGCCGTCTTCACGAAGTCGGCGTTCACCGTCTCCACGATCGACGTCCGCATCAGCCGGGCGAGCCCGGCGAAACCGAGCAGCCCGATCACGAGCGCGGGCAGCAGGTACGACGTCGGGAAGCCTTCCAGCACGCCGGAAACCGGGAACCACTTGAGCTGGACACCGAACACGAACTGCGCGGCGAAGTACGCCACCAGCCCCGGGACGGCGAGCAGCACGAGTGTTGCCAGCAGCAACGACCGGTCGACCCAGCCGTTCCGCTTGAACCCGGCGTAGATCCCGAACAGCAGCCCGAACGTCCACTGGAACGCGTTGGCCAGCAGGGTCAGTTTGAGCGTGACCGGGATCCGCAGCCGGAGCTGGTCGGCGATGTCGGCGCCGGCGAACGTCGTACCGAAGTTGCCGGTGAGGATGTCCTTCATGCTCAGCAGGTACTGGACGATGAAGGGATCGTCGAGGTGGAACTGGGCCCGCTTGGCGGCCAGCACCGCGGCCGGGATCGGCTTGTCACCGGCCAGTTCCCGCAGGGGGTCTCCGGGCATCGCGAAGACGAGCGCGTAGACCCCCAGCGTGACGACGATCCCGATCGGAATCGCCGCGATGACGCGGCGAAGGATGTACCGGATCATCTACTTGAACGTCGCCCACAGCGCCGAGACACCGACGTACTTGGAGACCCGCGGCTCGATCTTGTCCGAGTGCAGGTAGGCGTTGGCCTTGGTGAACGTCGGGATCAGCGGCATGTCCTCGAGCGCGATGTCCTCGGCCTGCTGGTAGAACGCGATCGCCTTCTCCGGGTTCGATTCGGCGTCACCCTTGGCCAGGACGGCGTCCAGGGCCGGGTTGTTGTAGCCGGAGAAGTTCGCGTCGCCGTTCGACTTGAACATCGGGGTGAGGTAGTCCTCGATCGACGGGTAGTCGTGACCCCAGCCGCTGAACCGCAGACCGTCCAGCTTGCGGGTGTCGGCGAGTTCGGTGATCTCCGAGCCCTGCTTACCGGTGTACTTCACCTCGAGCCCGAGGTTCTGCCGGATCATGTTGCCGATCGCCTCGGCGAAGATCTGGCCGGTCGCGGACGTGGTGTTGTAGTTGATGTTCACCGGGTCGGAGAAGCCGCCGGCCTCGGCCAGGAGCTGCTTGGCCTTGGTGGGGTCGAAGTCGCAGTACTTGCAGGCGTCCGCGCGGTAGCCGTCCATGTCCGGCGAGACCAGGGCCTTGGCCGGCTCGGACAGCCCGACCAGGTCGGCGAACGCCTTCCGGTCGATCGCCATCGAGAACGCGTGCCGCAGCTTCGGGTTCTTGTAGCGCGGATCCCAGGCCGGCAGCGTCAGGTAGTTGGCACCGGAACTGGTGCTGACCACCCACTTGTCCGGCGCGTCCTGTTTGAACGTCTTCACCTTGGTCGCCGGCACATCGACGAAGTCGACGTTCCCGGCCAGGAACTCGTTGTACGCCGTGTCCCCGTTCGGGATGAAGCGGTACGTGATCGAGTCCGCGTCGGGCGCGGTCTGCTTGTAGCCGTCCCACTTGGCCAGCTTGAGGTCGTCACCGGCGTTCCAGTCAGCGGCCAGCTTGTACGGGCCGTTGCCGATCGGCTTGCGCTTGTAGGCGTCGGGGTTCTTGCGGACCTCCTCCGGCAGCGGCGCGAGACCGAAGTACTGCAGGGTCAGCCCGAACTGTGAGAACGGCACCTTGAGCTTGACCGTGAAGGTCAGGTCGTCGACCTGCTTCAGGCCGCTGAGGGCCTTGACCGAGGTCGGCTTCGGGGTCGCGCCGTCGGGCGTCTCCGGGTTCAGCGCCTCGTAACCCTCGACCTTGGAGAAGAAGCCGTTGTTCTTCCAGGCGTTCGAGCCCTGGGCGGTCAGGTTCCAGCTGTCGACGTAGTCCTTCGCGGTCAGCGGCTGGCCGTTCTGGAAGGTCTGGCCCGGCTTGAGCTTGACCGTCCAGGTCTGGCTGGTCTTGTCCGGCGTGACGGACTCGGCCATCACGTTCTGCAGCTTGCCGGTGTTCGGGTCCGTGGTCACCAGCGGGGCGAAGATCGCCATCGCGACCCCGATCCCCACGGTGCCGTTGTCGTTCAGCGGGTTGATGTACTCCAGCGGGTCGGCCGCGATCGCGATCACCTCGCTCTTGGCCCCACCGCCCGAGCTGTCCCCACCACCCGACTTGCCACCACACGAGGCAAGCACCAGCGAGAGCCCGAGTGCCACCCCCACAATCCCAGTCAGACGTCGCACGGTCGAACCAACTTCCTCGGCAAAGCGCCGATCGGCGGGCGGATCAAGCGTCATGGTCGCTGGTCGAAACTGCGCATGTCAACGTTGTCAGCACTCAAACAAGGACGCGTAACGCAGGCGTTACCAACCAAGACCTCAGATGACCCTGCGCTCACTACCCGCAACCGGCCCACTTTAATCGCCCAGACCCCCGAAGTCATCAGATGTCACGCCAGATCCCTGCCAAGCCAGTTTGTGCACACAACTGCGCACTCACCGCCCACCCCGCATGCTCGTCCCGCTACCCTCCTCACCACGGTTCGGGGTGAAGTCGAGGTGCGGTTGGGCTCCCTACGTCCGAATGGTCCGAGTACGTGGTCGGCGTGTTTTCGGACGTTGTTGTGAATCTCGGCCGGTGGAGGTGCTTCACGCGGTTGTCCGGCGACGCCGGCGACCAAAGTGACCGAAATCGACGGGTAGAAGTCCCCGCCGCCGCGGGGCCCACGCCACCACTTGCGGCCGGAGACAGGGAGTCACGGCCGGAGACCCCGGGCAACAGGTCTCCAGCAATCACAAGGTGTCTCCGGGCACCACTAGTGGCGCGGGCCCGTCAGCTGTTCGGCTTCGGCGCTCCACCATCCGTGGCTAACGTCCGAACGCCCGGAGACGGGCCCTCCGTTCCTTCGGACGTTAACGGGGGTACGGCGCCAACGTCCGAACACCCGGAGACAGGCCCTCCGCTCCTTCGGACGTTGCGGGGGGTACGGCGCCAACGTCCGAACACCCGGAGACGGGCCCTCCGTTCCTTCGGACGTTGCGGGGGGTACGGCGCTAACGTCCGAACATCCGGAGACGGGCCCTGCGGTTCTTCGGACGTTGCGGGTTCGAGGGGTCCGCCGACGCCGCCGTCGTACCGGATCAGGGCGGGGCGTCGGCAGCGGTCGCCGGGCGCGGCTCAGGTCGTGTGCCGACCCCTCGCCATTTCAGGGGATATCCGTTGAAACGGACCCTTCTCCCCTCAAAATCTCAGGGGAGAACCGTCAACTTGAGCCGATATCCCCTGACTTTGCCGCAGCAGTCGCGGCCAGCGAGTCACCTTGAGCACCGCTCAACCATGCGACGGCCGACGAAACGGTTGAACCGTGCTCAAGGTCGAACGCCACGTCCGCCTTGAGCACCGCTCAACCACGCGACGGCGGCCGGAATGGTTGAACCGTGCTCAAGGTGGGACGGGTCGCCCACTTTGAGCACCGGCCGACCACGTTCGGCCCCACCAAATGGCTGAGCGGTGCTCAACGTCGTACCGGCTCGCGCGGAGGGGCGGTGTCGCCATGGAGCTAACGTCCGAAGACTCGCCGACGACGTGCTCCGGCTGTTCGGACGTTGGCTGCGAGCTGCGGGTGGCGGGGTCAGTCTTGCTGGGTGGCGAAGAGGCGGGCGAAGCGGCCGGCGGGGTCGGCGATCAGGTCGGGGTAGGTGCCCTGCTGGACCACTGACCCGGCGTCGATGACGTAGATGCGGTCCATTTCGGTGAGGGTGGACGCCCGGTGCGAGACCACGATGGTGATGCGGGTGTCCTTGGTACGGCGGAGGTCCGCGAAGATCTCGCGTTCCGCCTCGGCGTCGATGGCCGAGGTGGGTTCGTCGAGGATCCACACGCCGGCTCCGCGCAGGTGGATCCGCGCCAGCGCCACCCGCTGCCACTGGCCGCCAGAGATCCCGGTACCGCCCCACTGCTGACCGAGCTGGGTGTCGAGCGGAAGGTCGGCCGCGAAGGTGCCGGCCAGCGCACGCCGTACCGCATCATCTGATACGGCCTCCGGCGAGCCGAGGGCAACGGCATCACGCAAGGTGAACTCGAACCGCCCGAACTCCTGCACCAGCAACCCGAAGTGCCCCAGCCGCTCGGACTCACTCATCCCAGCAGCATCCCGCCCATCGATCAGCACCCGTCCTGCCGACGGCATGAGCCCACCCACCAAGAGGTTGATCGCAGTGGTCTTACCCGCACCGTTCACCCCGACCAGGGCGATCATCTCCCCGCGTCGCGCCGCGATCGACGCGACCTGCAGTGAAGCCCGAGCGGCCCCCGGATACTGGAAAGTGACGTTGTCGAGGGCAACAGACTCCACCGCCGGTACGACGCTCTGCGGTGCCGCGGCCGGCACGCTGCCCACGAACTGCCGGTACGTCGTCGCCCGGGGTGCCGCGGTGACGATGAGCCCGAAAGCGTAGCCACACAAGCGAATCGCGTTCAGCCCGGAGATGGTCCCAGCGACCGCAGCGGCTGCCGCTCCCCCACTGGCTCCACCGACGACCAGCGCAACCAAAGCACCGCCGAACAATACGACGGTCGCGAGAGCAGCCGCCAGTTCGAAGCTCATCGCCGTACGGATCATCCGATCGAGCACCCGGGTCGCGATGGCGCGGTAAGTGATCGCCAGGCTGGCGACCTGTCCGCCCGATCCGAGGACTGCCAGTTCGGTGCCGGAGCGCTGCTGCAGGAGCTGCTCGGTCGCGTAAACCGCGCGCCGGTCGTTCGCCGCGACCTCAGGCCAGCCGCGGCCCTCCATCCGCGCGATGGCGGTGAACGCCAACACCGTCGGAACCAACGCGGCCAGGACGAGCAGACCAGACAGCAGATTGATCGCTCCGATCGCCGCGCAGAGGACGACTGCGGTCACCCCGGCACCCAGCACCTGCACGGGCTGGTTCGCGACGGTACTCATCGGATCGATCGCGGCCTGGCTGCCCTCCAGCTCGGTGGCGACCTTGGGATCAGCCAGCCGGCTCGGACTCAGCCGAGCAGAGGCGTGCAGGAGTTCAGAGCGGTAGTGCAGCCGAAGCTGCAGCATCAGTCGCTGCCCGGCATCCCGTGCCATCGCACTCAGCGGGTACATCGACCCGACGACGATGGTCAGCGTGATCAGCAGCCCCCAGGGGCGCTCGCCGACAGTGAGCCGGTCGACCAGTTGCCCGATCAGAACGACCTGTAGGCCGGGCAGTGCGGCCTGAGCCAGCACCAGCACCGAACACAGCGCCAGCAGACCGGGTGCAACCCGGGCCGCGTCGGTCAGGGAGTCGCGGGCGGTACGGAACGCGTCGGTCACCGTGATCCTCTTTCACAAGACAGGCCGGAGCCGCGCTGCGAAAAACAGCGCGGATACCGTCGGCCGTCAAGTGCATGTGATCGCGTTCAGAGTGCGATCCAGCGGCAGATCACGTGTGACGTGCAGATGAGATTACAGCGTGAAGGCGGTGGTGTCTTCGTCGAAGGGGCCCATGACCGTGAGGGCCGGCGTACCGGCGTAGAGCTCGGTGGCGAGGGCTGTGACGTCGTCGAGGGTGACGGCGTCGATCTGGTGCAGGATCTCGTCGACCGTGGGCAGCTCGCCGTAGACGAGTTCGGCCTTGGCGATCCGGGTCATCTTGGCGCCGGTGTCTTCGAGGCCCATCACGACCGAGCCACGCATCTGGCCCTTGCCGCGGAGGAGCTCGTCGGGCGTGATCGTGCCGGACGCGATCGACTCGAGCTCGGCACGGACCACCTCCAGCACCTCGGGCGCCTTCTTCGGCAGGCAGCCGGCGTACAGGCCGACCATGCCGGCATCGGCGTAGGCCGAGCCGAAGGTGAAGACCGAGTAGGCCAGGCCGCGCTTCTCGCGGACCTCCTGGAACAGCCGCGACGACATCCCGCCGCCGACGATTCCGTGCAGGACCCCGGCGACATAGCGACGCGGGTCGTTGCGGACCAGGCCGGGCATGCCCAGCACGAGGTGCGCCTGCTCGACATCGCGGTGGTGGACGCGAGTTCCGCCGTACGTCGGAATCCGGCGACCGGATGGGCGTCGTACCGGGGCGGGTTCGGCCTCGTCGGTCACCCAGTGGCGCTCGAAGGCCTTGCGGACAAGGCGAACGACGTCGGAGTGCTCGACGTTGCCGGCGACCGAGACGACGATGTTGGCCGGCTTGTAGCGACGGCGGTACCAGCCGACGACCTGCTGACGGGTGAGCGCGGCCACCGATTCCGGCGTACCGGTGATCGAGCGGCCGAGTGGCGAGGTGCCCCACAACTGCTCGGCGAAGAGGTCGTGGATGTGGTCCGACGTCTCGTCGGCGTGCATCGCGATCTCTTCGTCGATGACGTCGCGCTCACTCTCGACGTCCGCGCTGGTCAGCGTCGCGGAGGTGATCATGTCGCAGATGACGTCGACCGCGAGCGGCAGGTCGGAGTCGAGCACCCGCGCGTAGTAGCAGGTGTACTCCTTGCCGGTGAACGCGTTCATCTCACCGCCGACCGCGTCGATCTCGGCCGAGATCTCCAGGGCGTCGCGGCGCTCGGTGCCCTTGAACAGCAGGTGTTCGAGGAAGTGCGTCGCGCCGTTCAGCTGTTCGGGCTCGTCGCGGGAGCCGACGCCGACCCACACGCCGAAGGTGACCGAGCGGAAGCCCGGTACGGACTGGGACAGCACACGAAGCCCGGAGGGCAGGACGGTCCGTTTGACCGGACCGCCCGCCTCCGGGCTCAGCAACGTGCTGGTGATGGCTCTGCTCACTCGGCGGAGTCAGCACCCTTCTCGTCGTCAGCCTTCTCTTCACCCTCGACAACCGGGATCAGCGAAAGCTTGCCGCGGTCGTCGATCTCGGCGATCTCGACCTGGAGCTTCTGACCGACCGAGAGAACGTCCTCGACGGCCTCGACCCGCTTGCCACCGGCCAGGCCACGCAGCTTGCTGATGTGCAGCAGGCCGTCCTTGCCCGGGAGCAGGCTGATGAACGCACCGAAGTTGGTCGTCTTCACGACCGTGCCCAGGTAGCGCTCACCCTTCTCCGGCATCGTCGGGTTGGCGATCGCGTTGATCATCGCGCGCGCCGCGTCGGCCGACGGGCCGTCGGTCGCACCGATGTACACCGTGCCGTCGTCCTCGATGGAGATGTCGGCACCGGTCTCGTCGGTGATCTGGTTGATCATCTTGCCCTTCGGGCCGATGACCTCCCCGATCTTGTCCACAGGGACCTTCACCGAGATGACCCGCGGCGCGAACTCGCTCATCTCACCCGGGGCGTCGATGGCCTTGGCCATCACGTCGAGGATGGTCAGGCGGGCTTCCTTGGCCTGGGTCAGCGCGCCGGCGAGCACGCTCGCCGGGATGCCGTCGAGCTTCGTGTCCAGCTGGAGGGCCGTGACGAAGTCCTTGGTTCCGGCGACCTTGAAGTCCATGTCGCCGAACGCGTCCTCGGCACCGAGGATGTCGGTCAGCGCGACGTACTCGAGCTTGCCGTCGACCTCACCGGAGATGAGGCCCATCGCGATACCGGCGACGGGGGCCTTCAGCGGCACACCGGCGTTCAGCAGCGACAGGGTCGAGGCGCAGACCGAGCCCATCGAGGTGGAGCCGTTCGACCCGAGGGCCTCGGACACCTGACGCAGCGCGTACGGGAAGTCCTCACGCGACGGCAGCACGGGCACCAGGGCCCGCTCGGCCAGCGCGCCGTGACCGATCTCGCGGCGCTTCGGCGAACCGACCCGGCCGGTCTCACCGGTCGAGTACGGCGGGAAGTTGTAGTTGTGCATGTAGCGCTTGCGCGTCTCCGGGGAGAGCGTGTCGAGCTGCTGCTCCATCCGGAGCATGTTCAGCGTGGTGACACCCATGATCTGGGTCTCGCCGCGCTCGAACAGCGCCGAACCGTGGACGCGCGGCAGGACGCCGATCTGCGCCTTCAGCGGGCGGATGTCGGCCAGCCCGCGGCCGTCCATCCGGACCTTGTCCTTGAGGACGCGGTTGCGGACGAGCTTCTTGGTCAGCGAGCGGAACGCTGCGGACAGCTCCTTCTCGCGGCCCTCGAAGCCGTCGGCCAGCTTGGCCACGACGGCGGCCTTGACGGCGTCGGTGGCGTCGTCGCGGTCGTGCTTGCCGGTGATCGCGAGAGCCTCGGTCAGCTCCTCGGTCGCGGCGGCCTCGACGGCGGCGAACGCGTCCTCGAGGTAGTCCGGGAAGACCGGGAACTCGCCGGTCGGCTTGGACGCCTTGGCGGCCAGCTCGGACTGCGCGTCGACCAGGGTCTTGATGAAGCCCTTGGCGGCTTCGAGGCCCTCGGCAACGATCTCCTCGGTCGGCGCCTGCTTGCCGGCGGCAACGGCGTCGAAGGTGCCCGGGGTGGACTCGGCCTCGACCATCATGATCGCGACGTCACCGGCATCGGTGACGCGACCCGCGACCACCATGTCGAAGACGGCGTCCGCGAGCTCGGTGTGGGTCGGGAACGCGACCCACTGGTTGCCGATCAGGGCGACGCGGACGGCGCCGATCGGGCCCGAGAACGGCAGCCCGGCGATCTGGGTGGACATCGACGCCGCGTTGATCGCGAGCACGTCGTACAGCTTGTCCGGGTTCAGGGCCAGGACCGTGATGACGACCTGGATCTCGTTACGCAGGCCGGAGACGAACGACGGCCGCAGCGGGCGGTCGATCAGCCGGCAGGTCAGGATGGCCTCTTCCGAGGGCCGTCCCTCGCGACGGAAGAACGAGCCCGGGATGCGACCGGCGGCGTACATCCGCTCTTCGACGTCCACCGTCAGCGGGAAGAAGTCGAACTGGTCCTTGGGCTTCTTGCTGGCCGTGGTGGCCGAAAGCACCATCGTGTCGCCGTCGAGGTAGGCGGCGGCGGAGCCGGCGGCCTGCTGGGCCAGACGGCCCGTCTCGAAGCGGATGGTGCGGGTGCCGAAGCTGCCGTTGTCGACGACGGCCTCTGCGAATTGTGCGCCGTCCATCGGCGCGTTGGTGGATCCCGACACGGGATACCCCTCTCTCCTACACAGTGTTGACGACTGCGAGGCGCGAGCTTCCGGGGTGCCGGTCTTCGATCGAGGCCCGCGGATCCCCAGTCCCGTTTGAAATCAACAGAGCCTGGAATCCGAAGGTCACTACCGAGGACCGGTCGTCCTCCCGCCACGCGCTTCGCGTTCGCCTCGTTACGTCAGTTATTCAGTTGTGCCAGGCCCTCGCCGTGTGCGCGGGCCTGGATACGCGAGAAGCGGCCACCCAACCTCGGCGGCCGCTCCTCACGACGTCATCGGCGAAGGCCGAGCCGCTCGATCAGGGACCGGTAGCGGTTGATGTCCTTCTTCGCCAGGTAGTTCAGCAGCCGGCGGCGCTGACCGACGAGCAGCAGCAGGCCACGACGGCTGTGGTGGTCGTGCTTGTGCTCCTTCAGGTGCTCGGTCAGGTGTGCGATCCGGAACGTCAGCAGCGCAACCTGGACCTCGGGGGAGCCGGTGTCACCCTCGGTCAGGGCGTACTCACCCATGATCTTCTTCTTCGTGGCAGCATCAACAGATGACACGGAGTTCCTCTCGATTTCCGTTGCGCGGCGCACCGGGGCTTCGTCACCCGAGCACTCTCGATCCGCGGCCGTCAGACGGCAGGGTCCACGGTATCAGTCCGTGGACGCGTCACCCTAATTCTGCGTAAGGACGTGTCGCGCTCCGTCGACGTCGGCCTTCATCTGGACCAGCAGCTCGTCGATGGTTTCGAACCGGATCTGGCTCCCCCGCAGCCGCGCCACGAAGTCGATCGCGACCTTGGCGCCGTACAGCTCCAGGTCGTCGCGGTCGAGCACGTAGGACTCCACCCGCCGGTCCACGCCGTCGAAGGTCGGGTTGCTGCCGACACTGATCGCCGCGGGCATCCTTTCGCCGTACGACGGTCCGCCCTCAGCCGGCGTGAGCACGGTCAGCCAACCGGCGTACACGCCATCCTGCGGTACGGCGGCAGTCGGGTCGGCCGGGATGTTCGCGGTCGGATAGCCGAGCTCACGACCGCGCTTGTCACCCTCGATGACCACGCCGGTGACTCGCAACGGGCGACCCAGCGCCTCGGCGGCGGCCTCCACGTGCCCGTCGGCCAACTGCTGCCGCACGTACGTCGACGACCACGGCTGAGCGTCACCCGCCAGGCTCAGGCCCTCGACCTGGAACCCGTACGTCGTACCGGCCGCGACCAGCGTGTCGACGTGCCCCGCGGCGCGGTGACCGAAGCGGAAGTTCTCCCCCACCACGATCGCCTTGGCGTGCAGCGTGCCGACCAGGACGCGCTCGATGAACTCCTCCGGCGACCAGCTCGCCACGTCCTTGTCGAACGGGAGGATGAGAACTGCGTCCGCGCCGTGCTGACCGAGCAGCTCGGCCCGCTGACCGGGCTCGCTGAGCATCAGCGGCGCGTGGTCCGGCCGCAGTACCCGCATCGGGTGTGGGTCGAAGGTGAGCGCGACCACCGGCAGACCACCCAGCTCGGCCGCGCGCGCCTTGGCGTGCGCGAGCACCTCCTGGTGACCGCGGTGCACCCCGTCGAAGTTGCCGATGGTGACGACCGACGGGCCGAACTCCGCACCCACCTCGTCCAACCCGTGCCAGACCTGCATGCCACCAGGATTTCATGTCTGACCCGTCCGGACCCAACCGCCCCGGGGTCAGACCGCGCGAGCGATGGCGATGGCCCCGGCCAGCCGCTCCCCCGCCTCGTAGAACATGTACTCCTTGCCGTCCATGGTCCCGAACGACGCGGCGGCGCAGCGCCCGTTGTCGGGAGCCCCGGCCAGCGGATTGTGGAACACCCCGAGGTGGTTGCGCATGGTGAAGTCGTTGCCCACCTCGGTGATCAGCATCCGGCCCCCGGACGCCTTGTCCTGGTGGTAGATCACGTACGTCGAGTTGTTGCGATGCACCACCGACGGCGCCCCGATATCCACCGAGCCGACCTCCTCCGGGCGGATCAGCGAGTTGGGCGAGAAGACCCAGGTGCGCCCGTCGACCGACCGCCCCCAGCCGATGGAACGGCGGTTCGCGGTGGTGTTGATCATGAAGACCATCACGTACTTCGACCCCTTGGCCGGGAGCTCGTGCTCGAACACCTTCGCGTACGACGTCTCCGTCGTACCGGTCGGCATCATCGAGGTCGACAGCACCACCTTGTCGTAGGTGAAGTGGATGCCGTCCTTGGAGCGCGCGAGCCGGGTCGTGGTGTTCTCACCGTGGTAGTACAGCCACATCTCCTGGGCCGACTCGTTCCAGAGCACGTACGGCGACGAGACGTGGCTGACGTTGTAGTACGGGCTCCAGTTGTTCGCCACGATCGGGTTGTTCGGGTACTCGATGAACGGACCCTCGAGGCTGTCGCTGTAGCTCAGGCAGATGCCACCCGGTGCTTCGTGCGGTGCGTAGTAGAGGTAGTAACGCCCGAGTGCGTTCGGCACGCGTCCCGCCGTCCCGCGGATGCACGGAAAGATCACCTCACTCCGCGCCGGCTCGTACTTCAGCTTGGTCTTGTCGAACGCGTTCCGGACATACCTGTACGTCGGGAAGCCGGCCGGCGCGGCACTCGCCGGAGCGGCGCTCAGCAGCGGCAGGCCCAGCCCTGCTCCGGCGGTTCCCAACAGCACGGTACGGCGGGATATCTGCGTCATACGACCACTTCCTCGGGGCGGGGTTGGTGTCTCCGACTCTGGGCGGGTCTTGTTGTGGGTGTCAACACGCTAATGCGTATTAGTTTTGGATCTGCGCCATTTTCTGACGTCTTGACATTTCCGGGAATCCGCTCGAAGCTCGGCTAAATCGCATTAGCCGACCGGGATGGACGAGATGAGCACAGAACGTCGCATGCCGCGCCAGGCGGACATCGCCCGGATCGCCGGCGTCTCGCAGGCCGCGGTCTCGGTCGTGCTCGGGGGCAACCAGTCGGTCCGGATGGCCGAAGCGACCCGGGCGCGGATCCTGGAGGTCGCCGACGAGCTCGGCTACGTCCCGCACCCGGTCGCCAAGCGGCTCGCGCACTCGCGGTCGAACCTGCTCGGTCTCTACACGTTCCGCACCGCGTTCCCGACGAACGAGGCGGACATCTACCACCCGATCCTGTCGGGGGTGGAGGCCGAGGCCGCGTCGCTCGGTCAGGACCTGATCCTGTTCACCGGCACCAGTGGCCCGGAAGCCACGGAGGAGGCGGCAATCCGCCGTACCAGGATGGCCGACGGCTGCCTGTTCTTCGGACGGCACGTGCCAGAGGCTCCGGTGGCCCGGCTGGTCGATGCGGGCTTCCCGCTCGTCTACATCGGTCGACGGCCTGAGCTGGGCGGCCGGATCCCCTACGTGGGCGCGGACTACGTCGCCGCCTCGGCAGAGGTGCTGGAGCGGCTGATCGGTCTGGGCCATCGCAAGATCCGGTACGTCCGCGAGCCCGACGAAGCCCCGTCATCCGAGGACCGCCTCCTCGGCGTACTGCAGGCAGCACCAGACACCGAGGTGGTCCGCCTCGACGGACCGCAGCTACCGGTGGCCGCAGTGCGCTCCTGGATCGCCGACGGCGTCACCGCACTAGTGGTCGAAGGAACAGACACCGGTACGGCGTACCGGGCGGTGCGCGCGGCAGTCGACGCGGCCGGGCTGTCCGTGCCGGACGACCTGTCGCTCGCAGTGCTGGGTGGGCCGCCCGACGTCAGTGGCTTCGAGGTGCCGATGCAGGAGATGGGGCGGCAGGCCGTGCGGCTGCTCATCGAGCTCATCACCGACCAGCCGAACACGCCCCAGCAGTTGCTGTGGTGTCCGCCCGTAGCCGGCCGCGAGGTCGGACCGCCAAGGAGTACTGCATGACTGAGCTTGGTCCCGAGATCCTCGTCGTCGGTGGCGGGGTCGGTGGCGTCGCTGCTGCGCTGGCTGCCGCGTCGCTGGGACACAGCGTCGTACTGACCGAGGAGACCGACTGGATCGGCGGTCAGTTCACCGCCCAGGCGGTCCCACCGGATGAGAACCCGTGGATCGAGCAGTTCGGCAGCACAGCGTCGTACCGGCGGTTTCGGGAGGGCGTGCGGGACTACTACCGCCGGCACTACCCGCTGCGGGCGGAGGCGGCCGCGCTGGCCGACCTGAACCCAGGTGCTGGCCGGGTCAGCAAGCTGTGCCACGAGCCGCGGGCCGCACTCGCAGTGCTGGAGGCGATGCTGGCGCCGCATCGGTCGGCTGGACGGCTGACCGTGCTGCTGCAGCATCGGGCGGTCGCAGCCGACGTCACCGGCGACCGCGTAGAGGCTGTGACGCTGGAGGGGCCTGATGGCACGCGGACCACGGTCAAAGCGACGTACGTGCTCGACGCGACCGAGAACGGCGACCTGCTGCCGCTGACCGGCACGGAGTTCGCGGTCGGTGCCGAGGCACAGTCCGAGTACGGCGAACCACACGCACCGGAGCAGGCGAACCCCGCAAACCTGCAGGGCATCACGTACTGCTTCGCGCTCTCGCATCATGCCGGGCAGGACCACACCATCGACCGGCCGCGGATGTACGGGTTCTGGCGGGACTACCGGCCGGAGTTCTGGCCCGGCCCGCTGCTCGGGTTCCTTGCGCCGGACCCCCGGTCGCTGGAGCCGGTCCCGCGGACGTTCGATCCCAACCCGGACACCGATCCGCTGGCGATCAGCGCCGACCAGAGCGCCGACGCGGGCGACAAGGAGCTGTGGGGCTTCCGCCGGATCCTCGCTCGCAAGCTGCATCGGCCGGGCGCGTTCGACTCCGACATCACGCTGGTCAACTGGCCGCTCAACGACTACTGGCTCCGGCCGGCGCTCGAGATCGACGGCGTCACCACCGCCGCGGACGTGGCGCAGGCTCACGACGAGGCCAAGCAACTGTCGCTCTCGGTCCTGTACTGGCTGCAGACCGAGGCGCCTCGAATCGACGGTGGCACTGGCTTCCCGGGGCTGCGGCTGCGCCATGACGTGGTCGGGACCGCCGACGGGCTGGCCAAGTCCGCCTACGTGCGGGAAGGCCGCCGGATCCACGCGCAGACCACGATCGTCGAGCAGGACGTATCGCTCGACATCCTCGGACCGACCGGCCGCAAGCGCCGTGAGGACTCGGTCGGCGTCGGTAGCTACCGGCTCGACCTGCACCCGTCAACTGCGGGCGACACCTACGTCGACGTACCGAGTGTGCCGTTCGAACTGCCGCTGGGCGCCTTGCTACCAAGGCGGATGCGCAACCTGCTACCGGCCGGCAAGAACATCGGTACGACGCACATCACGAATGGTTGCCATCGGCTACATCCGGTCGAATGGAACATCGGCGAGGTGGCCGGATACCTGGCCGCCTTCGCGCTGGACGGCGGAACCGAGCCACACCAGGTCGGCGAGAACGCGGGTGTCTTCGAGGACTTCGCCCGGCTGCTCGACCGCTCCGGTGTCGAGCGCCGCTGGCCCGACGTCCGCGGGTACTGACTTTCCCCTCTGGAGGTGCGGACCATGACGTTCCAGCCAGGTGCTGTGCGGGTCGGGATCGACGTCGGTGGCACGTTCACCGACGCGGTCGCCGTCGACGCGCACACCTTCGAACTGCTCGGCCAGGTGAAGGTACCGACCAGCCACGAGCACAGCGACGGTGTCGCCCACGGCATCCTCGAGGCGTTGGAGAAGCTGCGTGCCGACCTCGGTCTGAACGCGGACGACGTCTCGTTCCTCGCGCACGGCACGACGCAGGCGACCAACGCCTTGCTGGAAGGCGATGTGGCCACGGTCGGCATCGCCGGTGTCGGCACCGGGTACGACGCCTTCGCCACCCAGCGCCTTCGCTCCTTCGGCAAGATGGAGCTAGCGCCGGGTCGCAAGCTGCCGGTCCGCTTCGCCGCAGTGCGCGACCCAGCGACCGCAGGTGCAGCCGTCGACGAGCTCGTGCGGGCCGGTGCCGAGGTGGTCGTCGCGGTCGAACCCTTCAGCGTGGACGACCCCGGCGGCGAGGACGCCGTCACCACTGCCGCCCGTGAGCGTGGGGTGCTCGCCACTGCCACCCACGAGATCACCGGTCTCTACGGACTGACCAAACGAGCCCGTACGGCGGTGCTGAACGCGGGGATCATGCCGCGGATGGTGTCAACCGCTGACCTGGTCGAGAGCAGCGTCCGGCGCGCAGGCATCACCGCAACGCTCATGGTGGTGCGCGGCGACGGCGGAGTCATGTCCCTAGCGGAGATGCGCCGTCGGCCGTTACTCACCGCCCTGTCCGGGCCCGCTGCGGGTGTGGCTGGTGCACTGATGGCGGAGCGGCTCAGCGAGGGCTTGTTCCTGGAGACCGGTGGCACCTCCACTGATATCAGCGTGGTGCGCCGCGGCCGGGTACTGGTCCGGCACGCACAGTTGGGCGGCCATGAGACGTACCTGCCGGCTCTTGACGTCCGCACGGTCGGTATCGGCGGCGGCTCTCTGATCAGGTACTCCGGCAAGGCCATCACCGAGATCGGGCCGCGCAGCGCGCACATCGCCGGACTGCCGTACGCCTGCTTCGCACCGGCCGCAGTGTGGTCCGGCGCCAAGCTGATCACCGTTTCGCCGCGGCCTGGTGACCCGGCGGACTACGTGGCGATCGAGACCGCGGACGGCACCCGTTACGCCCTCACACTGACCTGTGCCGCCAACGCGCTCGGTGTGGTGCCGGCCGACAGCTACGCCTACGCAAACCCGGCGACTGCGCAGGCAGCGCTGCAACCGCTCGCTACAGCGCTGGGGCTCTCCGTGGAAGCGGCAGCACGGGCTGTGCTCAAGCAGGCGGTGAAGCCTGTGCGCGCAGTGGTCGACCAGCTCGTGCAGGAGTACCGGCTCGACCACCCAACACTGGTGGGCGGTGGAGGCGGTGCGGCCGCAGTCACGCCGTACCTGGGCACCGAGACCGGCCACGACTGGCGCATCGCCGCGCACGCGGAGGTCATCAGCCCGCTTGGCGCCGCGCTGGCGCTGGTCCGGGAGTCCGTGGAGCGCATCGTGCCGAACCCGTCCAACGCCGACATCCTCGCCACGCGGACCCAGGCTGAGGCCGCGGTCGTTGCTCAGGGCGCCGACCCCGCGGGAGTCGAGGTTGACGTCACCGTCGACCCACAGCGCAATCTGATTCGCGCAGTCGCGACCGGTGCCACCGAGCTCCGCACGAAAGACCGGTCCGCCACTCTCGACGCCAGTGTGGTCCGCTCCGACGTGGCGCGCAGCATCGGCGTCGACCCAGCAGACGTGCACGAGCTAGCAACCACTCCGCAGTACGGCGTCTTCGGTGCGCGAACACGACGACACCGCTTCGCCAGATCCGCCGTACGGGTCCGAGTGGTCGACGGCGAAGGCGTGATCCGCCTGCACGGCAACGGCGCCACAGTGGAGACCGTCGATGCCGGTACGGCGCCCGCCCGGCTGGCCGCCCTTACCGATCAGCACACCCGGTACGGCGACGGTGGTGCACGCGTTCCCGCGGTGTGGCTGCTCGTCGGTCCGAAGATCGCTGACCTGTCCGGAGTGCTCGACCGCGACCAGCTGATCGCCCTGGCCGGCGCCGAACTGAAGACCCGAGCAGACGACGAGCCGGTCGTCCTGATCCTGGAGGACCGCGGATGAACGACCTGGACCTGGCGGTCAGCCTCCTGCGGGACACGCCCACCCACGAGAACCGGACCGACGAGCAACTGCGCTCCTGGGCCCGAACGGCCCTCGAGTACGGCGACGAACTGGCCGACGGCACTGATGATGCGACCGTCCAGATCGTCGAGCGCGAGGGCGGCGTACGGAAAGGTGAGCTGCTGCTGGCCGAACACCAGCGCGGAACCGTCATCGTCTACACCGACTCACTGCGCTTCGCCGAAAAGCTAGCCAGGCAACGAGGTTGGCCGGTCACCCGCGCATCGCTACGACAGGCCGCCGTCGCACACGAGGTGGCACATCATCGCCTCGACGTCCGCGAACTGAATCGGCGCCTCGGCCACACCGCGCTGCGCCTCGGACGCTTCCGTCTCCGCGGACACGTCGCGGGCGCCGACGAGATCGCCGCGCACCGATTCGCCCACCGTCGCAGCGGACTGGCCGTCAGCCCGCTGCTGCTCACCGCCGCCCTCGCCGGAAGGAACTGATCATGGGAATCGCGATCCTGATCCTGATGGCCGTCGGGGTGCTGCTGATGCTCACGCGCATCCTGCCGACCGCCTTCGCGCTCGCCCTGCTCGCCCTGGGCATCGCGCTGATCTCCGGCGCCCCACTGACCGGTGCGAAGGACAGCATCCTGACCGGCGTCCTGCAGAACGGCGCCATCACGCTCGCGGCCACGATGATCGCCGTACTGCTGGGGTCCTGGCTTGGCACGTTGCTCGACCAGACCGGGATCGGTGGCACGCTCGTCCGCAAGATCGTGGAGTTCGGCGGCGAGCGCCCGGCGGTCGTCGCGCTCGGCGTGTTCGCGGTGTCGATCCTGTGCGGAAGCATCACCGGATCGGCCCCGGCAGCAATGCTGGCCGGAGTCATCGGCATCCCGGCGATGATCGCGGTCGGGCTGCGCCCGGTCGCCGCGGCCGGCACCGTCCTGATGGGGATCTCGGCCGGGTCTCCCCTGGAGCTGCCGGTGTGGCAGTTCATGTCCGATGCGCTCGGCGCACCGGTCTCTGAGGTTCGCACCGTGATGATCCGGCTGTTCCCGATCGCATTGGTGGTCGGGATCGCCTACGTCCTCGTCCAGACCCGCCGCGGTGCCCGGCATGCGTGGGCGGTCCAGCTCGACCGGCCAAAGGCCCGGGTACGACGCGGCGACGCGCCCTGGTACGCCCTGGTCACTCCGCTGATCCCGATCGTGCTCGCCCTCGGACTCACGGTCCCGATCGTGCCGTCGCTGCTCGCCGGGGTGGTCTATGCGCTGGTCACCACGACCAAATGGGGGGACCTGAACGAGCGGGCGCTCCGCTCGCTGTACAAGGGGTTTGAGGTCGCCGCTCCCCCGATCGCGTTGTTCGTCTCGATCGGGATGCTGCTGGCAGCCGTGAAATTGCCAGGCGCCAAGACCGCGCTCACCCCGATCGTCGCGGCGATCAGCCCGTCCGGTCCGATCTGGTTCGTCATCGTCTTCGCCGCATTGGTCCCGCTCTGCCTGTTCCGTGGTCCGCTCAACGTGTTCGGCCTCGGCGCCGGAGTCGCGGGTGTGCTGGTGACCGGCGGCATCTACCCGCTGACCGCGGTGGTCGGGCTGATGGCGTCGTACAACCAGGTCTTCAGCGTCTCCGATCCGACCAGCACCCAGACGGTGTGGGCGGCTCAGTACGCCGGTGTGCGGCCGGAGCGGTCGATGCTGTCGACACTGCCCTTCACCTGGCTGGTCGGACTGGGCGGCATGGTGCTCACCGCGGTTCTCTATCTCTGAGGTTGATCATCTCTGAGGTTGATCATCGCTGAGGTTGGTCACCCCTTGTAATCGGAGCGTCACTCAACTTAGTGTGGGCGGCGTTGCCGAGCCTTGGGGAGGCCAAGTGAAGTTTCACCGTGCGATCGCGGCGGTCACCGGGTTGCTGATGACGACGGCGCTGACCGTCGCAGCGGTCGCGCCGGCTGATGCCGGACAGCATCGCTTCCGCGAGTACGTCGCGCTCGGTGACTCCTACACCTCGGCGCCGTTCGTGCCGATCCCGGACCTGCTGTCGCTCGGCTGCGCCCGGTCGTACAGCAACTACCCGAAGATGGTCGCCGCCGCGCTCGGCATCTACGACTTCACCGATGCGAGCTGCGGTGGTGCGGACACCACGAACATGCTGAACCCGCAGAGCACGATTCTCGGGACGGCGGCGCCGCAGTTCGACGCACTGAGTTCCGAGACCGACCTCGTCACGCTCGGGATCGGCGGCAACGACTTCGGCGTCTTCGGCTCGATCGTCGGCACCTGCCCAGGGCTGCGCGCCTCGGACCCCACCGGCGCACCCTGCAAGGCGCACTTCACGGTCGACGGCGTGGACACGCTGAAGGCCGATCTGGTGAAGACCGAGGCCCGGATCAAAGTTGTTGTCCAAGGCATCAAACAACGGTCGCCCGAGGCAACCGTCGTACTGGTCGGGTATCCGCAGATCGCGCCCGCGCACGGCACCTGCCCGGACATCCTGCCGTTCGCGGACGGCGACTACGCCTACCTGTACTCGATCGAGCAGGCACTGAACGCAGCGGTGTCGAACGCGGCCGCTGCGACCGGAGCGACGTACGTCGACACCGTCGGACCGTCGACCGGTCACGACGCCTGTGCGCCGGACGGCGTGGCGTGGATCCAGGGCAAGGACCTCAACCTGCTGCGGGCGGCCAACTACCACCCGCGCTACGAAGGCCAGGCCGGCGTCGCCTCACTCACCCTCAAGAAGCTGACCGGCAAGCCCGCCACCATCACGGCGTCCGAGCAGGCCACGTGGGCCGCGAAGGGCCGTCAACTGACCAAACAGGCAGCAACCTCACCGGCCGTCAAGGCCGCCAATGACCGCGTACGGACCAGCGCGCAACGCTGACCCTTTCCAATCCGTACGCCGGACCCCGGGCTGGGCCACCTCACGCATGGCCCGGCCCGGTGGTGTCTGGACGCCGGTGTCAGGGCAGCTGTGCTGTCAGCTCAGTGAGCGCTTGGCCGAGCGGCAGGTTGATGCGGTGCAGCGCATACGGGTCGCCGCGGGTGATGCCCTGGTTGACGATCAGGACCGGCGTACCGGCCTTGGCTGCATGGCGGACGAAGCGGAAGCCGGACATGACGGTCAGGGACGAGCCCAGGACCAGTACGGCGTTTGCTGCGTCGATCAGGCGGTAGCAGCGTTCGACACGCGGTTTGGGGACGTTCTCGCCGAAGAAGACCACGTCGGGTTTGAGCACTCCCCCGCAGACCGTGCACGGGACAACGGTGAAGGACTGCACGACGTCCTCGGGCAGGTCGACGTCACCATCGGGGTTGATCCGGGTCGCCTCGGCCTCGAAGTCTTCGTTGGCTGCGCGGAGTCTCGCGTCGAGGACTTCACGCGCGGACGTCGTACCGCAGTTCAGGCAGATGACCCGGTCGAGGTTGCCGTGCAACTCGATCACGTCTTTGGTGCCGGCGGCGGTGTGCAGGCCGTCGACGTTCTGGGTGATGACGCCGCTGAGGTAGCCGCGCGCTTGCAGGCTCGCGACGGCGCGGTGGCCGACGTTCGGGTGCGCGCGGGCGATCGTGCGCCAGCCGAGGTGGCTGCGCGCCCAGTAGCGCTGGCGGCCGGACTCGCTGCTCGCGAAATCGTCGTACGTCATCGGGGTGTGCGTGCGCAGGCTGCCGGTCTCGCCGCGGTAGTCGGGGATGCCCGACTCGGTGGAGAGACCGGCGCCACTCAGTACGACGACGTTCCGGTCCGCCACGATCTCGGCCAGCGGGGTGACATCCGTCGTACCGGGTTCGAGCGCGAGGACGTCGGGGCCGGGGGCCCACTGCAGAGTTGGACGGGAACGCACGGCTCCAGCGTACTTACCGGCGCACGCCGAGGGTGGCGATCAGGTCCTCGTGCAGCTCGAACCACACGCGGTGGCAGGAGTCGACCGTCGTACTGTCGACGCAGCCGGCCTGGTGCGCTCGCGTGTAGCGGGTGTCGTAGCCGGCGAAGCGGTCGAGGGTCGCCGTGAGCTGCGTGGCGAGCGGGGTGAGCTCCTGACCGATCGCTGCGAGCTCGTCGAGGACAGCCTGGTCCCATGCGGGGTCGGTGTGGTCGTTGAAGGCCATGGCGTCGCCTGGGGCTGGTTTGAGCTGCCATTGGGTGCAGGCGGCCTGGAGACGTCCGTTGAGCGGCAGGAAGGCGGAGTACGCCGTACTGACCGTGTCGGCGTCTGAGCCGAGCTCTGCGGCCAGACCGCGTTCGTTCTCGGCGCGGCCGGACTCGGTGAGCGACCAGCCGCCGATGTCGGCGAACTGGCTCCAGCTGATCCAGCCGAAGGCTTGGTGGTCCAGGAGCAGCTCTTTGGTGCTGGCCAGGTCGAGGGCGAACCGGTCTGCGATGGCCTGCTCGTCGCCGACGCCGAGCAGCCGGACGGCATGCAGAGTGAGCAGCTCGGGTGTGGATGCGCGGCTCATGACTCTCCGTGGCGATTCGTCAGGCGGTCGAGACGCTGCTGGCAGGCCTGCGGTGAGTTCAGGCCGAGTGCGCGGGCCATCTCCGCCCAGGTGATGCCGAGGCCGCGTGCGGTGAACATCAGGCCGGTCTCCAGGTGGTCGAGCTCGGCCCGGGCTGCGGGGAGGAGCTGGAGTGCTGCGACGGCGGCGTCCCGGTTGTCCGTGGTGCTCGAGAGGAAGAACTGGATGAGGTCCACGGCCGAGGGCGGTACGGGCGCGGGCTGCCAGGGACGGCGTTCGAGCTGATCAGCGCCGAGCTCCAGCAGCTCGCGGCGGGCGTCCGCCTCGCTCTCTGCCTGCGCCTGGTCGTCGTTCTTGCTTCGCATGCTGAAACAGTGGAGTATCAACAAAGTGTTGTCAATATTTTGTTGAAAGGGTATGCGGGTGATCAGTCTCGCGGTTGCCGGTCCGGAGGCGGGCGCCAAGGCAGCGAACCTGGGTGCGCTGCTGCGCGCCGGCTTCCCGGTGCCACCTGGGATCGTGCTGCTGCCTGGCGCTTCGTTGGACGTCGTCGAGGACCGCCTGTACGCCGTTCGCTCGTCCGCCTCGACCGAGGACACCGGGGCGCAGTCCGCGGCGGGTGTGTACGACTCGTTCCTTGGGGTCAGCCGGGCTGCGCTGCCGGATCGGATCGCGGCGACACGGGCGTCGCTGTGGTCTCCACGCGCGGCCGCGTACCGCCGTACCGGCGCATCGATGGCGGTGATCGTGCAGCAGCACGTGGATGCGGATGTGTCGGGTGTGCTCTTCACTGGCGCGACTGCGTTCGTCGAGGCGTCGTGGGGACTCGGCGAGAGTGTCGTCGGCGGCCGCGTCACGCCGGACGCCTTCACCATCGTGGAAGGCTCGGTCGTCGACCGCAGCCTCGGCTCCAAGGCCACCCGCGTTGATCGCACCACCACGACCCCGGTCGCCTTGTCGGATCGCTCCCGCTACTGCCTCACCGACGACCAGTTGGCTCAGCTGTGGCAACTCGGCCAGGACGTGGAGCAGTTGCTCGGTGGACCGCAGGACATCGAGTTCGCCTTCGAGCACGACCGCCTCTGGCTCCTCCAAGCCCGCCCGATCACCGCTCCCCTGCACGGCATCTCCGGCAGCCCCGGTACGGCGACCGGCCCCGCCCGCCTCGTCCACGGCCCCGCCGACTTCCCCCGCGTCTGCCCCGGCGACATCCTCGTCTGCCGCTACACCGACCCCGCCTGGACCCCACTCTTCCAAGTCATCGCCGGCATCGTCACCGAAACCGGCGGCCGCCTCTCCCACGCCGCCATCCTCGCCCGCGAACGCCGCCTCCCCGCCATCCTCGCCGTCCCCCACGCCCTCACCCTCCTCCGCGACGGCGTCCCCCTAACCCTCAACGCCACCACCGCCACCCTCCACCAGCCCGAACGCGCCCCCACCTTGAGCACCCCTCAACCAAATTCCGCGCGCCGAACCGACTGACCCGTGCTCAACGTCGCGCCCCCACCTTGAGCACCTATCAACCATTCCCCACCCGCACACCTGACCGACCCGTGCACAAAGTCACGCACCAAGCCGACCTTGTGCACCCATCAACCGCTGACCGCGCGCGGAAACGACTGAACCGTGCACAAGGTCCCAGGCCCAGCCCTAGCGAAACGATCGCCAGAGCCAGCGGCTCGCCAGCACCATCGCGACCGCCAACGCACTCACCACGCCCTGCCCGACCCGAGCAACCGTAGGCCCCTGGTAGCCGTTGGCCAGCGCGTCCGCGACCAGCACCGCACTCCCGAGCACAAGACCCGCTCTCATGGGCGACCCGGCGGTCCGCAGGGCTCACGGCGTCGCGAGAGCCGCGGTCGGTGGTAGACGGGCCGCTCGGATGGCTGGATACAGGCCCGCGATCGCGCCGATCAGCAAGGTCGCGGTGACGCCGCCGACCATCGCCCATGCCGGAACGACGGTGGGCCAGTCGCGGGTGACTGCGTAGCCGCCGGTGACCCCGATGCCGAGGAAGACGCCACTGACTCCGCCGATGGCGGACAGCAGCAGCGCTTCGGCGACGAACTGGAGACGTATCTGGCCGCGGGTCGCGCCGAGCGAGCGGCGCAGGCCGATTTCGGCGCGTCGTTCCAGGACCGAGATCACCATCGTGTTGGCGACGCCGACCCCACCGACCAGCAGGGCGACGGCGCCGAGACCGAGGAGGAGACCGGTGAACGCGCGGTCCGCAGCCTGGCGTGCGGCGAGGGCGTCGGACGGGCGGGACACCTTGACCTCGTTGGGTGCCTGGGGGTTCGCGGTCGCGGCGAGGACGCCCCGTACCGCCTCGACTGCTGCGTCGGCGGCCCGCGTGTAGACGGTCGTCGGGTAGCCGTCGAAGTCCAGGTACGACTGCGCGGCCGGCCAGCCGACGAGCGCGGCGGTGTCCAGTTCGGGCGCGAGCGGGCTGGCATTGAGGATGCCCACCACGGTGAACCACAGTCCACCGAGATAGATGCGGACGTCCTCGCCCACCGACGTGATGCCCAGCACTGACGCGGCTTCCGATCCGAGCACCACGGCGGGATAGCGGGAGGTGGCCCCGTTCAACCACGTGCCGTCGGCAAGCGTCACGCCCACGGTGCGAGGAAGGTCGAGGTGGGCGGCCAGAACCGCCAGGCCGCCGGTCTGCGCCGCCGGAATCCGGTCGTTGCGGTAGACGTTGGTGTCGGGCACTTTGCCGCTCGCGGACACCGCCTGGACGGGCTTGATGCGGCGAATCATGTCGATCGACTCGGTCGGCAGCCTCGCGGTCTCACCAGTCATGGTGCTGCCGGGTGCCACGGTGAGCAGGTTCGTGCCGAGAGCCGCTAGTTCACGGTCGAGCTCGGCGCGGCTGGACGACGACACCCCTACCACCGCAGTCATGGCCGCGATGCCGATCGCGATACCCAGCGCGGAGAGGAAGACGCGCAGGGGGCGGGTTCGCAGGCCGGCGCTGCCGACCCTGAGTACGTCACCAAGGTTCAGGCGTGCAGGTGCGAGCATTCAGACCACCTCCCCGTCGCGCAGCCGGACCTGTCTTGGCAGGCTGTCGGCGATCTCCCGGTCGTGGGTGATGACCAGGACGGTAGTGCCGGCGGCATGCAGTTCCCACAGCAGCTCCATCACACCGGCGCCTGCGACTGAGTCCAGATTCCCGGTCGGCTCGTCCGCGAGTAGCAGGGCCGGATCGCCCACGACCGCTCGCGCGATCGCCACCCGCTGCCGTTCGCCGCCGGACATCTCGTGCGGCCGGTGGTCGAGACGACCGGCGAGTCCGACGCGGACCAGTGCTGCTTCGGCACGCCTTGCCCGCTCGCGAGCCGGCATTCCTGTGTACAGCAGGCCGTCGGCCACGTTGTCCAGGGCGGACTGGCCTGGCGTCAGGTGGAACTGCTGGAACACGAACCCGATTCGGCGGGCACGCAACGCGGACAGTTGACGGTCCGACAGCCGCGCCACGTCGTGCCCATCAATCCGTACGACGCCGGTCGACGGTCGGTCGAGCGTGCCGATCAGATGCAGCATCGTCGACTTGCCCG
This sequence comes from Kribbella sp. NPDC058245, assembly GCF_042882005.1. Classification (NCBI taxonomy): domain Bacteria; kingdom Bacillati; phylum Actinomycetota; class Actinomycetes; order Propionibacteriales; family Kribbellaceae; genus Kribbella; species Kribbella sp. NPDC058245. The sequence continues at coordinate 492,052 of NZ_JBHVWY010000002.1, forward strand.
AGCCGGACGGACCGACGATCGCGACCAACTCGCCGTACTCCACCACCAGTGAGACATCCCACAACGCAGCCACCCCCGTGTACGACTTTCCGACCGCGTCGAGTTCCACGACCGCGGTCATGACGGCATCCCCACTGTCGCGCCCTCGGCGACGCCGTCGCCGGAGATCTCGACACGGCCGTCGGCGAACAGACCGGTCTTGACCGCGACGGTCTTGGTCGTCGATCCGTTCACCACCTCGACGCCGTAGCCGCCTTCGGACAGCGCGAGCAGCGCGGCCACCGGAACGGTCAGCACGTTCTTCCGTTGCGCTGCTGTGAACCCGACCTTCACGGACGCACGGTCGAGTCCCGCAAGCGCCTTCTGGTCGGCGACTGTGACAGTGACGTCGACCCTGGTCGACGCGTTACTGCCCGGACTGCCGTCGGCGGGCACGACGATGGTCTTGGTGTCGCCGATAGTTCCGCGGACGGTTTTGCCGTCCGGCAAGGTGACGGTCACCACGGCGCCTTTCACCGCGAGCCGCTCGTCGGCCACATCCATGGAAACCGTCACTAACCGAGCCGACCCGGTGTACTTGAGCAGCGGTGCGTCCGGCCCCACACCGCTGCCCGGCACGGCCTCCTGACTGTCCACGCGCACCGGGCCGGTCGCATAGTAGATCCGTCCCTGCTCGACCGTGCCCGTCTGGGGCAAACCCAGGGCCTTCTGCCATTTCTTGACCGCCGCGGCCGTCCTCTGGGTGTACTGCCTGTCCGCGGTGAAACCGGTGTAACCCAGCGCGGCCAGGTTGTTCTCGAACTGCGCGACATCGGTGCCTTCTGTACCGACCACGAGGTTGCGGTACGCCGGCAGCGCGCCGTACAGCAACACGACAGGCGTGTCGTCGACCCTGTAGACCGTGTCCCCGCGCCCGATCGTGGAACCGATGGCCGCCAGCGCCGTCAATGTTCCTGAGAGTTTGGCGCTCACGACCACGGGGGCACCATGGCCGAGCTCACCGCTCTCGGTCTGCTTGTCGACGAGCGTCTGTCTGGTCACCTTCGCGGTTGCCGCTGGCGTCTCGGCTGCGCTTTGGGTGGGTTGTCTGCCGTCCAGCACCCCGGTCGCCGCGGCCGCACCGGCGCCGGCGGCGACCACCGCGACCACCGCGATCACGACGCGACCGGCCCGTCGCCTCCGCCGCGCCATCACTTCGCCCCCGGCTGGAAGCCGCCGCCACCGGGCAGGAGGTGCTGGCACGTCTCGTGCGCTGCCTTGTAGTCCGCGCCGTTGAGGTCGATCCCCTCGAGCCGGAGGCGACCTTCCGCGTCGGGATCCGGGAACTTCGGCATGCCGTTCTGCCGCATGCACCCGGCGTACTCCCGGAGCTTCTTCGCATCCTCCGCGCTCATCTGCTCCGGCGACCCTCCGTGCGGCAGATACTGCTGGCATTTCTCCTGCGCCGCCTGAGCGGTCTCGAGCTTCACGCCTTTCGGCAGGCTCATGTCCTCGATCTCGCCGTCCGCGCCGAACTTCGGGTCCTGGAAGTCCGGCACCCCGTTCTCGCGCATGCACTGCGCGAACTTCAGCGCCGCCTCCTTCGTGGACACCGTCGCGGCTGCGCCCGGCGAGGAGTCGCCGCCTGCGGTGGCCACGCCTGGGTCGGTGGGGGACGAGCAGCCGGCGAGTCCAGCCAGCAGCAACGATCCGATGGCGAGCGTGATGTGTCGTTTCATGTCACGAAGTACAGACGGCGAGGCGTCAAGGCGGCGTCTCCGAAAGCGTTGACGCGGAATTGACGACACCCTGCGTCACCATGGGCGTATGCGAATACTGGTGGTCGAAGACGAACCACTCCTCGCGGACGCGGTGGCCGAGGGGTTGCGGGCCGACGCGCACGCTGTCGATGTGGTGTACGACGGCGCGGCCGCGCTCGAGCGCGTCGCGGTCAACGACTACGACGTGGTCGTGCTCGACCGGGACCTGCCGATCGTCCACGGCGACGAGGTGTGCCGGGCACTGGCCGGCGGCGAGACAAAGGTGCTGATGCTGACAGCCGCCTCGGACGTCGACGACCGGGTCGCCGGTCTCGCGCTCGGCGCCGACGACTACCTGCCCAAGCCGTTCGCGTTCCGTGAGCTGGCCGCCCGGGTGACAGCGCTCGGCCGGCGCTCCCGCCCCGCGGCACCGCCCGCCCTGACCCGGGCCGGCATCCGGCTGGACCCCCATCGTCGCGAGGTCTATCGCGACGGTCGCTACGTCCCGCTGTCCCGAAAGGAATTCGCCGTTCTGGCAGAGCTCCTGCGCGCCGACGGCGGTGCCGTCTCCACGGAGCAATTGCTGGAGAAGGCATGGGACGAGCACGCGGACCCGTTCACTCACACCGTGCGGATGACGATTCTCAAGCTCCGCCGCAAGCTCGGGGATCCGCCGGTCGTGCTGACCGATCCCGGCGTCGGGTACCGGATCCCGTGAAGCGACTGACGATCCGCACCCGGCTGACCTTGATGTACGGCGGGTTGTTCGTGCTGGCCGCCGTACTCCTGCTCGGCGCGACGTACGCGTTGATGTCGCGGCAGCTGGCCAACGACATCTCACTGACGGACGTCATGAACGTCCCAGGTGTAACGGCCGACGCGGACGGCCGCCGACAGGCCGTCGAGGAGTCCCGGGCCGACGCGCTCACGGCTCTGCTCACCCAGGGCGCGATCGCGCTCGTACTGGTCGGGGCCGGCGCGGTCGCGATCGGCTGGCTGATCGCCGGCCGGATGCTGCAACCGATCGACCGGATGACCCGGGTCGCGCGGCGCATCGCCGACTCACCCGGCGCGGACCGCGGGCTGCACGAACGCATCGCCCTCGACGGGCCACCGGACGAAGTCAAACGGCTGGCCGACACCTTCGACCTGATGCTCGAACGACTCGACCAGTCCTTCGAAGGACAGCGCCGCTTCGTCGCCAACGCATCCCACGAACTGCGCACACCGCTCACTCTCAACCGCACCCTGCTCGAGATCGCGGTGCAGCGTGGTGACGCGCACGAACAGGTGCGCCAGCTCGGCGCGACCCTGCTCGACATCAACAGCCGGCACGAGCGCCTGATCGACGGGCTGCTCACGCTTGCCAAGTCCGACGGCGAGCTCGGCGAGCTCTCCTACGTGGATCTCGCGGACGTCGTGACCCACGTGGCCGGACAGCATCCGGGAGTGATCGTGTCAGCCGGCGAGGCGCCGACGATGGGCAATGCGGCCTTGCTCGAACGGCTCGTCCAGAACCTGGTGGAGAACGGCATCAACTACAACGTGCCCGACGGCTGGGTTCGGGTCACCACCGACACCAGCCCCCACGGCACCGTCCAGCTGGTCGTCAGCAACACCGGTCCTGTGATACCGCCGTACGAGGTCTCCGGACTGTTCGAGCCGTTCCGCCGATTCACAGCAGACCGCCTGGCCGGCCGGCCCGGTGCAGGACTCGGGTTGTCGATCGTCCGCGCGGTGGCCCACGCCCACGGCGGCCACGTGCACGCGCGGGTTCGCGAAGGCGGCGGCCTGCTCGTCAAGGTCACGCTCCCCTCCGCGGCCAGGTCCCCAAGGCACCGCGCGACCGCGACCGAGTAGCCCGCGGCACGCCATCACCCTCAACGCCACCACAGCCACCCTCCACCAGCCCTAGCGAACGCCCCACCTTGAGCACGACTCAACCATCATTCGCACGCGGAAGTGACTGAACGGTGCACAAGGTCGCACCCGAGCGGCACCTTGAGCACCGTTCAGTCACTTTCCGCGCGCGGAAACGACTGAACCGTGCACAAGGTCCAGGGCCGGCCCCTAGCGAAACGATCGCCAGAGCCAGCGGCTCGCCAGCACCATCGCGACCGCCAACGCACTCACCACACCCTGCCCGACCCTTGCAATCGTGGGCCCCTGATGCAGCCCGTACACCGCGTAGCCGTTGGCCAGCGCGTCCGCGACCAGCACCGCACTCCCGAGCACGAGGCCGGCACGTCGTCGCATCGCGATCAGTACGGCGCATGCCGCGTCCAGCACGATCAGCGCCGTGTAGAACCCACGCAGCCAACCGGGATAGCCGGCGTACGCATCAAGCCCGCCCCGCAACAGGTCATACGCGTGGACCGCAGTCCCATAGGCGAACACCACCACCGCCGCAACCCGCACCGCCCCCTCACGCACCCCACTCAGGCTACCCACCCGGACGCCCAGCACTGAGTAACCGCTCGTCCGACCACCACGCGGGGCGGCGCTGAGCGTGAAGCCCGGCACGGCGAGCGAGTTGATCAGTGGTGGCGGTCCGCTTCGCCCGCGAACGGGTCCCCACCGTCGCAAGCCCCACCTTGAGCACCCCTCAACCACATTCCGCGCTCGGAAGTGACTGAACGGTGCTCAAGGTCGCTTACGAACCTCACCTTGAGCACCCGTCAACGAGAGGCACGTGGAAATGGTTGAACCGTGCTCAAGGTGGCCTAGCCGACGAAGACGGCGGTGGGTTTGGCTAGGGGGCCGTGGGGTTCGTAGAGGGCCAGGAAGGTGCCGGAGGGGTCGAACATGGCGGTTTGGCCGGAGGCGAGGTTGAGGCCGGGGAGGGGGCGGCCGGTGCGGATGGCGGCGGCTTGTTCGTCGTCGGCGTTGTAGCGGGGAAAGGTGCCTGCGGCAACATCCGCGATCGGCAGCCAGACGAAGTCCTCGGCGAGCGACTCGAGGGTGTGCGCCGCCGACAGGTCGAAAGATCCGACGCGGGTACGGCGAAGTGCGGTGAGGTGGCCGCCGACACTCAGATCGGTGCCGAGATCCCGAGCCAGCGCACGGATGTACGTGCCGCTCGAGCAGTCCACCGACACATCGACGTCGATCCACTCGTCACTGATGCGAATGTCGAGGATGTCGTATCGCGACACCGTCACGGTGCGCGCCTTGAGGGCGACCTCTTCGCCGGCGCGGACGCGTTCATAGGCCCGCTTGCCGTCGACCTTGATCGCGGACACCGCGGACGGGATCTGCGAGATCTCACCCTTGTACGCCGTCGTCGCCGACGAGATCGCCTCGGCCGTGACGCCGGCCACGGAGGCGGTCTCGAGGATCTCCCCCTCGGCGTCGTCGGTCGTCGTACTGGCACCGAGCCGGATGGTCGCGTCGTACGACTTGTCGGCGAGCTGGAGGTGGCCGAGGAGCCGGGTGGCGCGGTTGAGGCCGGCGACCAGGACACCGGTCGCCATCGGGTCCAGCGTGCCGGCGTGCCCCACCTTGCGGGTGCCCGCCAGCCGCCGGACCTTCGCGACGACCGTGTGCGAGGTCATCCCCGCCGGCTTGTCCACCACGACGATGCCGTCCGAGGACGGCGTGAAAGCAACCACTAGTCCTGCTCGTCCTCGTCCTCGTCGTCGTTCTTCTTCTTGTACGGGTCCGCGTCGCCGGCCGGCTTGGCGCCGGCGGCGGCCGCGGCCACCTTGGCGTCGGCGTGCCGGGCCTTGGACAGCAGCTCCTCGATCTGGCCCGCGGTCTCCGGGATCGAGTCCAGGTAGAACGCCAGGCTCGGAGCGCGCCGCAACCCGAGCGCCTTGCCGACCTCGCTGCGGATCAGGCCACGCGCCGACTCCAGCGCCGCGGCCGTGGACGCGCGCTCCTGCTCGCCGCCGTACACCGTGTAGAAGACGCTCGCCTCGCCCAGGTCGGCGGTCAGCTTCGCGTCCGTCACGGTGACGAAGCCGAGCCGCGGGTCCTTGACCCGGCGCTCCAGCAGCTCCGCGACCAGGACCTGGATCCGGTCGGCCAACTGCTTCGCCCTTGCTTCACCCATCGGGGCTCACTCCCTCTGTCACCTGAATCAATCATGCGAAACGTCCGGAGCGGCGGTGGTCGAACCCGCCACTCCGGACGTTACTAGAGCAGTACCGCGGTTAGTTGCGCGGCTTCTCGCGCAGCTCGAACGACTCCACGACATCGCCGATCTTGATGTCGTTGTAGTTGTTCACGGTCAGACCACACTCGAAGCCCTCGCGGACCTCGGACGCGTCGTCCTTGAACCTCTTCAGCGACGAGAGCTCGCCGTTCTCCACCACGACCGCGCCGTCCCGGATCAACCGGATCTTGGCGTTGCGGCGGATCAGGCCGCTGGTGACCCAGCAACCGGCGATGTTTCCGACCTTCGAGGAGCGGAAGATCTCGCGGATCTCCGCCTGCCCCAGCACGACCTCTTCGTAGATCGGCTTGAGCATGCCCTTCAGGGCCGCCTCGATGTCGTCGATCGCGGCGTAGATCACCGAGTAGTGCCGGATGTCGACACCCTCGCGCTCGGCCACGTCTCCGGCCTTGCCGGCCGGCCGCACGTTGAAGCCGATGATGACGGCGTTCGACGCGATGGCCAGGTTGACGTCGTTCTCGTTGATCGCACCGACGCCACGGTCGATGACGCGCAGGTTGACCTCGTCGCCGACCTCGATCCGGACCAGGGCGTCTTCCAGCGCCTCGACCGAACCGGACACGTCGCCCTTGAGGATGAGCAGCAGTTCCTGCGTCTCGCCCTTCTCCATCGAGGCCATGAAGTCCTCGAGGGTCCGGCGCGCACGACGCTTGGCGTTGGCGGCCGCACGAGCCCGGGCTTCGCGCTTCTCAGCGATCTGCCGGGCCATCCGGTCGTCGTCCACCACCAGGAACTTGTCACCCGCACCTGGCACGGCGGTCAGACCGAGCACCAGGACCGGACGCGACGGTGTGGCCTCTTCGACCGCGTCGCCGTGCTCGTCGAGCATGGCCCGGACCCGGCCGTACGCCGGTCCCGCGACCATCGAGTCGCCGACCCGCAGCGTTCCGCGCTGTACCAGCACGGTCGCCACCGGACCACGGCCCTTGTCGAGGTTGGCCTCGATCGCGATGCCCTGGGCCGGCATGTTCGGGTTGGCCCGCAGATCCAGCGACGCGTCCGCGGTGAGGATGACACCCTCGAGCAGCCCGTCGATGTTGATCCGCGACTTCGCCGAGACGTCGACGAACATCGTGTCGCCGCCGTACTCCTCGGGGACCAGGCCGTACTCGGTCAGCTGACCGCGCACCTTGGCCGGGTCGGCACTCGGTACGTCGATCTTGTTGACCGCGACCACGATCGGGACACCGGCCGCACGGGCGTGGTTCAGGGCCTCGATCGTCTGCGGCATCACGCCGTCGTCGGCCGCGACCACCAGGATGACGATGTCGGTGGCCTGCGCACCACGAGCACGCATGGCGGTGAACGCCTCGTGACCCGGGGTGTCAACGAAGGTGATGGCGCGCTCTTCGCCGTCGACCGTGGTGGTCACCTGGTAGGCACCGATGTGCTGGGTGATGCCACCGGCTTCCTTGGCGACGACGTTGGCCTCACGGACCGCGTCCAGAAGCTTCGTCTTACCGTGGTCGACGTGACCCATCACGGTCACGACCGGCGGCCGCTTGACCAGCTCGGCCTCGCCGCCCTCGTCCGACCCGAAGTCGATGTCGAACGACTGCAGCAGCTCGCGGTCCTCGTCTTCGGGGGACACGACCTGAACGTCGTAGTTCAGCTCGGTACCCAGCAGCTGCAGGACCTCTTCGTTGACCGACTGCGTGGCAGTGACCATCTCACCGAGGTGGAACAGCACCTGCACCAGCGACGCCGGGTCGACGCCGACCTTCTCGGCGAAGTCCGTCAGGGACGCGCCACGGGCCAGCTTCACGACCTCGCCGTCACCGTGGCGGACGCGAACGCCGCCGACCGCGGGGGCCTGCATGTTGTCGAATTCCTGGCGCTTGGCGCGCTTCGACTTCCGGCCACGACGCGCCGGACCGCCCGGACGCCCGAAGGCACCCTGCGTTCCGCCACGACCCCGGTTGCCCGGGCCGGGACGGCCACCGCCGCCACCACCGGGAGGGCCGCTCGGGCCGCCGCCGGGACGGAAACCGCCGCCACCGCCGCCGCCACCCGGACGGGCACCGGCACCCGGTCCACCCGGACCGCCGCCGCCACCGGGACGACCACGACCACCAGCGCCACCGCCGCCGCCAGGGCCCCCACCGGGACCCGAGGGGCGACCGGTGAAGGTACCGGCCGAGGACTTCGGCATCATCGCCGGGTTCGGGCGCGGTGCACCCGGTACGCCGCCGGAACGCGGCGGACGGTCGTTACCGCCGCGACGGTCGTCACGGCCGCCACCGTCGCGGGCTGCCGGCGGACGCGGAGCCATTCCGGCCGGGCTGGGAGCACCCGGACCGCCTTGACCGCCACCCTGGCCGCCGGGGCCCGGGCGTGCGCCACCGCGCTGCATACCTTGAGTCGAGCTGAAGGGGTTGTTGCCCGGACGCGGCGCACCCGGACGCGGGCCACCACCCTGACCACCCGGACGCTGGTTGCCACCGGGCCGCGGCGCACCCGGACGCGGCGCGGAGCCACCCGGACGCGGTGCGGAAGCACCCGGACGCGGCGCAGAGCCACCCTGACCACCGGAGCTCTGACCAGCCGGACGCGGGCCCGGACGGACCGGAGCGTCGGCAGCCGGACGCGGCGTCGCCGGGGCAGCCGGAGCGGCAGCCTCGGGAGCCGGAGCGGCCTTGGCCGCCGGAGCCTCGAACGCCGGCGTGGCCACGGGGGCCTCCACCTTCGGGGCGGCCGGTGCGGCCGGAGTCTCGACCGGAGCCGCCGCAGCGGCGGGGGTCTCGACCGGAGCGGCCGGGGTCTCGGCGCGCGGACCCGGCTTCGGGCCCGGACGCGGACCCGGCTTGATACCGGGTGTCGCTGCCTTGGCAGCCGGAGCCACCGGAGCGGCCGCGGCCGGCTCGGCCACCGGGGCCTGCGCCACCGGTGCGGGAGCCGACTCGGCGACAGGCGCCGGACGCTCGGCCGGCGCCGCGGGGGCAACCGGCTCGGACTGCTGAACCGGCTCGGCAGGAGCGACCGGAGCGGTCGCCTGCGGCGCGGCAGACGTGCTGGCGGCGGCCTTCTTGGCCGCGCGCTTCTTCGGCGGGTTCTTCTCGAACTCTTCCGCCAACCGCCGGACAACCGGCGCCTCGATGGTCGAGGATGCCGATCGAACGAACTCACCCATGTCGTTCAGCCTGGTCAGAACGACCTTGCTGGTAACTCCGAGCTCTTTTGCGAGCTCGTAGACTCGGACCTTTGCCACTACTCTCCCTCTGGTCCGAGCCTGGGGCCGCGGACCGTTAGTTGACGTACATGCTCATCGCATTGCACTCATCGGTAGACACTCATCGAGTGGTCATGAGTCGATGACCCGCCTTCATGTCGGTCACGACGGCCCGGTTGGACCGCCGCGGACGGCCGGTTGGCCGCCGTGTTCACATCTTGCCTATCACGCTGCGCGAGGAACTCCTGCAGCCCGGTCACGTCGAGCGGGCCCGGGACCTTGAAGGCCCGCGGGAACGCCTTGCGCCGGACAGCGAGCTCGAAGCACTCGAGTGTGGGGTGCACATGCGCCCCACGGCCGGGTGCCCGGCGCTCTGGATCCGGGAGGACAAGTCCTCCGGACACCGTCGTCCGCAGCAGGTCTGTCGGACTGGATCGCTTCCGGCACCCGATACAGGTGCGCTCCCGAGCCTTGCCAGGACGCGCGTCTGTCACATCTTCCTCAGGGTGTGGTTGCGACTCAGTCGGCCGACCGAGAGATCAGTCTACCTTCTTGTCCTCACCAGTCACATCGGTATCCGGCCGGATGTCGATCCGCCAGCCCGTCAGCCGGGCCGCGAGGCGTGCGTTCTGGCCCTCTTTGCCGATGGCGAGGGACAACTGATAGTCCGGTACGACGACGCGCGCGGCGCGAGCCGCAGCGTCGACGACCTCCACCGACGTGACCTGCGCCGGGGACAGCGCATTCCCGACGAAGGTGGCCGGGTCGTCGCTGTGGTCGATGATGTCGATCTTCTCACCGTGCAGCTCGTGCATGATGTTGCGCACCCGCTGGCCCATCGGGCCGATGCAGGCACCCTTGCCGTTCACCGACGGGTTGAGCGTCCGGACCGCGATCTTGGTCCGGTGCCCCGCCTCGCGGGCGATCGCGGTGATCTCGACGGTGCCGTCGGCGACCTCCGGGACCTCCAGCGCGAACAGCTTCTTGACCAGGTTCGGGTGCGTCCGGCTGACGGTGATCTGCGGGCCCTTGAAGCCCTTGCGGACCCCGACCACGTAGACCCGCAGCCGCGAACCGTGCTCGTACTTCTCCCCCGGCACCTGCTCCGGCGCCGGCAGCACGGCCTCGATCTTGCCGAGGTCGACCATCACCGAGCGCGGGTCGCGGCCCTGCTGGACGACGCCGGACACGATGTCGCCCTCCTTGCCGGAGAACTCGCCGTACCGGACGTCGTCCTCGGCGTCGCGCAGCCGCTGCAGGATGATCTGCTTGGCCGTCGTGGCCGCGATCCGGCCGAAGTCCTTCGGGGTGTCGTCGAACTCGCGCAGCAGCGCGCCCTCTTCGTCGACCTCGCGCGCCGTCACCGTCACGTGCCCGGTCTTGCGGTCCAGCTCGGCGCGCGCGTGCTGCTGGGCGCCCTCGGTGCGGTGGTAGGCCACCAGCAGGGCCGCCTCGATCGCGTCCACGACGATGTCGAGGGAGATGTCCTTCTCCCGTTCGAGCGACCGCAGGACGGCCATGTCGATATCCATGTCAGTTCTCCTCCACCGCGTCGCCGGCGAGTTCGTCGCCTTCGGCAGGTGCTTCAGTGTCGTCAGTGCCGGTGGGCCGGTTGAACTCGATCTGGACCTTGGCCTTCTCCACGTCGCCGTAGGCGACCGTGCGGAGCTTGCCCTTGACGTCCAGTTCGGCCGCCTCGTCGGAGGCGGTCTTGATGCGGCCGGTCAGTTTCTGGCCGTTGGCCAGCGTGACGGCGACCAAGCGGGTGACGTTGCGGCGCCAGTGCCGGGGCAGCGTGAGCGGCCGGTCGACGCCGGGACTGGAGACCTCCAGCGTGTATTTGCCTTCACCCATGATGTTGCCGTCGTCGAGCGCCTTGGAGAGCGCGCGGGTGACCTCGGCGATGTCATCGAGGTTGATCCCGCCGTCGCGGTCGACCAGCACCCGCAGGATGCGGTGCTTGCCGACCGGGATGATGCCGGTCTCCTCCAGGTCGCAGCCGAACTGCGCGACGATCGGCTGGAGGAAGTTCTCGAGGCCAGAGGTGTCCGTGTGGTCAGTCTTTCGGCTCACAGGTAGACCTGCCTCTCTGCAGTTGTGCGCCCGTTCCGCCACTCGGCAATCCGTCCGAGGGCAGTAGCCCACCTTATCTGCCCCCGGAGGGTGCTCACGTCACCACCTCGTCACAGACCAGTCACCGGGTAAGGTTCCGGGGTGCCGAACGAACCCCTCCGACTCTCGCGCCGCGTCGCGCTGCAGTCCGTCGCTCTGGCCTCAGGTGCCGTCCTGCTGGCCGGGTGCAAGGACGACCAGGCAAGTTCCGGTACGCCGGGAGCCGTCGACCCCGAGTCCGGCAAAACCGTTCCAGCCACTCCGACCGTGGACCCGGCAGTCGTCGCGGCTCTCACCGCTGCGGCCGGCCTGGTGAACGGACTGGTCAGCCAGTACACGCTGATCGGCACGAAGTACCCGGCCTTGAAGGCCAAGCTCGCCGCCGGTGCGAAGTACCACGCGAGCCACCTGGCCAAGCTGCAGGAGACCGAAGGGGTCACTGCCGCCAAGCCCGGGGCGACCTCAGCTCCGACGAGCGCGGCCGCGGCACTGGCTCTGCTGGGCAAGCTCGAGAAGCAGGCCTCGATCGCCCACGCGACCGCCGCCGCCAAAGTGACCGGTCCGCAGGCCCGCCTGCTCGCGATGATCGCCGCCTCCGAGCTTCAGCTCGGCTCGACCCTGCTCCCCACCAAGAAGGGGGCCTCCTCATGACCGTGCACATTGCCACGCTCCGCGCGGCGGGTCCTGAGGCCTGGTTCCCTTTCTTCCCTCGTCACTCCAGTCGCTGCGCTCCCTCCGCTCCTCAGTCCAGAAAGGGGGCCTCATGACCGAGCTCGAAGCTCTGCAGGCCGCGCTGGCCGGCGAGCACGCGGCCCTGTACGGCGTCGGCGTGGCCGGCGGCAAGCTCAGTGGCGCCAAGTTCAAGGCCGCGACCGACACCTTCGACCGGCACCGCGACAACCGCGACCAGTTGAGCGCCCTCATCACAGCGGCCGGTGAGACTCCGGTCGCCGCGGAACCGGCGTACGACCTGCCCAGCCCGGTCACCAACGCGGTCAGCGCCTCAGCGCTGATCCTGGGCATCGAGCGCCGTCTGGCCGCCGTGTACGGCGATCTGGTCGAGGCGGCCGAGCAGCCGCCGGTCCGTCAATTGGCGATCGACCAACTGCTGGCGACCGCGTCGGCACAGGTGGTCTGGGGCGGCGCGCCGATCGCACTGCCCGGCGCCGTTTAGATCCGTTCGGTGACTGGGCGGACACGGTCCGCCGCCAAATACCGATCGCAACGAAGGAATTCCGGCAGAGTTACGAACCGGCCGGAAATTCATAGCGTATTCCCCTTTACTCGCAGCGCGACCTTCCCTATATTTTCGGCCACGGAGACTGGGGGGTCACCGGCTTTCACGACGACCGCGTTGGTGGCGCAGGTCGCGTGCGCAGCAGAGCTCTGAGTGCTGCGATTTCGGCGCGTTCGTAGCGCCTTGTTCCGTGTGTTCACGCTCGTAATTGAGCACCTCAACTTCTTCGGTCCCGCTCGCGGCGTGATCATGGAGGGTGGCGAAGCATGCGTACGTTCGACCTGCGCACCGGCGACGACCAGTTCGTGAAAGACCTGCGAGTGGTCCGGTGGGAACAATACGAACTGGATCGCGAACTGCCGTTCCAGGCCATGTGGTACTCCGTTCCCCCTGGTTCGGAGAGCCCACTCGATCAGCATCCCGAGCTCGAACTGTCCCTGGTCGTTGCCGGTACGGCGCATGTGCTGTCCGGCGGCAACGAGTACGAAGTCCAGCAGGGCAACGCGTTCCTGATGTCGAGCACCGAGCAGCACGTCGTACAGAATCGGTCTGATTCTGTTGAGCTGACGGTCTTCAGTGCGTACTGGATGCCCATCACTGGACTGCACAGCCATGAGTGAGATCAGTGTCTTCACGTTTCCGCAGCCGACCGTCAACGGGCCGCTGCACGTCGGCCACCTGTCCGGCCCGTACCTGGCCGCCGACCTCGCAGCCCGGGCAGCACGTGCTCGCGGCGAGCAGGTCGTGGTCACGAGCGGCCTCGACGTCCATCAGAACTACGTGCTGACGCGGGCCGAGCACGAGGGCCGCGATCCGCACGCGATGACCGCCGAGTTCCGCGACGACATCCTCGACACCTACGCCCGGGCCCGAATCGGTTACGACCGTTTCACCGACCCGCTCGAGGCCGGCTACCCGCCGGTGATCCGGCAACTGATGAACCACCTCGTCACCTCGGGCGCGGCGCCGATGCGCGAGATCACCTTGTATGCCTGCAGTGATTGCGATCGCACCCTGCACGAGTCCTACCTCAGCGGACTCTGCGGCGAGTGCAAGGAACCCGCGGCCGGTGGCGCGTGCGAGGTCTGCGGCACCTTCACGCAGGTCGAGACGATGGTCGATCCGGTCTGCGGCCGCTGTGGTGGTGAGCCCCGTCCGTTCCAGGCCACCGTGCCGGTACTGCGGATGGAGGACCACCGCGCTGCCCTGATCGAAACGTGGCTCCGGGCCGAACTGCCACCGCCCGTGCGCGAACTCGTCGGCCGCGTCCTGCGCGCCGGGCTGCCCGAGATCCCGCTCGCCTACCCGACCAACTGGGGCATCGACGGCGACGGCCCGCTGACCGGCCTGCGGATCGGCGCGTACACCGAAGTCGCGCTCGCCGACCTGTCCGGCATCGCCCGCGCCGTCGATCCCGGCGCCGACGACCTCGCCGGCTACCTGGCCGCGATCGGCCGCATCGGCCGGCTCTGGCATTTCCTCGGCCTCGACAACGCATTCTGGTACGCCGTCTACTGGCCGGCCGTCTGGGCGGCCGCGGGAGTCGGCCGGTCACCGCTTTCCGGTCTGATTGTCAACGAGTTCTTCACCTTCGACGGCGCGAAATTCTCGACCAGCCGGAGACACGGAATCACCGCCACGGAATTACTCCGCGGTCACGACCCGTCAATCGTTCGCTTGTTTCTGGCGTGGGAGCGGCCGGACCGCTATCAAAGCGATTTCCGCCAGCATTCTTTCGAAGCTTTCAGCCGGTACGCCGAACCGCTCCTGGCCGGCCTCAGAACAGTGTCGGAGCCGCTTGATCCGGCGCTCGCGGCGATCGAGCTGGCCCGCGGAGAGGCGGCGCTCACGCCAATCGCCTTCGATCCGCCGCTGGCCGCGCGCTGCCTGCTCACGCTGCTGGCCGGCGGTGCCGACACCGGCTCTCTCCGGGCCGCGCTGACCGGGCTGGGGTGAGCCGGATGCGCATCGGTGTGATCGGCGCTGGCATCGCCGGAGCGCTGCTGGCCTGGCGCCTGAGCAGCCAAGCAACCGTCGACCTCATCACCGGTCTTCCCGAGACCGACGCAACCGCGTCCTCGGGCGGCGGCGTCCGCGGGTTCGAGACGCATCCGCTCCAGCGCCGCCTGGCCATCGAGAGCCTGGCTGAGCTCCTCGGCACGCTCCACGACCAAGCGGCGTACACAGAGACCGGGTGCACGTACCTGCTGCCGTCGTACGACGGACTGGCCGCGGCCGTGGCCGAGGTCGAACACGCCCACCCGGGCTCGACGACCGTCGTCGACCGCACCGAACTGCGTCGCCGCGGCTGGCAAGGCCTGCCCGAGGGCACGGTCGGTGTCTGTGAACGCCGGGCCGGCTTCATCAACCCCGACCGGCTGCGCCAGACCGTCGTACGGCGGTTGGCCACCGGCCGGACGAGTCGGGTTCTCACCGGACCTGTCCTGCGGGTGCTCCCCCAACCCGACGGATCGGTCGCCTGTCGACTCCTAGGCCGGGCCGAGCGGTACGACGCGGTCGTGGTCGCCGCCGGCTCGTGGACCTCGGCGTTCCTGGCCGAGAACCAGTTGCCCGCTCACACCAAGACCAAGTCGATCCAGATCGCCACCTACACCGTGGCCGGCGACCTGCCGACGATGTTCGTCGACGAGACCAGCGACCTGTTCGGACGGCCGACGGCGGACGGCCGGCTCCTCCTCGGGGTCGACACGCAGCGCTGGTCAGTTCCTCCCGGCAGCAGTGCCCCGGTCCCGGACCTGGCCGCCCAGGCGGTCCGGATCGCGGGCGAGCGGCTGCCACACCTCGAGTTGTCGGCGCCTGACCACGTGGTCAGCACGGCCGACAGTTATGCCGATCCACCGGTACTGACCCTCTGGCCGGTCCCTGGTGGAACGCATCGGCTCTACACCTTCACCGGTGGGTCCGGGGGCAGCGTGAAGACCGCGCTGGCCGCAAGCCGGGCCGCAGCAACCGAACTACTGGCAACAGCCAACTCCACTTCGCGGACGGAGCACCAGCGCATGACGATCACCGAACGAGGTATTCAGCAGCAGGTCCGAACCCTGCCCCGCTACCACACCGTGGGTATCGGGGCCGGACCTTCCAACCTGTCCCTGGCCGCGCTCTACAAGAGCGTCACCAGTGACCGGCTCGCCCTGTTCGACTCCCGGCCGGGATCCGGCTGGCACACTCCGTTGCTCTACCCCGGGGTCCGGATGCAGACCGGCTGGATGAAGGACCTCGTCTCGCTGGTCGATCCCCGTCATGAGCTGACCTTCCTGAACTACCTGGTCACCTCCGGGCGGCTCTACGCGCTGATCAACTCCCAGTTCGACTCGCTCCCCCGGATCGAGTACGAGCGCTACCTGACCTGGGCCACCGAACGGCTCGGCGTCGTGCAGTTCGGTGCCCAGGTGGACTCGATCTCGATCACCGACGACGGCTTCGAGATCAGCGTCGACGGCGTACCGACCGCTGTGTCCGAGCACCTCGTCCTCGGACTCGGTACCCGCGCTGTGCGACCGGCGTACCTGAATGGGCTGCCGGCCGAGCGGGCCTTCATCGCCGACGACCTCGGCCAGCGGCTGGCCGCGCTCGACCGCACCGCACCGACCGCCGTGGTCGGCGGCGGCCAAACCGGTCTCGAGTCGGTACTACGTCTGCTCGGCTCAGGATTCACCGACGTGAAGTGGATCGGCCGGAACCAGTGGTTCCGCAGCATCGACGACTCCCCGATGGCCAACGAGCTCTACCGGCCGTCGCATATCCAGTACCTGCAAGGCCTGAACCGCACCACTCGCCGGCAGATGATCGACGACTCGCGCTACAGCGGCGACGCCATCACGCCGGGTGGCCTGCGGGCGCTCTACCAGGCCAACTACGACGGCTTCCTCTCGCTCGGTCAGTTCCCCATCACGCTGCTGCCCGGTCGCGATGTCCGTACGTCGGATCTGCTGTCCGACGACACTATCCGCCTCTGCTGCTCGACGTCCACGCTGCCCGAGGAGCACGTCGTACGGCAGGTGGTTGTCGCCGCCGGCCGCGAGCACGTGCGGGCGCCGCTCGACGACGAGCTGCGGGAGCGGATCGAGACCGACGACGACGGGCACGCGGTGGTCGAGTCGGACTACTCGGTGCGCTGGAAGGGCATGAACGGGCACAAGATCTTCACGTTCAACGCGAGCCGGTACAGCCACGGCCTGACGAACGCCGGGCTGACCCAGCTGCCGGTCCGGGCCGCGATCGTGCTCAACTCGATGTTCGAGCGCGAGATCTACCCGATCTCCGACGACGTCTGCGCGGTGCACTGGTGATCGCTGGCCGAGAAATGACACTGCCGGAACCCGTGTTCCCCGACGTCGACGGGCTGTGGTTCCGGCTCGAGAGCGACGACCCGGACAACGAAGCGCCGTACGGGCAGTATCACCGCGCGGACGACCTCATCTGGGCGGAGTTCTATGCCGGCGGCACGTTGCGCAGCGGCCGGCTGGTCGGTCGGCTCCGCGCCGACGGCACGTTCGACGCGTCGTACTGCCTGCTGACCGAGAGCGGTGAGCTGATCAGCGGCGGCTGCCACAGCGTCCCGGAGTTCGATGCCCAGGGCAACATCGTGATCTCCGACCACTTCGAGCGGGCCGACGGTTCGCGCGGCGTGAGCCGGATCCGGCAGATCCCCAGCCCGATCAGGGAGGCGTGACATGACGAGGCCTCATCTGCTGGTGGTTGCCACCGGCATGCGGTTGTTCCGGGAGTACATCCTGCGGTCGATCTCTCCGCAGTACCGGCTGCACATGTTCCTGCACAGCGAGCCGACCTGGGAGAAGGAGTACCTGGACGGCTGGACCGTGCTGGAGTCCACGCTCGACGCCGAGGCGCTCGTCGCAGCAGCGCGCACGTTGAATGAGGGCGACCCGATCGACGGCGTGCTCTGCTGGGACGAGGCGCGGATCCTGCAGACCGCCCATGTCGCCGAAGCACTCGGTCTTCCGGGCGGTGACGTTGCCATGATCAACCGATGCCGTGACAAACACCTGACCCGTACGGCGCTTGCCGAGCACGGCGTACCGCAGCCGAAGTCGGTGCTGGTGAACACGGTGGACGAAGCGTTGGCGACCGCGGACGAACTTGGCTACCCGATCATCCTCAAACCCCGCGCGCTGGCAGCGAGCCTGGGTGTGGTGAAGGTGAACGACGCCACCGAACTGCGGGACAACTGGGCGTTCGCCCATGACACGACCGTGCCCGAAGCGCCGCACTACGACGTGAAGGTGCTGGTCGAAGAGTTCGCCGACGGCTACGAGATCAGCATCGACGCCGCGGTCTTCCACGGTCAGGTGACGCCGTTCTGCCTTGCTCGTAAGGAGATCGGCTACCCGCCGTACGCGGAGGAGATCGGCCACTTCGTCGACGCCACCGACCCGCTGCTCGCCGACGACCAGCTGCAGCAGGTGCTGGTCGACGCGCATAAGGCGATCGCGTTCACCGACGGCGTCACGCACACCGAGATCATGATGACGGCGGACGGGCCGAAGGTCATCGAGATTAACGCCCGGATCGGCGGTGACCTCATTCCCTATCTAGGCCTGCAGGCGACCGGTGCCGATCCAGGTCTGGCTGCCGCTGCGGTGGCGTGTGGTCGTGCACCCGACCTGGCACCGACGCGGACGCAGGTCGGCGGGGTGCGGTTCTTCTACGTCGACGAGAACGACACCGTGCTCGACTCGGTCGCCTTCGACCCGGTCGATGCGCCGGCGATCGACCAACTCGTCGTACTGATGGAGGCCGGTGAGACGACCAGTCCTCCGCCGGACGGCACGCTGTGGGGCCGGATCGCTTACGCGACCGCCGTCGCCGGCTCGATCGCGGAGAGCCGGGCCGGTCTGGACGAGGCCGAGCGCGCACTGCGCTGGTCCGGTCATCCGAAGGAGCCCGCATCATGAGCGCTGTCGAAGAGCAGGGCACCGGGATCTGGCAGACCATCAGGGAGGCGCCCGCGCCGGTGAAGGCGTTGCTGGTCGGCGTCTTCGTGAACAAGCTCGGCTGGTTCCTGCAGGTCTTCCTGGTGCTGTTCCTGACCACGTCGAAGGGCTTCACCCCGGTTCAGGCCGGTACGGCGCTCGGCGTGTACGGCGGTGGCTCGGTGATCGGCCTGATCATCGGCGGCTCGTTGACGGACAAGATCGGTCCGCGGGCGGCCGTGATGATCAGCATGTTCGGGATGGCCGGGTTCGTCCTGGCGATCGCGTATGTGCCGAACTACGCGACGGTGATCGTCGTGGTCGCCCTGGCCGGCGCGGTCGGGCAGTTCTATCGGCCGGCCTCGGCCGCGCTGCTGACCGAGCTGACGCAGGCGAACCGGCAAGTGATGACGTTCGCGATCTACCGGCTGGCGATGAACCTCGGTACGACGGCCGCGCCGCTGATCGGTGCCGCGTTGGTCGCGATCTCGTGGAACCTGCTCTTCATCGGCGAAGCGATCGCCGCCCTCGCCTATGCGCTGGTCGCGATCGTCGCGCTCCCTGGCCGGAAGCAGGCTGCCCCGGCAGAGTCCACGGAGCCAGAACCGAAGGGCAGCTACCTCGCCGTACTGCGGGATCACAAGTACGTGCTGTTCCTCGTCTGCATGTTCATCAACGCGGCGATCTACATGCAGTACCTCGCCGTGCTGCCGCTGCACATGAAGGCCGACGGGTTCTCGACGTGGTGGTACAGCGCGATGGTCGCGCTGAACGGCTTCATCGTGATCACCTGCGAGTTGCTGGTGACCAAGGTCGTGCAGAACAAGCCGGCCCGCACGGTCGCGATGCTCGGCTTCGTCCTGCTCGGCGGCGGGCTCGCCTTCTACGCCCTGCCCGGCGGGCTGGCGATCTTCGTGATCGGCACGCTGCTCTGGACACTGGCCGAGATCGTCGGCGGGCCGACCATGTTCGCCTATCCCGGCATGGCCGCGCCGAAGCCGTTGCTCGGCCGGTACGTCGGTGGGGCGCACGCGATGTTCGGTCTCGGCTCCGCCCTCGGCCCGTTCCTCGGGGTCTGGGTGTGGAACAGCGCCGGAACCCAGGTGTGGTTGTGGTGCGGCGCACTCGGTGCCGTCGGGTTGGTCCTGGCGTACTTCGGGATGGCGCCGGCGCGCGCTGAAGAGCTCGCCTCTGTTGTTGTCGAAGGAGAACCGGCATGAGTGATTTCGCGATCATCGTGGATCCGTTGTCCACGGGTCAGGAGTATCCGGCCGCGTTCCGGACCGCGGGCCGGCGGCCGGTCGCCGTACTGAGTGGGTTGGAGCCACCACCGGCGTACACGACGAGCTGGAACCCGCAGGATTTCGACCACGTGCACTACTTCACTGGCGACGTACAGGCGTTGGCCGAGGAACTGCGGCAGTACGAGCCGGAGTATCTGGTGCCGGGCGCCGAGAGTGGCGTCGAGCTGTGTGATCAGCTCATCGAGATCCTGCTGCCGGGGACGGGCAACGTGCCCTCGTTGGCTTCAGCGCGGCGTCACAAGTGGGACATGGCGCAGGCTTTGACGGCGGCCGGCGTACCTCGGTTGCGGCAGGTGCTGACCGCCGATGAGGCCGAGGCCGAGGAATGGTTGCGGGCCAACGATCTGCTCGGCCGGCGGCTGGTGATCAAGCCGCCGAAGAGCGCGGCCGGTGACGAGGTGTACGTCGTCTTCGAGGGCGGCGACTGGCGTGAGCGCTTCCACCGCGTGCTCGGCCGGGCGAACAAGCTGGGGCTGATCAACGACGCCGTACTGATTCAGGAGTACGCCGAGGGGACGGAGTACCTGGTCGACACCTACAGCGTCGACGGCGTGCACGCGCTCGTCGACGTCTGCCGGTACACGAAGGTCGGTCGCGGCGACAAGATCGGCATCTACCGGCGGATCGACTTCCTCGCCGAGGACGACCCGGAGGTGCAGGCGCTTTGGCCGTACACCCGCGACGTCCTCGACGCGGTCGGCATCCGGATCGGCTGCGGGCACGTCGAGGTGATGATGACGGCCGACGGTCCGCGCCTGATCGAGGTCGCGGCCCGCCCGGCCGGCGGCGGTCACCAGATGGTCAGCGAACTGGCCACCGGGGACAACCACATCAAGCGAACCGTCGCGCATCGCGTGCGCGGTGAGGTGCGGGACGGGTTCGACCTGGTCCAGCACCTGCGCGGCATCTTCATCATCGCGCCTTCGGAGGGCTACTTCCGCAATCGCGAAGTGTTCGACGGCATCGAGTCGCTGAAGTCGTTCCACTGGATGAAGGTGCTGCACGAGGCGGACGCCGTCGTACCGGCCACGGTCGACCTGTTCACCTGCCTGGCCTGGGTGATCCTGATCCACAGCGACCCTCAGACCCTCGACGAGGACTACCAACGTGTCCTGGAGATGGAGGCCAAGATCGTCATCGAGACCCCCTAGTACGTCGTACCGGGTCCGGGCGGACCACCAACCGCCCGGGCCCAGTGCAAGAATCCCCTGCATGCCAGGTCCGACTTCTCCCTGCCCGTGCGGCCTCCCCGCGACGTACGCCGACTGCTGCGGCGCCTTGCACAACGGCACCCGTACGGCGGCCACCGCTGAGCAGCTGATGCGGTCGCGCTACTCCGCCTTCGTGGTCGGCGACACGGCGTACCTGCTCCGCACCTGGCACTCGACAACCCGCCCACCCCAGCTGGAGCTCTCCCCCAACATCCGCTGGACCGGCCTCGAGATCCTCAGCACCACCGACGGCACCCCCTTCCACACCGAAGGCACCGTCTCCTTCCGCGCTCGTTATGCGGGCGGCGCCCAGCAGGAGAACAGCCACTTCACGCGCGAAGCCGGCGAATGGAAGTACGTAGGGCAGTGAACCCCTCCGGCCCAGCCATCTCATGGGTTCACCCATGAGGTTGTGGGTTCTGGACCCGCATGCGAGTACAGAACCCACAAGCGGATGGGTTAACCCATCAGATGGTGAGGGGCTGGATGTTCTCGAGGTCGGCGAGGAGGCTGAGGTGCTGGGGGTTCCAGCCGAGGGCTTGGCGGGTGTGGGCGCTCGACGAGGGCTGGTCGGCAGCGAAGTTTGGGCCGATCAGGCCGAACTCCTCGACGGAGACCGCTTTGACGGGGAGGTTGAGGCGGCGGCCGATGACCTCGGCGATGTCGGCGACCTGGTCACCTTCGTCGGCGACGGCGTGCCAGTAGGTACCGGCTTCGGCGTTCTCTAGCGCCAGCCGGAAGAGGACGGCCGCATCGAGGGCGTGTACGGCGGGCCAGCGCTGGGTGCCGTCGCCCGGGTAGGTGACGACGCCGGTGCGGCGGGCCATCAAGGCCAGTAGGCCGGCGAAACCACCGTCGCCGTTGTTGTGCACCGTGCGCGGCAGGCGGACGGCCGAACTCCGGACGCCCCGATCGGCCAGCGCCACCACACCAGCGACCGCGAGACTGCGCCCACCGACCAGACCTTCGGTAGCTAGCGTGTCGGTCTCGAGAGACGGCCGGCCCGGTGCGGTCGGCGTACCGGAGACTGTGACGAACGGCTTGCCACTTCCGGCCAGCTCCTCCCCCAGAGCCTGCAGAGCGGCCGTCTCCTCAGCCACGTTGGCCGCCAACGCCTCGGCGCTACTGAAGTCGTTGCCAAAGGCAAGGTGGATGACGCCGTCAGCCTGAGCCGCGCCGCTTTGGAGTACGTCGAGGTCGGTGAGAGCGCCGCGTACCGTCTCGGCCCCAGCCTGTACGGCGGCCTGTGCCGAGGCGTCGGAGCGGGTGAGGGCGAGGACGGTGTGGCCGTTGCTGAGCAGTTCGGCGACGACGGCGGAACCGACTAAACCGGTACCGCCGGTGATGAAGACCTTCATGAGAGCTCTCCTGCAAGTGATGGGACCTTTGTCCCATCACTCTACGCCGCGATGGGACAAAAGTCCCGTCACCTATGATGGTGCTATGAGTCGCTGGGAACCGGGAGCGCGCGAACGCCTCGTGCTGGCCGCCGTCGACCTGTTCACCGAGCAGGGGTACGACGCGACCACAGTGGCGCAGATCGCGGAGCGTGCCGGCGTCACCAAGAGCACGTTCTTCCGCCACTTCCCCGACAAGCGTGAACTCCTCTCAGCCGGCCAAGAAGCCCTCAGCCAACTCCTCACCGAAGGCGTCGCCGAAGCACCCGCCGACGCCACACCCCTCGAAGCAGTCGCCGCCGGTCTGGCCCGCGCCGCAACGTTCATGGGTCCCCTGAACCGCGAGCTGGCCCCCCGCCTCAAGGCAGCCATCGCCGCCAGCACCGAACTCCAGCAACGCGACGCCCTCAAAACAGTCGGCCTCACCGCCGCCATGGTGGATGCGCTGGTCGCCCGAGGCATCCCTGACCCAGTCGCCGCGCTCGCCGCCGAACTAGGCGCCCTCGCCTTCAAACGCGGCCACCTCACCTGGTCCGAAAGCGACCGCGCCGACGCCGAGTTCGCGCCGTACGCGCTGGCGGCCCTCAAAGAACTCCAAGCCGCAACCACCGCCCTCGGCTAACACGCACCGGCGGTAGGCGATGCTATGGGGATGGAGTACGTGTCCAGAGCGCCGCGACCGCCGCTGGATGGGCTCGTCGACGACCTCTACTACCTGGAGGGTGCGTCGCCGTACGCGCGGCTGACGCTGCCGCCGATGCCCGGTGCGTTGCTCATCGTCAACCTCGGGGCGCCGTTCCGCATCCGGGCCGGCACGGACATCAAGACAGCCGAGTACGCCGATGGCTGCGTGATCACGACGCCCACCCGCGCAGTGGAGTTCGGCTATCCACCGCGGACGCGGTCCGTCGGCGTGCACCTCAAACCTTGGGGCCTGGCGCCGTTGCTGCTGATGCCCGCGGCCGAACTGTGCGACCGGCCGGTGACGATAGAGCAAGTGTGGGGCCGGCCCGCCGTCGCCGAGCTGCGAGACCGGCTGGCCACGGCGGCCGGACCACACGAGATGCTGACGCTGCTCGAGGAAGAGCTAAGACGACGGCTCCGCGAGACCGCCGGACTGGGGCTGGTCCGCCATACGAGCAAGGTGATCGCGGCGACCAACGGGGCTGTGGCGATCGGCGATCTGAGCATGGCAGCCGGTGTCAGCACCACTCACCTCGCACAGCGGTTCAAGGAACTCGTCGGCGTCACACCGAAGCGGCTGGCCCGCACCCAGCGCTTCGCCACCACCGTATTGGCGATCAACCCCGCCGTACCGATCGACTGGGGCGACGTCGCCGCTCGCGCAGGCTACTTCGACCAGGCTCACTTCACCCACGAGTTCCGCGCGTTCACCGGGCTCACACCAACCCAGTACGTCGAGGTCCGGCGACGCTTCCTGCGCGAGCATCCCGACCACACGCTCGACAGCTGGCCGCTGCCGGCCGATTGATTTCTTACAAGAGTGGCGGCTCACCACACGCTAATTTGGGGGCACCCAAAGCAGAGGAGAGCCCCGTGGGCAAGGTTGTCATGTACAGCACGGTGTCGGTGGACGGTTTCGTCGCGGACGAGAACGATATGCCCGGCCCGCTGTTCGACTGGTTGACCAGCGGTGACGTCCCGCTGGACGAGAGTGGCCAGCTCAAGGTGTCGCAGACCTCCTACGACTACACCCGCCCGTACTGGGACCAGATCGGCACGATGGTCGCCGGCCGCCACGTCTTCGACATGACGGACGGCTGGGACGGCAAACCTCCAGGCGGCATGGACCACGTGGTCGTCGTCACCCACCGGCCGGCCCCCGAGGGCTGGGACCCCGAGGCGCCGTTCCACTTCGTCAACGGCATCGAGGCAGCCATGGCCAAAGCACAGGAGCTAGCCGGTGACCGCCTGGTCGAGGTCGCCGCCGGCGACGTCGGCGGCCAGATCCTCGCCGCCGGCCTGGTCGACGAGGTCCGCATGGACGTCGTACCCGTCGTCTTCGGCTCCGGAAAACGCTACTTCGGATCAGTCAACGCCCAGCACCTGCTGGAAGATCCCGACGTCGTACTCCAGGCCAACCGAGTCCTCCACCTCCGCTACCAGGTCCGCCACTGACCGATCGCGGGCCAATTTCGTCGGGGTTGTTCTTCGCTTCTTCCGGCTCGCGTCCGCACGCGATCCGACTGTGACCAGCGGATGTGAATCACAGCGCCGCGACCGGTACTCCCTACTACTGCGAGGCGGAGATCCGCCGGGCGGGACGGGGAAGCGATGAGCATCGACAGCCAATGGCAATACGGCCGACCGTACCGCCGGAGCCGCCTTCGCCAGTTTGTGACGTCCCCGTTCAGGTTCGCGAAATGGCTCGTCGTACCGGAGGGCGACCGCGCTCTTCCCGGCGGCTACCAGATCCTGTACTACGTCCGATCAGTGGTCGCCCTCGCGGTGATCCTCGGCATCAGGGCGTACCTCGGCATTCCGCAGGCGGACGAGGCACCGACCGCGGTCGTGTTCGCGCCGTACGTACAGATCTCGATCATGCTCACTCTGACGATCCTGGCCACCGCTGTCCTGCCGTTCACCAACTGGGGACGCGGAACCCACCTCGGCACGTCACCCGGGCGGCAGCGACCGCGGCACCGGCCGGCCTGGGCCGTACCGATTCAGAGCGTGCTCCTGTCCCTGGTCAGCGCGGTGATCACCATCGCCGCCGCCGCGACGATCGGATGGGTGACCATCGACGTCACCGATCGCAAGGAAACCGAACTCGCCCAATTCATCGATGCCCACCTGTGGTCAAGCGCCCTGCTGGTCGCCACCTGGCCGTTCTTCCTGTGGTGCATCGCGTTCCTGTTCACCATCCAGTGGATGGTCGTCATCCACGGGTTCCGTTGGGCTGACGGTCACCCTTTCCTCGCGCCCATCCTGAGTGCCTGCACCGCTTGGGGCATGAGCATTTACGGGATGGTCTACGGCGACGCAGCAACCATGGGCGCCGGCCCGGGACAGGTGCCCCCGAAATTCGCTCTGTTCCTCAACATCACCGGGCCCGTCGTAGTGACCGCGCTGGCGGCCGGCGAGATCTGGTACCGGCGCCGCATCGCGCGGCAAAGCGGACGCTACTGATGAGGAGCCCTCGCCAGCCTTGCTAGGAGCAGATCAGTCCTTCTCTTCGCGGACGTCTTTCCCTTGTTCGGCGAACGCCTTGAAATCCTGCAGGTGCTGATGCGATTGCTTGTGAAAGGCGCGGGGCATCAGGAGCGCCATCACTCGCATCAACAGACCGCTGAACCGGAACTCGCTCTCGCTCTCCCAGTACGTCGTCTCCGGAGTGGCTGCGGTCAGCCGATCGCGAACGACGCTCCACATGCCCGCGCCGACGATCTCGCGATCGAAGTGAACGACGGTCCCTTCGGGGATCCCGTGGAGGTCAGCCGGCTCCCGGCGCGTGATCGTTTCGGTGCATTCCATCTTTCGCTGTCCAGACTGCATCACGACCCGCGACGTCGTACCGAGCTCTCCGTGGATGCCGCTGAGCGGCTCGTGCAGCACCACGCCCCGCAGCCATTTCGGTAGGTGTTCTGGGTCCGCGAGCAGTTGGGCCACCTTCTCCAGCGGCAGGGCGATCTCGATCGAGTTGGTGTATTTCATGGCGTGCATTCCTTCTAGGTGACGTCGGGTGCGTAGAACCTGGTAGTGGCCTCGACTGCGGCCGCGACCTGCGCCGGTTCGCCACCGGCGGCCAAGTGAGCCTCGCCCCAGGCTGCGGCGCTGCGCCGGATGAACTCACGCGGCTCCTCGTCGTTGCCGGAATCGCCATCGGCCAACAGCCGGGCCAGGGCCAGGAGAGCCAGGTCCCAACCAACGCCGCCGGCACCAGGGCCGTAGGTCGGGAAGAGAGGCTCGTCGACGAACGCCGAATGGATCAGCTCGAACTCGGTGTCGCCGGTCGAGCCCGGGACCAAGCGCACTTCCACCTCGCTGATGCCGGGCCTGGCGTCGGCCCCGTAGAGCCAGGACACCTTGAGCAGACGCGGCGGCTCACACCCGAGGATCTCGCCGTGTTCGCCACCGTCCAACTCGAACTTCCCGCCCAGCCGCAGATCCCCACTGACCGGCCGCAACCATCGACGCACCCGGTCAGGGTTGGTCAGGGCGTCCCAGACATCGTCGATCTGCGCTTGATACCGGCGCCGCACCTCAATCGTGTAAGCCTCACCGGCCGGCACGCTCCCCTTGCCCATAGCTCGCTGCGCAGCGGCCAGTTCGTCCAGCACGTCCTTCACGTCATGTCCCCATCACTGACAAATCGGGCTGCACTCCTACCCGTGGCATGACGGGAGAATACCGACTTCCACTTATATAAGCCACACCTGCTATTCAGACGCCGGTGGTGAAGAACTGGCGTACGACGAGGCCGCCTGAGGCGGTGATGAGGGGTGGCAGGGCAATCCACAGGGTTCGAACAGGCACTTGCGCCGAGGAGCGTCGTCTTTGTGGAGTCTCGTTGCCACATAGCGGCCTCAGCACTCCACAAAGCAGCCCTCAGAACCGAGCTGGGCGGCCCTGCGTGGTCGGAGTGTCGCTCTACCAGACGACGTCGTTGAGCGCGGGCCACGGCGGACCGTCTCGCAGGGCGCGAAGGAACGCCACTCCCGATTCTCTGCCACTCGGGTGCTGGTCGCCGAGACTCCAGCGATGCGTTGCGACGATGGCGAGTACGACGCCCCGGCACTCGCCGACCACGTCTTGGTCAGCGTCGGGATAGTGCCGGCTGACCTCGCTGGGCACCCACGCCAGGTCGTACTCGACAGGCCCGCGGGCGGTGTTCTCGAAGTCGATGAAGAGCGGCCCGTCCTTCGTGGTGAGGATGTTCAACGGGTGCGGCTCGCCATGCAGCACTTGTACGGCGCCGCGCCGGTTGACGATTGATCGCCCCAGATCGTGCAGCGTATTAGCGAGCAGCGCTCGATCCGTCTCCCCGAGATCGGGAGTGACGTCACGGTTGGCAATGTCTCGTTGAGTAGCAGCCACTCGATCCATGAAGTGTGGCGTCACGACCTCGATCCGCCGCAGGCCGGCATGTAGACCTGCGAGCGCCCGTGCGTACTCAGCCGGTGGAAACATTCGAGACTGCGCAGGTTCGAGGTGGGCCCACAGGGTGATCTTGAAGCCGTCGTTGACGAAGACGCGTGGTTCGACCCGAGGCTCGACCGGGGCAACCGGGCTGTCCATCTGCGCTAGCTGTCTCACGAGTTCAACCTCTTGCTCTGCGCTGGCGAAATGCGTCATGGGCGTGACTCGGGCGACGGTGTCGCAGGGCATCAGGCGGATGACGAGCCGGTTCGAGTCGCTGAGAACGATCGCGTCGTCGACGGCCAAGTCGAGTTCTGAGGCGATCGACATCGCCGCGGCGACGGCACGCCGTACCTCAGTCGCTTCCATCGCGGCGTCCCCTCCCGTCGAGGAACTCCCTGATCGCCTGTTTGGACTTGAGCACATGCAGGGTCGCGTGTTGCCCGTATCGGGCGATGATCGCCTGCTCGCGTTCGAGTTCCGTACGCCGGTTTCGCCAGATGAGCGGGATCAGGCGCCATTCATCGCGCAATCGTTGCCAGGCCGTGTACTCGCATCCTTCAGGCAGCTTGTCCGGCATTCGGCAGCCGCGCAGCAACGCTCGTCCCGCGCACCGCCACCACGGCGTGGCCAGGACCACCACGGTGTCGGCGCGTTCGAGCCGGAGATCGAGCGTCTCGGTGTAGTTGCCATCGGCAACCCACGCCTCGCCGGCGAGGAGGCCGCGTTGTTTCTCGCGCCATTCGGCCTCCGACGGTTCGGTCCAGCCCGCCTTCCAGAAGTGCAGGTCCAGATGAATGAGCGGCAGGCCGGACTTGACCGCAAGTGCCCGGGAGAACGTCGACTTCCCGGATCCAGCCATCCCGGTAACGACGATGCGGCGTTGAGTTTCGTTGGGGTACATGACACCTTCGCAGGATTCGCAGTGGTGCCAGGTTCGACTACCTGTTGGCTGTCTGCACCGTGGTGTCGAAGCTGGCAAATGGCCTTCTGCGACACGGCAGGATCAAGGATGCCCCGGCGGCGTTCTCGGGACTGCCAAGCACGCCAAACAGGGCCACCGGGCAAGACTCCCCCGCGATCAGAGAGTTCCCGGCAGCATCGCCATGCTGCATACCTCCGCAGCACGCGACGACACGTCCATACCTACCGTGTCAGCGCGTGCCCCACCGGCCGGGTAGGTGGCGATGCACCCGACCCCAGACGCCATCTGCCATGAGCAGCCTCTCCAACGAAAGTTCAAGGAACGGCCCGCAAACGCCAGCCGTCCATTCACAACGATCCTAACCGCTCGCGCGGCAAGCGCAGCCGGGCGGCAGCCCACGGCGTCCGGCCCTTGGCGAGACCGACGTACTCGTGTCCGAGTTTCTCCCGGACGACGGCCGCGGCACGCCCCGACTGTGCGGAGTATGCCGCCGGTAAACGTTGCATCACGGCACACCTCCCCCACTCGACGGTGATAGCCCGGTCGCCCGGCAGCGCCGAGTCGTGTACCGACGGACGGGTAGAGGTTCGACCAGCCCTGGATCGCGCCGCCTGCGGGCACAAGCGCAGACGGATTACAGGGAGCACTACCCGTTGGTCGGCACGCCCCACCGGCGCCACTGACCAACTCACCTTCACCAAAGGCCGTCAGCCGAGCACAGGATCCACGACCACCCGCGCCACGGGATGCGTGCACGGGTGGGGTTGACCATATGGGCCGGATTAGCGGCGGCGGCGCCAGGGGCCGGTGATGGCGTAGGTGATGCCGGGGTTGTAGACGTTGAAGAACATGGTGCGGCCGTCGGCGGAGAAGCCGACACCCGTTAGCTCGCCGTACTCGGGGTCGGTGGGGGTGCCGATGTTGACGGTGTTCTTGGCGAACTTGAAGACCTGGCCGTCCTCCGTCGTACCGAGGATGTGCTGGTCGCCGATGCCGTCCTCGCACATCATCAGGCCACCGTACGGCGACATGGTGATGTTGTCGGGGGCATCGAACTCGGGGTTGTCGGAGCCGGGCTTGGAGCGCTTGAAGATGACTTCGAGGCGGAGGGTGTGTTTGCGCGGGTCGTAGCGCCAGACCTGGCCGTCGTGGTCGATCTTGGGGCCGAGTTCGGTGCGGGCGAACGAGGAAACGAAGTA
Organism: Kribbella sp. NPDC058245; assembly: GCF_042882005.1. Classification (NCBI taxonomy): domain Bacteria; kingdom Bacillati; phylum Actinomycetota; class Actinomycetes; order Propionibacteriales; family Kribbellaceae; genus Kribbella; species Kribbella sp. NPDC058245. The sequence goes on from NZ_JBHVWY010000002.1 coordinate 521,579, forward strand.
CACGCAGCGATCGCGGGTCCCCCACCAGCAGCCTTCGAGTTTGTAGCCGCCAGTGATGGGCTTGGCGTAGTCCTGCGCTCGCACGGACTCGGTCTTGGCCAGCGGGTCCGGGACCTTCACCCATTGGACGCCGTGGAAGATCGTGCCGGCTTCTTGGACGGTCGACATGTCGAGCAGGCCTGGGATGTGCATGGCCTGCAGTTCGCCGCCGTGGCGGAGCGAACCCCAGCCGCCGCGGGGGTGGTTCGGGAGGAAGCGGTAGAAGCCGCCGAGGGGTGCGACGAAGGCGTCTTCGGTTTCGTAGACGATGCCGGTCGAGGGGTCGATCGCTACTGCCTCGTGCTGGAAGCGGCCCATCTCCTTCAGCGGGAACGGGTTGTTGTTGCGGCGGTCGTCGTACGGGTCGACCTCGAAGATGAAGCCGTGGTCCTTGGTGTAGCCGCTGTTGCCGGCCTTGAGTTCGGTCTCCTCGCAGGTCAGCCAGGTGCGCCACGGGGTGATGCCGCCGGAACAGTTGATCGCCGTACCGCCGAGGCTCACGTACTCCTTGGTCGCCCGCAGATGCCGGTTGACGATCAGCGTGCTGGTACCGCCGGCGCCGCCTGGGTCGTAGGTCCGCTCCGGCGGTGCGACGACCTTGATCTTCGAGGTCGGGCTGCACTCGTGGTTGCGGACCAGCCGTGCGCCGCCGTCGCGGTCGGGGAAGGTACCCATCCCGTCGAAGCGGCTCGGGGTCTTCAGGCCGTCGGGACGGACGGTGCCTTCGCGCGACAGGACGTCGTACCGGAATCCGCGGGGCAGGTCGAGCATGCCCGCGGGATCCTCGATGAGTGGGCCGTAGCCGATCTTGGGGCCGGACGTGCCGAGCGCCGGCTGCGCGGTGTAGAGCGCCTCCACCGAGCCTGCCACCGTGACGGCGGCTCCGGCCGCGGCGGCGGTACCGACGAACTGACGTCTGGACAACTGAGACATGCGGGCGGCCTCCGAAGCTCGAGAACAAGCAGTGGTCGCCAGTGAACGTACGGTAAACGAATGGCGAACGGCAAGTGAACGAGTGTTCCCGATTTACTCAGGGGAGCCTTAGAGCGAGCGGACCCAGTTCTCCAGGACGGTCGCGCCGGCGTCGCCGGACTTCTCGGGGTGGAACTGGGTGGCGGCGAGCGGCCCGTTCTCGACGGCAGCAACGAAACGATCTTCGCCGTACGTCGTCCAGGTGACCAGCGGCGCGACCGACTCGCGGGCGTCGTTGAGCTCCCACGTGCGGACGCCGTACGAGTGGACGAAGTAGAAGCGTTCCTTGTCGACGCCGTCGAACAACGACGTGCCAGCTGGTACGTCGATGGTGTTCCAGCCCATGTGTGGGACCGGCTGAGCGTCTGCGGGCTGGAGGCGCTCGACGACGCCGGGCCATTGCTCGCAGCCGTCGGTCTCGACGCCGTGCTCGATACCGCGGGCGAACAGGATCTGCATGCCGACGCAGATGCCGAGGACCGGACGGCTGCCGGTCAGGCGGCGGTCGACGATGACGTCGCCGCGGACCGACTTGAGGCCGGCCATGCAGGCGGCGAAGGCGCCGACGCCGGGGACCAGGAGGCCGTCGGCGTTCAGCGCTTCGTCGAAGTCCGAGGTGACGGTGACGTCGGCGCCGACGCGTTGCAGGGCTCGCTCTCCGGACCGGATGTTGCCTGATCCGTAGTCGAGCAGCACGACCTTCTTGGTCACAGGGCGCCCTTGGTGGACGGGATGCCCGGCTGCCGCGGGTCGAGCTCGGCGGCTGCCCGCAGCGCGCGGGCGAACGCCTTGAACTGGGCCTCGACGATGTGGTGCGGGTCGCGCCCGGACAGCACGCGGATGTGGATGCAGATCGCGGCGTTGAAGGCGAGCGTCTCGAAGACGTGCTGGGTCAGCGAGCCGGCGTAGTCGCCGCCAATGATCGCGTAGACCTGGCCTTCGGGCTCACCGGTGTGCACGCAGTACGGGCGGCCGGACAGGTCGACCGTGCAGTGCACGAGCGCCTCGTCGAGCGGGACGGTCGCGTCACCGAAGCGACGGATGCCGCGCTTGTCCCCCAGCGCCTCCTTCAAGGCCTGGCCGATGCCGATCGCGGTGTCCTCGACCGTGTGGTGCGCGTCGATCTCGAGGTCGCCGACCGTGTTCACGTGCAGGTCGAGCAGCGCGTGCTTGGCCAGCGCGTTGAGCATGTGGTCGTAGAAACCGACACCGGTCGAGATGTCCGCCCGGCCCGTGCCATCGAGGTTCAGGTCGACCAGGACCTTCGACTCACTCGTCTCGCGATCAACTCGCCCCGTGCGCGTCATGAGAACCTTCCCGTGTCTGCTTTGAGGATGCGTTCCAGAGAAGCACGGAACGCGGCCATCTCCTCGCTGGTACCGATCGAGACCCGCAGCCAGCCGTCCGGGCCGGTTTCGCGGATCAGGATGCCGTCGTCGAGCAGCGCCTGCCAGACCGCGTGCCGGTCGGCGAAGGTACCGAAGAGGACGAAGTTCGCGTCCGAGTCGACCGCGCGCAGACCTTGGGCGCGCAGCCAGTTGACGGTCTCGTCCCGCTCGGTCCGCAACTGCTCGACCCGGCCGAGCAGCTCGTCGGAGTGCCGCAGTGCGGCCCGGGCGACCGCCTGGGTCACCGCGGACAGGTGGTACGGCAGCCGCACGATCCGCAGCGCGTCGACCAATTGGTTGCTCGCGGCAAGGTATCCGACCCGGCCGCCGGCCAGCGCGAACGCCTTCGACATCGTCCGGGCGACCGCGAGATTCGGGTACGACGGAAGGAGCGAGAGCGCGCTCGGAGTCCCGGTACGACGGAATTCGCCGTACGCCTCGTCGACGACGAGCACCGCGCCGATCGCCGCGGTCCGGGCCGCGATCGCCTCGACGACCTGGATCGGCAACGCCGTACCGGTCGGGTTGTTCGGTGAGGCGAGCAGCACCACCGACGGGCGGTGCCGGGAGATCGCGGCGAGCGCCTTGCTCTGGTCGAGCGTGAAGTCCTCGGACCGGCGGCCGGTGACCCAGCCGGTGTTGGTGTCTCGCGCGTACTCGGGGTACATCGAGTACGTCGGCGCGAACGAGAGCGCCGTCCGGCCCGGACCACCGAAGGCCTGCAGGATGTGCAGCATGACCTCGTTGGAACCGTTGGCCGCCCAGATCTGCTCGGCGGTCAGGTGTGCGCCGGACTCCCGGCCGAGGTAGGCCGCGAGGTCGGCCCGCAGGTCCAGGAACTCGCGGCCCGGGTAGCGGTTGAGTCCACGAGCGGCGGCCGTCACCGAGGCTGCGATATCGGCAACCACAGCCTCACTCGGGGCATACGGGTTCTCGTTGACGTTCAGCAGGATCGGTACGTCGAGCTGCGGAGCGCCGTACGGTTCGAGGCTTTTCAGCTCGTCCCGGATCGGTAATCCGTCGAAGCGACTCATCAATTGGCTCCGGGGAAGCGGACGGAGACGGCTGCGCCGTGGGCGGGCAGGTCTTCGGCGTTGGCGAGGGCAACTACGTGGCGGGCGACCTCTTCGAGAGCGTCGCGCGAGTAGTTGATGACGTGCACGGCCTTCAGGAAGCTGCGCACGGACAGGCCCGACGAGTGGCAGGCGCACCCGGCGGTCGGGAGCACGTGGTTCGACCCGGCGCAGTAGTCGCCGAGCGAGACCGGCGACCAGCCGCCGACGAAGATCGCGCCGGCGTTGGTGATCCGGGCCGCACGCTCCTCGGCGTCGACGGTCTGAATCTCCAGGTGCTCAGCGGCGTACGCGTCCACAACCGCAGTTCCCTGGTCAAGATCATCGACCAGTACGACGGCCGACTGCTGACCGTCGAGTGCCTCGTTCACGCGGTCGCTGTGCTTGGTCCGAGCGACCTGGACCGGCAGCTCGGCCTCGACCGCCGCCGCGAGCGTCTCACTCGGGGTGACCAGGACTGCAGCTGCCATCGGGTCGTGCTCCGCCTGGCTGATCAGGTCGGCGGCGACGTGCTGCGCGTTGGCGGAGTCGTCGGCGAGGATCGCGATCTCGGTCGGCCCGGCCTCGGAGTCGATGCCGACCTCACTCTGGAGGAATCGCTTCGCGGCAACGACGTAGATGTTGCCGGGACCCGTGATCAGGTTGACCTTGCGGCAGCCGTCGAAGCCGTACGCGAAACCGGCGATCGCCTGCGCGCCGCCCATCGCGTAGACCTCGGTGATGCCGAGCATCGCGCAGACCGCCAGCACCGTCGGGTGCGGCAGACCCCCAAATTCCTTCTGCGGCGGCGATGCGACCGCAAGCGAAGGCACGCCGGCAACCTGAGCCGGTACGACGTTCATCACGACACTCGATGCCAGCGGGGCCCGGCCACCAGGCACGTACAGCCCGACGCGCTGAACCGGGACGAAGCGCTGCGTGACGCGACCACCCGGCGCCGGCTCGGAGGCGATGTCGGCGGTCTTCTCGTCCTCGCTGACCTCGCGAACCCGGCGGATCGACTCCTCGAACGCCGCCCGCACGGTCGGGTCGAGCTCCTCGAGCGCGGTCTTGAGCGCCGCCTCCGGCACCCGGACGTCGTCCACGTGCACATGGTCGAACTTCTCGCCGTACTCCCGAATGGCTGTCAGTCCGCGCTGGCGGACGTCCAGACAGATGGGTCGGACGACGTCGAGAGCCTTCTCGACGTCGAACACGGCTCGGGGGACGAGGGCGTTCACGTCGGCTTGGAGGTCGGACACCTCACCGGCCGCCACTCGGCCCCGCAGGTCGACGCGGCGAATCATGCGCCCAGTCTAGTGCTGACCCGCCCGGCCTCCGACCGCATATCCAACCACCGAGCCATCCAGCGGGCCGCACGCACCGTCACGCCACGTAGTGAGATGCGTTGTCCACTAGGTCATGCCTGGCATGGCCTAGGCTCATTGGTATGGACTCCCGCCTGCCGTTGCTCACTGTCGACACGGTGATCTTTCCCGGGCTGGTGCTTCCGATCCCGGTGACCGATGTCCAGGGGCGTGCGGTGATCCGCGACCTGGTCGAGAACGGCGGCGAGATGGCGTGTGGCGCGCTCGCTGTCCGTGACGGCTACGAGCTCGGCGAACGCGTCTTCCGCTCGCTCTACGGCACCGGCTGCTCGGCCACGATCTCCGAGATCCGCCTCGACGCGGACGACGACGGCCCGGTCGAGATCACGCTCACCGGCAACCGCCGGTTCAAGGTCGCCGAGCTGGACGGCGGCGGTGACTACCTGGTCGCCGACGTCGAATGGCTCGAGGAGGAGCTCGGCGAAGACCCGCTCGGCGCCGCGACCATCGCGGTCGCCCGCTTCCGCCGGTACGCCGAAGCCGTCTCCGCCATCAGCCGTCCCGGCCTCCACCTGGGCGACCTCCCGGACGACCCCAGCACCCTGTCCTACCTGATGTCCGCCGCCATGACCCTCCTGACGCCGGACCGCCAAAAGCTCCTCGAGGCCACCGACACCACCAGCCGCCTCACCCAACTCGTCGGCCACCTGGACGCCGAGCTCTCCGCCATCACCGCCCTTCCCTCCCTCCCCGCCACCGACCTCAGCTGGTCCAGCATGTCCCCCAACTGAGCCAGACCGTACGCAGCGCTACCGAAGTGAATCCCGGGGCGGTATGGTTTTGGTATGAGTAAGCAGATTACGGTGCGGTTGCCGGACGAGCTGGTGGAGTTCATGGACCAGTTGGTGGCGACGGACAAGGCGACCAGCCGGGCCTCGGTAGTGGCTCGGGCGATGGAGCGTGAGCGGCGGCGGGAGCTGGCGACGCGCGATCTGGCGATTCTGGCGGAGTACGGCGAGGATCCCGAGCTCGAGGGACTGGCGTCGGCCGTGTCCGGGACCGCGTTGAACGACCTCGACTGAGATGCGGCCGCTGCACATCGCCCGGCTGGACAAGCCGCGGCCGGTGGTTGTGCTCACGCGCGAACTGATCCGCCCGCGCCTGACCAATGTCACCGTCGCACCGATCACCAGCACGATCCGTGGGCTCTCCACCGAGGTGCTGGTCGGCCCGCAGAACGGGCTCGACCACCCCAGCGCGATCTCCTGCGACAACATCCAGACCATCCCGAAGTCCCAGCTCGGCCGCCTGATCGGCTACCTGCACCCCGACCAGGAGCCGGCCCTCGCCGAGGCGATCAGCCTGGCCTACGACCTGGAGATCTAGGCCTTGGCCGCGAGCGGTCGCCAAGCGTCCCACGTCTCCAGGCGCTGCCGATAGGCGGCCTCGATCACCGGATACGGGTACTCCCCCAGGAACAGCCGCAGCGGCGGCTCCTCGGTGTCGACCAGTTCGAGAATGACGTCCGCGGTCGCCTGCGGATCCTGGGGAGCGCGCGCCGTGGCACCGGCCCGCCGCGCCTCACGAATGACCTCGTACGCCGGAATCGGTGCAGCGTGGTCCGCCGAGACACCCGACCAGTCGGTCCCATAAGGCCCGGGCTCGACGATCGTGACGCGAATGCCGAGCGGCCCGACCTCCTGAGCAAGCGCCTCACTCAAACCCTCAAGCCCCCACTTGGACGCGTTGTACAGCCCAAGCGTCGGGAACGCGGCGAGCCCTCCGACGCTGGACACCTGCAGGATGTGCCCACTCCCCTGGGCCCGCAGGAACGGCAACACAGCCTGCGTCACCCACAACGGCCCGAGCAGGTTGACCTCGAGCTGCGCGCGAGCCTGCTCCTCACTGATCTCCTCGACCATCCCGAACAGGCCGTACCCCGCATTGTTCACGACTACGTCCAGCCGGCCAAAAGCAGCAACCGCCTCCTGTACGGCGATTGCCACGCCACCCCGATCGGTGACGTCGAGGCGGATCGGCAGCACGCGTTCGCCGTACTGGTCGACGAGCGGTTTCAAGGACTCGACGGTGCGAGCCGTGGCGGCGACGCGGTCGCCGCGGGACAGGGCGGCGCTCGCCCAGATCCGGCCGAAGCCGCGGGACGCGCCGGTGATGAACCAGGTCTTTGTCATGTCTCGACCCTCTGACTTTGGCCGTGAGGCAACCAGCACCCCGCCAGGGTTACCCTTCGAAGGTGGCCGCCGAGAACGTGCTGGGAGAGTTCCTGAAGGCCCGGCGGGCCCGGGTCCCGGCCGCTCGCGCCGATCTCCCCACGTCGACCAGGCGCCGGGTCGCGGGGCTCCGCCGCGACGAGTTGGCCCGGTTGGCAGGGATCAGCGAGCCCTATCTGACCCGCCTGGAACAAGGCGTCGATCAGAATCCGTCGCCGCAGGTGCTGCGGTCGCTCGCGCGCGCCTTGGAGCTGGACGCCGACACCTCGACGTACCTGTACTCACTCGCGAACCCGGACCCCGAGCGGCGGCCCGAGACCGCAGTCTCCGAGGACGTCCACCAACTGCTCGACATGTGGTCGCACACTCCGGCATACGTGCGGAACCGGCGCTTCGACGTACTGGCTGCCAACAAATGGGCTCGCGCGCTCGCACCGATGTACGAGCCCGGGCACAACCTGGCTCGCGACATGTTTCTCGACCCGACAACCCGAGACCTGTTCCCGGACTGGCCGCTGATCGCCGCCCAGACCGCAGCCGCCCTGCGCGCCGAGGCGGATCCGCGCGACGCGAGAACCGCCCAGCTCATCGCCGATCTGGAGACGGACGCCGACTTCCGCGCCCTGTGGGCGCAACACGACGCGAGGCCGTCCCGTGACGAGCTCAAGCGCTTCGCGCATCCGGTCGTCGGTGACCTCGCCGTACGGCGTCAGGCTCTGACGGTCGGCGGCTCCGAGGACCAGGTGATCATCGTCTACCAGGCCGCTCCCGGCAGCTCGTCGGAAGCGGCACTGGCCCGGCTGGTCTAACCCAGCTTCGAGACGTCCCGTACGGCGCCCTTGTCCGCGCTGGTCGCCATCGCGGCGTACGCGCGCAGTGCTTGGGAGACCTTGCGCTCGCGGGCCTTGGGGGCGTAGACGCCGTTCAATCCTGTACGGCGGACCTCCAGCTCGGCGTCGTCGACCAGCAGCTCGATCGAGCGGTTCGGGATGTCGATGCGGATCTGGTCGCCGTCCTGGACGAGCGCGATCGTGCCACCCGAGGCGGCCTCCGGTGATGCGTGCCCGATGGACAGACCCGACGTACCGCCGGAGAACCGGCCGTCGGTGACGAGGGCGCAGACCTTACCCAGGCCGCGGCCCTTCAGGAAGGAGGTCGGGTACAGCATCTCCTGCATCCCCGGCCCGCCCTTCGGACCCTCGTAGCGGATCACCACGACGTCACCCGGCTGCACCTTCTTGGCCAGGATCTTCTCGACCGCTTCCTCCTGCGACTCACACACCACCGCAGGACCCTGGAACGTCCAGATCGACTCGTCCACGCCGGCCGTCTTCACGACGCAGCCGTCGACGGCCAGGTTGCCCTTGAGCACCGCCAGCCCGCCATCGGCAGAGTAGGCGTGCTCGAAGTCGCGGATGCACCCACCGGCAGCGTCGGTGTCCAGCGTCTCCCAACGCTCCGACTGCGAGAACGCCGTCGCGGACCGCTTGCAGCCGGGCGCTGCGTGCCACAGCTCGACCGCCTCGGCGGATGGCGAACCGCTGCGCACATCCCAGTTCTTCAGCCAGTCACCGATCGATGCGCTGTGCACGGTGTGGATGTCCTCGTTCAGCAGGCCGGCCCGGTACAGCTCGCCCAGGATCGCGGGGATGCCGCCGGCGCGGTGCACATCCTCCATGTAGTACGTGCCGCCGGGAGCGACGTTCGGCGCGACCTTCGCCAAGCAGGGCACGCGGCGCGAGACGGCGTTGATGTCGTCCAGGTCGAAGTCGACCTCGGCTTCCTGGGCCGCGGCGAGCAGGTGCAGGATCGTGTTCGTCGAACCGCCCATCGCGATGTCGAGCGCCATCGCGTTCTCGAACGCGGCCCGCGACGCGACGGTCCGCGGCAGCACCGTGTCGTCGTCGGTGTCGTAGTACCGCTTGGTGATCTCGACGACCGTCCGGCCGGCGTTCTCGTACAGCGCCTTGCGGGCGGTGTGCGTGGCCAGCACCGAGCCGTTGCCGGGCAGCGACAGGCCGATCGCCTCGGTCAGGCAGTTCATCGAGTTCGCGGTGAACATGCCCGAGCACGAACCGCAGGTCGGGCAGGCGTTCTCCTCGATCCGCTGGATGTCCTCGTCGGAGACGTTCTCGTTGACGGCCTCGGACATCGCGTCGATCAGGTCCAGCTTGCGCACGGTCCCGTCGACCAGCGTGGCCCGGCCGGCCTCCATCGGGCCACCGGAGACGAACACGGTCGGGATGTTCAGCCGGAGCGCGGCCATCAGCATGCCCGGGGTGATCTTGTCGCAGTTCGAGATGCAGACCAGCGCGTCCGCGCAGTGCGCCTCGACCATGTACTCGACCGAGTCCGCGATCAGGTCGCGCGAGGGCAGGCTGTAGAGCATGCCGCCGTGGCCCATCGCGATCCCGTCGTCGACGGCGATCGTGTTGAACTCGCGCGCGATCCCGCCGGCCTGCTTGATCGCCTCGGACACGATCCGGCCGACCGGGGCGAGGTGGGTGTGCCCGGGGACGAACTCGGTGAAGCTGTTCGCCACCGCGACGATCGGTTTGCCGAAGTCTCCCCGATCGACGCCGGAGGCCATCATGAGGGCGCGGGCGCCCGCCATGTTGCGGCCGTGGGTGACGGTACGGGACCTCAGATCAGGCACGTCAATCTCCAGAACTCGAGCTGCGAACGGCTCCGTCCATGGTGCCACTCGCGTCCCGAATGCCGAAACGGCGGTCCCGTATGACGGATTCCCGGGCCTACGTATCGTGGTGGACATGGACGACTCCGAGCTGGTGCGGGCCGCACAGTCCGGTGCGATCGGTGCCCTCGGCACCCTGCTCACCCGGCATCGTCCCGGGATGACCGCGGTGGCGGTCTCGGTCCTGGGCGCCGGCCCGGACGCGGAGGACGCCGTACAGGACGCAACGACCACCGCGCTCGCCCGGATCGGCGATGTCCGGGATCCGGCCGCGATCGGGCCGTGGCTCCGGCAGGTCGTCCGGAATGCTTGCCGCACGCAACTGCGCACCCGGCGCGCGCTCCCCCTCGACGACCACCTGTACGACGCTCTGCCGTCCACCGAGCCGGATCCCGCCGTACTGCTGGAGCAGCACGCGAACCGGGACTGGGTATGGCGTGCACTGGAAGACCTCTCGCCGCCCCTGCGGTTGGTGATGATGCTGCGGCATTTCAGCGGCGTCACGACGTACGAGGACATCGCTACTGCTTGCGGCGTCCCAGTTGGCACGGTGCGCAGTCGGCTCGCAAAGGCTCGCGGTCAGCTGAGCGCCCGTCTGCTGGCGACCGCCGACGACCCGTACGGCGACGTGGCCGCCCAGACCGCCGTACGACGACGCGAGGTCGAGGAGGTGCTGGACGGGGCCGCGCGCGGCACGCTGAACGACGTACTGGCGGCGTACTGGCGTCCGGATGCCAAGTACAGCTGGTCCGGCGGTGGCGGCGACACGACGTCCTTCCTCCGCGCGATGTACCAGGACATTGAAGACGGCGTCCGCGGCCGGGTGACGAACGTCCTCTCCAGCCGAGACGTCGCTGTGTGCGAGATCGACCTGACCAGCCCACCCGAGGACCCGTTCCACTGCCCGCCTGCCGTGGTCTGGATCCAGCATCTGCAGGCAGGCCGGACGAGCAGCCTGCACCTCTTCCACCCGCGCCGGAGTGCGCAGGCCGTCCCGGCGTGACTCAGGTCACTGCCAATCCAGTGAACTCCAGAGTCGCTGCAGCATCCTGTCTGTGTGAGCAACCAAGACGATCAACTCGCACGCTTCGGTCTCGCCGCTGAGGCCCGGACCGCGGTCAAGGCCTGGGTCGACGGCGCACAGATCCTGTCCCTCGTGACAGCGCTGCGGGACAAGGGCTGGACGACGTACCTGACCGAACCGCGCACGCTCGACGCGCTGACCGCGTTCTCGGGTCTGCCGCCGGAGCGCGTTGCCGACCTCGTGACCGTGCTCGAGGCGCATGGTGTCGTGACGTCTGGCGAGACAGTTCGGCTAACCGACTCGTTCGCGGCGCTGACGGCTGACGACGCCTACGTCGGTCTGGACGACGTACTCGACCAGGCGGAGCTGCTGACCCGGACGGTCCGGGCGGCCGCCGAGGACCCGGGCCCGCTGCCGCTGTCCGAGGCGGATGCGCTGGTCACCGCGCGGGCCACCGGCGGCAAGGCCAGCCCGGTCACCGAGGCGCTGTACAACAAGCTGTTCCTCCCCCAGATCCCCGAACTGCCGGAGCTGATCCACACCGACCGCTTCCTGGACGTCGGCTGTGGTGTCGCGGGGGCGACGACGACGCTGGCCGGGATGTTCCCCGATCTGCGCGGTACGGCGATCGAGCTGATCCCGACCGTGGCTGCGGAGACTCAGCGCCGCATCGACGCACTCGGCGTCGGCGATCGGGTCGACCTCAAGGTGATGGACGCGCGCGACTTCGACGAGAAGGACGCGTTCGGAGCCGCCTTCTGGGCCCAGCCGTTCTTCCCGGCGCCGACCCGTCAGGCCACGCTCGAAATGATCCTGCGCGCGCTCCGGCCCGGCGGGATTCTCTTCGTGCAGGAGATGGAGCCGACGCCGGACGACGCCGGACGCCCGTCGTACACGCTGCGCAAGCTGGTCGCTCAGGGCTGGGGCGTCCCGTTCGGGCCGACCGCCGAGGACCTAGCCGACGAGGCCGTCGCGGTCGGCTTCGAACTGGTCCGAGTGGCGCAGACCGACTTCGGCCGCATGGTTCTTGTCCGTAGGCCGATCTAGTGCCCCGCGTTAGAAGTTGTTTGAGTGATTGCGGCGTCCAGGTGCGTGCATCGGGGTGCCGGAGGAGCGGCCTCGATGCTTTTCCATCGTGGCTGTTCCTCCGGTGCCGCGAGGTGCGTGCCTGGGCGTCGCAAGCGCCAAAGAACTTCTGACGCGGGGCACTACATTGGTGGCATGGGAGGGTTCACGCATGTTCATCGTGTGGTGCACCCTGCCTTGCGCCCGTTTGTCGGTGATCTGAGCGGTTACGCGTACGACGGCGAGCCGCCGGCGCTGCATCGCGGTCTGCCGTCGCAGTACCTGACACTCGTGATCACGATGGACGAACCGCTCGGGATCACCTGGCCGGGTCAGCCTCCCGGGAAGTACGACGCGGGAGTCGGCGGGCTGCATTCGCGGGCGGTGCATGTCGGTGGGTCGCCGAGCCGGGCCGGCGTGCAGCTCGCGCTCACGCCGGCTGGGTCTCGCGCGCTGCTCGGGCTGCCGCCGGGTGAGATCGCTTGGCGTGTGATCGAGCTCGACGAGTTCATCGGTCCGTCGGCACACGTGTTGGTGGAGCAGTTGCGGGAGGCCAGCAGCTGGGAGTCGCGGTTCGAGCTGCTGGAATCCGCGTTGCTGCGGCGATGGGCCGCCTCCCCGGCGTCCGCCGTACGGGATGAGGTGGATTGGGTTTGGCGGCGGTTGCGGTCGTCGCATGGTGCGGTGAGGGTTCAGGAGCTGGCCGCTGAGGTCGGGTGGAGTCGGCGGCACCTGACGGATCGGTTCACCACAGAGTTCGGGCTGGCGCCAAAGGTGGCGGCGCGGGTGCTGCGTTTCGAGCAGGCGGTCCAGCGGGTGCGGCGACAGCCGACGGTGCGGCTCGCGGACCTGGCCGCCGACCTCGGGTACGCCGATCAGGCGCACCTGACCCGGGAGTGGCAGGCGATCGCCGGGTGCTCGCCGCGGCAGTGGATCGCCGAGGAGCTCCCAAACGTTCAAGACCAGACGGGCCTGGTGAGCGCAGAGTCAGGCGTATGACATCTCTGACGAAGACAGTCGGCGTCTGGCCGACACTGGTGTACCTGAACGGCCAAGCGGCACTGCAGTTCCTCACCGACGGCCTGGGCTTCGAGCTGGTCGCGTCGTACCCGGGCGCGGCCGAGGGTTCGGTCGCGCATGCCGAGCTGACCTGGCCGGCGGGTGGCGGCGTGATGGTGAGCTCGACCGACGCGCAGTCCGAGCCGAACGAGTTCACGCTGCTCGCGGACCAGGCTCAGTCGGTGTATCTCGTCCACGACGACCCCGACGCGTTGATCGGACGAGCGATCGGCGCCGGAGCGATCGTCGTACGGGGTCTGCAGGACAGTGACTACGGATCCCGGGGCTTCACCGTCCGGGATCCGGAGGGGAATCTGTGGAGTATCGGAACTTATGCGGGCGAGTAAAGGTTTTTCGGCGATTCGGGCTCGGAGAGCTGCCTAGAATCGCGGGGTGACGGATTCACCTGACTCTCTGCCGAGCGAAGCTCTTGATGTCCTGCGCCGTGTCTTCGGGTACGACGCTTTCCGCGGCGAGCAGGGCGACATCATCGACACCGTGATCGGCGGCGGCGACGCGCTCGTGCTGATGCCGACCGGTGGCGGCAAGTCACTGTGCTACCAGATTCCCTCCCTGGTGCGGTCCGGCGTCGGCGTGGTGATCTCGCCGCTGATCGCGCTGATGCAGGACCAGGTCGACGCGCTGACAGCGCTCGGCGTCCGGGCGGGATTCCTGAACTCCACGCAGGACTACGAGCAGCGGCGTGAGGTCGAGCAGGCGTTCCTGGCCGGTGAGCTGGATCTGCTCTACCTCGCGCCCGAGCGGTTGCGCGTCGAGGCAACCGTGCGGCTGCTCGACCAGGGCAAGATCGCGCTGTTCGCGATCGACGAGGCGCACTGTGTGTCGCAGTGGGGCCACGACTTCCGGCCCGACTACCTGATGCTGTCGGAGCTGCACGAGCGCTGGCCCGACGTACCGCGGATCGCTTTGACCGCGACGGCGACCGAGGCGACCCACCAGGAGATCGCGACCCGGCTGAACCTGACGGACGCCAAGCACTTCGTCGCGAGCTTCGACCGGCCGAACATCCAGTACCGGATCGTGCCGAAGGACAACCCACAGCGGCAACTGCTCGACCTGCTGCGCACCGAGCACGCCGGTGACGCGGGCATCGTCTACTGCCTGTCCCGCAACAGCGTCGAGAAGACCGCGGCCTTCCTGACCCAGAACGGGATCGAGGCCGTCCCGTACCACGCGGGTCTCGACAGCCGGGTCCGCTCCAGGAACCAATCCCGCTTCCTGCGCGAGGACGGTCTGGTGGTGGTCGCGACGATCGCGTTCGGGATGGGGATCGACAAGCCGGATGTCCGGTTCGTCGCCCACCTCGATCTGCCGAAGTCCGTCGAGGGCTACTACCAGGAGACCGGTCGCGCCGGTCGTGACGGACTCCCGTCGACCGCCTGGCTCGCCTACGGCCTGCAGGACGTCGTCCAGCAACGCAAGATGATCGACACCTCCGAAGGCGATCTCGCGCACCGGCGCCGGCTGAGCGCGCACCTCGACGCGATGCTCGCGTTGTGCGAGACCGTGCAGTGCCGTCGTTCCCAGCTACTCGCGTACTTCGGTCAGCACGGCGACTCCTGCAACAACTGCGACACCTGCCTGACGCCGCCGGAGTCCTGGGACGGCACGATCCCCGCGCAGAAGCTGCTCTCGACGGTCTACCGCCTGCAGCACGAGCGCGGCCAGAAGTTCGGCGCCGGTCAGGTGATCGACATCCTGCTCGGCAAGGAGACCGAGAAGGTCAAACAGTTCCGCCACGAACAACTATCGGTCTTCGGCATCGGCACCGAACTCAAGGACACCGAGTGGCGCGGCGTCATCCGCCAACTCCTCGCCCTGCGCCTGCTCACCGTCGAAGGCGACTACGGCACCCTCGTCCTCACCGACGACAGCGCCGAGGTCCTCGGCCGCCGCCGCGACGTGATGATGCGCCGCGAACCCGAGCGCACCAAGTCCAAGTCCCGCTCCAGCGGCGGCAAGAAGTCGCCCGCCGCCGACCTCCCCGCCGAACTGGTCCCCGTCTTCGAGCGCCTCCGTACCTGGCGCGCCGCCGTCGCGAAAGAGCAGGGCGTCCCCGCCTACGTCATCTTCCACGACGCCACCCTCCGCCAGATCGCCATCGACCTGCCGACCAGCCTGTCCGCCCTCGGCACCATCAGCGGCATCGGCGAGAACAAACTCGCCAAGTACGGCGAAGGAGTCCTGGAAGCCCTCGCCGAGGAGTAGATGTCGATTCGGCGTGCTCCTGTTCGACGAGTAGTCGAATGCTCGGGAAGGAGCACCCAGATGTCCAACTCAGTGCTGTTGATGTCGATGTCGCTCGACGGGTTCATCGCCGGCCCCAACGATGTTCCCGGGAATCCCGGTGGGGACGAGTTCATGCGTCTGCACGACTGGTACCAGCAGGCCGACGGCAGCTTCGGCCGTCCGATCGGGCCGGCGGGCGAGATCTGGGACGAGGTCCACTCCAGTGGTGCCGTCTTCGTTGGCCGTCGTACCGCCGAGCAGGTCGACTACTACGGCGGGACGCATCACGGCGTACCGCTGTTCGTCCTCACTCGTCGCGCGCCCGATCCGCGCTTCCCCCAGGTCCATTTCGTGACCGACGTGGCCGAAGGAATGGCCGCCGCCAAAGCCGCCGCCGGTGACCGCGACGTCCTGGTTCACGGCGCGTCCGCGGCCCGCGCAGCATTGGAGGCTGGGGTCCTCGACGAGCTTCAGGTCGATCAGATCCCAGTCCTGCTTGGCGAAGGCCGCCGCCTCTTCGACGTCCTCCCCCACCGCATCGAGCTCGAGGTCGCCCGGGTCATCGACACGCCCGCAGCCACGCACATCCGCTATCGAGTCGTCAGGTGAGCAGCGGCTGCAGTGCCGTCAGGAAATTCGCCATCGTGTCGTCGACGCGTTTGTTGCCTTCGGCAAGGAGGAGAGCGACGACGAGGTGCCGGTCCGGGAAGACCAGCAGCAGGCTGTTGTGGTCGGACGATTCGCCACGGTGGCCGTAGGACAGACCAGGTGGGAACTGGCGAGAGAAGAGCATCGTGCCGAGGCCGTACCGACCGTCACCGGCAATCATTTGGGCGACCAGGCCCGGTGGGAGTACGTGGCCGAAGTACAACTGTGCGCCCCAGCGCGCGATGGTCGGAGCGTCGGCGGCCAAGCCTGCGTTCGCGGCGGAGAGGCTGGCAATGGCTCGGCAGGGAAGGTAGCCGTCGGGTGGGCCGCAGACGGGATTGATGTCCTGGGCAGCTGGGGGTTGGGGCTTCTCGGCGTCTTGGAAGGCTGCGTGTTGCAGGCCGGCCGGGGCGGCTAGGTCGCGACGGAGGACCGTGGCGAGCGGTTGGCCGGTGACGTTCTCGATGAGAAGTCCGAGCAGGACGTAGCTGGGGTTGCTGTAGTTGAAGGTGCCCGGTGGGCCGACCGGAGCGGTGGCATAGCCGAGCGCCTGTTCCGGGGTCCAGTGTTTGGTGGGCGCCGCCTTGATCACCGTGTCGAGTCGGGCGTAGTCGTCGCCGAGGTAGTCCGGGACGCCGGACGTCATCGACAGATGCTGGCGGACGGTGGCACCGTTCGCGGTCAGCTTGTTCTTCACGTACGTCGAGATCGGCGCATCGAGGTCGACCTTGCCGGCCTTGACCAGCAGCATCACCTCGGCGGCCACGAAGGTCTTGGTGATGCTGGCGACGCCCATCGCGGTCGTCGGCTGGAGCGGCGTACCGACGGCGTCCTTTCCGGCAGCGCCGGACCAGGTCCACTGGTCGGTGATCACGCTGGCGGTGACTCCGCGGGCACCCGACTCGAGAGCCTGGTCGGCGACGATCTTGTCGAGCGCGGCCTGCAGGACAGCTGCCCGGTCGGGAGCGTTGGTGCAACCGGTCACTGCCACCAGCAGGATGGCGACCAGCCCGCAGAGCCTCATCGTTCGATGATCGCACTCAGCGGGTCATGGTCCAGTCGACTGTGCCCACTAGGGCAGCGAAGTCTTGGAGGGCTCGGGTGCGGCGGGAGGCGAGCCAGGCGAGGGACACCTTGTTGGGGGCGAGGCTGGTCACTGGTACGGCGCTGACGTCGGAGCGCGCGTAGTAGGCGGCGACCGAGAGGGGGAGGATCGAGATACCTCGGCCGCTGGCGACGTGTTCGAGTTTCTCCTCGACACTGTTGAAGTCGGGGACCGGGCGGCGCCCGCCGGAGCGCAGTTCGAGGGCGAGATCGCGCCACTCGGGGACCTGGTCGGGGTGCTGGAGGAGGTGTTCGCCGGCCAGGTCGGTGATGTCGATCGAGGCCTTGCCGGCCAGGCGGTGGTCGGCGGGGAGCATGGCCAGGCGAGGTTCCTCGAACAGGGGGCGGATGCTCAGCCCACGCTGGTCGATCGGGAGGCGGACCACGCTCACGTCGGCGCGGCCGTCGTACAGGACCTGGACCTGATCGAAGCTCGTGGTTCGGACCATCTCGACGGTGAGGTCGGGGCGGAGTGCTTCGAAGGCGCGCACGGCCGGGGTGAGGGTGATGCCGGGCATGAAGCCGATGGTGAAGATCTTCGGGCCGCGGGCGGTCTGGGCGACGCGGCGGCGGAGCGCCTCGGCCGAACTGAGGAGCGGACGGGCGTCGTCGAGGAGCTGGCGACCGGCCGCGGTCAGCTCGGTCGAGCGTTTGGTGCGGGCGAACAGTTGCGCGCCCAGCTCGTGCTCGAGCGCGCGGATCTGCCGGGACAGCACCGGCTGCGCGATGTGCAGGCACTCGGCCGCGCGGCCGAAATGCAGCTCCTCGGCGACCGCGACGAAGTACCGCAGCTTCCGCAGATCGACGTCGCTCATACCCTCAGGGTATGACAGACGCCCGAACAGGTCTTGGACCGCGACCACCCCGCGGGCGCATCGTGGCAGGGAACCCCCACCACGAAAGGCACCTCATCATGACCCTGCAAGACCAGCGCGTCGTCCTCCTCGGCGGTACGTCGGGCATCGGGCTGGCCACCGCCCGCCTGGCCGCCGAGCACGGCGCCACCGTGATCGTTGCCTCCAGCAACCCTTCCTCGGTCGAGCGAGCGCTGAAGGAGCTGCCGCCGACCGCCTCCGGTACGGCGGTTGACCTGACCAACCCCGAAGCCGTCGAAGCGTTCTTCGGCGGACTCGACCCCTTCGATCACCTCGTCTACACCGCCGGTGAAGCCCTTAGCCTGCTCGAGGTCCGGTCGATGGATCTCGCCCGCGCCAAACAGGCCTTCGAACTCCGCTACTTCGGAGCCCTGCAAGCCGTGCACGCAGCTGTCGGCAAGATCCGCCCCGGCGGCTCCATCGTCCTGACCAGCGGTACGGCGGCCGAACGCCCCGGACCGGGTTGGTCCATCGCGGCCAGCATCTGCGGCGCCGCCGACTCTCTGGCCCGCGCGCTCGCCGTCGAGCTCGCGCCGATCCGCGTCAACGCCGTCAAGCCCGGCGTCGTCCGAACCCCCTTGTGGCCCGACGGTTTCGACTACGACGCCGCCGCCGAGTCCCTCCCGGTCGGCCGGATCGGCGAGCCCGAGGACATCGCCGAGGCCTACGTCTTCCTGATGAACCAGCACTACGCCACCGGCTCGATCGTCACCGTCGGCGGCGGCAATGTGCTCGTCTGACGCCAACGTCCGAGAGACACGCGCACCTGGTCGGCGTGTCTTCGGACGTTAGGCATCTTCAGTCCTGACCGACGTACAGGGTGTTCCCGTCGGGGTCCTGGAAGGTGAACATCGGCGGGACGCCCGGCCAGGCCAGCAGCTCGCTGGTGTTCACCTGCTCGTCGTTGAGGTGCTGATGCGCGGCCGCGGCATCCGGGGTGGCCAGGCGGATTCCGGTGTCCACCGGGCCAGCGCCGGGAGTCAGAGCGAGGCTGGCGCCGCCGTTGGGCGCGGCGACGACGATCCAGCGGCCGCCGAGCTGCGGTAGGGGTGCGTCCGAGACCAGCGTGAAGCCGAGGGTCTCGGTGTAGAACTCCAGCGCGCGGTCCTGGTCGGTCACGGGGATACCGACGGTGCGGACGCTCGTGAAGTGGTTCATGGTTTCTCCTCTGTCGGAAGGTGCTTTCACCCAGAGGTAGAGACCGCGCCGGAGATTTCGACATCGGCCGGCAAAGGATTTTCGAGCCCGTACAGCACGAGGTACTGATCAGGCGCGTCGAGTACGGCGAGGACCTCGTGCCGGACGGTCAGTTCGCCGAGCACCGGGTGATTGAGACGCCGCTCCCCCGATACGTGCCGTTTGACGTCGCGCCGCGGCCACCGCTCGGCGAACTCCGGAATCGCGAGCAGTTCCTCGACCAGTACGCCGTACTCCGGATCATCAACGAGGTGCCCGGCCGCCGCGCGGAGGTGGGCGACGACGTCATCCGCCACCTCGTCCCAGCCCAGGTAGAGCTCGCGAGCCGCCGGGCTGAAGGCGTAGCGCGCGTTGTGCAGTTGCCGCTCCACCTGCTCCCCCGGCTTCGGGAAGCGGCCGGGAAAGAGGAAGTCGGCCGCATCGTTCCAGGCCAGCACCTCACCGATCCGCCCGAGCACGACAGCTGCCGTGGGCACGACCAGGAAGTTCATCGTGCGAAGCGCTGACTCGGACACTGGCTCCACCACGACCGCCGACGCAGTGCTTGATTCCTTCCCCACCCCACCGCCCCGGTCGTCGGCAGCCAGCGCTCGGAGGTGGGTCGCCTCGTCGTCGGTCAGCCCAAGCGCGCGGATCAGGGCGTCGAGCACGCTGTCCGACGGGTGTGGGGCGCGGCCCTGCTCCAGCCGCGTGTAGTAGCCGACGCTCACCCCGGCCAGGTCGGCAAGCTCGGTCCGCCGCAGTCCCGGCGTACGGCGTGGCTCGTCGGCGACCGGCGGCGTCAGGCGGCCGCGGCGCTCCCGCAGGAACTCGCCCAGCTCCCGCTGCCGTCCCGATCGCACCCTGCCCTCCAACCCCGGGTGTCCCTGTCAGGTCCACCCAGCAACCTTTTGTCCGTCCGTAGCAGGGTCCACGGTAGTAGTTGTGCCCATTCAACGATCCGCTACTACTGCCGCTGCGTTGTCCTTCTTCCTGATCACGCTCAATGCCTCAACGGTCACCACCGCGCTACCGGTCATCGGCCGCGACCTCAACGCGCAGGCCGGTCTGGCCTGGATTCTCACCGGCTACTCGCTGGTCTTCGCGCTCTTCCTGCTTCCGGCCGGAGCGTGGGCCGATCGGATCGGTGCGCGGCGGGCGTTCGTGGCCGGTCTCGCCTTGTTCGCGGCGACCTCCGTGGTCTGCGCGCTCGCCCTGAACCTCACGGTCCTGCTCGCGGCGCGTGCTGTCCAAGGCATCGCCGCCGCGGTCATCCTGCCGTCCGGCCTGTCGATGCTCAATGCGGCGTACCCCGAAGCGCCGGAACGTGCTCGCGCCGTCGGCCGCTGGAGTGCAGCCGGCGCGATCGCGCTCGTCATCGGCTCGCCGCTCGGTGGCGCGATCACGTCGGCGATCGGTTGGCAGGGCACGTTCTGGCTCACTGTTCCGCCGACCGCGCTGGCGCTCGTGGTGGCACTGCGGGTCCCCGCCGCACCTCGGCAGTCCCCGGTACGGCGGACGTCGTCGTACCGGGGGCTGGTCACCAAACCGGCGGTCGTGCTCAGCTCGGTGACCGGGTTCGCGCTGAACTTCGCGACGTACGGCATGATCTTCGTGGTGACGCTGTACCTGCAGCAGAGCCGCGGCCAGTCCGCGTGGGTGAGCGGGCTGGTGTTCATCCCGATGACCCTGCTCATCGTTCCGGCGAACCTGCTGACCGGCCGGCTGACTGCCCGCATCGGTGTCCGCCGGACGTTGCTGCTCGGTCAGTTCCTGATGGTGACCGGCTTCGCCGGCCTGGTCTTCGCCGACCGCGTGGCGCCCGTGTGGCAGCTCGCGCTCTGGCTGCTCCCGGCCGGTGTCGGCGGTGGGCTGATCGCTCCGACCACCACGACGCTGATGCTGAACGGCCTGCCGCCCACGCACAGCGGGTTCGGCGCCGGCCTGCTCAACGCGATCCGGCAACTCGGCAGCGCGGCGGCTCCCGCCGTACTGGCTCCCCTCGGGTTCCGGGTCAGCATGACGGTGGCAGCCGTCATCATCGTCCTGCCTGCAATCCTCGGAAGGAAGCAATGCCTACCGTCGACCTCCCCCACGGCCGATTCCACTACGAGGACGCCGGCGGCCGCGGGCTCCCAGTCCTAGCCCTCCACGGCACCTTCGGCCGCGGCCGGACCTTCGCCGCGCTCGCGGAGCGGCTGCTGCCGGACTACCGGATGATCGCGCCCGACCTCCGCGGCCACGGCCTCACCACAGCCGGTGGCGACTTCAACCGGGAGGCGTTCGTGGCGGACGCGGCCCAGTTCGTCGAGACGCTCGGCCTCGCACCCGTGCTGCTGTACGGGCATTCACTCGGCGGAGTCACGGCGTACCAGCTCGCTGCCCGGCGGCCTGAGCTGGTGCAGGCCGTGGTCGTCGAGGACGTGGGCGCCGTCACCGACGAGACCGCGGTGCCGGAGCCGGTGCTCGATGTGACGGGCTGGCCGCGCCGCTTCGCGACTCCGGCGGAGGCTGCCGAGTTCTTCGCCACCACTCCGGCGCAGGAGTACTTCCTCGAAAGTGTCGTCGACGGCGAGCTGCTCTTCGACCTGGACACGATGATGCAGGTCCAGGACGGCTGCCGCGGAGTGTGGTGGACCGACTGGGAGGCGGTTGGCTGCCCGTTGTTGTTGCTACGGGCAAGCAACAGCTTCCTGCTCGGGCCGGAGCTCGCCACCGAGATGGTACGGCGTCTGCGCGGTGCCGAGCTGGTGGTGCTGGACGACACCGGGCACTGGATGCATCGAAAAGACCCGGACGGTTGTGGTGCTGCCGTCCGGGCCTTCTTCGGGCGAACTACTTCGCGACGACCCGGAGGGTGAACTCACCCTCGAAGTTGCCGGTGTTGCGGGCGACCAGGCCGGCCGAGCGGATGGCCTTGACGTCGGCGCTGGTCTTCTCGCCGATCGCTTCGAGGACACCGTTCGCGTTGTCGAAGTCGACGTAGACGATGCCCGTCGCACCCTTCACGTCCGGGAGAGCCACCTTGAAGTTCTCCGAGTCACCGAGGTCGCCGTTCTCGAGCACCTTGGCGGCGTAGTCCTTGTCCGTCGAGACGACCAGGGTGTCACCGTCCTTGGCGGTCTCGATCGGGACCTGGACCGGCGACTGCTGCTGCAGCAGCGTGGTCAACTTCTGGACCACCGGCTCGGCCTTCGCCGGGTCGGTCTCGAACCGGGCGGCGATCTTCGGACCCGCCGAGGCGTCCTTGTCGACGACGACCGACAGGTTCTTGCCGAGCAGGCTCTTGAGATCGTCCGGCAGCTTCAGGCCGGTCTGCTCCGAGAAGCCCTGCACGAGATCGCCGATCTCGCCCTTCTCGAGGTTCTTCCAGAGCGCGTCGATCGACGAGTCGACCCCCGAGACGCTGACCGCGGCCGCCGTCGTACCGGGCAGCTTGGTGACCAGCTCGCTGGCGTCGGACGCCTTCGCCACGAGCTCCTGGTCGGACCGCGCGATGCCCTTCAACTCGACGTACTGCGCGTCGAACCGCAGCGCCGCGGCGACGCTCCCGTTACCGACCGGGTTCGCCTTGACCGGGGCCTTGTCGCCGACCAGCTTGGCCACGCCCGCGAAATCCGCCCACAGGGTTGCGAAGCCGGGCTCGCCGAGCTTGGCCAGGTCGGCCTTGTACTTCTCGTTGTCCGCCAGTACGCCGTTCTTCGCGGCCGCGACGGCGGAGTCGACCTCGGCCTGGGTCTCGCCGACCAGCAGGTAGCCGTCGCTGAACGCGCGGCCGGCCTTCTCGTCCGGCTTGCTGCCCTTGTCGAGCGCCTTGGCGGCAGCCTCGTCGTCCTTCGACTCGATGGCGAAGACGACGCCAGGCTCCTTCTTGCCCTCCGGGGCCGGCAGGACGGCGAGGCCGATCCGGTCACCCATCCAGGGCTTGACGTCCTTGGCGTAGTCGACGTCCTTGAGGTCGCCGGAGTCGTCGTTCGACTTGATCGCCTCGAAGATCTTCTGGCGCAGGTCGTCCTTGTCGCCGGTCAGCTTCAGCTTGTCCTTGGCGGACGGGAACTTCATCAGGAACCGCAGCGCGGCCAGCTTCTGGCCGGCCGACGGGTTCAGATCCACGCGCAGGTAGCCGATCGCCGTACCGGGCAGGACTGCGTCCGGCTGCTTGCCGCCGTTGAGCTTGCCGTAGGCAAAGATTCCGCCGCCGGCGACGACGATCACCATGGCCAGGGCCGCGATGATCGGAATCAGCTTGCCACGCTGCTTCTTCGGCGGCTCCTGCTGCCACCCGCCACCAACCTGCACCTGCTCATAGGGAGCGTTCGGCTGCTGGTACGGCGCCTGCTGCTGCGGCGGATACGGCTGCTGCTGCGGCTGGAACTGCGGCGGCTGCTGCGGCCCCCCGGCACCTGGGTACTGCGGACCACCCTGACCCGGGAACTGCGGGCCGGGCGGAGTGTTCTGGTCAGACATCAACTTCCCCCTCGTACGGACCGATGGCCTCACCCACCGGACCAGGACACCCTAGTGCACCGGGGGCATGCCCTCTGACGCAACAGGTTTCGAACCGGTTGCAACCGGTTCGGCCCGCCAGGTGACGGCCGCGATCACCGCAGCGGCCAGCGCGGCACCCACCAGCCACGCCACCGCCGGCGTCCACGTATGCAGCTCCAGAGGGGCCGCCACCAGGTCACCCGGCTTCGCGGCCTGCAACCGCGGGGTCAGCGGATCATGCCCGAGCAGCATCCCGACACCCCAGGAAATCCCAGACCCCAGGCAGGCGCCCAGCCCCACGATCGCCACCGACCACGGGCCGTAGTTCCGCAGCCACCAGAACAGCGCACCACCCAGCAGAAAAGCAGCCACGAACCCGATCGCCGTGAACGTGCCGTCCGGCCCGAACACCCGGGTCATCTGCTCCTCCCCCAGCGCCCCACCTTGCTCGTCCACCGTGTACTGCGCCAGCGGCGAGAACTGCTGCCAAGCCCAGCCCCCGACGACACCAGCCACCAGGAACACCACCACAGTCACCAGAATCGCCTTGGCCCACGGCATCTCCGGCTCAGGCTCCGGCGGCGTCCCGAACGGATTCGTCGTCGGCGGCGCCAGATACTGCATCGGCTGTCCGTAAACCGGCCTCGGGGGCAACGAGTCACTCACCTCGTCAGTGTGCCGCATAGGTGGTTGAAGCAATTCACCACCCATCGGCGAGCCGCAGACGCAAGTCAGCTTGGCGATCCGCAGGGGCGTTCTAGGAGCACAGCAGGAACTCGGCTGACCGCCTCGATACGCTCGCTCAGCCGCGGTGAGATACGGCCGGCGACATCGCGTACGCGGTCATGTTCCGCGGCCAGATCCCAGCTGTGGATCGGCTCATGGTGCGCGATCCGGTTCCGCAGGCGTCGCAGCTCGTTCAGCTCGGAGTGCATCCGGGTCCGGCGTACCGGACCGTCGAACGCGTACTGCAAGCAGGGCTGCCACAGCCGCCGGTTGTACTCGTCGGCCAGGAGCGACCACCAGAATCCGAGCATCAATTCAGCAATCACCTTGCCGTGAAGCTCCGGCCGGCCGCCGCGGGTCGCGTTATTCCGCGCCACTTCGACTTTGCGGCGGGTCGGCGGGGTCAGAGGTACTCGCAGGTCGCGGTACCACGGGCGCTCTGCACCCAACTCCGTCGCCCAGGTGGCGAGCTGACCATCCATCGCATTGCGGAGCCCGACCTCGACATAGTGCAAGACCTCCTGGAATGCCGAGCTGATCCGCGCGTTCCATTGGTACAGCCGGTGAGCGGCGGCGAGGCTACCCTCCGACGCGTGCAGATAAGGCCCCAAACGGGCCTCCGAGAGGAGATTTTCCAAGGTCCAGGGCGTCCTGCGTGGAGCCTGAGTCTGCGACTGGTGATCGCTGTTCATCACATGTGTGTCTTTTCTAGCGTCCGTCGGCACTGATATGCTGGTCGAGCACGAGAGCCCCGGGATTCATGGTGTACCGGCTTAGGCCAGGGAAACCCCCCGGGGCCTTTGCATGTCCGGCCCCGGGCGCACATCCCTCCGTCACCCCTGTCAGCCCGCCAGGCAGGAGGGGCCTAGGAGGGCTTTCAGGTCGGCCATGAGGGAGGAGGTGGGGGTGACGCGGAAGCGGTCGCCGATGCGCATGACGGTGGTTTTCTGGCGTGCTTCGAGGCGGAGCTGGACCTCGGTCATGCCAGGGTGGGACTGGAGGACGTCACGGAGCTGGTCGACGACCGGCTTGGTGCAGCGGGTGACGGGCATGGTGATGACGACGGGGCCGCTGGGGCCTTCGGTGAGGTCGGGGACGACGACCTCGTCGCCGCTCAGCTCGACGCGGTCCTCGCGGCGGCGGATGCGGCCCTTCATCAAGATGATGGCGTCGTTGCTGAGCAGGTGCGCGTGCAGCTGGTACGCCGAGGAGAACATCATCACCTCGATCGAACCTTCGAGGTCCTCGATGGTGACGATGGCGTAGATGTCGCCGCGCTTGTTCACCTTGCGCTGGACAGCGGTGACCAGGCCGCCGATCGTGACGCGGGTGCCGTCGGGACGGTCCTCGTCGGACAAAAGCTGCCCGATCGTGCAGTCAGTGCCGTTGGTGAGCACGTGCTCGACGCCGAACAGCGGGTGGTCCGAGACGTAGAGACCGAGCATGTCGCGCTCGTGCGCGAGCTTGGTCGCCTTGTCCCACTCCTCGATCTCGGGGACGCGCACCGACAGCCGGCTGTTCAGCTCGCCGTCGTCGCCGGCCGGGTCGTCGTCACCCATCGAGAACAGGTCGAACTGGCCGTGTGCCTCGTTGCGCTTGAGGTCGATCGCCTCGTCGACGGCCTGCTCGTGGACCGCGACCACCGCGCGCCGGGCGTGGTTCATCGAGTCGAACGAACCGGCCTTGGCCAGCGACTCGATGACGCGCTTGTTGCAGACCGGCAGCGAGACCTTGTCGATGAAGTCGACGAAGTCGGTGAACCGGCCCTTCTCCTCGCGGGCCGCGACGATCTCGGCCACCACGTTGACGCCGACGTTGCGGATCCCGGACAGGCCGAAGCGGACGTCGGTACCGACCGGGGTGAAGTTCGAGTCGGACTCGTTCACATCCGGCGGCAGCACCTTGATGCCCATCCGGCGGCACTCGTTCAGGTAGATGGCCATCTTGTCCTTGTCGTCCTTCACGGACGTCAGCACGGCAGCCATGTACTCGGCGGGGTAGTTCGCCTTCAGGTAGGCGGTCCAGTACGAGACCAGCCCGTACGCCGCGGAGTGCGCCTTGTTGAAGGCGTAGTCGGAGAACGGGAGCAGGATGTCCCACAGCGCCTTGATCGACTCCGCGGAGTACCCGTTCGCCTTCATGCCCTCGGCGAAGCCGACGTACTCGGCGTCCAGCACCTCGCGCTTCTTCTTACCCATCGCCCGGCGGAGCAGGTCCGCCTTGCCCAGCGAGTAGCCGGCCAGGCGCTGGGCGATCTCCATCACCTGCTCCTGATAGACGATCAGGCCGTAGGTGACACCGAGGACCGGCTCGAGCGCTTCCTCGAGCGAGTCATGCGGATAACTGATCTCCTGCTGCTTGTTCTTGCGCAGGGCGTAGTTGGTGTGGCTGTTCGCACCCATCGGGCCCGGCCGGTAGAGCGCCGTACTCGCGGAGATGTCCTCGAAGTTGTCGGGCTTCATCAGCCGCAGCAGCGCCCGCATCGGGCCACCGTCGAACTGGAAGACGCCGAGCGTGTCACCGCGGGCCAGCAGGTCGTACGTCGCCTGGTCGTCGAGCGACTTGCTCAGCGCGTCGAGGTCGATCGTGATGCCGTGCGCGGCCTGGATGTTCTTGACCGCGTCGTCCATGATCGTCAGGTTGCGCAGACCCAGGAAGTCCATCTTGACCAGGCCGAGCGTCTCGCAGCTCGGGTAGTCGAACTGGGTGATGATCTGGCCGTCCTGGTCGCGGCGCATGATCGGGATCAGCTCGATCAGCGGCTCGCTGGACATGATCACGCCGGCCGCGTGCACACCCCACTGGCGCTTCAGGTTCTCCAGGCCGCGAGCGGTGTCGACGATCTTGCGGACGTCCTGGTCGGACTCGTAGAGACCGCGGAACTCGCCGGCCTCGGAGTACCGCTTGTGCGCGGGGTCGAAGATGCCGGACAGCGGCACGTCCTTGCCCATCACCGCGGGCGGCATCGCCTTGGTGATCCGGTCGCCCATCGCGAACGGGTAGTCGAGCACCCGGCCGGCGTCCTTGATCGCCTGCTTGGCCTTGATCGTTCCGTAGGTGACGATCATCGCGACCCGGTCGTCGCCGTACTTCTCGGTGACGTAGCGGATCACCTCGGGGCGGCGGCGGTCGTCGAAGTCGATGTCGAAGTCGGGCATCGACATGCGTTCCGGGTTCAGGAAGCGCTCGAAGAACAGACCGTGCAGCAGCGGGTCGAGGTCGGTGATCTTCATCGCGTACGCGCACATCGACCCGGCACCGGAACCACGGCCCGGACCGACCCGGATGCCGTTGGCCTTGGCCCAGTTGATGAAGTCGGCGACGACCAGGAAGTAGCCGGCGTACCCCTTGGAGGTGATGACCTCGATCTCGTAGTCGGTCCGCTTGCGGACCGGGTCCGGGACGCCCTCGGGGTAGCGGTAGTGCAGCCCGGTCTCGACCTCGGCGATGAACCAGGACTCCTCGTTGTGCCCCTCCGGGCAGGGGAAGCGCGGCATGAACCGGCCCTCCCCCTCGGTGAAGCTGACGTCGCACTGCTCGGCGATCAGCAGCGTGTTGTCACACGCCTCCGGGAAGTCCTTCCAGACCTCGCGCATCTCGGCCGCGGTCTTCACGTAGAACTCGTTGGCGTCGAACTTGAACCGGTTCGGGTCCGACAGCGTCGAGCCGGACTGCACACACAGCAGCGCCGCGTGCGAGGTCGCGTCCTCGGCCTTGGTGTAGTGCAGGTCATTGGTGGCCACCAGCGGCAGCCCGAGCTCCTTGGCCAGCCGCAGCAGGTCGCCCTGGATGTTCCGCTCGATGCCGAGACCGTGGTCCATCAGCTCGCAGTAGAAGTTCTCCTTGCCGAAGATGTCGCGGAACTCCGACGCGGCCTTGATGGCCTCGTCGTACTGCCCGAGCCGCAGCCGCGTCTGCACCTCGCCCGACGGGCAGCCGGTGGTCGCGATCAGGCCCTGGCCATAGGTCTGCAGCAGCTCGCGGTCCATCCGGGGCTTGAAGTAATAGCCCTCGAGGCTGGCCAGCGAGCTCATCTTGAACAGGTTGTGCATACCCGAGGTGTTCTTCGCGAGCAGCGTCATGTGGGTGTAGGCACCCGAGCCGGAGACGTCGTCACGGCCGGAGTTCGCGTCGCCCCACTTGACCCGCTTGCGCTCGGTCCGGTGCGTGTGCGGCGTCAGGTAGGCCTCGACGCCGATGATCGGCTTGACGTCGTACTTCTTCGCGGTCTTCCAGAACTCGTAGGCCCCGAAGACGAAGCCGTGGTCGGTGGTCGCGATCGCCGGCTGGCCCATCTCCTGGGCCGTTTTGAACAACTCGTCGATCCTTGCCGCGCCATCCAGCATCGAGTACTCGGTGTGCACGTGGAGATGCACAAAACTGTCGCTGGACCCCATATCGGCGCGGACCTCCCAGGGCGTGAATGAGCGGGACCGGTACAGAGTATGCGGGCCCACGGACAGTTCTGAATCGGCTCACCGGCGACGCCCGCAACGCCCGCTATCCGGGCGCATCTCGATCGGGGCGGTGGGGTGGGGAAGGAATTGAGGATTGACAGCATGTTGTCAATAACGACATCATGCTGTCATGACCGAGAACAGCGCGATCCCCGTCCATGTCGCCGTCTACGACACCTACGCCGACTGGGAGGCCGGCTTCGCCACCGCGCACATCAACCGGCCCGACTGGCAGCGCGAACCCGGCCGGTACGTCGTCCGCACCGTCGCCGCGACCGCGGACCCGATCCGGACCAGCGGCGGGATGCGGGTGCTCCCGGATCTGACCCTCGACGAACTGTCACCAGCTGAGAGCGCGATGCTGATCCTGCCGGGGAACGACCTCTTCCCGACTCCGGCGTACCAGCCGTTCGTCGCGAAGGCGCGCGAGTTCCTGGAGGCCGACGTACCGGTGGCTGCGATCTGTGGCGCGACCGGCGGGCTGGCGCTGGCCGGACTGCTGGACAACCGGCCGCACACCAGCAACGCGCTCGAGTTCCTGCAGAGCCTCGGGTACGGCGGCTCCGCGTTCTACCGCGATGAGCTGGCCGTGACGGATGGGGCGCTGATCACCGGGAAGGCGCAGGCACCGGTCGAGTTCGCCAGAGAGATCCTGGCGAAGCTCGAGGTGTACGAACCCGCGGTCCTCGACTCCTGGTACAAGCTCTATGGAGCCAAGGATCCGGCTGGCTTCTTTGAATTGAACACAGTGACGAACTGATGTCAGTCTGAGTCGGCGAGCTTGTCGAGGGCCTGGTCCAGGTCCTCGGGGTACTGCGAGGTGAACTCGACGTACTGACCGCTGCCCGGGTGGTCGAAGCCGAGCCGCATGGCGTGCAGCCACTGACGCTTCAACTCGAGCCGCTCGGCGAGCACGGGGTCCGCGCCGTACGTGAGGTCGCCGCAGCACGGGTGACCGATCGCGGACATGTGGACGCGGATCTGGTGCGTGCGGCCGGTCTCGAGGGTGATCTCGAGCAAGGTCGCGTAGCGGAAGGCCTCGAGCGTCTCGTAGTGCGTGACGCTGGGCTTGCCGCCGGCGATGACCCCGAACTTGTAGTCGTGGTTCGGGTGCCGGTCGATCGGAGCGTCCACGGTGCCTGTGAACGGGTCGGGGTGACCCTGCACCAGCGCGTGGTAGATCTTCTTGACCGTCCGCTCCTTGAAGGCGCGCTTGAGGACGGTGTAGGAGTACTCCGTCTTGGCGACGACCATCAGGCCGGACGTGCCGACGTCGAGGCGGTGCACGATGCCCTTGCGCTCGGCCGCGCCGCTGGTGGAGATGTTGAAGCCGGCTCCGGCGAGGTGACCGATCACGGTCGGGCCGGTCCAGCCCGGTGACGGGTGGGCGGCGACGCCGACCGGCTTGTCGACCACGACGATCTCGTCGTCGTCGTGCACGATCCGCAGGTTGTCGACGGTCTGCGGTACGACGGTCACCTCGGAAGGCGGTGCGGGAAGCTCGACATCGAGCATCACACCGGCCGCGACACGGGCAGACTTGAGTGCCGCGACGCCGTCGACCTGAACCAGGCCGGACTCGATCATCTCGGCGGCCTTGGTGCGGGAGACGCCGAAGAGGCGGGACAGGGCCGCGTCGAGCCGCTCACCGGCCAGCCCGTCCGGGACCATGACGGTGCGGGCGCTCACTTGCGCTGCTCCGTTGTCCCGTCGAGGCGGATCCCCCGCAAGGTCTGGATGACCAGCAGGATGGCGGCCGAGGTGACGGCCATGTCCGCGACGTTGAAGATCGCCCAGTGCGGCGTCTGCAGGAAGTCGACGACATGCCCGTGGAACGGCGAGGGCTCACGGAAGATCCGGTCGGTGATATTGCCGACCGCGCCGCCGAACAGCAGCCCGAACGCGATCGCCCAGCCGGTCGATCCGAGCCGGCGCGACAGGTAGATGACCCCGACCGCGACCGCGATCTGGATCACGCTGATCACCGGCGTGTACCCGGCGCCGAGGCTGAACGCGGCACCCGAGTTCCGGATCAGGGTGAACTTCAGCAGGCTGCCGATCACGTTCACCGGCTCCCCCGGCGTCAGATGCGCCAGCGCGAGAGCCTTGGTCAGCTGATCGAGACCCAGCACCACGATCCCGGCCACCGCGAACAACCCGATCCACTTCCAGGACCGGGCCGGAGGCTCGGAAGACGACGGAGAACCGGCCGACTCGAGGTCGGCCGGTTCTGAAGCCGGTACGTCGTCCCCGGGCCGGCGGGGCGAGGGGGCGTCGTCGTTCAGCGACGTTCTTCGCGTTCTTTGCATGAGACGCACAGTGTCGCACGCGGGAAAGCCTGGAGCCGACCCTTGCCGATGGCCTTGCCGCAGGACTCGCAGACGCCGTACGTGCCGTCCTCGATCCGGGACAGGGCGCGCTCGTCCTGGTCCAGCATGTCGCGGGCATTGTTGGCCAGCGACATCTCGTGGTCGCGCTCCAGCGTCGTGGAGCCCACGTCGGCCTGGTCGTTACCGGCGCCGTCCCCGCCGTCGCGCAGCAGCCCGACGATCTCCTTCTCGGCGACCTTGATCTCGTCGCGGAGGTGGACCACATCGGCCTCG
Source organism: Kribbella sp. NPDC058245 (assembly GCF_042882005.1). NCBI lineage: Bacteria > Bacillati > Actinomycetota > Actinomycetes > Propionibacteriales > Kribbellaceae > Kribbella > Kribbella sp. NPDC058245. The sequence goes on from NZ_JBHVWY010000002.1 coordinate 552,759, forward strand.
AGCTCGGCACGCAACTCGGCCAGCTCGGCCGCCGTCCACGGCGCCTCGCCGTCCTTGACTGCCAGGGTCTCGGCCTTGTGCACCGGGGACTTCGCCGGCGCCGTCGCCGGTGTCCTGTTCTCGTTCGTCTTCATGGCCACCCTCTTCTTCGCCGGTGCCTTACGGGTTGTCGTGCTGGACTCACTCGATCCCGAGGCGCTCTTCTTGGCCGCGGTGGAACGTTGGGGGGCGGACTTCCTGGGAGCCGTAGCCATGGCAGCTACCCCCTCGTCGTCGGAGACTGAAGCAGACTGGTCGCCAGACAGTAGGCCAGCTTCCAGAGCCTGGCCAGTCCGACGCGCAGACCGTGGACATACGGTAGTCGCTTCTTCAAGTTCACTCGATGTTCCGCGCGTCACAGCCGCGTCTCACCCGCTACCGACAGTGACAATTACGTGAACATCACGCAGCATTCTCACGGATCCGCCCCCGATCGGCGAGTCATTAACGATTCGTAGTTGCCCGGTACGACGCCGTACACTGACAACCGCGACCTGCAAGGCAGTGATGGGGCCATCACCCCGGAGCCGCCGGAAGAACAGTCCGTGGCGACCTATTAGAACCGGCAGCGGCGCGCGAAGGAAGTGGGTAACTCCCCGGGTTTCACCCTGAGAGTCGCCAAGGAGGGTGGTACCGCGCGGTGCCCGGCCGATCCGGCCACGGCATTCCGTCCCTCGTCGGGCAGGCAACGGCGACGAAGGACTTCAGAAATGGCGACCCCGAACACTCCCTGGCGGCAAGTGCCCGCCCAGGTCGACTTCCCCGCGCTGGAGCGCGAGGTGCTCACCCACTGGGACGAGCACGACACCTTCGCGCGGAGCCTCGAGCAGTCCGCCGGCGGCACGCCGTGGACCTTCTTCGAGGGTCCCCCGACCGCGAACGGGATGCCCGGCACGCACCACATCGAGGCGCGCGTCTTCAAGGACGTCTTCCCGCGCTACCGGACCATGAAGGGCTTCTCGGTCGAGCGCAAGGCCGGCTGGGACTGCCACGGCCTGCCGGTCGAGGTCGCGGTGGAGAAGGAGCTCGGCTTCAACGGCAAGAACGACATCGAGGCCTACGGCATCGCCGAGTTCAACGCCAAGTGCCGCGAGTCCGTGCTGCGGCACGTCGACGCCTTCGCCGAGCTGACCACCCGGATGGGCTACTGGGTCGACATGGAGCACCCGTACCGGACGATGGACCCGGAGTACGTCCAGTCCGTCTGGTGGTCGCTCAAGCAGATCCACGACAAGGGCCTCCTGGTCGAGGACTACCGGATCACGCCGTACTGCCCGCGCTGTGGCACCGGTCTGTCCGACCACGAGCTGGCCCAGGGCTACGAGACGGTCGTCGACCCCTCCGTCTACGTCCGCTTCCCGCTCACCTCCGGCCCCCTGGCCGGCAAAGCGTCGCTGCTGGTCTGGACGACCACCCCTTGGACGCTCGTCTCCAACACGGCCGTCGCCGTGCACCCCGACGTCCAGTACGTCGTCGCTACCGACGGCACCGAGTCCCTCGTTGTGGCCGAGCCGCTGCTGGACCGCCTCGGCGAGGGCTGGACGGTGACCGGCCAGTACGTCGGCCGTGACATGGAGCGCTGGAACTACCAGCGCCCGTTCGAGCTGGTGGAATTCCCCGAGCCGGCGCATTACGTCGTACTGGCTGAGTATGTGACCACTGAGGACGGCACCGGTCTGGTGCACCAGTCCCCCGCGTTCGGTGCGGACGACCTCATCGTCTGCCGTGCGTACGGTCTGCCGGTTGTGAAGCCGGTCGAGGCCGACGGGACGTTCTCCGCGGACATCCCGCTGGTGGGCGGTCAGTTCTTCAAGAAGGCCGACGCGGACCTGGTCAAGGACCTCGACGCGCGCGGTGTGCTCTTCAAGCACGTGCCCTACGAGCACCCGTACCCACACTGCTGGCGCTGCCACACGCCGGTCATGTACTACGCCCTCCCGTCCTGGTACATCCGCACCACGCAGGTGAAGGACGCACTGCTCCGGGAGAACGAGAAGACCAACTGGTACCCGGAGTCGGTCCAGTGGGGCCGGTACGGCGACTGGCTGCGGAACAACATCGACTGGGCGGTCTCCCGCTCCCGCTACTGGGGTACGCCGCTGCCGATCTGGCGCTGCGAGGAGGACCACCAGGTGTGCGTCGGCTCGCTGGCCGAGCTCGGCGAGCTCGCCGGGCAGGATCTGAGCGCGACCGACCCGCACCGGCCGTACGTCGACGACATCACCTTCGCCTGCCCGACCTGCGGCGGTGAGTCGCACCGGGTCGCCGAGGTGATCGACGCCTGGTACGACTCGGGTGCGATGCCGTTCGCGCAGTGGGGCTACCCGTGGGCCGAGGGGTCGCAGGAGAAGTTCCAGAAGGCCTACCCGGCCGACTTCATCTCCGAGGCGATCGACCAGACCCGTGGCTGGTTCTACACGCTGATGGCGATCGGCACGCTGGTGTTCGACGAGTCGTCGTACCGCAACGTCGTCTGCCTCGGCCACATCATGGCCGAGGACGGCCGGAAGATGTCCAAGCACCTGGGCAACATCCTCGAGCCGATCCCGCTGATGGACGACCACAGCGCGGACGCGGTGCGCTGGTTCATGGCCGCCTCCGGGTCGCCGTGGAAGGCGCGCGGCATCGGGCCGAACGTGCTGAACGAGATCGTCCGGAAGGTGCTGCTCACCTACTGGAACACGGCCGCGTTCCACTCCCTGTACGCGCGGCTGGCCAACTGGTCGCCGTCCGACGTGCCGCCGGTCGCGGAGCGCTCAGTGCTGGACCGCTGGCTGGTCAGCGAGACGCACCGGCTGGTGCGCGACACGGACGAGGCCTATGCGGCGTACGACACTCAGAAGCTCGGTCTGCTGGTCAGCCAGTTCGTCGACACGCTCTCGAACTGGTACGTCCGGCGGTCGCGGCGGCGGTTCTGGGCCGGTGACGCCGGTGCGCTGGCGACGCTGCACGAGACGCTCGACGTGCTCACCCGGGTGATGGCGCCGCTGACGCCGTTCGTCACCGAGCGGGTCTGGCAGGACGTGTTCCGCCCGGTCACGCCGTCGCTGCCGGAATCCGTGCACCTGGCGAGCTTCCCGACGTACGACGCTGGGCTGATCGACGACGTACTGGCGCAGCACGTGTCGATGGCCAAGCGCGTCGTCGAGCTCGGCCGCTCGGCGCGGGCCGATGCCAAGGTCCGGACGCGGCAGCCGTTGTGCCGGGCACTGGTCGGGTCGGCTGCGATCGCCGACCTGTCCGCCGAGCTGCGGCAGGAGATCGCGGACGAGCTGAACGTCGGTTCGGTCGAGCCGCTGTCGTCGGCGGGTGCGGACCTGGTCGAGTTCTCCGCGAAGGGCAACTTCCGCGAGCTCGGCAAGCGGTTCGCCAAGCAGACCCCGGTCGTCGCCGCCGCGATCGCCGCCGCGGATGCCGCCGTACTGGCCGCATCCCTGAAGGCCTCCGGTACGGCGACAGTCGTGGTCGACGGCGCTGACGTCGAGGTGACCGAGGCCGACGTACTGCTGTCCGAGCGGCCCAAGGAAGGCTGGTCGGTGGTGAACGAGCAGGGCGAGACCGTTGCCCTCGACCTCGAGATCACCCCCGAGCTCAAGCAGGCCGGCCTCGCCCGCGAGGTGGTCCGGACGTTGCAGGAGGCCCGCAAGTCGGCCGGCCTCGAGGTCTCCGACCGCATCAAGGTCTGGCTCACCACCACCGACACCGAACTGGCCGATGCCCTCGGCAAGCACGGCGAAGACCTCGCGCGCGAGGTCCTGGCCGTAGAGCTCACCCTCTCGACCCCGGCCGACTCGGCAACCCTCGTCACCGGCAGCGAGCCCGACCTCAACCTCACCTACTGGCTCACCAAAGCCTGACCCGCCTCCCCTCCCGCCATTTGATGGGTCCGCCCATCAAATGGTGCGAGGACCCATCGCATGCGGCTGGCCCACCCCCAACGGCGTGGGCCAGCCCACCAAATGGGGGCGACCCAGTCCCGGGTCCGGGCCGAAAGCACTCGCGCGCCGCGTCGTACCGGCTCACGCGTGGGAGGCCGACCATCTCGTGGGTTCACCCATGAGGTTGTGGGTTCCTTACCCGCCCATGCGAGTCCAGAACCCACAAGCGGATGGGGGAACCCATCAGATGGGGAGGGGTCCTCAGTGGGGTGTGCAGATGGGGAGGGGTGGCTAGTGGGGTGGGCGGACGGTGCGGGTGCGGAGGGCTGGGGTGGCGTTCAGGTGGGTTAGGGCGTCTACCAGGAGCTGGCGGGCGGCTTCTAGTCGGTCGTTGCCCAGGGCTTCTCGGAGTTCGGCATCCACCGCTGCCCGATGCTTCCGGGCGGCGGCGATGACCGCTTGGCCTCGGTCGGCGAGTGCGACTTGTTTGGCGCGGGCGTCGGCCGGGTCGGTACGGCGGGTTACGTAGCGGCGGGCCTGGAGATCGGCAACTGTCTTCGAGGCGGCTTGCTGGGTGACACCGAGTGACTCCGCGAGCGTGGTGATTGTCACGGGGCCGGCGACCAGATGCTGGAACACGACGCCGTCGGCGAAGCGGGAGTCCGCGAAGCCGTCGGCCGCCAACCGGCGTTGCAGCTCGTCGGCGAGGGCCCAGCCCGTGAAGAGCGAGGCGAGGGACAGGTCGGCACCGGCCGGATCGAACTCCATGCACCCAAATATACAACCGAGGTTGTGTATTTGGTAATCTACAACCATGGTTGTGCAAAAGGAGTTCATCGAGAGAGCGCACAAGATCGTCTGGTGCACGGTGGCGACCGTGGGACCGGACAACCGGCCGCGGAGCCGGATCCTGCACCCGATCTGGGAGATCGACGCGGACGAAGGGCTGGCCGGCTGGATCGTCACCCGGGCGACACCCGTGAAGGTGCGGCACCTTGCGTACAGCAACTACTTGAGCTGTAGCTACTGGGAACCCGGCCAGGAAGTGGCGATCGCGGACTGCCAGGCGGAGTGGATCGACGATACGGCGACCAGGCAACGGGTCTGGGAGCTGTACGCCGCTGCTCCGGCGCCGCTCGGTTACGACTTCTGGAGTGTGTTCCCCGAAGGACCGGCTGGGGAATCACCCTCGCTGCTGCGGCTGACGCCGTACCGGCTGAGGCTCTTCGATGTCGAGACTCTCACCGGTCGGAGGCGACCGCCCGCGTGGCCCTGACTCTCAGTCACTGGTTACGGACAGTGAGTCAAAAGTACCCGGACACGCCGAAGAGGCGGTGCTGCCGGAAAGCACCGCCCCTTCACAGGTTCAGACGTTACAAACTCAGACTCCGTGACCGCCGTGCGCCTGCGCACGGGCCTCGGGACGGAATCCGTTCCGCGGGCTCAGCGTGTCGTCGCCGTTGCCCAGCGCCTTGAGCTGCTCGGTGAAGTACGTCTTCAGCCGGCTGCGGTACTCGCGCTCGTAGGCGTGCAGGTCGTCGATCGTGCGCTCCAGCTGGCCCTTCTGCTTCTCCAGGGTGCCCAGCATCTGGGCGCGGCGCTCGGCGATCTCGCCGTCCAGCTTCTCGGCGCGGGCGCGGGCCTCACCGGTCATCCGGTCGGCCTTGCCACGTGCCTCGTTCTCCAGGCGCTCGGCCTTGGCGCGGGCCTCGCCGATGATCTTGTCGGCGGTGTCCTTCGCCTCCTGGACCAGGTCGTCGGAGTGCTTGGTGGCCATCTCCAGCAGCCGCACCGCGGAGCTGGAGGCGTCGCCGACGGTGCCGGCTGCCGCAGCAGCCCCCGCGGCCACGACCGCGGGCACCACGACCGGCGGCTTCTCCTCGATGATGGGCTTCTCGACCACCACCGGCGGCTTCGGCTGCTGCACGACGGGCGGCAGTGCGGCGGTCTGGTCGACCGGCCGCTCCTGACCGGCGCCAGCGCGCTGGGCGGCCGCGAGCTTGGCCCGCAGTTCCTCGTTCTCGGCGAGAAGGCGCTCGAGCTCGGCCTCCACCTCGTCGAGGAAGGAGTCGACCTCTGTGACGTCGTAGCCCTCCCGTAGTCGGACGGGCGTGAACTGCTTCGAGCGGACGTCATCCGGCGTCAGCGGCATCTTTCACCTCGTTTGTCTGTGTCTTGGCGGAGTCCCCGTGGCCTTCACCTCGGCGACTCAGTAGATCACGTTATCGCTTCGTTGTGTTCTGACGGAATCCGGGCGGGCGACAACGGTCGACGACTTCGGTTCTCCGAGACTCTACCTACCCCGTCCCAAGCCCCTCATTCACAGGGAATTCAGGGCCGTGTTGTTGATCGACATCGCCACGGAGACGATCACGAACAGCATCAGCATGGACAGGTCGATCCGGATCCCGCCGGCCCCGATCGGCGGCAGGGCCCGCCGCAGCGGGCGCACGAACGGGTCCGTGATCGAGTAGATGGCCTCGAGCAGGATCAGCAGCGGACCCTTCGGGTGCCACTGCGGAGCGAACATGACGATCAACTGGAGTACGAAGCGCGCCACCAGCACGAGGAAGAAGGCGAGCAGGGCGTACCCGATGATTTGGAGGACGAGCACTAGAGCAACCATGTCGTCAATGAGTGTAGAAGACGGCGGAAGTCAGCACAGCCGCGGTCAGCTCTGGTTGTAGAACCCGTCCGCGGCGATCTTCTCCTTCTCCTCCGCGGCGACCGTCACGTTCGGCGGGCAGACCAGGAACACCTTGGTGGTGATCCGCTCGATGGAGCCCCGGCAGCAGAAGATCAGCCCGGCGGCGAAGTCCACCAGCCGCTTGGCGTCCGCGTGGTCCATCTCGGTCAGGTTCATGATGACGGGCGTGCCGTCACGGAAGTGCTCACCGATCACGCGCGCTTCGTTGTAGCTGCGCGGGTGCACGGTGGTGATGCGGGCCAACTCGGTAACCTCCGGGGACGGTGCGACACCACGTCGTTCTGGGAACTTGCTGACCGTGCCGCCCGGCTCCTCGCGCGTTACTTCGCGGGACTCGCGGCTCTCCCGGCCGGCGACCACCGGCTCGGCCTCTGGGGAGTCCCCGTCGACGGCTTCGTCGTCGTACTCGTCGTAGTCGTCGTACTCGTCGTCGTAGCGAGCGTTGTAGCGCTCCCCGTCCTCGACCAAGCCGAGGTACACACCCATCTTGCGCAGTGCGCCGCTCATGGCCCTCCAGCCTCTCGATCCCGGTTCGACGACAACAGTGAGCAGGAAGGAAACCTGCTCGATGTCGACACTAACCGAGTGAAGGACGCGTACCGAGTAAGGCGCGCCCGAGCCGGACGTGTGTTGCTCCGTGCCGGATCGCCGCCTCCAGATCCCCGGTCATCCCCGCCGAGATCCAGGCGGCACCGGCGTGTTCGGAGCGTAGCCGGGCGGCCACTTCCTGCAGACCGGCGAACGCCTTGTCCGGCTCCGATCCGAGCGGCGCGACGGCCATCACCCCACCAAGCTCCAGACCGTCCGCGGCCGCGACCTCAGCAGCCAACTCCGGTACGTCGGCCGGTGCCACCCCGCCGCGGTCCGCACCGGTCGCCGCGTCCTCAGGCCCATACGACGCCAGGCTCACCTGCAGCAGGCACCGGAGCGCCTTCTCCTCAGCCACCGCCGCCTTCGACAGCGCAGTGACAAGAGACACGCGGTCGACCGAGTGGACAACCGAAGCGTGTCGCACGACCGAGCGAGCTTTCTTCGACTGCAGCTGACCAACGAAGTGCCAGGTGAGCTCCGGACACTCGGGAGCCTTCACTTTCAGCTCCTGCTCGCGGTTCTCCCCGACGTCCACGACTCCGAGGGCCGCCAACGCCGCTACGTCGCTGACTGGGAAGGTTTTGGTGATCGCGACGAGGGTGACCTCCTCCCGAGCTCTCCCGGCCGCCACACAGGCCTTCTCGATTCGCTCCTGCACTCGTTGCAGATTGTCGCGGAGCTCTTGCTCTCGGCTCATACGAGCTTCACCAGACCGGCGAGCCGGCCGCTCTGCTTGCCTTCACGGCGGTACGAGTAGAGGTCCGCTGATTCCATCGTGCAACCGCGCGCGTCCTCGATCACGTCGACCCCGAGCTCCTCCAGTTGCGCTTTGACCCCAGCAGCCACATCGAGCGCCGGAGTCCCCCAGCTGGTCTCCGAGTACGACGCCGGCACGCGCTCGCTGATCTCAGCCCGCATCGCGTCCGGCACCTCGTAGCACTTGCCACACGCGTTCGGCCCGAGGACTGCGGTGATCCGGTCGGCGCCGAGCGCCCGCATCGCCTCCACAGTCGCGGGCGCAACACCGACGTACATGCCAGGTCGTCCCGAGTGAGCGGCGCCGATGATGCCGTTCTCACTGTCAGCAAGCAGAACTGGCAGACAGTCAGCAGCCCGTACGGCGAGCACGATGTCCGTGCGCGTGGTGACCAACCCATCCACCCGCGGTACCGGGTCGAGCGGAATCGGATCGCCCGGCCGGATGACGTGCACGTCCCGCCCATGCACCTGGCTCACTCGGATGACGTGCTCCGGAGCGACGCCGAACGCCGCACCCACCCGGCGGAAGTTCTCCCCGATCCGGGTGGGATCCTCCCCCAGCTCCCCCGCTCCGCCGAGGTTCAGCTCGCCGTACGGCGGTTCGCTGATCCCCCCGAAGCGGTCGGTCACAGCAAACCGCGCAGACCCATGAACCGCGTCATAGCTGAACACCATCCAAGGCTACCCAGCCGACCCGCGGTCCCACGTCCCCGCCGCGAGCCACATCCATCACACCCCTGCCACCAGTGGTGGCAGGAGACAAGAAATGGTGGCCGGAGACCTATGGCAACAGGTCTCCGGCCACCAGATGTGGTCTCGAGCCACCAGTGGTGGCGCGGGCGGATTACTTGAGGAAGTCGGGGATGTCGAGATCGTCCTCGGCCGGATCCGGCTTGGGGGCCGGACGGGCGGGAGCGGCCGGACGGGTCTGTGCCGGAGGCGGCGTGGACGTGCTGGGTCCGTTGGTCGGCCAGGTGCCGCCCTGGGTGGCCGGCGCGGGCTGCGTCGGCTGCACGGTGCGGACCGGGTCGCCGGTCTGCGGACGAGCCGAGTGCGTGGTGCCTTGGCCCGGACGGCCGTCGTTCTGCGTCGGGACCGGGACGGTGTCGTCGGTCGGCGACGTCGGGAACGGCGACGCGGCAGGCTGGCTCGCCGGAGCTGACTGCTGAGCCGGAGCCGACTGCTGGGCAGGCTGCTGCTGCTGAGCAGGCGGAGTCTGCGGCTGAGCCGGAGTAGACATCTGCTCCGAGTAAGACGACTGCTGCGGCGGCTGCTGTTGGGCAGGCGGCTGCTGAGCCGGAGCCGACTGCTGGGCAGGCTGCTGCTGGGCAAGCGGCGGAGTGGTGGCCGGGCGGCTGGTCTGCGGGCGAGCCTGGCTGGTGGCCTGCTCGCGGCGCTTCGGCATGCCGCCGTCGAACCCGGCCGCGATCACCGTGACCCGCACCTCGTCACCGAGGGCGTCGTCGATGACCGCACCGAAGATGATGTTCGCGTCGGTGTGCGCGGACTCGGAGACGAGCTGGGCCGCCTCGTTGATCTCGAACAGGCCCAGGTCGGAGCCACCGGCGATCGACAGCAGCACGCCGTGCGCACCCTCGATGCTTGCCTCCAGCAACGGAGATGAGATGGCCGCCTCGGCTGCCGCGACCGCGCGGTCCTCACCGCGCGACGAGCCGATCCCCATCAGCGCGGAGCCGGCGTTCGACATGACCGCCTTGACGTCGGCGAAGTCCACGTTGATCAGACCCGGCGTCGTGATCAGGTCGGTGATACCGGAGACACCCTGCAGCAGCACCTGGTCGGCCTGCTTGAAGGCGTCCAGCACGGACACCGCCCGGTCGGAGATGGTGAGCAGCCGGTCGTTCGGGATCACTATCAGCGTGTCGACCTCTTCGCGGAGCGCGGCGATGCCGTCCTCCGCCTGGGTCGCCCGGCGCTTGCCCTCGAAGGAGAACGGCCGGGTCACCACACCGATGGTCAGCGCGCCGAGCGAGCGCGCGATCCGCGAGACGACCGGTGCGCCGCCGGTTCCGGTGCCACCGCCCTCACCGGCGGTGACGAAGACCATGTCGGCGCCCTTGAGCGCCTCCTCGATCTCCTCGGCGTGATCTTCCGCGGCCTTCTGCCCGATCGCCGGGTTCGCCCCGGCGCCGAGGCCGCGGGTCTCCTCGCGGCCGATGTCGAGCTTGACGTCCGCGTCGCTCATCAACAACGCTTGCGCGTCGGTGTTGATGGCGATGAACTCAACGCCCTTCAGACCGTGCTCGATCATCCGGTTGACGGCGTTCACGCCGCCTCCGCCGATACCGACGACCTTGATGAGTGCCAGGTAGTTCTGCGGTGCCGCCACAGTCCGCGCCTCTCGCCTCGTTCTGTTCCCGTTGTCCAGCGAAAAGACTGAACCTCAACTGAATACTTAGACTTATGTCAACTTTAGATTACGTCGCACCGTACGGGACGCTTGACAGCAAAGTCCACGCGCCTCGCCGTGGTGAGACGCCTCACCGCTTTTCCCCTTTGGTGACAGGAAGATCGGGCGCCGAGACGTCGTACACGACAGCTTTGCGTTTCATCAGCACGGTGAGTACTTCGGCCTTGCGCGCGCTGTCATCGGAGCTCCCCCAGACAACCTTCACGCCACCGCCGAGGTTCAGTGTGATGGAGTCCGGTGACGCGGCCGAGATCGACCCCACCTGACCCCGCAGAACCTCCGGCAGCGCGGCCGAGACCGTCACCACTGAACGAATCGTTTGATCCCGCCTCGGACCGGTCACCTTGGCCTCCGGCAACCCCGCCGGCCGGGTCGTCAAAGTCTTGAACGACGTACCGGTCGCGTCGACCAGCTCCCACCGCGTGCCGTCGGTCACCACGACCACCGGCAACCGCTCGGTGACCACGATCACCACCTTGTTCGGCCACGCCCGGGTCACCTGCGCGTCGGCCACCGCCGGAATGGTCCGCACCCGGGTCGCGATCGCGCCCAGATCGACCTTCGCCAGCGGTGTTCCGACCGGTGCCGCCGCAGTCTGCTCGATCGTTGCCACCGGCACCGTATCGGCGCCGCTCACCCGGACACCTTGGACAGCGAACGCGGAGGAGAAGTAGAACAACCAGACGACCAGAGCGCCGAGCAGAACCACCGCACCGCCGATCGCCCACGGCAACCAGCTGCGCCAGCGCACCAGCCGTTGCCGGCGCGCGAACCGCTGTTGAGCCCGAGCCAGATCAGCGCTCTGGCTCATGCAGCAACCCCACGTTCAGCAAACCCCACGCAATTACTTCAGCACAGCGTCGGCGGAGACCGGCGCAGACTCGCGGAGAGCGGCCCGTTCGGCCAGCAAACCAACGACTTCCGGGCCGATCAAGGTCACGTCACCCGCGCCGAGGGTCACCACGAGGTCGCCCGGTACGGCGAGATCCGCGACCAACTGCGGTACGGCGGACCACGACGGCTCGAACCGCACCTGCTCGGGCTTCAGCGGCACGTGGTTGGCCAGCAAGGCACCGGTGATACCAGGCTCAGGGTCCTCGCGGGCCGCGAACACATCCATCACCACGACCTCGTCGGCCAGCGCCAGCGCCTCGGAGAACTCGGCCGCGAAGATCCGCGTCCGGCTGAACAGATGCGGCTGGAAGCACGCGATCACGCGCCCCTCCCCCGCCACCTGCCGGGCTGCGGTCAGGTCGACCGCCAGCTCGGTCGGGTGATGCGCATACGAGTCGAAGACCCGGACGCCGTCCTCAAGGCCCTTGAACTCGAACCGACGTCCGGTCCCGGTGAACGCCGCCAGCCCCTCGGCCAGGTCGGCCGCGGAGAAACCGAGCCCGAGCCCGACCGTCAGCGCCGCCGACGCGTTCAGCACGTTGTGCTTGCCCGCCTGCTGCAGCTGCACCATCGGCAGCCTCCGCCCGCGGTAGATCGGTACGAACGTCTGCGTGGCGCCGCTCGCGGTGAGCTCGGTCACCTGCAGGTCGACCTCGTCGGACTCGCCGTACGTCCGGACGTCGATCCCACGCTCCCGCGCGTACGCCGTCAGCTTCCGCGCGCCGGCGTCGTCGTGGCAGATGACCATGAATCCGCCCGGCAGCACGCGCGCCGTGAAGTCCTCGAACGCCTGCCGGTAGTTCTCCTCGGTCCCGTAGTTGTCCAGGTGATCAGGCTCGACCGACGTGACGATCGACACCTCGGGCGCGTAGGTCAGGAACGACTTGTCCGACTCGTCGGCCTCGGCGACGAACAGGTCACCCGTGCCGTCGTGGGCGTTGGAACCGGACTCGTTCAGGTTGCCGCCGATCGCGTACGACGGATCCACGGCGCAGTGCTGCAACGCCACGGTCAGCATCGAGGTGGTGGTCGTCTTGCCGTGCGTCCCCGCGACCGCGATCGTCCGGCGACCGACCATCACCGCGGCCAGCGCAGCGGCTCGCGGCAGGATCGGAATCCCAGCAGCGCGGGCAGCAACAACCTCGGGGTTGGTCTCGCGGATCGCGGTCGACACGACCACGGTGTCCACGTCTGCGACATGCGACGCGTCATGGCCGACCCAGCAGGTGGCGCCGAGCGCGCGCAGGGCGGCCAGCACCTTGCCGTCCTTGGCGTCCGAGCCGGACACCTCGATTCCTCGCGACGCCATGATCCGGGCGATCCCGGACATCCCGGCGCCGCCGATTCCGACGAAATGCACCCGGCCGAGCTTCTCAGCCGGCAACAGGGTGTCAGGAGCGGTGACGATCACGAAGCAGACCTCACCACATCGAGGATGATCCGCGCCAATCGGTCGTCGGCGTCCGTCCGGATAACGCCTGTCGCTGCTGTGGACATGGCTGTCAGACGCGCGGAGTCGTGCAGAAGTTGCGGCACGGTCGCCCGCACCCACTCCGGAGTCACCTCGGAGTTGTCGACGAGCAGGCCGCCGCCCGCATCCACGACAGGCTTGGCGTTCTGTCGCTGCTCACCGTTACCGTGCGGCAACGGAACGTAGATCGCGGGCAGCCCGACACCGGACACCTCGGTGACCGTGTTCGCCCCCGAGCGGCACACGACCAGGTCGGCCGCGGCGTAGGCCAGGTCCATCCGGTCGACGTACGAAAGCACCCGGTACGGCGCTGGGCCCGTCTGGGCGACCTCGAGCGAGTTCTTCGGGCCGATCACGTGCAGCACCTGGATCCCGGCCGCCTGCAGGTCCGCGGCGGCACCGGCGAAGGCGTTGTTCAGCTGCTGCGCGCCCTGCGAACCACCGGTCACGAGCAAGGTCGGCAGCTGCGGGTTCAGGCCGAAGAAGGCCTGGGCCTCCGCGCGAACCGCGGCCCGGTCGAGAGTCGAGATCGCGCGCCGGATCGGGAGGCCGACGTACTGGGCGTGTGGCAGCTCTGAGCCGGGGAAGGACGTGATGACGTGCTGCGTGCAGTACTTGGCCGCGAACTTGTTCGCGATGCCCGGTACGGCGTTGCCCTCGTGCACGACGATCGGCGTCTTACGGCGCCACGCGGCGACGTAGGCCGGGGTGGACACGTAACCGCCGAAGCCGACCAGAACGTCGGCCTTGGCCTCGTCCAGGGCCTTTCGGGCGGCCGAGACCGAGGCCAGCATCTTCCCCGGGACGGCGAGCAGCGCGGGCGTGGGCTTGCGGGGCAGCGGGACCGGCGGGATCAGCTCGAGCCGGTAACCGGCCTCGGGGACCACCCAGGTCTCGATCCCGCGCTCGGTGCCGAGGGCGAGGATCTCGATGGTCGGGTCGATCCGGCGCAGTGCGTCGGCGGTGGCGATCAGCGGGGAGGTATGGCCGGCGGTACCGCCACCGGCCAGGACGATGCTGGGCACAGCGTTCAAATCTCCTGCACGTTTCTGGTCAGGACGAACGCGACGGCAGCCACCGGAACCGGGACCGTCTCGTCTCCTTGAGAGCGGCCTGCGCACCGGGTTCGACCTTCGCGAAGGACAGCAGCATGCCGATCGCGATCAGCGTCGGCAGCAGTGCGGAACCACCGTACGACAAAAGCGGGAGCGGAATTCCCACGATCGGTAGCAGTCCGATCACGGCGCCCAGGTTGACCAGCGTCTGGGCCATGATCCAGACCGTGATCCCGGCGGCCGCATAGCGGACGAAGGGCTCGGTGTTCCGGGTCGCGATCCGGCAGCCGGCGTAGGCCAGCGTGAGGAACAGGGCGAGCACGGTGAGTGACCCGAACAGGCCGAGCTCCTCACCGATCACCGAGAAGATGAAGTCGGTGTGCGCCTCCGGCAGGTTGCCCCACTTCTGCCGGCTGTTCCCGATCCCGACGCCCCACCAGCCGCCGGTCGAGAGCGCGTAGAACGAGTGGTAGGCCTGCCAGCCGATCGCGGTCGGGTCGGCCATCGGGTTCATGAACGAGGTGACCCGGTCCAGCCGGTGGCTGGCGGTGGTGACGAAGTACGTCGCGATCAGGCCGACCGCCGTGATCGTCGCGACGAACAGGCGGGTCGGCGCGCCGACCACCCAGATCATCCCGATCATGATCGCCATCAGGACGAGCGACGTCCCGAGGTCGTGCTGGCCGACCACCAGCGCGATCACCAGACCGCAGACCGGGATCATCGGCACCAGCAGGTGCTTCCACTGGGTGAGCAGTTTCTGCTTGCGGGCATAGAGATCCGCGCACCACATCACCAGCGCGAGCTTGGCGAACTCGCTCGGCTGGATCTGCAGCGGACCGCCCAGGGTCAGCCAGTTGTTGTTGCCCTTGACGCCCTTGCCCAGCCCCGGAACATACGTGAGCACCAGCAGGAAGACCGCGCCGAGCAGCGCGAGATACGCCAGCATCCGGAAGTGCCGCGGCGTCATCCGGGAGGCGACGTACGCCATCGGCAGACCGACACCGACCCAGATCAGCTGGCGGACGAAGATCGTGTAGCTGTTCCCGTTGGCGCGCAGTGACAGCACGCTGGAGGCCGACAGCACCATCAGCAGCCCGAGCACCAGCAACAGGCCGGTCGCCCCGAGCAGGATGTGGTACGACGTCAGCGGCCGGTCCAGCACCTCGCGGATCGCAGCGATCCAGGGGCGCTCTGGAGATCGGGTCTTGCTGTCATCCGGCGGATCCGCGATCGACGTCACGCGATCACCTCCGGATCAGTCCGCGAGGCCGCGTACGGCTTCGGCGAAGGCGTCCCCACGGGCTCCGTAGTTGGCGAACATGTCCCAGGATGCGCAGCCCGGCGCGAGCAGCACGGTGTCTCCCACCTGTGCGAGCTTCGCCGTCTCCCCCACCACGATCTCCATGGCTCCAGTGTCCGTTGACTCGACGACGATCCTCGGCACATCGGGAGCGTGTCGCTCAAGTGCTTCCGCGATGACGGCCTTATCTTGGCCCAGCAGGACTACGGCCCGGAGCCGGTCCTTGGCCGCGATCACCAGGTCGTCGAACGTCGCACCCTTGGCCTGGCCGCCGGCGATCCACACCACGTGCTCGTAGGCGAGCAGCGATGCCTGTGCCGCGTGCGGGTTGGTCGCCTTGGAGTCGTCGACATAGTTGACCCCGGCAACCTCTGCGACGTGCGCGATCCGGTGCTTGTCCGGCCGGAACCCCCGCAGACCATCCCGTACGGCGGCCGCCGGGACGCCGAATGCCCGGGCCAGCGCGGCCGCGGCCAGCGCGTTCGCCACGTTGTGCGGCGCGGGCGGGTTGACGTCGTCGATCTTGGCCAGCTCCAGCGCGGAGGTCTGCCGCTGCTCGACGAACGCCCGGTCGACGAGCAGGTCCTCCACCAGGCCGACCATCGACAGTCCCGGCGTACCGAGCGTGAACCCGACCGCGCGGCAGCCCTCGATCACGTCGGCCTCTTCGACCAGGTGCTCGGTCACCTTGTCGGCGACGTTGTACACGCAGGCGACCTGGCAGTTCGTGAAGATCCGGCCCTTGTCCGCCGCGTAGGCGTCCATCGAGCCGTGCCAGTCGATGTGGTCCGGCGCCAGGTTCAGTACGGCGGCCGAGTGGGCGGACATCGAGTGCGTGAAGTGCAGTTGGTAGCTGGACAGCTCGACCGCGATCACGTCGTACGGTTCGGGGTCCATGACGGCTTCCAGCAGCGGCAGGCCGACGTTGCCCGCGGCAACGGCTCGGTGCCCGGCCGCGGTCAGGATCGCGGTCAGCATCTGCACGGTCGTGGTCTTGCCGTTGGTGCCGGTGACGCACAACCAGGGCGCGGCGTTGGCGGGATCGCGCAGGCGCCAGGCCAGCTCGATCTCACTCCAGATCGGGATCTCCCGCTCGGCCGCCTGCGCCAGCAACGGTGCGGTCGGCGGTACGCCGGGGGACGTCACCACGATGTCGACCTCCGGCGGGAGCGTCGCCGTACTGCCCGGGCCGAGCGTGATGGTCGCGCCGAGCACCTCGAGGATCTGGCCCTTGTCGCGCAGATCCTCGTTGTCGCGGTCGTCGACGACGATCACGTGCTCGGCACCGGCCTGCAACAACGAGTCGGCGCACGCGTAGCCCGCCGTACCGAAGCCCAGGACGACGAACCGGGTGGTCGCCCAGCCGTCGTCGGTGCGATGGGTGAGGGTCATCCGGCCACCCACTCCGCGTAGAACAGACCGAGACCGACGACCGTGCACAAACCCTGGATGATCCAGAACCGGATCACCACGTTGATCTGCTCCCAGCCGAGCATCTCGAAGTGGTGGTGCAGCGGAGTCATCAGGAAGAGCCGTCGACCGGTACCGGTCGTGGCCTTGGTGAACTTGAAGATGCTGACCTGCAGGATGACCGAGGCGGTGATCATCACGAACAGCCCGCCGAGCAGCAGCACGAGCAGCTCGGTCCGGGTCATCACCGCGAGGCCGGCCATCGCACCGCCCAGTGACAGGGAGCCGGTGTCGCCCATGAAGATCTTGGCCGGCGACGCGTTCCACCACAGGAAGCCGAACAGCGCGCCCGTCAACGCGGCGGCCACCACCGCCAGGTCGTGGGGATCTCGCACCTCGTAACACTTCGAGCCCGGAGCGGTCGCGCAGCTCTGGTTGAACTGCCAGATGCAGATCAGCGTGTACGCGCCGAACACCATCATCGACGCACCGGCCGACAGCCCGTCCAGACCGTCGGCCAGGTTGACGGCGTTCGACATGCCGTTGATCAGCAGCAGCAGCCAGACCACGACCAGGATCGGCAGCAGGTGCAGCCAGCTGATGTCGCGGATGAACGAGATGAACGGCGACGCCGGCCGCTGTCCCCGCGCGTCCGGGAACTGCAGCGCGAGCACCGCGAACGTCACCGCGACGATCGTCTGCCCGGCCAGCTTCGCCTTGCTCCGCAACCCCAGGCTGCGCTGCCGGAAGATCTTGATGAAGTCGTCCACGAACCCGACCGCGCCGCACCCCGCGAGCAGGAACAGCACCAGCAGCGCCGACGCGGTCGGCTCGGTCATCGTGAACAGCTTCGCCGCGAAGTATCCGATGACGGTCGCGATGATGAAGACCAGGCCGCCCATCGTCGGCGTACCGCGCTTGGTCGCGTGCGACGTCGGACCGTCGGTCCGGATCTCCTGGCCGTACCCGCGTTTGGCCAGGAGTGCGATCGCCCACCGGGTACCGATCAGCGTCAGCACCATCGAGACGGCGCCGGCGAACAGGATCGAGATCACAGACCGTCCTCCTCAATCAGCGCGGTCGCCAGTTTGTCCAGCCCGACGTACCGGGATGCTTTCACCAGCACCACATCACCCTGCTGCAGTTCCTTGCCCAGCAGCTCGAGCGCTTCGTCCATGGTGTCGACGTAGGCCGACTCGTTGCCCCACGATCCTTCCAGGGACGCACCGAGGTGGATCGGGCGGGCCTCTGCGCCGACGACAACCAGCCGCTGCACGTCCAGCCGGACGACCAGGCGGCCGATCCCGTCGTGCTCCTCGGTGTGGCTGTCCCCCAGCTCGCCCATCGGGCCGAGCACCGCCCAGGTCCGGGCGCCACGGGCGCGGCCGATCGCGACCAGCGCCTTGAGGGCGGCCCGCACCGACTCGGGGTTGGCGTTGTACGCGTCGTTGATGATCGTCACGCCGTCCGCGCGCTCGGTCACTTCCATGCGCCACTTCGAAGCAGCCGTCGCAGCAGCGAGACCCTCGGCGATCTGCGCCGGCGTCAGACCAACAGCCTGTACGGCGGCCGCCGCCGCGAGCGCGTTCGCGACCTGGTGCTCGCCGACAACCTGCAGCTGTACGGCGTGCTCCTCGCCACCGATGTGCAGTGTGAACGAGGGGCGGCCGAGCGGATCGAGCTCCACTCCGGTCGCGCGCACGTCCGCATCGGGGCCCTCGCCCCAGGTGACCACGGTCTCCTTGGTGCGGCTGGCCATCGCGGCCACGCGCGGGTCATCGGCGTTCAGGATGGCGACCCCGCCCGGCTGGACGGCTTCGATCAGCTCACCCTTGGCGACGGCGATCGCGTCCTGGCCGCCGAACTCACCGATGTGCGAGTGACCGACGTTCAGTACGAGCCCGACCCTGGGCGGCGTGATCCGGCACAGGTAGGTGATGTCGCCGGCGTGCCGGGCGCCCATCTCCGCGACCAGGAAGCGCGTGGAGAGGTCCGCCTTCAGTGCGGTCCGCGGGTGCCCGATCTCGTTGTTCTCCGAACCGACCGCGGCCACCGTCGGGCCGTACGGCGCGAGCAGCT
This sequence comes from Kribbella sp. NPDC058245, assembly GCF_042882005.1. Taxonomy (NCBI): domain Bacteria; kingdom Bacillati; phylum Actinomycetota; class Actinomycetes; order Propionibacteriales; family Kribbellaceae; genus Kribbella; species Kribbella sp. NPDC058245. Next base: position 571,376 of record NZ_JBHVWY010000002.1, read on the forward strand.
GGGCGATCAGGTCCTTGGTGCTGGTCTTCCCGGAGGAACCGGTCAGGCCGATGATCGTCAGGTCCGGCAGGCGGCTGATGACCAGCGCGGCCAGGTCGCCGAGGGCCTTCTGGGTGTCGCCGACGACGATGCAGGGACAACCGTCGATCGGGCGGGTCGTGAACGAGACGGTGACCCCGGCCGCCGTGACCGCGGCCACGAAGTCGTGGCCGTCGGCGCGCTCACCGGGGAGGGCGACGAACAGTCCGCCGGGGACGGCCTGGCGGGAGTCGGTCACCACGGCGCCGTCGACGACGGCTGCGGGGTCCACCCCCGCCAGTTCGCCGTGGACCGCTGTGGCGATCTCGTCGCACCTGACGCCTATCACTGCTCTGCCTCCAACAACTCACGCACGGTTTCGCGGTCGTCGAACGGGTGGATCACACCGCCGACGTCCTGGCCTGTCTCATGGCCCTTGCCCAGTACGACGACTGTGTCGCCCGGCCCGGCCAGCTCGATCGCGGTGGCGATCGCCTGCCGGCGGTCGCCGATCTCGTGCAGGTCGACGGCCGGGACCGCCTCGCGGGCTCCGGTGATCGCAGCGGCCCGGATGCTGGCCGGGTCCTCGCTGCGCGGGTTGTCGTCGGTGACGATCACGACATCCGCCGTACGGGCTGCTGCCGCACCCATCGCCGGCCGCTTGCCCGGGTCACGGTCACCACCGCAGCCCACCACGGCGAACAGGCGGCCCTTGGTCGCACCACGCGCCGCCTGCAGCGCCAGCGCGACCGCATCCGGCGTGTGCGCGTAGTCGACGATCACGGCGACACCGTCCTGCCGGACGAAGCGCTCCATCCGCCCTGGTACAGCGGCGTCCTTCAGCCCGGCGGCGATCGCCTCAGCGGAGACACCCACCTGCCGCAGCATCACCGTGGCCAGCAGTGCGTTCGCCACGTTGAAGTCCCCCGGCAGGGAGATCTCCACGGTCAGCGTCTCGCCCGGGCCTTGGATGTCGATGACGGTGGTGCCGTGGTCGGACTGGTGCGTGTCAGCGACCGTCCAGTCGGCTGCGCGCGTCGTAGAGACGGTCAGGAGCGGTACGACGGTCTGCGCGGCCAGGCGGCGACCGTACTCGTCGTCGATGTTCACGACGGCCAGATCGCACCGCTCCGGGGTGAACAGCGATGCCTTGGCGGCGAAGTACTCCTCGAACGTCTTGTGGAAGTCCAGGTGGTCCTGCGTGAGGTTGGTGAAGCCGGCGACCGCGTATCGCGCGCCGTCCACCCGCCCCATCGCCAGCGCATGGCTGGAGACCTCCATCGAGCACCACTGCACGGCGTGCTCGCGCATCACCGCGAACAGTGCCTGCAGGTCAGTGGCTTCCGGAGTGGTCCGGACGCTCTTCACGACCTCGTCACCGACGCGGGTCTGGATCGTGCCGATCATCCCGGCCGGACCGAGCTGCCGCAGTACCGAGTCGAGCAGGAAGCTGGTGGTGGTCTTGCCGTTCGTCCCAGTGATCCCCAGGAGCCGCATCTGGCTCGTCGGCTCACCGTAGACGTGCGAGGCGACCGCACCGAGCACGTCACGGGGCTTGTCGATCACGAGGACGGGCAGGCCGGTCGCCCGGGCACGCTCCGCGCCGGTCGGGTCGGTCAGTACGGCGACCGCTCCCGCCTCGGCCGCCTTGGCCACGAACGCCGCGCCATGCGTGTTCGCGCCGGGCAGAGCGGCGTACAGGTCGCCAGGGAACACGGAACGGGAGTCGAGGGTGACTCCGGTGATCTCGACCGGCCGGTCAGGGGCGGCTGCCCCGACCAGGAACGCCAGGTCGGAGAGGGCAACCGGCACCACGTGCCGGGGTCTGATCGCTGCTACGGCACCGCCTGCGGCGGTAGGGGTGGACACGGGCCCAGAGGCTACCGCTCCGGACCCCGGTCCACCTACCTGACGCTCAGTCACAACGGGGATCACCAGGTGATCGGGACGTTCTGCTGCTTCGCCCCCGTCGGCGGGACAGCGTACTTCTGCAGTGCGTAACTCATCACGTCACGGAACACCGGTCCTCCTTGGAAACCGCCACCCCGAGCACCTGTCGGGTCGTGCAGTACGACGTACACAACGAAGCGCGGGTTGTCGGCCGGAGCAAATCCGGCGAAAGAAGTCGCCCACTTCTGGTAGCAACTGCACGCCGAGTCGACCTGTTGCGCCGTACCGGTCTTGCCGGCGACCAGGTAGCCGTCGATCGCCGCCTGCGGCGCGGTGCCCTTCTCGGCGGTCACCGCCTCCATCATGGTGGCGACCTCCTTGGCGGCCTTCTCGCTCACCACGCGGCGCGGCGGTGCCGTCGTGTTCGGGGTCAGGCTGCCGTTGGGCTCGATCCAGTTCCGGACCAGCTTCGGGGGCACGTAGACGCCGCCGTTGGCGACCGCGTTGACCGCAGAGGTCTCCTGGACCGCGTTCACCGACAGGCCCTGACCGAACGCGACGTTCGAGCGGGTGATCTCCGGCCACTCGTCGCCCTGCATCAGCCGGCCCTTGCTCTCACCGGGGAAACCCAGACCGGTGGGCTCGCCGAAGCCGAAGTCGTGCAGGTACTTCACGAACGTCGGGATCCGCATCTGCTGCGCGGCCATGATCGTGCCGACGTTCGACGACTTCGCGATCACGCCGGCGATGGTCAGCTTGAGGTCACCGTGGTCCCAGTGGTCCTTGACCTTGCCGCCCGGCACCTTGATGCTGCCCGGCACCTTGAGCTTGGTGTTCAGGTCGATCAGCCCGGCGTCGGCCAGTGCCGCCATCGTGACGACCTTCTGCACGCTGCCCGGCTCGTAGGTGCGCTCGAGCGCGGGGTTGTTCAGGTCGCTGGACTTGAAGTTCTTGCTGTTCGGGTCGAAGGTCGGGTAGTTGGCCATCGCCAGGATCTCGCCCGACTTGACCTCCTGCACGATCACCGTGCCGCCGCTGGCCTGGTACTGCTTGACGGCCTGCTCGATCCGCTTCTCGGCGAACCACTGCAGGTCGGAGTCCAGGGTCAGCTGCGCGCCGACACCCGGCCGCGGCTCTTCGACCGTGTGATTCGCGTTCGGGATCTTGTTGCCGTTCGCATCGACCTCGTAGATCGCCTGACCGTCCTGACCGGACAGTTTGTCGTTCAGGCCGTACTCCAGCCCGGACTTGCCTTTACCGTCGTCACCGGTGACACCCACCACGGTCGCGGCGATGCTGCCGTTCGGGTGGTTGCGGGTGGGGTCGGCCTCGGTGTAGAGCCCGAGCAGCGCAGGCGCCTTCTGATCCAGCGCCTTGCCCTTGTTCTGCTGGGCGATCGCCTTGTTCCCGGCCTTGACCTCGGCCTGGATCTCGTTCCACGTCTGCGGCGCGACCTTGTCGGCCAGCTTGACGTACCGGCCCTTGCCGGTGAGGCGGGTGAGCAGGTCGGCCGGCGTGATGATCCCGGCGAGCTTCGGCGCCAGGATCGACACCAGCTGCGGCGCGACCGGCTTGGTCTGGCTCGGGTCCGCGGTGATCGCGACGGTGTCCTCGGTGACCGAGAACTCGACGCCGTTCCGGTCCGTGATCGAGCCGCGCGCCGCGTGCAGGACGAAGGTCTTGTTGTTCTCCTTGCTCGCGGCCAGCGCGTAGCTGTCCGGGTCCACGCCCTGCAGCAGGACGAGGCGGCCGGCGAACAGCGACAGCACGAACGCCATCACGCCGAAGGTCAGCCGCAGCCGCAGCGTCGACCGTCCCAGCTTCAGCGTCCGCGGTGGCTTCTTGACCCTTGGCTTCTTCGGCCGCGGCTGCGGACGATTCTGCGGCGGCCGCTTGCGTGCAGTGCTCTTCTTGGCCGGGCTCTTCTTGGCCGGCGCCTTCTTGGCGGCACCCTTCTTGGCTGCCACCTTCCGCGGACCACTGCTGGCGGCGGGTCGACGCGTCGGCGCTCCCTCCGGGCGAGGACGGGCGGCCTTGGGCGCGGCCCGCTTGCGGGGCGCATCGCCGGTCGGCCGTGGGCGGCGTGGGGCGGCAGCTGCCTGCTCGCGCGCCTCCTGCTCACGCGCCTCCTGCTCACGGGCCTGGCGGAGGAGGCGTTCGCGGGTGGACTCGGGACGCTGCGGCGTGGCGCGCGTGCGGTCCGTAGCGGGTGACGGACGAGACGGGGTGGAACGCGGCGGTGTGCCGCGGCCGGATCCGCCCTTGCGTGGCGGCTCGTTACCCCGTCGGTCCGTCATCCGATCATCCCCCGGTGGTCGTGTTTGCGGGCGGCTTCGTCGTACCGGGCTTGTTCGTGCCCGGCGTGACCGGCTTGTTGGTCTGCGCGTTCGCCGGTGGCTTGGTCGCCGTACCGGCTGGTGGCTTCGTCGCCGTACCGGCGGGCGGCTTGGTCGTCGTACTGGCCGGTGGCTTGGTCGTGGTCGCGGCCGGAGGCTTGGTCGTGGCCGCAGGCTTCGGCTGCGCGCCGTCCGGCGTACCGGGCCCGAACATCGCCTTGCCCGTCCCTGCCTTGCCTTCCTTCGGTACGCCGAGCACCTGCCCGTCGGACAGCCGCAGGAACACCGGGTTCGGGTTCGGCACCATGCCCATCTTCAGCGCGCGGTCCGCCAGGTTCTGCGGCGACTCCAGCGTGCGGACCTGCTTCTCCAGCTGCTCCTGCTGGTCGCGCAGCTGACCCGCCTGGTCGTTCAGCTTGGTGATCCCGAAGGTCCCGCGCTGCAGCTCGGTGTTGAGCAGCAGCAGGCCGATCAGGCCGGCCGCGAGCAGCGACACGACGAAGATCACGAACGGCATCCGCGGCGGCCGGAACGGCGCGCCGTACACGACGCGGAGCTTCGGCTCCGAGCGCTTCGCCGGCGCCGCGGCCGGCTGGACCCGCGCCTTCTGCGGGCTGAACACAGTGCTCATCAGGCCACCATTCCCTTCACCCGGACGCGTTCGGCCGCCCGCACGCGAACAGAGGTCGCCCGCGGGTTCGCCGCGAGCTCCTCCTCGGTCGGCCGCTCGGCGCCCCGAGTCAGGATCTTCAGATACGGCTCGTGGCCCGCCGGAATCACCGGCAGGTCGTCCGGTACGTCGGTCTTGGTGCCGGCCGCCAGTGTCTGCTTGGCGATCCGGTCCTCGAGCGACTGGTAGCTCATCACGACGATCCGCCCGTGCAGAGCCAGTGACCGCAACGCATTCGGCAACGCCCGACGCAGTACCTCGAGCTCACCGTTCACCTCGATCCGCAGCGCCTGGAAGGTGCGCTTGGCCGGGTGACCGCCGGTACGGCGGGCCGCCTGCGGGATCGAGTCGCGCACCAGCTCGGACAGTCGTGCACTGTTGGTGAACGGCTCCACCTCGCGCTCACGAACGATCCGGTCCGCGATCCGGCGAGAGAACTTCTCCTCGCCGTACTGGAAGAGGATGCGCGCCAGCTCGGCCGAGCTGTACGTGTTGAGGATGTCGGCCGCGGTGGTCGGGCCGGTCGAGTCCATCCGCATGTCCAGCGGCGCGTCCTGCGCATAGGCGAAGCCACGGTCGGCCTCGTCCAGCTGCATCGAGGAGACACCCAGGTCGAACAGGATGCCGTTGATCGCCGGTACGCCGAGGTCCTCGAGCACCTGCGGCAGTTCGTCGTACACGGCGTGCACGAACGTGGTCCGGTCCGCGTACGGCGCCAGCCGCTCACCGGCCAGCCGCAGCGCAGCGGGATCCCGGTCGAGGCCGATCAGCCGGATGCCGGGGAACTGCTGCAGGAACGCCTCGGAGTGACCACCGAGGCCGAGCGTCGCGTCAACGAGAACAGCGCCGGGCTGCGCGAGTGCGGGAGCCAGCAGCGCGACCACGCGCTCCAGCATCACCGGCACATGCCGCTCCGACGCATCCATGTCTCGACCCTTCTCGTCGCTGCGGGAGCGACCCTGCCCCCGCAGGTCCCTGATGTACTTGGTGCTGTGGTGAGTTGACGACCGCCGGATATGACTCCGTCCGGTCAGATCGCGGGTACGACGTCCGGGGAAGTACTTCGTCGTTTGCCGCCGGGGAAGTGGCGTCAACACTCGAAGTCGGAGGTCGGACCCGTGATCTCACCGGACGGCCGGTGTGCTCGCGCGCCGCAAACTCATTCTTTTGTTCAGCAGCTCTGTTGCCTTAGAAGATGCCGGGAAGTACCTCTTCGGAGAGATCGGCGAACGCCTGCTCCTGCTCCTGGGAGTACCTGTTCCAGTTCTCCGTGTTCCAGATCTCCACCCGGTTCATCGCCCCGATGACGACACAGTCGCGATCCAGTCCCGCGTAATCGCGCAGCATCGGCGGGATGGTGACCCGGCCCTGCTTGTCCGGCACCTCGTTGGAGGCTCCGGCGAACAACATCCGTAGGTAGTCCCGCGCACCCTTGTTGGTGATCGGCGCCTGCTTCAACTGCTCGGTCAGCTGGACGAACTCACCTTCGGGCCACACAGCCAGCGACCGCTCCTGACCACGGGTGATCACCAGGCCTTCAGCCAGTTCGTCCCGGAACTTCGCCGGCAGGAACAGCCGTCCTTTGTCGTCGAGCTTGGGGAAGTGAGTTCCGAGGAACACGCTCCACCTCCCCGTTGCGGACTCTCCGTCTCAGGCGAGCTGTTTTCCACCACTTCGGTTCCACTGCGCTCCACCTTACTCCACTTCGCCCCACCGTCAACCAACTTCCGCCCCCCATCCCCCACTCCAAGCGCAAATCGGGTGGGCGTGTCCCGCGTGTCGTTGCGCCTGCAGGGACCCGTCCGGGGGCCCGGTGGAGGAAAAGGGAGGACCGAGTGGAGGGAAGTGGGGTGAAGGTGCAGAACGGGTAGAAGAAAGGTGCGAACCGATCGGCTGTTTCCGGCGTCGAACGGCGCACCTGGCATTTCCCTCGCCCGTACGCTGGGAGGGCACCGAAACGCCAGGTAACGAAACATCCGCTGCTCTAGGTCCGACCCTCACTCCGGGTGAGAATGTGTCGGCCGTCAATCAATGGGGAGGACTCAGGGTGAGCACCACCGCGACCAGCCCGCTGGCAGGAGGCGGAGACTTCGACGAACTGTCCGAAGTCGCCGGCCGCGTCCGCCGCGCGATCGAGCAGGTGATCGAAGGCAAGCCCGACGTGGTCGAGGTCGCCATCACCGTCCTGCTGGCCGAAGGCCATCTCCTGATCGAGGACGTACCGGGCGTCGGCAAGACGATGCTCGCGAAGGCGCTGGCCAAGTCGATCGACTGCAGCGTCCGCCGCATCCAGTTCACGCCGGACCTGCTGCCGTCCGACATCACCGGCGTCTCGGTCTTCAACCAGGAGATCCGCGACTTCGAGTTCAAGCCGGGCGCGGTGTTCGCGAACATCGTCGTCGGCGACGAGATCAACCGCGCCTCGCCGAAGACCCAGGCCGCACTGCTGGAGTCGATGGAGGAGCGCCAGGTCACCGTCGACACCACGACGTACCTGCTCGAGGCGCCGTTCATGGTGATCGCGACCCAGAACCCGATCGAGATGGAGGGCACGTACCCGCTGCCCGAGGCGCAGCGCGACCGGTTCATGGCCCGGGTCTCGATGGGGTACCCCGAGCCGGCGGCCGAGCTGCGGATGCTCGACGGTCACGCGGCCGACAACCCGCTGGCCAACCTGCAGGCCGTCACCGACGGCCAGCAGATCCTCCGGCTGGTGAAGACCGTGCAGTCCGTCCACGTCTCGGAGTCGGTCAAGGAGTACGCGATCGCCCTGGTCGGTGCGACCCGTCGCTCGCAGGAGCTGCGCCTCGGGGCATCCCCGCGGGCAACGCTGCACCTGATCCGGGCAGCTCGGGCCGCGGCGGCGCTGGACTCCCGTGAGTTCGTCCTGCCCGATGACATCCAGGAGCTGGCGGTGCCGGTGCTCGCGCACCGCGTCCTCCCCGCGGCTGAAGCGCATCTCGGTGGGCGCGGCTCAGCTGACATCGTCGCTGGGCTGGTCTCCTCGGTGCCGCTGCCTCGCACACGTCGGGACTGAGCCATGCGGCAGGCTTTGCGCGGGCTGACCACCAGAGGGCGGGCGTTCGTGGCGGCCGGGATCACCGCGTCGCTGTGCGCGCTCCTGCTCGGGCAGAAGGACCTGTTGCGCGTCGGCATCCTGCTCGTCGCGCTTCCGGTCGTCGCCGCCCTGGTCGTCGGCCGCACCCGGCTGCGGCTGCAGGTCCGCCGCAGCCTCACCCCGAACCAGATCCCGGTCGGGACCCAGGCCACCGTCGAGCTCACGTTGAGCAACGAGGGCCGGATGCCGGCCGGGTTGCTGCTGCTCGAGGACCGCATTCCTTATGTACTGGGGCATCGGCCCCGGTTCGTGGTCGACCGCGTCAGCCCGAACTGGCGTCGTACCGTCTCGTATCCGGTGAAGTCCGACGTCCGGGGACTCTTCCAGGTCGGGCCGTTGATGCTGACGGTGGCCGACCCGTTCGGTCTGGTCGAGACGAACCGGACGTTCACCCGCAGCCAGCACCTGCTGGTCACGCCGCGGGTCTACAAGCTGCCTGAGATCCGGCTGGGTGCGGACCGGGCCGGCTCGGGTGAGAACCGGCCGCGCGCGATCGCCTCGGCGGGTGAAGAGGACGCGACCGTCCGCGAGTACCGCGACGGCGACGACCTGCGCCGAGTGCACTGGCGCTCGACCGCACGCCGCGGCGAGCTGATGGTGCGCCGGGAAGAGCAGCCCTGGCAGAGCCGGTGCTCGATCTTCATCGACGCACGGACGATCTCCCACCACGGTCACGGACCGTCGTCCAGCCTGGAGTGGGCGGTCAGCGCGGCCGCCTCGATCGGCGCCGACCGGATCCGCCGCGGCTACGCGACCACCATGCTCGGCGGACCGACCACCCTCTCGGCGATCAACCATCGTTCATCGACGGCCGTCCACCAACCACTGAGCTCGCAACAGTTGCTCACCGAGTGCGCGACCGTCGAGGAACACCGGTACGCCGAGATCGGGCCACTGCTCACCGTCGACCGGCACACCCAGGAGCCGAGTCTGGTGATCGCGATCCTCGGCGCTTGCACCGGTGACGACATCACCGCACTCAATCGCTGGCGGACCAGCCAGGCCACCGGCGTCGCACTCGTGCTCGACGCAGCCAGCTGGGCGGTCGGCGCCGAGGCGACCGAGAAGGCTGCCCGGCTGACGGCTGCCACGGACGCCACCGAGAGCGAGCTGCGCCGGAACGGCTGGCGAGTCGCCAGAGTCCAGCGCGGCGACCAGCTACCCACTGTGTGGTCCGGCCTCGGACTACGAACCGGGAGAATCGCATGACGGTTCTGATTCTGGAGGCCCCATGACCGGACACGCTCGGATCTCACTCGCCGCCTGGGCAGCCACCGTGCTCGGATCGCTCGTCCTGACGCCTGTGTTCTCCGGGCCGTTCCTGTTCATCAGTGCGTTCCTGTGCGCGATCATCACCGGCGTCGGCGTGCTGCTGCAGAACCTGCGCGCGCCACGGGTCGTCGTACCGATCGTGCAGTTGCTCGTGCTCGTCGAGCTGCTCTCCTTGTTCTTCCTGCACGACACCATGAAGTTCGGCCTGGTGCCCACCGGCGGGACCGCGATCGAGTTCAACTCACAGCTGGTCAACGCGATGAGCTCGATCAATCAGTACAGCGCTCCGCTGCCCCCGGACGGGAACCTGCTGCTGTTCGCCACCACGGTGATCGCGGTCACCGGTCTGCTGATCCATGTCATCGCCGTCCAGTTGCGGCAGGCGGCCTGGGCCGGACTGTTGCTGCTGATCATGTACACGGTGCCGGCCGCGACCGTGCACGGCGGACTGCCCGCACTGCTCTTCATCCCGCCCGCGGTGGGCTACATCGTGTTGCTGTCGGCAGAGGGCCGCAGCCGGCTCAGCCGCTGGGGCCGACGGATCTCCGGCGTCTCCCATCTGGACGCGGCCGAGCCGGTCGAGGCCTCCGCCCTCGGCCAGGCCGGGCGACGGATCGGTCTCAGCGTGGTCGCCTTGGCCGCGTTGATTCCCGCCCTGCTGCCGGCCCTGCCGGAAGGTGTCATCGGCAACGGTCTGGCCGGTGGCGGGACCGGCGGCACCGGCATCGGAACCTCGATCTCGACCACCGACCCGATGCTCGACATGGGCAAGAACCTCAAGCAAGGGGCGAACAACGTCGCTCTGACCTACAAGGGCGGTCCGTCCGGCGGCACCTACCTGCGGCTGACCGCGCTCGACCAGTTCGACGGCAACACCTGGCGGATCTCCGACCGCGGCAAGGGCCGCAAGATCGACGACGAACTGGTCCCGCCGGGTTACACCGGTGATCGGAGCCAGCTGCCGAAGGTCAAGATGGAGGTCGAGGTCGGCAAGTACTTCCGGTCCCAGTTCGCCCCGATCCCCTACCCGGCCCAGTCGATCTCCCTGCGCCGCGACTGGGCGTACAACGTCAGTTCGCTGGATGTCTTCTCCTCCGACGGCGCTGTCGTCAGCGGCAAGAAGTACACGGTGACCTCCTACGACCTGCGGCCGACCGAAGCGCAACTGCGCAACGTCATCTCCCGCGGGGCGCCGGACCAGTTCACCGATCAGGTCCCGCGCGTTCCGCAGAAGATCAAGGATCTGGCCCTCCAGGTCACCGCGGGTACCGACAACAACAAGTACGCCCAGGCGGTGGCCCTGCAGAAGTACTTCCGCACCGACGGTGGCTTCACCTACAGCACCGCGAACCAGCGCGGCAGCGGCATGAAGGCGATCGAGGACTTCCTGCTCGAGAACAAGACCGGGTACTGCGAGCAGTTCGCCACCGGCATGGCGCTGATGGCACGGCTCGTCGGCATCCCGTCCCGCGTCGGCATCGGCTTCCTGCCCGGCCAAGCCGGCAAGGACGGTCAGTACACGGTCCGCATGCACGACATGCACGCCTGGCCCGAGCTGTACTTCGAGGGTATCGGCTGGGTGCGGTTCGAACCGACCCCGGCCGCCCGGGTCGCGAGTACGCCGGACTGGACGGTTCCGTCGCCGGACTCGGCCAACCCGACCACGGCGCCGACCACCGTGCCGACCACGCCGGGCCAGACCGAGGACCCGAACATCTCGAAGCCCAACAACGGTCGCGATCAGACCGACCTCGGCGGTGGCGCGGCCTTCGACAGCGGCAACTGGTTCACCAACGGTGGGGCGCGGACGATCGGGATCGTGGCGCTCGTCGTACTGGTGCTGCTGATTCCGTGGATCCTGCGCAGCCTGAACCGGCGGAAGCGGTTCAGCCGGCCGCCGAGCCGCCTCGCGGCGGAAGGGCTCTGGTCGGAGATCCGCGACACGTCCCGCGACCTGGGCCTGGACTGGAACGACGTCGCGACGCCACGCCAGTCCGGCGAATGGCTGATCACCAAACTGCCCGATGAGGCACATCCGTCGGCGCTCCGGCTTGCCCGCAGTATCGAAGCGATGCGGTACGCCGGCGCTGCCGACCTGGACGTGGACCTCCGCCCGGACACGTCAGCGATCCGTAAGGCACTGTGGAAGCAGGCCACGGCTCGTCGTCGCTGGCGCGCCCGGCTGCTGCCGCCGTCGTGGCGCTGGTACTTGAGCCGCGGGACCACGGAGGCGTCCGACCTGCTGGACGAGTTCGACCTGCTGCTGGCCCGGCTGCGGAGCACGATCCTCCGCCGCCGGCACGCCAACTAGATCAGCCCACCAGCCAATTCAGGGATGGCAAAAGAACCGCACCCGAGTCCACCAGGGAGTCGGGTGCGGTTCTTGCGTAACGCCTTCGATTCTTGCGTAACGCCTTAGAGGTCTTCGTCGCGCCGGCGGCGCCAGCGGTCTTCCATGCGCTCCATGAAGCTGCCGGAGGAGTCGTGTTTGGTCCGGTGCCGCTTCGAGGACGGCGGCGGGGGCGGGAGATCGTCCGCGTCGCCCGCGTTGCTGATCCGCTTCATACTCAGCGCGGCGATGTACAGGCAGGCGACCATCATCACGAAGCCGATGACTCCGATGATGGTGTTGGGGAGGATCGCGCCGGTCATCAGCACCACGATGCCGAGCACGAACCCAACACCGGCGAGCACTGCCCGCCGCTTGTAATAAGCGCGCACATTCGTCCCTCGCATGGCGGAGACGAACTTCGGGTCTTCCGCTGCCAGGGCGCGTTCGAGCTGCTCGAACTGGCGCTGCTCTTCTTCCGAGAGGGGCACCGTCGATCCCTCCATGGTGAGCGCGATCTCGATAGGCCACCTTCAGTCTAGGCCGCGCCAGCGTCACACGAAACCCTGACCGCCTGTCCCGCGCGTCACGGTCCCGCAACTCCCCCCATCACACTGCCCCCGAACCCGCCACCCGGCGGCGTGTCAGCACCCCTTCGGGCACCTCAGAACGCTCAGATCCGTCCCGGAACCGCTCCCGGAACAGATACTGCGTGATCAACCACACTCCGCAACCGTCACCCGATTGCGTGGCCTCTGAGAGGTCAGCGAGTGGCGAGAATGTGCAGCTGCGTGGCCAGCGCCCGGAAAGCTGGGTGCTGGCTGGCAGTTCGCTCCAACTCGGCGAGCGACTCGGCCGCCCCCGGTTCGGAGTCCACGAACGCCGACGGAACCAGATCGGCGAACGTCCGCACCCCGTGCACGGTGTGCACCATGAAGCCGGCATCCGCGAGCTGCGCACTGATCCCGGCCTCGTCGAACCGGCGCGGCATCGGATCGTTCGCACCCCAGCGACCATCCGCATCCTGCAACGCAACCCGCGCCTCGGTCAGATGACCGGCCAGCGCCCGGGCGAGCACCACCGCGTTGCGCTGGGCAACAAGCAGACTCAGTACGCCGCCCTCCCGCAACACCGAGGCCATCGCCTGCAAGGCCTGCACGGGATCGTCGACGTACTCGAGCACGCCGTGACACAGCACGGCATCCGCACTCGACTCCCCCGCCAACCCGGGAAGCTCGGCGGCATCACCCTGCACTCCCCGAACCAGCTCGCTGACACCTTCGTCACGAGCCCGTCGCTCCAGCGACGCCAACGCGTCCGGGCTCGGATCGACGACCGTCACCCGGTGTCCTTCGACGGCCAGCGGCACCGCGAACCCACCGGTGCCACCACCCAGGTCCACGATGTCCAGCCCCGCTCCAGGATCGACCCGGCCCCGCCCCGCCAACGCAACGCGCAGAGCCTCGCCCACCAGCGCCGTCCGCACGGCCCGCCGCCGCCGATCCACCATCACGCAAACCCTTCCACGACACCAACCCCCGACGCGCCACACCCTACTTCCCGCCTCGCCACAACCGGCAAACCCCGTTCTGCCGGTGACCGACCGCCGGTGACCGAAGCCAGCGTGCCGGCCGGCAGAAAATTGGACGGATCTCCCCTCAATGTGCTGGTTCTCCCCTCAAAATTTGAGGGGAGAACCGTCAACCTCAACGGAGATCCCCTCAAATTCCGCCGGGGCGTGGGCGGTCCAGTCGGGCACGGGTGTGCAGACGGACTGTTAGTAGGCGGCCGGAGCGGTCGTGCTGCACGCATGGCAGAGGGATTGAAGGAGGCGGCTGGTAGGCGCACTGACAGTCGGTGTGTACGCGACCATCTCAGCTGCGCTCAAAGTCGTCAGCCAGAGCACCCCTTGAGCACCCATCCGCCCGACACCCGCCGGAACGGTTGAACCGTGCTCAAGGCCGCACCAGCACACCTTGAGCACCCCGCAACCACCGCCCGACCCCACAAACGGCTGAACCGTGCCCAAAGCCGCCGCACCAGCACACCTTGAGCACCCCCCAACCACCGCCCGACCCCACCAACGGTCGAACCGTGCCCAAAGCCGCCACACCAGCACACCTTGAGCACCCCTCAACCGCCCGACACCCGCCGGACCCCACCAACGGTCGAACCGTGCCCAAAGCCGCCGCACCAGCACACCTTGAGCACCCCGCAACCGCCCGACACCCGCCGAAACGGTTGAACCGTGCTCAAGGTCGGTGCGGGTGCGGGGGCCGTGAGCGGGTGGGCAGTGGGGGGCATGAGTCAGCCCATCACCCCGCGCCTGTGGGGTGATGGGCTGACTGCTGGGCGGCGGTTAGCTGGCTTGCATCCAGGGTTGGGCCAGGACGGAGGCCGGGTCGGTGGTGGCGGTGAGGGCCGGGGTGGTGGAGAGGCGGAGGCTTGCTTCCACCTGGGCGTAGAAGGTCTCGACGGCGCGGATGAGGTCGTCGGCCTCGCGGGTGGTGACGGAACGCTCGAGGCCGGCCTCGGCGGCGGCGCGCTGGGCGGCGCCGGCGGCGAAGAAGGTGGCCCACTCGGCGAACTCGGGAGCCACCTCGGCGAGCAGGACCCACGCGTTGCGCTGGGCTCGCCGGCGGCTGCCGGAGCGGACCGGGCGGGCACGGACGGCAAGGACTGCGGCCGCGACCCGGAGGCCTGCGATGTGCGCGCTCGAGTAGCGGAGCAGGTGGTCGTTCGTGTCGATCGCCTCGGCCAGGGCGGCGCGGGCGCGGGACAGCTCGCGGCCGGCTGCGCCGGCGGCGATCGGAGACACCGGAGAAACGGTCATCGGTCGGTCACCCTTTCCAGTTGCCAGCGGCCGGAGTCCGGGTCGTGCGCCAGGTCGAACAGCTCCCGCCGTCCGTGCCGGCCACAGCCCGCCTCCACTCGGTACACCGCGCGCCGCGGACCCCAGTCCGCGTCCAAGACACCAACGGCGGCCGGGCTGTTCGCCATTCCCGAGCCGGCCGGGTGGGCGTCGAACATGCCGGCGGCGGCCATCACGGCGCCCACGGTCGCCATCCCGGGCGCGCACTCTTCCGGGGTCCCGGCGGGGGCGTAGGTGGCGGCGCCCCCGCCGGGAGCGTGCGTGGCGACGCACTCGGCGCGGGAACGGGGATGCACCGGCGTCGCCACGCGGTTCGGAACCCGCTGCGACCAGGGGCCGCGGCGGTCGTCGACCAGCCGGTCGTCGTACGAAGAGGTGCCGATCACGCCGCGCTCCCACCAGGCGGCGGTCTCGGTCCAGTGCGCCTGCACGGAGCAGACCCGCCACAACCGGCCACGCCAGAGGAACTGCTCAGGAGACTCGACGCCGTCCACGACACCCGAACGCACCTCGACGGCCTCGTCGAACTCCCACATGCTCCATCGCCTCCTGTGAACGAACTGCCCATTGCGTCCATGACCGGCACTGCGCCGATGACCGGCATCGACGGCGGGGTCGGAGTCCCGATGGGCGGGACCGTGATGGGGGTCGAGGTCCACCACGGCGCCCGGCCCATCGGGAGCACCGGATCCCGATGCGGCCGCAACTCCGCACCGGGGCCGTCCAGCTGCCCGGGTCACCTCCGGCCGGTCTCCCGACGAGGCCGGACCGAAGGTAATCGAACATCTGTTCGAACACTTGAAGAGTAGCGTCGCCCGGCGGCAATCGTCAACGCCCCGTAAGCCCGGCGCGCCGCCGCGCGACCGATCCGGCCCACAGACTTGAGGCACCCCACCGAGAGGACGGTCCATGAAGCGGACAGCACTGGTCGCCACGGCGGCGGCCGCCGTGGTCGTGGCGGCAGCGATCGCGCTGCCGCTCTTCCAGCCCTGGCGGCTGCTCACCGGCAAGGTCGTCGACGAGGCGCTCCCCAGCGCTTCCCCGAGTGCTGTTCCGATCTCCATGAAGCCATCGTCGACGACGCCACCGACAGTTTCCGGAGCGCCGAAGCCGGCAGCCGCCAGCACGGTCCGGGCCAAGGGCACCTTGATCTCGCACGAACACGGCACCTCGGGCAGCGCCGCCGTACTGCGGCTTCCGGATGGCTCCCGCGTACTACGGCTGGAGAATCTCGACACCTCCGACGGTCCTGATCTGAGGGTCTGGCTCAGCGACGCCGAGGTGCGGCCCGGTCGGGCCGGCTGGCACGTCTTCGACGACGGCCGCTACCGCTCGCTCGGTCGCCTGAAAGGCAACCAGGGCAATCAGAACTACCCCATCCCCGCCGATGTCGAGCTCGCCGACTTCCGCAGCGTCGCCATCTGGTGCGACCGATTTAATGTGTCTTTCGGGGCAGCACCCCTGAAATAAGCTCCGGAGGGTGAGCAATCATTCCAACGTGCAACGCGTCGCCGACGCACTCCAAGCAGCCGGAGCCACCGGTGCGATCAAGATTCTGGACGAGGCGGTCCCGACAGCCGCGGCCGCTGCGGCCGAGCTGGGTTGTGCGGTCGGCGCGATCGCGAACAGCCTGATCTTCGACGGCGACGGCACACCGGTCCTGATCCTGACCTCGGGCGCGCACCGGGTCGACACGGCGAAGGTCGCCGCCGAGCTCGGCATCACCAAGCTGCGGCGCGCGACACCGGAGTTCGTGAAGGAACACACCGGTCAGTCGATCGGCGGAGTGGCGCCGGTCGGCCACCCCGCGCCGGTGCCGACGTACGTCGACACCGCACTGCAGCAGTACGACGTGATCTGGGCGGCCGCCGGCATTCCGCACTCGGTGTTCCCGACGAGCTACACCGAGCTGCTCAGCCTCACCGGGGCGACCCAGATCACCGTCAACTAACTCAGAACGCCGGCTTGATGTCCACGTCGGCGGCCCGGACGTAGAACATCCGGTGGCCGAACCAGATCTGGTAGTAGCGGTCCTTACCCAGCACCTGGACGTGGTCGCCCGGCGTGGTCGTGTCGAACGTGACGGCCCGGTAGTAGTCGGTCTCGATGGACGCATCGCTCAACGGATAGGACTGCCCCGCACCGATCGTGTACTGCAGCGGCGTGACGGTCTGGTACGGAATACCCGTCGGGTACGCCGCCTGCTCCGGGTACGCGCGTCCGTACACCGGCACGGATGCCTTGCCCTCCTTCGGCTTCACCACGAGCCCCGGCTTCGCGAACGCGTCCGGTGCCGACTGTGGGCTCTTGAACCAGCCGATCGCCCCGAGGTACCAGACCCCGACCCAGTCACCCTGGCGCTGCGCCACGACGTACTGCGAGCCGGCCGCGACGCGAGCGCCGTGGTCGGAGACCTGTGTCGTGCTGTCGGAGCCGTCCGGCCGCAGACCGAGGTCCTTGACCAGCGGTGCGTTGTCGTCCGGCGCTTGGCGCAGGTAGACGAAGTTGGTGCCCTGGGCCGGACAGGCGGTGCCTGCCGTCGTGCAGCCGGTGACGACCTGTGCGTTGCCCGCGAAGCCCGGCTTGATGGTGACGATCGAGCCGGCCTTGACCGGGAAGATCGAGTGCCCGTAGATCGGCGCACCGAGCAGGTCGAAGTAGTGCTCCCAGTCCCAGTACGGGCCCGGGTCCCAGTGCATGCCGCGGACGGTGGTGGGCAGGGTGCCCGGCACCTGGTCGTGGCCGATGATGTGCGCCCGGTCGAGCGGGATGTGGTTCTTGGCGGCCAGGTACTTCACCAGCTTGGCCGAGTTGCGGTAGAGCGACTCGGTGTACCAGGTGGCGCCCTGGGCCGCGAAGCCCTCGTGCTCGATGCCGATGCTGTGCATGTTGATGTACCAGTTGCCGGCCTGCCAGGCGACGTCCTTCGCCTTCACGTGCTGCCAGACGTGGCCGTCGGACGAGCGGATCGTGTACTGCCAGCTCACGTACGTCGGGTCCTGCACGAGGTTGATCGTGCCCTGCCAGCCACCCTCGGTGTCGTGGATGATGATGTAGTCGATCTTGCCGGTCTTCGGCCGGTTGGCCAGGTCATGGTTGCCATAGTCACCGGCGCCGAACTCGGCGTACGGGGCGGGCAGCCACTCACAATCCAGTGCGGCCGGACACTCGACATCGGAGTTCGACTGCTTCACTCCAGCCGGCAGTGCCAGCTTGGTGGCCTGCGCCTTGTCCGGCGCGACACTGACGGCCGGCATCACGATCTGCTGCCCGGTGTTCGTCGTACGGGCCGCACCGCGGGCCATGATCGAGTAGACGTCATCCGCGAAGGCTGCGGCGCCTGCACGGTCTGCCGCCTCGGCGTACGACGCCACAGCGCCGTACCACTGGGCTGCTGACGTGTCCGAGCCGACAGGAAGGCCAAGCGACCGCTGGTACGACGCAAGCAGCGCAGCACCGCCGGTGATGTTGGCAACCGTGTCGGTGCGCAGAGCGACCGGGTCCAACCCGGTCAGCTGGGACGCCTTGTACAGCGTGCGCAGCGAGTCGACCTTGGCCACCTTCTGCTTACCGGACAGGTCGGCCACGGTGCTCGGGTCGACAGCGGTGAGGTGCATCGGGCCGTAGCCACCGGAGGAGCTCGACGCGCCCTGGTGGTCGTCCCAGCGGCTCTCCGCATACGACACCGCGAGCAGCACGGACTCCGGTACGCCGTACTTCGCAGCTGCGACGCTGTACGCCGACGCGGCGACGCCGGCCGGATCCGGTGGTGCGGCGGCCGCGGGCGGCCCACCTGACGACACGCCGGTCACGGTGATCGGCAACGCTACCGCCACAAGTGCGGCGAGAATCTTCGAACGACGGAGCATGTGGTTTTCTCCTGACCCGAGGGCGGGGCTGCCGGTCACACAGGCTGGCATTCTGATCACTGTTAGTCGAGGCGACCCGCGATGTCAACGGTTTACCAAGACTCGCCCTTCAGAGGTTCGATTCTGACGAAAAGGTATCCAGGTGGAAGCACTGCCGTTGGCGTTCACAGCGGGCTGGGCCAGTGGGGTCAACGCCTACGCCTGTGTGCTGATTCTCGGGCTGCTCGGCCGGTTCGCCGGAGCTGAGGACGTCCCCACCGCACTGACCGGCAACGGCGTGCTGATCGCCGCCGCCGTGCTGTTCGCCTTCGAGTTCGTCGCGGACAAGATCCCGTACATCGACTCGGCCTGGGACGCGATCTCGACCGTGATCCGGCCGACCGTCGGAGCCGTCATCGCGGCGCTGATGTCGGGCGAGGCCGGCACCCTTCACCAGGCGGTGATCGTGGCCACCGGCGGTCTCACCGCACTGCTCTCGCATGCGGTGAAGTCCAGCCTCCGGCTCGCGATCAACACCTCCCCCGAGCCTGTCACCAACATCGCTGCCTCCTCCGGTGAGGACGTCGCCGTCGCCGGTGTGATGTCACTGGCGGCCTTCCACCCGGAGATCGCGCTCATCATCGCCGCGGTCCTGCTGCTGCTCGGGCTGATCGGTGTGTACGTCGCCTTCCGGTTCATCCGGCGCGGCTGGCTGCGGTTCAAGGCCTGGCGAGACAAACGCGGCAATCCAGCGACCGGGAGCAGTGCTGCCTGATGTCCGACGTGATCGTCATCGGGGCCGGCCTCGCCGGTCTCGCGAGTGCCGTGCGACTGGCCAAGCAAGGGCATAGCGTCACCATCTGCGAGCAGGACGAGCGGCTGGGCGGTGTCCTC
Organism: Kribbella sp. NPDC058245; assembly: GCF_042882005.1. Lineage (NCBI taxonomy): Bacteria > Bacillati > Actinomycetota > Actinomycetes > Propionibacteriales > Kribbellaceae > Kribbella > Kribbella sp. NPDC058245. The sequence goes on from NZ_JBHVWY010000002.1 coordinate 590,623, forward strand.
GGCCGCATCGAGGCCGACGGCTTCCAGTGGGATGCCGGAGCCGCCAGTACGACGCTCCCGGCCGCCCTGCGCGACCTGTTCCGCAAGAGCGGCCGCCCGATCGAGAGTCTCGTCAACTTGGAGCCTGTGCTCGACGCACGTCGGCACATGTTCGCTGACGGCTCGGTGCTCGACCTGCCGCTGAATGATCGCGGTACCCAGCACGAGGCCTGGACCGACCTGGCCGGTGCAGCAGTGGCCCAGCAGTGGACCGATCTGGTCGACGGCTACGGCGACACGTGGCAGCTACTGCGCAAGACGTCACTCGAACCGCCGCTGGAGAGCAAGCTGCCTCTCAGCGCAGTGCGCGCGCTCAAGCCGTGGCAGTCCCTGGAGAAGGTCGCCCAGCGCCACCTGTCCGACGAGCGGGCCCGCTCCGTACTGCGGCACTTCGCCGCCCAAGGCGGATCCGATGCATCACTCACTCCCGGCTATGTCGGAGTGTGGTCCTACCTGGAGCGCACATTCGGCCGGTGGACCATCCCCGGCGGTTTCGGTGCGATCGCTGACGCACTGGTACAGCGAGCCAGCGAACGCAAGATCACTGTCCGCACCAACGCCACCGTCGTCGCTGTCACCACAAACCGCGGCACTGTGACCGGCGTCCGCCTCGCTGACGGCGAGGAGTTGGCTGGAGATGTCGTAGTCAGCGACATCGACCCACAGGTGCTCTACGGACAACTGGTCGACGACTCAGCAGCCAAGAAGGTGCGCAAGCGCGTTCTGGCGACCCACCAAGCCCAGGCGGCGTACGTCGTCCACCTCGGTCTCCAGGAGCCTCTACCGGCCCTGCCGTTCGAGACCGTCCTGCACGGTACGCCGACGGTCGTGGTGCGCACCGGCGGTCAGGCACCGGCCGGACACCAGGCCTGGTCGGTCCTCGTCCACGGCTACCCCACGGACGACGTACTGGATCTGCTGGTCGCTCGTGGTCTCCACATCCGGGACAAGGTGGTCTCCCGCCAGGTGTCCCCGTCATGGTGGGCCGGAGTGGCATGGGAGGGCTACCGGACCGCCCGCCGCCGGGCCGGCAACGTCTCCCCCGTCAAAGGCCTGTACTGCGTCGGAGCCGGCGCCCACCCCGGATCCGGCGTACCCGCCACCACCCTGGGCGCAGCCATAGTTGCTGACGCAATCGGGAAGGCCTGAGCCCCGTCGGCTGTTGGTTCAACACAGCGCCGTAAGATTGGTCGTTCCTGTGTTTCGTGTCGGGGTGGTGCCCGGCGGTAGAGAGGATCTCGGTGGATCAAACCCCCCTGCCGGCCGATGACGAGAATGTCGAGCGGGCTGAGCTGGCGGCTGAGCAACAGCACGTTGACCTGGTGTACGGCCGGGTCGACGTAGCGGCTCGATCGGCATCCCGGATCGCCGTAGACGGTCACGCGCGCGCCCAGGCCCAGAACGTGGGCCGCGTCCGTGACGAGGAGCAGACCGGCCTGTACGAGCGGGACGTGCTGGTGTTCGCAGCCGCCCGCCGGATCGCCGAGCTGGACGCGGAGCACGAGGGCCTGGTCTTCGGGCGGCTCGACTCCGACCATGGCGACGACCAGCCGGCCGCTGCGGCCGCGAGCGAGCTCGAGAAGCTGTACGTCGGCCGGATCGGGGTCCGTGACGCCGAGTACGAGCCACTCGTCATCGACTGGCGCGCACCGGCCGCGGAGCCGTTCTACCGCGCGACCGGAACGGACCGGCTGAAGGTCGTCCGCCGCCGCGTGCTGCGGAACAAGGGTCCGCGCATCATCGGCATCGAGGACGACCTGCTCGCGCCGGAGCGTGCGCCGGGGGATCTGCCGGTGATGGGCGAGGGCGCGCTGATGGCGTCGCTGTCCCGGGCTCGCGGTCACACGATGCGCGACATCGTCGCCACCATTCAGGCCGAGCAGGACAAGGCGATCCGGGCACCTGCCCGCGGCGTCACCGTGATCGGTGGTGGACCGGGCACTGGCAAGACGGTGGTCGCCCTGCACCGCGCGGCGTTCCTGCTCTACAGCGACCGCCGCCGGTTCGAGCGTGGCGGCGTACTGGTCGTGGGTCCGTCGGCTGCCTTCATGGCTTATATCGAGCGCGTCCTGCCGAGCCTTGGTGAGAACACCGTGTCACTGCGCGCCGTCGGTGAGCTGGTGGACGGTGTGAAGGCCACTACGGTCGACGACGCCGATGCGGCCGCGATCAAGGGCTCCTTGCGGATGAGCGGCGTACTGTCGCGCGCTGCCCGTGACCGCGTGCCCAATGCACCGACCACGCTGCGGGTCTTCATCGGCGGTGCCACCGTCGAGGTGGACACCAACCAGCTGGACAACGTACGCCGGAACGCGCTGCGCCGGACGCCGCGCAACCGAGCCGCCGGTGAGGCCCGCAAGGGTCTGGTAGCCGCACTGTGGCAGCGGTTCCCCGAGGACCTGCGCACCGGGGTGTACGCCGACCGTGAAGCGTTTGGTGACCGCGTCACCGACACTCCGGCGTTCCGGACGTTCTTCAGCCAGTGGTGGCCCGTGCTGACGCCCGAGGCCGTGCTGCGCTGGCTCGGCGACGCACGCCGCTTGCAGCGCTGGGCCCGCAACGAGCTGACGCCGGTCGAGATCGACACCCTGGCTGCGGCGATCCGCGGCACGGACGAGTTCACTGTCGCCGATGTGGCATTGCTGGACGAGCTCGGCACGTCCCTGGGTCGTCCGCCGGTCCAGGAGGTCCGCGACGAAGAGTTCGACTGGCTGGAAGGTCTGTCGGACGGTGTGAACGAGGTGCTGACCACCTCGGAGCGCCGTGCCCGCGCGGCGGCTGCTCGCGAGGCCGAGGAGCCGGAGGACTACGCGCACGTCCTGGTGGACGAGGCGCAGGACCTGTCCCCCATGCAGTGGCGGATGGTCACCCGGCGCGGCCCGCAGGCCAGCTGGACGATCGTCGGCGACCCGGCCCAGAGCTCCTGGCCGGACCCGGACGAGGCCCGTGCCGCGATGGACTCGATGCTGTCGCACCTGCAGCGGCACAGCTTCCGGCTGTCCACCAACTACCGGAACTCGGCCGAGATCTACGCGTTCGCCGGTGAGGTGATCCGCCAGACCCTGCCGGATGCCGACCTGCCGAACGCAGTGCGTCAGACCGGGATCGACCCCGAGCACCGGATCTTCGATGCCGGCAAGATCGCCGAGGCCGCCGGCGATGCGGCAGCCGAGCTCCTGCAGCTCGTCGAGGGCACGGTCGGCGTCATCGTGACGCCGGCACAGCGTCCGGCTGTGGAGAGCGTGCTGGCCGAGCTCGGGGACCCTAGAGTGGTTGCACTGACCCCACTGGAGTCCAAGGGCCTCGAGTACGACGCTGTCGTGGTGGTCGAGCCGGACCGGATCGTCAGCGACACGCTGGGCGGTGTTCGGGCGCTATATGTCGTGCTGACCCGGGCGACCCAGCGGATGATTACTGTGAACAGCACAACCCATTGGCTGCCCGCCCGCGCCTCTTAACGAGGAAAGCTGGCTTGTCTTGCCGAAGGTTCTGCGCGCGGCCGCGATCGGCGTTGCCGTCGTATCGCTGGCCGCGCAGCTCACAGTTCCCGCGACAGCCGCACCGGTCAAGCTCAAGTGGGGCGACTGCCCACTGGACTCCGGAGCCGCCCGGCAGACCACGTGCGCGACGCTGAAAGTCCCACTCGACTACGCGAAGCCCAACGGCCGGCCGATCACACTGACCATCTCCCGCGTCGGCGACCTGACAGCATCCCGCGTCCTGCTGACGAACCCCGGTGGACCAGGCGTCCCCGGGATCGGCATGGAGCAGGGCATCCGGGTGTCGTTGTCGCAGAAGCTCTACGACCAGTACGCCGTTCTGAGCTTCGACCCGCGCGGAGTCGGGGACAGCACGCCGGTCAACTGTGGTGACCTGAGTAAGTTCGGCAAGCACCCGTCCGCGCCGTACCGGCCTGCCACTGCTCGACAGGAGCAGGCGCGCGTGCAGCAGGCGAAGGAGGCCGCAGAGCAGTGCGGTCGTAAGGCCAAGGACCTGCTGCCCTACATCACCACCGAGAACGCGGCGCGGGACCTGGACCGGATCCGCATCGCGCTGGGTAGGGACAAGATCGACTACCTGGGCTACTCGTACGGCACCAAGCTCGGTGCGACGTACGCGACGATGTTCCCGCAGCACACCGGCCGGATGATCCTCAACAGCGTGGTCGATCCGCTGACCTCGACGTACCGGCAGACGTTCGCGCAGAACGCCGGCTTCCAGGCGCGGGCCGATGCGATGTTCCAGTGGATCGCTGCGCGGGACAAGACCTACCGCCTGGGCAAGACAGCTAAGGCGGTTCAGGCGAGCTGGCAGAAGGTGCGCACCGACGCAGCCAAGAAGCCGCTGGGCGGACGGGCCGGGATCAACGAGGTGGACGACGCTCTGGTCGGAGCGCTGTACAGCGACGGCCTGTGGTCGTCTATGGCCGATGCGGTCGTCCAGCTCCGCAAGGGCCACTCAGACGACCTGCTGTCGCTCGTCGACCAGTACGGACTGGGGACGGTGGACCCAGGAATGCTGGCCTACAGCTGCACAGACCCGGGCTGGCCGCGCAGCTGGACCAGAGTGCACCTCGACACCACGGTCTCGGACCGCCGGGCGCCACTGGTCGCTTGGGGCAACACGTGGTTCACCGCGCCCTGCATGTTCTGGCCGACGGGACCAGTACCGCAGCGCCGGATCGGCTCCGCGAAGGTGCCGCCGATTCTGCTGATCCAACCGCGCTACGACGCGGCGACACCGCTGCTCGGCGCACGCCGGATGCAGGCGGTCCTGCCCGGCTCACGGATGCTGCTGAAGAACGACGGCAACCACGCGGCGTACCTGACCGAGCAGAACGACTGCGTCAACAGCCGGGCGGAGAAGTACCTGCTCACCGGACAGTTGCCGGCCAACACAACCTGTCCGGCCAGCACCTGAGCCACGAAGGAGCCGTCAGCCGGCCGCCTTGCCACCGACCAGGACGAAGGCGATGACGCAGGGAGCGGCCGAGCGGTTGGACCAGGCGTGGTTGGTGCCGCGCTGGATCAAGACGTCTCCTGCGGACAGGCGAGTCTCCTCCGCGTCGAGCACCGCCCAGATCTCGCCGCTGAGGACGATGCAGTAGTCGAGGGAGTCGGTGGCGTGGATCTGCCGGCGGGCCATCTCTTCACCGGCGGATCCCGCCGGCCGCCAGACGGAGTCCGGGGGAAATTCGACCGTCCGGAAGACCGAGCCTTCGCGTGGCGGAGCCACCGGCAGCGGCTCGGCCGGGAGGTCGACCGCCGGACCTTCGTTGCCCACCGGGGTCTGGATGGTTCGCCACAGTTGCGTGACGACGAACTGGTCTGTGCCCGCCTGGCAACTGACGTGCGGGCTGATGTCGTCGATGGCGATGACCGACTCGTTGTCGCTGTTGAGTGCGGTCACCACACGCCGGATCTTGCGAGTGCTGGGCGCGGGGGTGAGCTCGAGCGACGCGACGAGGTTCTCTGCCATTGGCTGCTCCCTTTCAGAGGGGGAACGGTCAGTCGGGGATGACCGGGAGGAGGAGTGCGAGGGGTGCTCGGTGTCGTGGAAGACGTGGTGGAGCGTCGTCCGGGAACTGCTGATGTGGTACGGCACGTACTCCACGTCGGTGGCACCGGCGACGCCGGTCGGCCGGTCCATGCTGGTGATCTCCAGACAGATCCGATGACCGGCGCGGAAGAGGTTCGCAGTCGCCAGGACCTCGATGTCGTATTCCACGATCTCGTTGGGCACAACGGGTTCCGCGGCCTCGCGAGTGAGTCGGTGGAACGGCTTCCACGGCGTACTGCGGTCCTGGTCGAGGGCCCGGTTCGACGCCTTGAGCCAGCCACGGCTGAGCTCACGCTCCGGCAGGCCGGAGGGGATCTCGAACTCCCCCTCGCGCGCGGTCCGGACCGACGGGTCAGGTCCGACGTCCTTGAGGACGACCATCCAGTTGGTGTCGTCCTGGTCGATCGATGCCCACAACTTGAGCTTGGCCGGCCCCGCGATCAGGACGTCGCGGGGCAGCGGGTCGGTCAGGAACCGCAGCTTCGCGACCTGACGCGTATGGGTGAGTGGCATCTGGACGAACGAGTCCGGCGGGATGAGATCGTCGGCCGAGCCGGGAGTGAACTCCTGGCTGCGCAGTCGTTCCCAGCTGGTCAGGTAGAGCTTCGTCCACTGCGTCTCCGGCAGGGGCCAGTCGGTGCCGGTCCGCCAGTCGTTGAGGCCGCTGACCCAGTACCGAACCGGCGGCTCGTCGAGCATGCCGGTGTCGATGCCCTTCAGCCAGTGGTCGTACCAGCGGACGATCTCGTGGTGCAGACCGTGGAAGGGGCGCTCGAGATGGGTGTGACTGAGGAAGAGCAGCTTCTTCGGGATGTTCGTCAGGTTGCGCCAGTAGCTCTGGGCACCCTGGAGGTGGGTCTTGTAGGTGTAACCGTACCAGCCGGCCCCGGTGTAGACAGGGATCCGGATGTTGCCGAACTCCGCCTCGCTGCGCTCGACCGTGCCGGGCTGTTCGAAGGGATCGATGAGGGTCTCGAAGACGGCCGGCATGTGCTGACCCTTCATGCTCAGCACGTTGAGGATGTGTCCGAACATCCGGTAGTCGGGGTTCGCCATCGCCTCGCGCCACAGCGCGTCTCTGGCTGGCGGCAACTCCCCCGGCGCGCCCTTGTCCTGGTGGAACACCCCGAAGTGGCCGACCAGGTAGCGGAACAGGCTCAGTACGCCGCCGGGGTGTTCTTCCCGGAAGCCGCCGAGCGTCCCGTAGGCACCGCGGGGGTCGTAGGGGAAGATCGCCTTCAGTGCGGGCGGATTCTGCCGGGCGACGTGCATCTGCTCGGCACCGAAGCCGGAGATCCCGATCATCCCGACGTTGCCGTCGCACCACGGCTGGGCGGCGATCCACTCGATCAGGTCGTAGGAGTCGAACTCACGCGAGCCGCCGCCCTCGGACTTGCCGATACCGCGCGGCATGCCGACCACATGGACGTAGCCGCGGGACGTAATGAAGCGGGTGTCCCCGGCCTCGGTCGGGCCCATCCAGAGCGGTGACCACGCCGGCTGCGGCGGCAGTGTCGTCGCCTCCGGCGACAGCAGTTCCTTGTTGTAGATCGAGAACGCCAGCAGCACCGGCAACGGCTCGTCGGTGACCGGGCGGTGCACGTCGACGCAGAGCCGCACCCCGTCGCGCATCGCGACGTAGACATCCGGCTCGCTCACCAGGCCGGAGTGGGTGGCCTCGCGGCGGTAGGCGGTGGGCAGTTCCGGAGAGGGAGCGAGCTCGCTCATCGAGGCATCTCGATTCTTCGGTGGATACGGCGCGATGCAGCGAGAGACTGACATGTAAAGAATTACTGGTCAAGGCCTCACCAGCCGATGAGACTTCCCCGATACCTATGACAGACTTGACATGTTGAAGCCGGCAGAGCAGATTGGCCTTCGGTCCGACAGAAGGAGGTCGCGGTGACGGCGGCGTACCCACCTGGTGATCCCCGCGCGGTGCTGGCCGGCCAGGCCCCGCAGGCGACCGCTCCGCGTCCGGCCGAGGTGTTCGAGCTGTCGGCGGAAGAACCCGATCGAGTACTGCGGAACGGCACCCGCTCGTGGCTCGTGCGAGCTCAGAACTTCTGTCTCGAGGTCACGGCGCTCGTCACCGGCGACGAACTGGCCGAGGCATCGCTCCCCGAGGAGCACATCGTGCTCGTGCAGAGCGGAGCCGTTCGCGTATCGCACGAGGACGACGGTCCGGTGGAAGTCGCCGACCCGTCGGTCGTCATCGTGCCCCCAGGATCGAGCCGGCTCCAGGCCGGTACCGATGCCCTGATCGTCAGATTGTTCTCGGCTCACATGGACCAGGTCGTAGCCCGGGCACGGAACGCGGGCTCCTACCGGACCGCCGACCCGACAGTACGGCGACTGCCGGCACCCGAAATGACGAACAGGCCAGGCCTTCGCGTCCACCGACTGGCCGACGTACCGGTGTCGCCCGGCCGGCTCGGGCGGATCTTCCGGTCCTCGACCCTGATGGTCAACTGGTTCGCCGACGAGCACCAGCCTCGTGATCCGGCCAGGTTGTCGCCGCATTCTCACGACGACTTCGAACAGGGCTCGATCACGCTGGCCGGGGACTTCGTCCATCACCTGCGCACGCCCTGGACCCCGCGGCTGGCCGATTGGCGCGAGGACGAGCATCACCTGGTCACGAGTCCGTCGGTGACGATCATCCCGCCGCCCGTGGTCCACACCACGCAGGGCGTCGGCGAGGGACTTCACCAGCTCGTTGACGTCTTCGCCCCGCCGCGCGCGGACTTCCTCGCCCAGGGCTGGGTCCTGAACGCCGCCGACTACCCCGAGCCGGGCGATCCGTCATGACTGCCGGGAATCTCGTCGGCACGTGGGTGAAGTTCCCGGCCCCGGAAGTCGTGGAGGTCCTCGCCGCGGCCGGGCTCGACGTGGTGGTCATCGACCTGGAGCACGCGACCCTCGACCTGACGACCGTCGCCCGGATGATCGGCGTCGCCCGAGACCGCGGCATCCGGCCGTTCGTCCGGGTGCCCGGCCGGACCGCCCGTGATGTCCAGCCGGTCCTGGACGCGGGTGCGGCCGGCATCGTCGTACCGCACGTGGACGATGTCGCCGCGGCGCGCGAGGCAGTGCAGGCGATCAGATTTCCGCCGCTCGGTCAGCGGGGAGCGAGTCCCTCCGGTCGCGCCGGTGGCTGGGGACAGACGTCCCTGCCCGACTATCTGGGCACCGGGGCGGACGTCTGCGTGGTCGCCCAGATCGAGAGTCTCGAGGGGCTCGACAACATCGGCGCGATCGCCGGCGTACTCGGCATCGACGCCGTCTTCATCGGCGAGGTCGACCTGGCCGCCTCGACCGGGATGGCCGTCGACGTGCCCGCACTCCGGGCCAGGATCAAGCAGGCCGAGGCGGTCTGCCACGCGGGCGGATTCGTGCTGGCCGACGGCGCTGCCGACGGCGCCGAAGCCGCCCTCCGGTTCGCTCGCGGCTACCAGTTGGTGCTGGTCGGCACGGACGTCGGCCACCTCCACCGCAGTACGGCGCAAGCGGTACTCGCCGCGCGGACCGCCGAACCGGCCTCGGCCGGCCCGGTGCGGCCAGGCCCCACGTCGATGACGGCCGACCAGCTGACTGCGTCGGTCGAGCTGACGCGACTCGTCACCGAGGTCTGGTTCGAGATCGACCACACCGACGGCGCTGCGGTCGCTGAACACTTCACCGTAGAAGCCTCCCTGACCATCACCGGCAGCGCCTTGCACGGCAGGGCGGCGATCGACGAGTTCTACCGGTCGCGGCACGCCCGTGGACCGCGGGTCTCGCGGCACCTCGTCACCAACCTGCATTTCCTCGAGGTCGGCGAGCGATCGGCCCACGCGCTCTCGGCGCTCGTCCTGTACGCCGAGGACGGGGCGGCGCCCCGGCGCCAGATGTCCCCCGCGCTGGTCGCCGACGTGTACGACGACTTCGTCCATCAGGACGGTCGATGGCTGATCGACGACCGGCGGATCGTCGCCCAGTTCCTCCCGGAGAACAACACCCTCACCGTCCCGGCCCCGTAGCCCCACGCCCATGCACGGAACACCATCGAAGGAGCCAAGCGATGACAGAGCTCACTGCCGGAGATCACGACACCGGCGACCTCCCGGACCGCTCGCGCTTCCCGCTGCCCGCCGAGAAGGGCGCGCTACCGCTCGTCGACTCGTTCCTCTACACCGATCTGCTGCCCGAGGTTCCTGCCTTCGAGCTCTCGGCCGGAGAGCGGCACTACCAGGATCCCTTTGTCGGCATCACCATTGACGGCTCGCCGCGACCAGGCCTGTACTCCCTCGCCGACACGGGGGAACGGCCGCTGGCGGCGATGTCCGCGGCGCGCGCCTACCTCGACGTACTGGCGCCGTACCAGCTCACGATCGCCCAGCTGCCGATGGACTCCGCGGACTGGCGGTTGTGGACGAACGCGATCCCGACCTGGATGCCGAAAGGCATGCGGCTGGAGCGGCTCGACGAAGGTCAGCGCCGACGCGCGCTGGACGTGATCGAGGCCAGTCTCAGCCCCGCCGGGTTCACCCTGGTCCGGGCCGCGATGAAGCTGAACGGCGCGCTGGGTGAGCTCGTCGACGACTACAACGACACGCTGACCGAGTTCGCCTACTGGTTCACCGTCTTCGGTGATCCCGGGTCCGGCGAGCCGTGGGGATGGCAGTTGATGGGGCATCACATCGATCTGCACTGCGTCTTCGTCGGCAGCCAGCTCGTCTTCGCGCCCGTCTTCATCGGCGCCGAGCCGACCGTCGCCGTCACCGGTGTGCACCGTGGCGTCCGGGCCCTCGACGAGGAGACCCAGCGCGGGCTGGACTTTCGCAGGTCGCTGAACCCGGCCCAGGAGCCCGGCTTCCTGCTCAGCAGCTCCATCGCCGCGGCCGCCTTGCCGCCGGAGCTGGCCGGCCCCTGGAACGGCCGGCATCTGGGTGGTGCCGGTGCCGACAATCTCGTGCTGCCGCCCGAAGGCATCCGCGCGGACGAGCTGACCAGCGGCCAGCAGGACCGCCTCGTCGAGCTGTTGCGGGTCTACCTCGACCGAATGCCCGGCCAGCACGCCAAAGCCAAGCTCGACCAGGTAGTCCGGCACTTCGACGAGACCCGCTTCATCTGGCGGGGCGGCCAGGACGACGAGGCCGCCTTCTACTACCGCATCCATTCGCCGGTCCTGCTGGTGGAGTACGACAACCATCCGGGCGTCTTCCTCGCCAACCCCGAGCCCGACCGGTTCCACGTCCACACGATCGTGCGCGAACCCAACGGGAACGACTACGCCAAGAACCTGCTCGCCCAGCACTACGCACTCCACCACGGCGGCTCGATGGCCCACCAGGTCGATGCCGGCGGCAACCGATGAGCCGCGGCCGGTGAGAGTCCTCGTCGTCGGGGCCGGCATCGGCGGGATGTCGGCCGGGATCGCACTCGACCAGCACGGCATCGATGTCGAGCTGATCGACATCGACCCACTCTGGCGGGTGTACGGCGCCGGCATCACCATCGCCGGTGCGACCTTGCGCGCTTTCAGCGAACTCGGCGTCTACGAAGAACTCCGGACCCGCGGGTACGTCGGTCACGGGATCCGCGTGTGCTCCGTGGCTGGCGAGCCGCTCTGGGACGTGCCGACCCCGATGCCCGCCGAAGCCGGGGTGGCCGGCTGCGGCGGCATCCTGCGGCCGGTGCTGCACCAGATCCTCTCGGGCCGGATCCTGGATGCCGGGATCGGCGTCCGGCTGGGAATCTCGGTCGACAGCCTGCGTCAGGGCGACGGATTCGTCGATGTCGGGTTCAGCGACGGCAGCACCGGTCGTTACGACCTTGTCGTCGGGGCCGACGGCATCTACTCGCGGACGAGACGGCAGATCTTCCCCGACGCGCCCGAGCCGGAATACACCGGCCAGAGTGTGTGGCGGATCCTCACCGACCGGCCGGATCACGTGGATCGGCGGCACTACTTCCTCGGCGGCCCCGCCAAGGTCGGCTTCACGCCGGTCTCGGCGACCCAGATGTACCTCTTCGTCGCCGAGCGGACCGCGCAGGAGTTCCGCGAACCCGGCGAACTCTACGAGACCTTCGTCGAGCTGCTGGCCGGCTACGGCGGCATCGTCGCCGACATCCGGGCCAAGGTCACGCCCGAGACCGAGATCGTGTTCCGTCCACTCGAGGCCTTTCACCTGCCCGCGCCCTGGCATTCCGGCCGGGTGGCGCTGATCGGCGACGCCGCCCATCCCACGACGCCTCAGCTGGCTTCAGGGGCTGGGATCGCGGTCGAGGACGCTCTGGTCCTGGCCGAGGAGCTGGCGAGTCACGGCGACGTACCTGCGGCGCTCAACGCCTTCCTGCGACGACGAGAAGAGCGCTGCCGGTACGTCGTCGACAGCTCGATCGAGATCGGGCGCCTGGAGCAGGAGGGTGCTCCCCCGGAACAGCAGACCGCCGTGGTCGAGCGTGCCCTCGCGAAACTGGCCGAGCCCATTTAAGGCGAGCCCAGCTCAACAGGCTCGACGCTGACCATCGGGCTGTGCTGGTCGCGATAGCGCCGTTCGTACGCGTCGAGTGCCCGGAGGGCGCGCTGGGCCCAGGCGATCTCGAGCTCGGCGCGCTCCACCTCGCCGTCGTAGGCGATCTCCCGCAGCAGCAGTGTGAAGGCCTGCTGTGCGGGGGTCCGGCCGGCCACCCGTTGCTGGACCCGGGCATGCTTGCCGGCCGAGATCAGGTCTCGCGTCTGGCGCACCTGGTCACGCCGTCGGACGTAGTACTCGACGTGCAACTCGAGATGGCTTCGGACGGACTGCGAGCTGGCGAGGTCGGAGAAGATCAGCTGGATCCGCTCGGGATCGCGATTGGGCCGGTACTGCGGGGCCTTCGAGACCCAGGCCACCAGCTCGGCGAGACCTGTCGGGGTGATGGCGTAGACGCGCTTCTCGAGCTTCTCGCCGACGGTCGTGACCGCCCCCTCGATGAGTCCGGCCTCTTCGAGCCGGCGCAGCTCGGGATAGATCTGGCTGTGGGACGCGGACCAGAACCACCCCAGGCCGAGGTTGAACTGCCGGGCGAGGTCATAGCCGGAGTTGGGCTCGGTGGAGAGCGTTCCCAGGATCGCGTAGCGCAGAGACACATGTACATCCTGCCATAATCCGGCTGCATTTCGCGCCGTCAGGCGAAATGAAGATGTAACTCTTTGAATGTCACTATTGACATGATTTGCGCCGCATCATACGTTCGGCCCGCCGGCTCGGGGAGACCGCCGGCCGATCTGCGGGAGACGGAGGCCAGCATGAGCGTGGCGATGCCGGCAGGCGATCAGCGGACTCGCCCCGTCGTTCAGCTCGAACGCTTCGCCAAGACGTTCGGCGCGGTGCGGGTGCTCAGCGACATCGGCCTGCAGGTGCTGCCGGGCGAGATGCGAGCGCTGATCGGGCACAACGGCTCGGGCAAGTCGACGCTGGTGAAGTGCTTGAGCGGGTTCTACCGGCCGGACGCCGGATCCAGCGCCACTGTCCGCGGCACTCCGCTCGATCTCGGCGACGCGCGCTCGGCCGACGCCGCCGGGATCCAGTTCATCCATCAGGACCTCGGCCTGATCCCCGACCTCAGCGTCACCGACAACGTCGCGCTGGATGTCGGCTACCGCCGTCGCCGGTCCGGCCGGATCGACTGGCGGGCGACGCACCAGCAGACCCGGGAGCTACTCGAGCAGATCGGGTACGACATCGACGTACGCCGTCCTGTCCGGGAGCTCGCGATGGCCGAACAGACCGGTGTCGCCATCGCTCGTGCGGTCGCGCCGCGGCGCGGGCACGGGACCTGTCTCGTCGTGCTCGACGAACCGACGGCCAATCTCAACACCTCGGAGGCCGACCACCTGTTCGCCGTCCTCGAACGCCTGCTGGAAGGCGGTATCGGAGCCCTGCTCATCACCCATCACCTCGAGGAAGTGATGCGCCACGCAGACTCCGTGACGGTGCTCCGGGACGGCAAGGTCGTCGCGGCGAAGCCGATGTCCGCAGTGGATTCGTCCGACGACCTCGTGGCGCTCATGCTCGGCGCGGAAGCCCAGCAGGACCTGGCGATTCCCGTCCCGGCCGGCTCGCGGAACCCGGCCGGCTCGGCCCTGACCGTTCGGGGGCTCGGCTCGCGGACGATCCGGACCCTGGATCTCGAGGTGGGCAGCGGTGAGATCGTCGGGATCGCCGGCATCACCGGCTCCGGCCGCGAGGAGGTCGCCGCGGCCGTCTTCGGCGGGCTCCCCCGCACCGGCGAGGTGCTCGTCACCGGGCGCACGCTGCCGCCGGCCCGGCCAGGCACTTCGGTACGCCGGGGAGTGTCCCTGCTGCCCGCCCGGCGACGCGAGCACGGCATCTTCCCCGGCCTCGATGTCGCCGAGAACCTCACCCTGGCACGGATCCCGGCGCACGGTCGCGTCGTACTGGACTCCGGCCGGCGCCGCGAGATCGCCCTCCAGTGGATCAATCAACTGAGGATCAGGCCCGGGCTGCCGGCCATGCCGATCGAGCGACTCAGCGGCGGCAACCAGCAGAAGGTGATGCTGGCGCGCAGCCTGGAGACCACTCCCGCCGTTCTCCTGCTCGACGAACCGACGCAGGGCGTGGACGTCAGCAGCGCGGGCGTCATCCACGCCCGCATCCGGCAGGCCGCGCAGGAGGGGGCAGCGGTCCTGGTCGCTTCCTCGGACAACGACGAGCTCGTCCGGCTGTGCACGCGCGTCCTGGTGATGCGCCGCGGCGAGGTCGCCGCCGAGGTCCGGGGTGCCGAGCTCGACCGGGATCGGATCGACTCGCTGACGCTCAAGGAGCAGCCATGACCGAGGACCATGCTGTGAAGACCCTCCGCACCCGGTCCGGCGGTACGCCGGATGCCGTCCGCAGTGGTTTCAGGTGGCTCGACCGGCACGTGATCCTGCTGGTCTGGGCCGGCGTCATCGTCCTGTTCGGTGTCCTCGAACCCGACATCTTCCTGACCGAGCTCACCGTCAAGACGGTGCTTGCCGACCAAGCCATCACCTGCGCCCTGGCGGTCGGCCTGACCTTCGCACTCGCCGCCGGCGTCATCGACCTGTCCTTCGCGGCGATGGCCGGGCTGTCGATGGTGATCGTGACCAAGCTCAGCATCACCACCGGCCTCGGCATCCTGCCCAGCGCGCTGATCGCGATCGCGGCGTGCGCGGGGCTGGCGCTGGTGACCGCGTTCCTCGTCACCTGGCTACGGGTGGACAGCCTGATCGCCACGCTCGGCATGATGAGCGTGGCGACGGGGCTGACCATGAAGCTCACCGCGGGCACGACGCTGACCGGAAAGTTCAGTGATTCCTTCGCGGCCTTCGGTCAGGGGTACTGGGGTCCCTTCCCGCGCCCCTTCGGCTACGCCGTCGTCCTCGGCGTCGCCGGCTACCTCGTTCTCGAGCACACCCCGGCCGGCCGGCGGATCCTGGCCGTCGGGAGCAACATCGAGGCAGCGCGGCTGACCGGGATCCGGGCGTCGGGGTTCCAGGTGACCGCGATCCTGGCCTCCTCGGGCGTGGCCGCGGCGGTCGGCGTCGTCCTGGCCGCGAAGATCGGCCAGGCCACGGACACGACCGGCACCGGGTACCTGCTGCCGGTCATCGCGGCCGTCTTCCTCGGCAGCACCCAGTTCAAGGGCCGCGTCAACGTCGTCGGCTCGTTGGTGTCGGCGCTGGCCATCGGTACCGGGATCAAAGGTCTCCAGCTCATCGGCGCCACGCCTTGGGTCGCCGACTTCTTCAACGGGGCGGTCCTGCTGCTCGCGGTGGCGTTCGCCGCGCGCCGCCGCCGGCAGTAGCCCGCGATCACCCGGCTGCCCACGACTTCGACGTACCGGCACTGTCCTTTCGCACCACCAAGAACCAAGGAGCTCAGCGCATGCCCATCCGAATCTCGGCGGCGATTGCCGTCCTCGCTGCGACGTCTCTGCTGACTGCTTGCGGTAGCGGGACCGGAACAACAGCTGCTGGTGGCGGGGCCGGGCCGTCCGGTACCAAGGCGCAGACGGCGCTGGCCCCCTACCTTCAGCCTCCGGCCGCTCTTCCGGTCAGCAAGCCGTTGTCGAAGACTCCGCCGCAGGGAAAGCAGGTGTACTTCCTCTCCGACGGGATCGGCCTGTCGCAGACGATCTACTCGGGGTTCCAGGCTGCCTCGAAGGAACTCGGCTGGACGGCGCACGTGCAGACCTGGGATGCGGCCAACCCCGCGACTCTCAACTCGGCCATGCTCTCGGCCGTCAACGCGGGTGCGGATGCCGTGGCCTTCGTCGCGATGGATGCCGCGGCGATCAAGGAAGGGCTCAAGGCGGCCGCGGACAAGCACGTGATCGTCGTCGGCGCCGCGACGGGCAACAAGCCTGGTACGGCGGGGATCTCGGCCGAGGTCAACTCCGCACTGGTGGCCGGTGTCACCCGGGGCAAGATGATCGGCCTCGGCATCGCGGCAGCCGCCGAGAAGTCCGGGAAGGCCGCGCACGTCGTCAACGTGACGGCGCCGGTCTACTCCAGCATCCTCAAGCCAACCGACGACGCCGTGGCCTCGACCCTCGAGGAGTACTGCTCGTCCTGCAGCTTCGACAACCTGAACATCGCCGCCGCTGATCTCTTCTCCGGCAAGGTCCCACAGCTCGTGGTCTCCTACCTGCAGGCCCACCCGGACACGAACACCATCAGCATTCGCGCCGCCGGCCTGATGCAGAACGGCCTGGTCGCGGCTCTCAAGGCGGCGGGCCTGCCCAGCATCGCGATCTACGGCGACTCCCCGCTGGAGGCGCAGATCGGCGAACTCCAGAAGGGGGATGCGACCGGATACACGGGCAACCCGCTCGCCGTACAGGGGTGGCAGATCGTCGACGCGATCGCGCGAGAGGTGGTGGACGGGAACGGCGATGTCTACAGCTCGGCGGACGCCCCGGAGTGGTGGCTGACCACCGACGCCAAGCTGTCCTCGGCGCAACCGGAGTTCCCCGCGGGCTACGAGGCACAGTTCAAGAAGCTCTGGAAGCTGCCGTAGGACAAGCCTGGCTCAGGAGGGGACTCAGCCGCGTGGGACGACGTACGACGTCAGGTCGGCGTCGTCGGCCGCGAGGTCAGTCCAGCGACACGTGAGATGCAGGATGGTCAGACCGGAAGTCGGGTACTTCTGGGTGAGCTGGACGCGCTCGGGGCTGGTGCCGTCCAGCGCGAGCTCGTCGGCCAGCCACGGGATGCCCGGCGCGTGCCCGACCATGATCACCGTGCGTGCCTCGGACGGAGTGTCGTGCAGTACGTCGAGCAGCTCGTCCGTGCCGGCGCTGTAGATCCGTCGGTCGTACCAGACGTCCGTGGCGGTCGCTCCGGCTTCGGCGGCGTACTGCCAGGTCTCCCTGGTGCGCTGCGACGGTGAACACAGGACCAGGTCCGCTTCGATGCCCTGGGCAACCAGATAGCGACCGGCCGCGGCGGCGTCCGCGCGACCGCGGTCGGCCAGCGGCCGCTGCGGGTCCGGCATCGACTCCGGCGGGACCGCCTTGGCGTGCCGGAGCAGGACGAGAGTGCGGTCGACCAACAGGTCGGACGGATCAGCCATCCGACCAGAATAGGGCTCAGGAGTGGACGTGGCTGCCCAGGTTCTGGAAGACCTGCCGGGTGGCCGTCGAACGGTTCAGCGTGATGAAGTGAATGCCCGGTGCTCCACCGGCCAGCAACTGCTCACACAGCTCGGTCGCGAGCTCCACACCGACCTGCCGCACCGCGGCCGGGTCCTCCTCGACCGCCAGCAGTCGCTCGGTGACGGCCGTCGGGAGCGCCATCCCGGTCAGCTCGGCCATTCGCTGGATCTGCTTGATGTTGGTCACCGGCATGATGCCCGGCAGCACCGGGATGTCACAGCCGAGCGCCGCGGCCCGATCGACCAGCCGGAAGTAGTCGTCCGCACCGAAGAACATCTGGGTGATCGCGTAGTCCGCACCGGCCTGTGCCTTGGCCGCGAGCACCTGCGCGTCCGCCTCCAGTGACGAGGCCTCCGGGTGCTTGTCCGGGAACGCCGCCACTCCGACACAGAAGTCGCCGAGCTCACGAATCAGCTCGACCAGCTCGACCGCGTGGTTCAGACCCTCCGGGTGCGCGACCCACGGCTGGTTCGGACCGCCAGGCGGGTCGCCCCGCAGCGCCAGCATGTTCCGGACGCCGGAACCGGCATACGCACCGATCACCGAACGCAGCTCGTCACGGGAGTGCGAGACGCAGGTGAGGTGACCGATCGGCGTCAGGGAGGTGTCCTGCGCGACTCGCTCGGTGACGCGGATGGTGCCGTCCCGGGTCGTCCCGCCGGCGCCGTACGTGATGGAGACGAAGGTGGGGCGCAGCTGCTCGATCTCGCGCAGCGAGCGCCACAGCACCTCCTCCGCCTCCGGAGTCTTCGGTGGGAAGAACTCGAAGGAGAAGGAACGGCTTCCGCTGGCCAGCAGCTCACGGACAGTCGGTGTGCTGCCGGGGAGCGTCGAGGGAAGACCGTTTGCCATGCGCCAAGGTTACCCGCGCTGTCGATGCCCGCGCAGGCACCGACTACGCTCCGAGACGTGTATGGCGAAGTGGACATCCCCGCCGAGGTACAGCGTGCGCTGACAGGCTTCCTGGACCTTCAGCAGCAGCGACTGACCGACATCGGGCCGGAGCTGGCCGAGGTGGTGCAGGCCGCTCGGGACGCGACCAGCGGTGGCAAGCGGCTCCGGCCGGCGTTCTGCTACTGGGGGTTCCGGGCCGCCGGTGGTGACCTGACCCAGCCGATCCTCACCGCCGCAGCCAGTCTGGAGATGCTGCACGTCAGCGCTCTGGTCCACGACGACGTCATGGACTCCTCCGACGTACGGCGTGGCGCTCCGGCTGCACACCGCCGTTTCGAAGCGTTACAGCGGGCTCGCTCGCAGACGTCCGGCCGCGGTGGCGATCCGGTGAACTTCGGCGTCGGTGCGGCGATTCTGCTCGGCGACCTGTGCCTCATCTGGGCAGACGAACTCCTGCACACCTCCGGCTTCGACGCCGCCGCCCTGGCTCGGGCCTCCCGCTTCTTCGACTCGGTGCGAGTTGAGGTGACCGCTGGCCAGTACCTCGACCTCGTCGCCCAAGCCAGTGGCGAGTCCGACATGGACCTGGCTCTGCGAGTCCTTCGCTACAAGGCAGCGACGTACACGGTCGAGCGCCCACTCCACGTGGGTGCGGCACTGGCCGGCTGCGACCAGCCCCTGATCGACTCCCTCTCGGCCTACGGCCGCCCGATCGGTGAGGCCTTCCAGCTGCGCGACGACCTGCTCGGCGTCTTCGGTGACCCGGCTCTGACCGGCAAGCCTGCCGGCGACGACCTCCGCGAAGGCAAGCGAACCGTCCTGGTCGCCTACGCCGTCGACCACGCCTCCGAAGTCCAGCTGGCGGAGTTCGACCGCCTCTTCGGCCGCCCCGACCTCGACGACGAGGAGATCCAGCTCCTGCGCGAGATCCTCCAGGACTCCCGCGCAGTCCAAGCCTGCGAGGACCTCATCACCGAACGCACCGAAGACGCCCTCGATGCCCTCGACCGCGCTCAGCTGGCCGACGACACGGCTCGAAAGGGCCTGACCGACCTCGCGATCGCCGCAACCTCCCGCGTGCTCTAAAGCGCCGGCAGTGCGCTGAGGAGGTCGGCTTTCGGCGGGTCTTTGACGATGACTCGGAGCTGGCCGGAGTTGGTGGTGTCTTCGGTGAGGATCTGCAGGGCTACGTCGACGGTGTCGTGGTCGTGTTCGAGCAGGTGCTCCAGGCCGGTCCACAGGACGATCTCGGGTTCACCGGTCGAGCGGTCGCTGAGTGAGTCGGCCAGGGCATCCCAGTTGCGGCCGAACCAGCGCGGGAAGTCGAAGGCGGTGGCGCAGAGGTCCAGGAAGCCTGCTTTGTCGTGGATGTCACTGGTGTCCAGCAGGACGAAGTCCCAGCCGGCCGCAGCGACCTCACGGCGTACCTCGTCGGTCGTGTGGGCGGACTGCCAGCGGTAGACGCCGGGGCGCAGGCCCTTGGTCAGCAAGGCACGCAGGTCGGTCATCCGTTGTCCTCCGCGATCCGGCGGAACGACACGTAGTGGTCGTCCGTGTAGTAGCGCTCGTCGCTCTTGCCTGTCACGATCCGCCGGGCGCCGCGGTCGCTCTCCCCCGGCGTCTTCACGGTGTACTCGTGGTAGTAGCCGTTGTTTTGCTTGGGCAGGATCTTCTCGCGATTACCGAAGACCACACCGTCGCGGCTGTACGGGTACGGGCCGCCCTTGTCGATCAGCTTCAGCATGTCCCGAGCTTCCTTGGGCAGATCGGCCACTGCGACGTACCGCAGGCCGCTGACGGGATCGACACTCGGTGTCGCGGACGGCTGCTTCTGTGGCGAGCAGCCAAACAGTGAGGCGGCCAGCGTGAGCACCAGCATCGCGATCACCACGGCCGCGACGATGCGTACCGTCTTCGGATTGTTCACCCGAGACCTCGCAGACGATGGCTGAACTCCGCGGCGGCCGCACCTGGGTCGTCAGCCGCAGTGATAGCCCGTACGACGACCACTCGGGTCGCGCCGGCCTCGACTACCTCGTCCAGCCGGACCAGATCGATACCGCCGATCGCGAACCAGGGTTTTGATTGCTGACGGCTTGCAGCGTACGAAACCAGCTCCAGCCCGGCTGCCTGCCGCCCCGGCTTGGTCGGCGTCTCCCACGTCGGACCGACACAGAAGTACTCCGACCCCTGCTCGGCCACGGCCGCGTTCACCTGGCTGAAGGTGTGCGTGGACCGGCCGATGATCGGCTCCGGTCCCACCACCCCACGCGCCGCGTGCACTGGCAGGTCACGCTGTCCTAGATGCAGTACGTCGGCCCCAGCGGCGAAGGCGATGTCTGCCCGGTCGTTGACCGCCAGCAGCTTGCCGTGCCGCTTGCAGGCGTCCGCGAACACCTCCAGCGCCGCAAGCTCGTCAGCAGCCTCCATGTCCTTCTGACGGAGCTGCACGATGTCGACGCCGCCGGCCAGGGCAGCGTCCAGGAACTGTTCGAGGTCACCCTGCTTCTCGCGTGCATCCGTGCACAGGTACAGGCGGGCATCCCGGAGGCGATCAGTCTGCAGGCGGTCCGTGGACTCAGTCACACGGCACAGCCTGCCACGTCGTACCGGACGTAGGCTGACGGCATGCCTGAGCACACGTCTGATGTGGTGGTAATCGGCGGTGGGCTGATCGGTCTGGCGATCGCCTGGCAGTTGGCCACGGACGGTCTGCAGGTGACGGTCTGCGACCCGACTCCGGGCGCACAGACCTCCATCGTCGCCGCCGGCATGCTCGCCCCGGTCACCGAGGTCGAGTACGGCGAGGACGACCTGCTCGCGCTGAACCTGGCCGGTGTCGAAGCGTGGCCCGGGTTCGCGGCCCGACTCGAGGAAGCGACCGGTCTGTCCGCCGGACTGCACCAGACGGGAACCCTGTCGGTCGCGTACGACGTTGACGACGCCGCCGAGCTACGCAGGCTCGCGGAGTACCAGCGTGGCCTCGGCTTGGCAGTGGAGGTGCTGTCCGGTCGTGAGGCACGTAAACGTGAGCCCCTACTGGCAACTGGTGTCTCCGGCGGCGTCTGGGTCCCTGGCGACCACTCCGTCGACAACCGGCAGGCAGTCACCGCACTCCTCCGCGCAGTGGAGGTCTCCGGCGTCACCCTGATCCGCCAGAGCGTCTCCCACGTCATCACCGCCGGTACGACGGCAATCGGCGTCCAGCTCGCGGACGGGAGCGCCGTACATGCTGGTCAAGTGATTGCCGCGACCGGACCGTGGTCGGCACAACTGAATGGAGTACCCGCGGAATTGCGGGCTCCGGTCCGCCCGGTCAAAGGCGAAGTACTGCGGCTGCGCGTACCCGAGGCATATCGCCCGGCACTCAATCACACCGTCCGTGCGACGGCCCGTGGATTTTCCGTCTATTTGGTCCCACGGCCCGGCGGCGAGCTGGTGATCGGTGCCACGAGCAACGAGCTCGGCTACGACACCCGGGTGCTCGCCGGTGGGGTGTTCGCTTTGTTGCGCGATGCAAGGACCGTGCTCCCGGTGACCGACGAACTCGAACTGGTGGAGACGATCGCCGGGCTCCGGCCGGCCACTCCCGACAACGCGCCGATCCTCGGGCCGTCCGGCCTCGAAGGGTTGCTCTGGGCAACTGGTCACTACCGCAACGGCGTGCTGCTGACTCCGATCACCGCGGCGATCATCGGCGAGACCGTCCGCACCGGCGTCCTCCCGGATCTCGGTAAACCCTTTTTGCGGAGCCGTTTCGGTCAGTTCTGACCAAACAATATAAACATTGAGTTACAGGCGTAACAATCACCCCATTCGCCTCTGTTGTCACATCCGTACCAGCACTTACGGTCAAGTGACGTGACACGGGGAGATGGATATGCGGAACGTCGTACGTGTACTGACCGGAATCGCGGTCCCGGTACTGGTGGCCGGGGTGATCACCGCCGGGTCGCCGGGCTTCGGCGCCTACACCGTCAAGAGCGGTGACACCCTCAGCCACATCGCCAGCCGCTACGGCACCAGCGTCAAGACGCTGGTCGCCCTGAACAAGCTCCCGGGCAACGGCAACGCCATCTACGCCGGTGAGGTCATCAAGCTGCCGGGCACACCCAAGGCCGCGCCGAAGAGCCGGACCGCCGCCAAGGCACCCGCCAAGCGCTCTCAGCTCCGCATGAGCAGGTACGTCGTCAAGCCGGGCGACACGGTCTCCAAGATCGCCAAGCGCTTCCGGTGCTCCCAGGCCAACCTGCTGGCGGCCAACCGGATGCGGTCCAGCGACCGCATCTACGCCGGCAAGACCCTCCGGGTCCCGGTCAAGCTCAAGGTGAAGGCAAAAGCCAAGCCGAAGGCGACCAAGAACAACACCTTCGCCGGCCGTACCTACGCCGACCACATAGTCGCCCAGGCGGACCGGAACCGGGCCACGCTCAAGAAGCGCAAGCTCCCGAGCCGGGCGCAGATGCGGACGCTCATCATCAAGACGGCCAAGCGGTACGGCGTCGATCCGGAACTGGCGCTCGCCGTGAGCTGGCAGGAGTCCGGCTGGAAGCAGCGCGTCGTCTCCCCCGCCAACGCCATCGGCGCCATGCAGGTGATCCCGTCCACCGGACGGTTCTCGTCGAGCATCGTCGGACGCGACCTGGACCTGCTCAAGGCCCAGGACAACATCACCGCCGGAGTGGTGCTGCTGGACCGGCTCACCGGTGCCGCCAAGCTCGACATCGCGGTCGCGGGCTACTACCAGGGCCTCGGCGGGGTGCGGAAGAACGGCATGTACCCCGACACCAAGCAGTACGTGAAGAGCGTGCTGCGCCTGAAGGGTCAGTTCGAGAAGGGCTGGAACCCGCTCAAGTGATCGTTTGACTCGGACACCACCTGAGGCCGGCAGCGGTGCGCCTGGCGCTGTCGGCCTTGAGCCTTATCTACACTCTCTGGAGCAGAGGTAGCTTGAGAGGCGGCTCACCAGCAGTGACGGATGACGTGGACACGCAGGTTGGCGATCGCCTCGTCGGGCGTGTGCTCGACGGCCGCTACCGCGTGGGCGCCCGTGTCGCGAAGGGCGGCATGGCCACCGTCTACCAGGCGCTGGACATGCGCCTGGACCGGACCATCGCACTGAAGATCATGCACGACGGGCTCGGTGACGACGCCCAGTTCGCCCGCCGCTTCGTCGCCGAGGCCCGGGCCGCCGCCAAGCTCTCCCACCCCAATGTGGTGGCCGTGTTCGACCAGGGCGACGACAACGGCACGCTGTTCCTCGCCATGGAGTACATCCCCGGCCGCACGCTGCGTGACCTGATCCGTGAACACGCACCGCTGTCGCCTGCCCGCGCTCTGGACCTGCTGACGCCGATCCTGTCCGCACTGTCAGCAGCGCACGACGCCGGAATCGTCCACCGGGATATCAAGCCGGAGAACGTCCTGCTCTCCGACAACGGCGTGGTGAAGGTCGCCGACTTCGGTCTGGCCCGTGCGGTCAGCGCTACCGGCAACACCGCGACCCAGGGCCTGCTGATGGGCACCGTCTCCTACCTGGCTCCTGAGCTGGTCACCGACGGCAGTGCCGACGCCCGCTCGGACGTGTACTCGTCCGGCATCCTGCTCTACGAGCTCCTGACCGGGGAGAAGCCGCACAGCGGTGACACCCCGATCCAGGTGGCCTACGCGCATGTGCACGCCGACGTGCGCGCCCCGTCACTCCTGCAGCCGGAGATCCCGCCGTACGTCGATGCGCTCGTGCAGCGCGCCACCGCCCGCGAGCGCGACCTGCGCCCGGCAGATGCGCGCGTGCTGAGCCGCCAGGTACGCCGGGTGCGCAGCGCCCTCGAGGAGGGCCTACCGGACGACCCGGAGCTGACCGGCGACCTGACCGTGCCGATCCAGCAGATCCGGCAGGACAGCGACTACGACGACGGGTACACGCGGGAGGTGTCGAACCCCAACGTGCTCAGGCACGAGACCATCGTCGTACCGGTGGACCGTGGGCGCCCGACCGGCCAGCCGGCACCGCGGAAGCCACCCCCGGCACCCGTACGGCGTCGGCCGAGCCGCGGTCTGATCGCGCTGATCATCATCCTGCTGGCGGCGATCGGTATCGGCACGACAGCCTGGTACTACGGCGTGCACCTCTACACGACCGCTCCGGACCTCGTGAAGCTCACTCCGGCCGCAGCGGCTGTGGAGGCCGAGAAGTACGGGCTGCGGACCACGCTGTCCAACCAGGACTACTCGGAGGACGTCCCCAAGGGACAGGTCGTGTCGACCGACCCCAAGTCGGGCGACCGGATCCGCAAGGACGGTGAGATCAACCTCACCGTCTCCAAGGGCCCGGAGCGCTACCGCGTGCCGCAGCTGGCCGGTCTGGATCTGGACGCCGCGAACCTGGCGCTCGCACCGGTCAAACTCGTGCAGGGCCAGGTCAAGGAGCAGTACGACGAGACCGTGCCGGCCGGTCGGGTGGTTGCCTTCTACCCCCGGTTCGACATGGTCGTGAAGCCGAACACCGCCGTCAACTTCGTTGTCAGCAAGGGCAAGAAGCCGATCGCGGTCCCCGACTTCACCGGCAAGACGTACCGCGAGGCGAACCGCGCGCTGCGCAAGCTCGGCTTCGTCGTCAAGCGCACCGACCAGTACGACGCGAAGGTGCCCGAGGGCGCCCTGATCAGCCAGACGCCGAAGGGCGGCACACTGCACGCCAAGGACACGGTGCAGGTGGTCGTCTCCAAGGGCCCGCCGCTGGTCGACGTACCGAATGTGAAGCGCAAGTCGCTCGCCGACGCCCAGCAGATCCTCAAGCAGGCCGGGTTCCTGGTGAAGGTCGAGAAGGCCGCGCTGAACCTCGGTCTGAACATCGTCGCGGCCCAGAATCCGGGCGCTGGTCAGAAGGCGAAGCCAGGCAGCACCATCACCGTCACGGTGCTGTGATTAGCTGTCCCGTGTGAATCGCTCGCGCCTTGCCGTACTGGCATTGCTCACCGTGGCGGCGGCCTGGGGATCGACGTTCTTCCTCACCAAGGACCTGCTCACCAGGATGGACGTCGCCGACTACCTGGCGTTGCGATTCCTCATAGCGTCCGTCGCGCTGCTGCTGGTCCACCCGCCGGCCATTGCCCGCCTCAACCGGCTGGACCGTGGCCGGGCCGTTGCCCTGGGCATCACTTACGGCATCGCGCAGCTGGTGCAGACCGAAGGCCTCCGGCACACGCCCGCGTCCGTCTCGGGCTTCGTCACCGGCATGTACGTCGTCTTCACGCCGCTGCTGGCCGCAGTGATCCTCCGGCACAAGATCGGCCGCTGGGCGTGGGTAGCGGTAGTACTGGCCACCGTTGGTCTCGGTGTCCTGTCGCTGCGCGGCTTCACCATGGGTACCGGTGAGCTGCTCACTCTGGCCTCGGCAGGTCTCTATGCCTTGCACATCATCGGTCTGGGCGCCTGGTCCACTCCAGAGAACGCCTTCGGGCTGTCCGCGCTGCAGATGGTCGTCATCACCTGTGTCTGCGCGATCGGCGCCATCCCTGGTGGATTCTCGGTGCCGGGCAACACCCGGGACTGGATCAGCGTGGTCTACATGGCTTTGATCGCCGGTGCGCTCGCACTGATCGTGCAGACCTGGGCACAGGCCCATCTGACCCCGACCCGGGCTGCGATTGCCATGACGATGGAGCCGGTGTTCGCGTCGACGTTCGCGGTGCTGTTCGGCTCGGAGAGTGTGACCTGGCGGATGCTGACCGGCGGCGCTCTGGTGCTGGCCGCGATGTTCCTGGTCGAGCTGGCGCCACGACGGAAGTTCGAGGCCGAAGTGCAGCACCTCGCCCAGTAGGAGAGCCATGCGGGACAACAGCGCCCGGCGGGTCCGGTGGTTCCCCACCGCGGCCATCGCCGTACTGCTGGCTGTCCTGGCCGGAGGTGGTGCTGTGAACATCGCTCACCACCCACAGCCGAACCTCGTCATCACCGGCGTACCGCAGCGGGCTCCAGCACCGGACCTGCGCTCCCAGGCCCTCGCCGACCTGGACGCGCTCACGCTGCCCAACGGCGCCACGCTGGCCGGCTGGGACGGCCCCTGGCGCTACGTCTGGCCGCGGGACGCGTCCTTCGTCGCAGCGGCCCGCTGCGCGGTCGGCCAGAACACCGAGGCCGCCCGCGTGCTCGACTTTCTGGAGCGGGTGAAGCCGACCACTGGTCGCTGGGAGGCTCGGTACCGCGAGACCGGCGAACCGGTCGACGACGGTCGCGAGCAACAGCTCGACGGATCCGGCTGGGTGCCCTGGGCGGTCTGGTTCTGCCGGACCGGTGAGCAGCACTGGGACATGGTGCGTGAGTCCGCCGACCAGATCACCCGCGAGCTCCGGCCAAGCGGACTGCCCGCGCCCTCACCCGACTACTGGGAGCAGCACGAGTCTCAGGTCACTCTGGGCACCGTCGCGCCACTGCTGACCGGACTACGCGCTGCGATCCGGATCGCCACCGACCTCGGTCGCACCGCCGAGGCCGGCCGCTGGCAGGCCGCTCTGCAGACTCTGGCCGCGGCAACCGAGCGCCGGTTCGCACCGACCTTCCCCCGCACCCCGGCGTACGCAGAAAGCTTCTTGGAGCCCGGTCTGCCGCCGACCCGGCTCGGTGGCGGTGCTGATGCCATCGTCACCGTGCTGGGTCCACCGTTCGCTCCGGAGCGGGCCGAGGTCAGTCAGGCGATCGCCAACACCCGCGCTGTCCTGACCCAGCCGAACGGCGGCCAGGCGCCCGGCGAGGACTGGCGAGCAGACGGCGTCGCCTGGACACCGCAGACCGCTCTGTTCGCGCTGAGCGCTGCAGCCCGCGGTGACCGCGCCACGGCCGAGTCGATCCTGAGCTGGCTCGACCACTACCGCACACCGAGCGGACACCTCTCGGAGAAGGTCAACCGTGACAAGCAGCCTGCCGGCGAGGTACCCCTGGGCTGGACCGCCGCCCTGGTCGTCCTCGCCGATCAGGCCCTGCAGAGGCCACTACCGATCCCCTAGCAAATCTCCATCACGTCGTGCACCGGCGCCTCCGGCCGCGTCGTACTGGTCTTGGCCGAGTAGAAGAACGCGGTCGACGCAATGTCGTCCTGCAACGGCAGATAGCGTCCACCCGACCGCCAGCCCAGCGCCTGTACGTCGGCGCGCAGCCGCGTGCGGAACCGGATCGGGTCCGGCAGGTGGAAGCGGTACATCCCGAACCGCTGCTGGCTCGCGTACTGCCCGTCCGGCCGGATCACCTGCGGCATCCCGAGGTACGGCGTACTGAACTCGGTGTACCCACCCAGGTGCGGTACGTCGAAGTTCCACGCACCCCCGAAGTAGTCCTCAGTACCGGTACCGCAGATGGTCGGGAACTCCTCGTCTCCGTCCAGGTAGAACTTCACCTCGCCCTCACCCCACCAGCCACTGCTGTTGACGCCCCACGCGAGGTACGTGCCCACGTAGTGCCCCGGACCCTCCACGCCGTCCAGCAGCGTGTGCACGGTCGCAGCCGCGAGCGGGTTGCTCCTACGCCACTGCGCATGCAGGTACGCCGACTTGTCCGGTACGGCGCCCAGCCAGTAGTCCACCTGGAAGTAGACCACCACAGCCTCGTCGTGAGTGTTCTCCAGCGTCAGAGTGGCCTGGGACTGGAACGGCATCTCCCAGTAGCAGTTGAAGCCGCCGTTCGGGTTCACAGCGACCGGCAGCGAGTTCACCTGAGCGAACTTGCCCCAGCCCGAGCAGAAGAAGTCACCGACCGGAGTCTCGATCGCCGGAGCCTCATCGCCGTCCCAGTGCGCCCGGAGCACCAGCCGCCGCCAGTGGTCTACATGAGTTGTCAGCCAGATGTGGGTGATGGCCCCGGAGCCGGTGATGTCGGCCAGGGTGGCGGTCTCCCCCGGACCGATCTGGATCGACGGCGACACCTTCCAGCCCTGACCGAGGTCCCGGGCCGCGTGAGCGCCCGTTCCTTCGGTACGACGGCCGCCCTGGCCCGGCTCACCGGTCGGGTTCTCCGCGCTGATGGAGCGCGTCTCGACGTCCGCGAGCGCGCTGATTCCGGACAGGTTCCCAAGAGTCATAATGCGACCCTAGGCGATGAGAAATCGATTGCCCAGCCCCTCAGGGGCGATCAGCAGGGACGAACCTTGGCGTCCAGGCCGGTGAAGCTCAGGCAGGCCCACGGCCGCCCCAGCGCCGGATTGGCCCGCAGAATGAGCGGATAGGCGTCAGCGCCGCGAGCGTCCACCGGCGACCCGACCGCTCCACCACGTGCCGTGGCGGCCGCCTTCACATCGTCGATCGTGACCGCCGAGCGGCTGGCCTTCTGAGCAGCCGCCGCAGCGTCCGAAGCGACCTGCAGGGCGAAGTCGATCTCCGGCGGACTCGCCCAGGTCGTGGTCGTCACCGGGAAGACCACTCCGAACATCGCCAGCCCGACCGCGACGATGATCCGCCGCAGCCGCCGGCTCTGGTCACCGGCCAGCAGGGCCGCACAACACAACGCCAGCGCGAGCGTCATCCCCCGCAGGATCCAATGCCGGTCGAGCCGGCCGTCCACCAGCACCCCGGCCAGCACCGCCACCAGAACACAGAAAGCGCTCACTGCCAGGGCCTGCACCCGCGAAGACACCGAAACCATGCCGCAGACAATAGACGAGCGTGTGCGACGCGCCGGTCAGGTCGTTGCTGACCTATCAGCCTGGCAGTGTCGGAGGAGCCCCCTTCGCCCTCCCAGCGATTGGAACGACCGTGGTTCACGAGGAATCGACCGACCCCGGCGCCTGGAGCATCTCGCGGCGCCGCGCCCTGCAACTGAGCGGCGGAGTCGCCGCAGTAAGCGCTCTCTCGACCGCTCCCGCCACCGCAACCGCAGCCGGTACGACGGCGCCCGGCCAAGCGGTCCTGAGCGAAGGCACCAACATCATGGTCGCGGCCTCGCCGGACGGCCGCTGGCTGGCCTTCGACCTGGTCACCGCGATCTGGGTGACCCCGGCCGCCGGTGGCGCCTCCCGGCGACTGACCGACGACCTGCAGGACGCCACCCGGCCGCGATGGTCACCGGACAGCCGGCGGATCGTGTTCCAGTCCTATCGCGACGGCAACTTCCACCTCTGGTCAATCGATGCTGACGGCAACAACCTGAGCCAGCTCAGCACCGGCCCGAAGGATCACCGCGAACCGCACTTCACCCCGGACGGCCGTGCCGTCGTGTTCTCCTCCGACCGCGGCAGCACCGGCAGCTACGGCATCTATCGGCTCGACCTCGACACGTCGAAGATCACCGCGCTGACCGACGATCCGACCGAGGAGGCCGAGCCCACCGTCTCCGCCGACGGCACGAGGCTCGCGTTCACCGTCGACGCGTCGTCGATCGCGGAGGTCGACCTCGGCACCGGCGCCCGCCGTACCGTGGTCCCGGCGCAGACCGGCAGCACCGTCTACGGCCCGGCCTACTCCCCCACCGGCCAGCTCGCGTATGTCCGCCTCAGCGGACCGGTCTGCGACCTCGTGATCGGCGACCAGAAGGTAACCAGCGGCAAGGACGTCTTCGCGCTGCCGCCGTCCTGGGTGTCGGCGAACGAGCTCGTGTACACGGCCGACGGCCACGTCGTCCGTCATCAGGTCGGCGGCGCGCACACCGTCGTACCGTTCGCTGCCACAGTGCCGATCACCTCACGCCGCCCGCGCCCGAAGTCGCCGGAGCTGGAACCGACCGGTTCGCGTCCGGTACTGGGGATCGCCGGCCCGACGGCGTCACCGGACGGACACTGGATCGCCTTCCGCGCCCTGAACGCCTTGTGGCTGGCGGCAACGAGTGGCCGGGGGCAACCACGCAAACTCGTTGCTGACGGCTACTTCAACAGCGATCCCGACTTCTCCCCCGACGGCAAGTCGTTGCTGTACGCAAGCGATCGCGACGGCGCCGCCGACCTCTGGCTGCACGATCTCAAGGCTGGAACGGATCGCAAGCTCTCTGCACTGCCCGGCGCTCAGACCGCGCCCCGCTTCTCGCCGGACGGCAAGCAGGTCGCGTACCAGGACCAGGACGGGATCGCCTGGGTACTGGATCTCGCCACCAACGCCTTGCGCCAACTGACCCCGACGCTCTTCCAGCCGGGCCGCGTCAGCTGGTCCCGGGACGGCAAGACTCTGGTCCTCGCCGCGGTCAAGCCGACCTCCAAACGCTTCCGCGAAGGCACCAGCCAGCTCCTGTACGTCGATGTCGCCACCGCTGCCCTCGAGTACGTCGAACCGATGCCGTTCCGCTCACTCGCCACCCGCGGCGACGACGGCCCGGTCTTCTCCCCCGACGGCCGCCACCTCGCGTTCGTGGTCGAGAGCCTCCTGTACGTCGTTCCGGTCGACCAACGCGGTCGCTTCACCGGCGAACCGCGAGCGATCACGTCCGAAGTCACCGACTCCCCGGTCTGGCAGGACAGCACCACGCTGCTCTACCTGAACAACGGCAGCCTCCGCCGGACCGACCTTCACGGCTCCCGGCCACGCACAGTCGCCATCGACCTGCAGTGGCGCCGGGCAACGATCAACCAGCACGTCACGATCCACGCGGGAGCGCTGTGGGACGGCCGGGAGACCGCTCTCCGGCGGGACGTCGACGTCGTCCTCGACGGGTCCCGGATCGCCGCCGTCCGGCCGCATCACGGGCGCGCGGACATCGACGCGTCGAAGCTCACCGTGATGCCCGGGCTGATCGACGCCCACAACCACTGGCATCTGCGCGGCCGGGCCTGGGGTGCGCGGCAAGGCAACCTCTGGCTGGTCTACGGGATCACGAGTACGCGCTCTCCCGGCGACCCGGCGTACCAGATGCAGGAAACCCGGGAAGCGCTCTCTCACGGTTCTCTGACCGGTCCGCGGTACTTCGCCACCGGCGAGGCGATCGACGGTTCACGCATCTACTACAACTTCATGCGACCGACCCTGACCGTGAAACAACTGGGACTCGAGCTCGACCGGGTCGAAGGGCTCGCCTATGACCTGGTGAAGACCTACGTCCGGCTGCCGATCGACTTCCAGCGACGCGCGATCGCCGCCGTCCATCGGCTTGGGCTGCAGTTGTCGTCGCACTACCTCTACCCGGCCGAGCATCTCGGCATGGACGGGATGGAACACACCGGCGCGACCAACCGCCTCGGCTACTCACACACGGTCAGCCGGCTCGGGCGCGCGTATGCCGATGTCGTCACGTTGTTCACCAAGGCCGGACTGTCCGTCACGCCGACCCTGTTCAACTCGACGATGGCGCACGTCGATGACCCGTCGCTGCTCACAGATCGCCGTACGACGACGCTGTATCCGTCCTGGGAGTACACCTACCTGCAAGGCGAGGTCGACACCGCCAAAGGACCGGCCGGGGTGACCACGCGCGAGTTGCTGCGCGGGAACGTCGATATGGTGCTGCGGATCCATCGCGGCGGCGGCCTGGTCATCTCGGGAACCGACACCCCGCTGGACAACATGGCGATCTCACTGCACGCCAACTTGCGGTCGATGGTGGCCGGCGGCTTCACGCCGTACGAGGCACTCACGACGGCGACCCGGAACCCGGCGCGCTGGCTCCGGCTCGAGGACAAGCTCGGCGTGATCAAGCCGGGCGCTCAGGCCGACCTCTCGTTCGTCACCGGCGATCCGCTGGCCGACATTCGGGCAGCAGCCGCGGTCGATCGGGTCATGGTCGCGGGCAAACTCCACACGGTCGACCAACTCCTGGCACCGTGGGTCGGGAAGGAGACGGCGACCGCGGGCCCGGCGCCGCTCAGCCGGGCGCAGGCGCATGCCCACGACCCGGAATACTGGTGGCACGAGCCCGAGTGGCTGCACCGACTGTGTTGTGAAGGGTAAAGATGTTCGAGATCGACACGGCAAGCGCGGCGGATGTGCAGCGGTTCAGCGAATGGGCCGCTGCCGAAGGCTGGAATCCGGGCCAGTTGGACTCCCTCGCGTTCACCGCCGCCGACCCGGCCGGCTTCCTGGTCGGCCGGCTCGACGGTGAGCCGATCGCGTCGATCTCCGGTGTCCGGTACGGCGGTGACTTCGCTTTCCTCGGCCTGTACATCGTCCGGCCCGCAGAGCGCGGCAAGGGCTATGGGATCCAGATGTGGCGCGCACTGATGGAGCAGCTTGCCGGCCGCAACGTCGCCCTCGACGGAGTGAGCGACCAGCAGCCCAACTACCGCAAGTCCGGCTTCCGCCACGCCTACAACCACATCCGCCACGAAGGCATCCCCGAGTCGGTCACGACAGAGGTCGAGCTGGTCGACGGACGATCCGTCCCGTTCGATCAGCTGGCCGCCTACGACCGCCGGTTCTTCCCGGCGGCCCGCGATGCCTTCCTGGCGCTGTGGGTGAGCCTGCCCGGGCACCGCTCACTCGCGGCGGTCCGGGACGGCCGGCTCGAAGGGTTCGCCGTACTGCGGCCGTCCCACAACGGAGCGCGGATCGGCCCGCTCTACGCGGCATCGCCGGAGATCGCCGCCGCGCTCGTTGCAAGCCTCGCCAAGGACATCCACATCGCGGTGGACGTCCCCGACAACAACCCGCCCGCCCTGAAACTGGCCGAGCAGCTCGGACTGCGCCCGACCTTCGAGTGCGCCCGGATGTACACCGGCGCCGTGCCGGACGTCGATACGACAGGCATCTTCGCGACGACCACTCTCGAGCTGGGCTAGCCTTGGGATCGTTTCCAACGATCGTGAGGACCGCCCATGTCCCGTCTCGCTCTCGTTCTCAGCACCGCCCTACTCATCCCCACCCTCCCAGCAACTGCCGCCGCGGACACCACTTGGACGCTTCCCGGCGTCGGCTCTGTCGGCGCGACCGTGGAGTCGTCCGCCGGCACCCTCCGGCTAAAGGTCCACAGCGGATCCATTGAAGCGGTCGAAGTCGCCGACCTCGGCCTGATCACTACCGCCGGTGACCTGTCGAAGGATCTGACCTTGCGCGCCGAGAGCCATCGGCCCGTGCGCACGTCGTACACGATGACGACCGGCAAACAGCGGCAGCGCAACGTCGTACAGGAAGAGAGTCGCCTGACCTTCGGCAACGCCAGTGGGTCGTTCACACTCGTGGTCCGCGTGTCGGATGACGGCGTTGGATTCCGGTACGAACTGCCGGGCCCGGTGACCGTGAAGCGCGAGACCGGCGGCTACGAGCTGGCGCCCAGCGCAGCCAGCTGGCTGCAGCCGTACAGTCCGCAACACGAGAACGAGCACGCCCAGGCCACAGCGTCGACCGCACCCACCGGACAGTTCGGCCACCCCGCACTCTTCCGCACCGGCAGCACCTATGCACTGCTGGCCGAATCCGGACTCGACGGCCGCTACTCCGGCGCGCGCCTCACGCACACCCAGGGCTCCAGCCGGTACGACGTACAGCTGGCCGACCCGGAGGTGGTGACCACGGCAACCGCCTGGCGGACGATGATCGTCGGCGACCTCGCGACCGTGACCGGGTCCACCCTGGTGGACGACCTGGCCGACCCCGCGCGGTTCACCGACACCAGCTGGATCAAGCCCGGGCTGTCCTCGTGGTCGTGGCTGGCCGAGAACTCCAGTCCCCGCGACTTCGAACGACAGAAGGACTATGTCGACTCCGCCGCGAAGAGCAACCTCAAATACGTCCTTGTCGATGAAGGGTGGAGCCCGGCCTGGATACCGGCCCTGACCCGGTACGCGCGGGCGCGTGGCGTCGAGGTGCTCGTCTGGTTCCACTGGACGAATCTGGAGACGCAGGCGCAGCGCGACGACTGGCTCCCGAAACTCGTTGCCTGGGGCATCAAGGGAATCAAGGTCGACTTCATGGAGTCCGATACCCAGGCCCGCTACCAGTGGTACGACGCGATCCTGGCCGACACCGCCGAACGCCACCTGATGATCAACTTCCACGGCTCGACCGTGCCGCACGGCCTGGCCCGGACCTGGCCGCACCTGATGACGATGGAAGGCGTCCGCGGCGAGGAGAACGGGCTGAACGCGACCCGGAACACGATCCTGCCCTTCACCCGCAACGTGATCGGCTCGATGGACTACACGCCGACCCGCTTCGCCACCTCCAAGCCGCAGACCTCCAACGCACACGAACTAGCGCTGCCCGTGGTGTACGAGTCCGGCTGGACGCACATCGTCAGCTCCCCCGAGGAGCTCGATTCCCAACCCGAGGGCGCTCGGTTCCTCGGTCAGTTGCCGACGGCATGGGATGAGACTCGGCTGATCTCCGGTGCACCTGGTGAGCAAGCGGTGATTGCCCGGCGCAACGGAACCACCTGGTTCGTCGGCGGAATCAGTTCCGGTACGGCGGGAGCGATCGCCGTACCGCTGTCGTTCCTGAGCGGCGGCGGCCGATGGCTGGTCGAGACGATCACCGACAACGGCCCGACCCTGGTGCGGTCGAGCAGCGTCCGGACCGGCGAGGATCAGCTCACGATCGACACCGCCGAGCACGGAGGCTTCGTCCTGCAGGCCTGCCCGTACAAGACCGGCCGTACCACCTGCGACCAACTGCATCAGGTTGCACCCAGTACGACGGTCCTGGTCGACGCAACGCCGACCACCGTCACCACCGGCGGCACGGTGAAGGTCCAAGGCATCTTCGTGGCCCGAACCGGTGGTCCGGTCCGCGATCTCGTGCTGGCTCCCGACGTACCGGCCGGATGGTCGTTATCGGGCAAGCCCGTCCGCAAGAGCCTGCTCCGCGACGGCGAGAGCGTCAGCGGATCGTGGACCTTGAAGGTCGGGCCCAACGGCGTCCGCGGCGATCTGGATCTCGTTGTCGGCGGCAACTACACGGCGCCGGACGGACGGAAGATCTACTCCGCGGACGCGGCCCGGATCTTCGCCGAACCGCTGCCGCCCCGCGGCTCGACGTACGTGAGTGATCTGCCCTGGACGGACGAGACCAACGGCTTCGGACGACCGCAACAACGCGACCACAGTCACGGCGGCGAGAACCCACCGGCGACGTTGACGATCGGCGGGAAGACCTACGCGAAGGGCATCGGATCCCATGCGGCCAGCTCGTTGACCACCTGGCTGGGCGCAGCCTGCACCCGATTCGTCGCCGAGGTCGGCGTGGACGACGACGTCACGACCGACGAAGGTTCGGTCACCTTCGTGGTGACGGGTGACGGCCGAACCCTCGCCAGTACGCCGGTCATCCGGCGCGGCGCCGCGACCTTGCTCGACCTTGATCTCACCGGGGTCAAACGGCTCACTCTCGCCACCACGGACGGCGGCAACGGCAAGAACTCCGACCATGCCGATTGGGGGCTGGCCGCGCTGACCTGTCGGCCTTAGCTCTGCCGTCTCTAGAAGGGAAGCTTCGGCTGCGGCGGCCCGTGGGTCGGGTCGACGCCGTCGAACAGACTGCTGACCGACTCGCCGCCGTGGATCCGCTTGATCGCCTCGGCGAACAGGCCGGCCACCGAGCTGACCTGCAGCTCGGGGAAGCCGTCGGGCCGCGGAACCGTGTCCGTGCTGATCACCTCGGTGATCAGCGGATGCGACCGCAACCGCTCGACGGCCTTCCCGGCGAACAGGCCGTGGGTACAGGCGATCGCGGCCTCGGTGACGCCGCGCTCCTTCAGCCGGTCGAGCAGCTCGATGATCGAACCGCCGGTGGCGATCTCGTCGTCGAGCACGATCGCCCGCTTCCCGGTGACGTCACCGACGATCGCGTCGATCACGACCCGGTCGTCGGCCAGCCGCTGCTTGCTGCCCGCAGCCACCGGCAGCCCGAGCAGCCGGGCGAACTGGGTCGCGGTCTTCGCGGCGCCGAGGTCCGGGCTGACCACGACCGTGTCGCTGAGATCGCGGCCGCGGAAGTGATCAGCCAGTACGCCGATCGCGGTCAGGTGGTCGACCGGTACGGAGAAGAACCCGTGCACCTGGGGTGCGTGGAGTGCCATCGTCAGCACCCGATCGACCCCGGCCGCGACCAGCAGGTCGGCAACCAGCCGGCCGCCGATCGAGATCCGGGACGCGTCCTTCTTGTCCGACCGCGCGTACGCGTAGTGCGGCATCACCGCGGTGATCTGCTGCGCCGAGGCGCCGCGGGCGGCGTCGATCATCAGCAGCAGCTCCATCAGGTGCTCCTGCGTCGGCGGCACCAACGGCTGCACGATGTAGACGTCGCGCTGCCGGCAGTTCGCCTGCAACTGCGCCTGCAGGCAGTCATTGCTGAAACGATGGATCTCCACCGGTGAGAGCTGAACGCCGAGGTCGGCGCAGATCCGCTCTGCAAATTCGGTGTGGGCATTTCCGCTGAACACGACGATCTCTCGCACGGCTCTCCCCGAACGCTGCCGACTACGACACTGCGAACCCTACTTGGCCGCGGTGCGGATCTTGTCGGCGAGGGCGTCCACGAGCGAGGTGACCAGCTTGATGGTGCCCTCGTCGACCAGGTTCCCGGCCTCGTCGAACCGCTCGTGCGCCCGGAAAGCCATCACCTCGGGCTTCACCACGACATCGGAGTGCGTCCAGACGAACACCTGCCGCAACGCCAGCTGCGCCCGAACCGTCCCGAAGTTCGTCGGCGCCGCCCCCATGATCGCCACCGGCTTGTGCAGCAACGACGACGTCGCCGACGGCCGCGAAGCCCAGTCGATCAGGTTCTTCAGCCCACCCGGGATCGAGTAGTTGTACTCCGGAGTCGCGAACAGCACCCCGTCCGCCGCGTGAATCCGCTCCCGCAACGCCCGCACCTGAGCAGGCAGGTTCTCCTCGGTATCCAGGTCCCCGTCG
Source organism: Kribbella sp. NPDC058245 (assembly GCF_042882005.1). Classification (NCBI taxonomy): domain Bacteria; kingdom Bacillati; phylum Actinomycetota; class Actinomycetes; order Propionibacteriales; family Kribbellaceae; genus Kribbella; species Kribbella sp. NPDC058245. The sequence goes on from NZ_JBHVWY010000002.1 coordinate 627,539, forward strand.
TAATACGGCAGCTCCGCCAACCCGTCGTACAGGTCGATCGCCACCCCCGCCGGCGCATGCTTCTGCGCCGCCCGCAGCAGCGCAGTGTTCAGCGAGCCGGCCCGCAACGAGCCCGAGATCCCCAGAATGTCCAAGTCAGTCATAGAACAATTGAAACATAAACTACCTCAGCCCGACCCAGCACCCCCGCTCCGTGGAGTCCCACCGCCGCTGGACAGGTCGGCGGGTGGGTGGGTGGGTGGGTGGGCATCAGCTGTGCACCCCGCCCGAGCGTCTTGGCCCCGATCACAGTGCGGAATTTGAGGGGATCTCCCCCCAAGTCGCTGGTTCTCCCCTCGTTTTTTGGCCAGAGAAGGGTCAACTTGAACGGATCTCCCCTCAAATGGACGCCAGCCAACGGCCCCTCGCCACGGCCGGCAACCACAGCCCCTCCAGCCCCCGGCAAGGTTGCACCTCCGGCCACCGTCCTTGCCCCCAGCCACCGGACCGACCGGCCACACTCCCGAGTTGATCAGCCGCGACGACAACCAACCGCCTGTACGCCGGCCACGGCCGACCGGCGTACAACCAGCCAACCCCCGTCACCACCCCGCCCATGCGCCGGTGTCACCAGTCAGGGGCTTGTCGAAGATCGCACCGTGGTGCCGGTGTCCCCACCCGAACCCGTGGTGCCGGCGTCCCCACCCCAACCCGTGGTGCCGGCGTCCCCACCCCAACCCGTGGTGCCGGCGTCCCCACCCCAACCCGTGGTGCCGGCGTCCCCACCCCGCCCATGCGCCGGTGTCACCAGGCAGGAGCTCGTCGAAGATCGCACCGTCGTGCTGGCGTCACCACCCCCACCCGTGGTGCCGGTGTCCCCAGCCCCACCCGTGATGCCGTAACCCCGCCCGTCCCGCCGCCCCGTCCCCCCGCCCTCGCCCAATCCGCATTTCGCTGGCTAGGCACTCAAATGGGGGGTTCAGCACCCTTAACCACGGTGCAGAACCCCCAAGCGCGGTGCCTAGCCAGGCAAATCGGCGGGGCGGAACGGCCGGGGCGGCGGGCGGGAACCGCTGAATCGGCGGCGCGGGAACGGGTGGGGCGGGAGCGGCCGGGTCAGCGGGTGGGAGGGTCAGCGGGGTGGAGGGCCGGGGCGGGAACGGCCCGGCGGCGGGAACGGCGCGGCGGCGGGCGGGGACCGCTGGATCGGCGGGATGGAAGCGGTGAGGCGAGGGGGTTAGCCGGTGAGCAGGCGGGCTAGGAGGTCTGCGGTGAGGCGAGGGGGTTAGCTGGTGAGGAGGCGGGCTAGGAGGTCTGCGGCGGTGCGGCAGTCCGCAGTGGAGGCGTCCAGGTGGGTGACTACTCGGAGCTGGGTGGCGCCCACGCCGCCGACGAGGACGCCTTCGGCGCGGGCGGCGGCGACTACCTCGGGGACCGACTTGCCGGTGGTGGCGAGGTCGGCGATGACGATGTTGGTGTCGACCTGGTCGGGTTTGACCGAGCCGGGGGCCGCGTCGGCGAGGGCTTCGGCGATCAGGCGGGCGTTGGCGTGGTCTTCGGCGAGGCGGTCGATGTTGTGCTCGAGCGCATACAGACCAGCAGCAGCCAGTACGCCGGCCTGTCGCCAGCCCGCGCCGAGTCGCTTGCGCCAGACCCGGGCCTCGCGAATCAGTTCGGTGGAACCGACGAGGACGGAACCGACCGGGGCGCCCAGGCCCTTGGAGAGGCAGACGCTGGCAGCCGCTGCGCGACCGGCGTACGAGGCCGGTGTCCGACCGGTGGCGACGGCCGCGTTCCACAACCGTGCGCCGTCGAGGTGCAGCGGGATGTTGCGGGATTCGAGTTCGTCGGCCAGTGCGTCGTACCCGTGCTGGATCGCGCCGCCGCCGAAGTTGTGCGTGTTCTCGACCGAGACGGCCGAGGTGGTGACGAAGTACGGGCCGAGATCAGGCGCGATCAACGCCTGGACCTGCGTGAGGTCGGTCGGCCCGATCCACGTGCGCGTGGTGACGCCGCTGACGGCCGCGTGCGCGCCCAGCTCGGCACGCACCACATGGGCGCTCGCCTCACACAGCAGCTCCCCGCCGCGCGGCACCAGAGCCTGTACGCCGAGGAGATTCGCGAGTGAACCCGTGACCGTGAAGAGCCCGGCCTCATGACCCAGCAGCCCGGCGACGGTCTCCTCGAGCTGGTTGGCCGTCGGGTCTTCGCCGTACACGTCGTCGCCGAGCGGAGCGCTCGTCATCGCCGCCAGCATCCCCGCCGACGGCTGGGTGACGGTGTCCGACCGCAGGTCGATCATGCCCGTGCAGCCCGCAGCCGCTCGGCGACCAGGAACGCGAGCTCGAGCGACTGGTGCCGGTTCAGCCGCGGGTCGCAGGCGGTCTCGTACCGGTTCGCGAGGTCCTCGGCGACGAGCGCCTCACCGCCGCCGACGCACTCGGTGACGTCGTCGCCGGTCAGCTCGATGTGGATGCCGCCCGGCCAGGTGCCGACCTGCTCGTGCGCGTCGAAGAAGCCCTGGACCTCGTCCATGACCGCGTCGAAGCTGCGGGTCTTGTACCCGTTCGGGGTCTCGAAGGTGTTGCCGTGCATCGGGTCGCAGACCCACGCGATCGGCGAACCGTGGTCGCGCACGGCCTCCAGCAGCGGCGGCAGCCCGTCGCGGATCTTGCCCGCGCCCATCCGGGTGATGAAGGTCAGCCGGCCCTCGATCCCCTTCGGGTTCAGCTTGTCGGTCAGCGCCCGGATGTACTCCGGCGTCGTGGTCGGGCCGATCTTCACGCCGAGCGGGTTGGACAGCGAGGACAGGAACTCGATGTGGGCCCCATCCAGCTGACGCGTCCGCTCCCCCACCCACAGCAGGTGGCCGCCGACGTCGTACGGCTGCTCGGTGCGCGAGTCGATCCGGGTCAGCGCGTGTTCGTACTCGAGGATGAGCGCCTCGTGCGACGCGTAGAAATCAACGGTCCGGAACTCGTCGGCGGTCGCGCCACAGGCGCGCATGAACGCCAGCGCCCGCTCGATCTCGGTCGCCAGCTGCTCGTACCGCCGGCCGACCGGCGAGGACTTCACGAAGTCGGTGTTCCAGGCGTGCACCTGGTGCAGGTCGGCGTACCCACCCGTGGTGAACGCGCGCGTCAGGTTCAGCGTCGCGGCGGCCGCGTTGTAGACCCCGCGCAGCCGGCGCGGGTCCGGGATCCGCGCCTCGGGCGTGAACTCCAGCCCGTTGACGGCATCTCCCCGGTACGACGGCAGCGTCACGCCGTCCCGAGTCTCCTCACCAGAACTGCGCGGCTTCGCGTACTGCCCGGCGATCCGCCCGACCTTCACGACCGGCACACTCGCGGCGTACTGCAGCACGACGGACATCTGCAGCAGCACCCGGAGCTTGGCCCGGATGTTCTCCGCGGTCACCCCGTCGAAGGTCTCCGCGCAGTCCCCACCCTGCAGCAGGAACGCCTCACCCCGCGCCACCGCACCGATCTTGGTCGTCAGGTCGTCACACTCACCCGCGAACACCAGCGGCGGCAGCCTCCGCAGCTCCGCGATCACCTGCTCCAACGCCACCGGATCAGGCCACTCCGGCTGCTGCAACGGCTTCAGCCCCCGCAGCTCGTCCAGACTCGGCACGCCAGGCACTTCACCGGCACTCAACGTCGCGAATTGCATGCCCCAACCCTATTCGAGCCCCACCACCCCCCGCACTCCCGTCTCAGTCACACCCCTCCCCGCCTGCCTCCCTCCCTCCTCCCCAAACCGCTTTGGGGCGGATCCACCTCCCGAATCCGTCCCAGATCCTCCCCAAACCAATAACCCCCGCTCCCCCTCCCCAAAACCGGTTTGGGGAGGGCTGACGCCTTCCTCGATCACGTTCGGGGAGGATCCACCCCCCGAACCGGGCCCGGATCCTCCCCAGATCGGCTGCGGCCGTTGCGTGGACTCCCCAAACCGGTTTGGGGAGTTGTCCACAGATGAGAGATGGGAAGAACGAGACAGGGGTGAGAGGTGCATCTTCTTGGCGACGGAGTTCGTTCGGCGGGAAGGGGTGCACTGGTGAGGGACGACGAGGTGTCGGCCGCGTTTGGGGAATTGCGGGGTCGGCAGGCGGGGGCGTTCAGCAGGGCACAGGCGCTGGCCCACGGAGTCAGCGAGAAGGTACTGCAGGGACGGTGCCGGGCGCGTCAGTTGCAACGGGTGCGTGCAGGGGTGTACGCCGACTTCACTGGACCCCTGCCATGGGAGATCCGGATGTGGGCAGCCTGGCTCGGCTGCGGGCCGGACGCTGCGCTGGCTGGGGAGACTTCTCTTCGCCGCTTCGGCGGCGAAGGCGATTGGCGCGATGACCAGGTCCACCTCGCGGTGCCGCACGCACGGCGACTCGACCCTCGACCGGGCATCCGCGTCACCCGGCACCGCGACTTCGAGGCGTTGGTTCTGGATGCGCGCGAGCCACCGATGATCCGCTTGGAGGCGGCGCTGCTGACGACCGCGAGCTCGTATCGCGATGCCTTCCGGCAAGCTGCCGTGCTCCTCGACGCATGCCGGCAGCGCAGAACGACCCCAGCGCGGCTCCTGACCGAACTGGACTCCTTTGCCCGGCTGCGAGGCCGCCAATTCCTCCGGCAGATTCTGCTCGACGCGGGCCAGGGTGTTCACTCCATCCTCGAGCGTGCGTATCTGCAGCGTGTCGAGCGCGCTCATGGGCTCCCGCGCGCGACCCGGCAGGTGCGGGTGTCCGGGAGTGGCGGGACGATCTACCGCGACACCGAGCACGAGCCGTCCGGGGTCATCGTCGAGCTCGACGGTCAGGCCGGGCACCTGGATCCGATCAGCCGATGGCGCGACATGAGCCGGGACAACGCTGCCGCGACCAGCGGCAAGATAACCCTCCGCTTCGGCTACCAGTTGGTCACCCGCCCCTGCGAGGCCGCCGCGCAAGTCGCCGCGGCCCTGCAGTACCGAGGCTGGCCAGGCCGCCCTCAGCCCTGCTCGCCCACCTGTCCGGTCGGCCGCTGACCCAGAGTGGGGTGGATTTCAGCCCTGACCGGCCCAATCAACGCCCCACCTCGACTCGACAGCTCAGCGGCGGGGGGTCCAGGCGTCGCCGTACGGGGTGGGCTGGTCGTCGTCTTCGTCGTCCTCTTCGTCTGGTTCGTCTGGTTCGTCTTCGGGGTCGGCCTCTAGGGACTCGATGACGGCGTAGAGGCGGGGCAGGCGGGTTTGGAGCTCGGCGTCGTCGTCGAAGTCGAAGGGGTCGCCAGCCAGTACGGCGGCCTGGGTGGCGGTGGGTGGGAGTGGGGAGTTGGTCACGCGTTCATGGGCGGTGGCGGCGGCGTACATGACCAGCTCACCGTCGAAGTCGGCGTCGGCGCTGGGGTCGAGGAGGTTGGCCAGGGAGTCGGGGCTGGTGAGGGTGGCGTCCCAGGCGGGTCGGCCCTGGGCGACCAGCCAGGCGCGGAAGTAGTCGAAGGCGTCGTCGGAGGCACCGCCACAGATCAGGTACGCCGCCGCCCAGAGGTCGATCCGGTACGACTCCGCCTGCAGCTGCTGGAATTCGTGGTCGAAGGCAGCGATCTCGGCCGGCTCCAGCTCGGCCAGTACGTCGGTCAGTGCCTCCGCGAACTCCTCGGTGTCGCCGTACGTGTCCTCGACCGAGGCTCGCGCCCGGGCAATCGTGTCCCAAAACCCCTGTCGATCCATGGCGCCCATGATTACGTACCCGAGCGGGTCATCCGAACAGTGCGATTCCCACTTCACCGGGGTAGGCGGCGTGCTCGGCCTCGGCCACCATCAGCGCCGCGATGCCGGCCCGCGGCGACAGCGGCGCGCGCCGTACTGGGAGGTCAGGAAGCCTTGGTGTCGCCGAGCCGCAGGTGATCGTCGATCGACTCGCCGGCCTTGAGCAGTTCCTTGGCCTTGTCGGCGTACATGTCGACGTACTCCTGGCCGGACAGGTCCATCAGCGCGTACATGATCTCGTCGGTGACCGAGCGCAGCACGAAGCGGTCGCGCTCCATGCCCTCGTAGCGCGAGAAGTCCAGCGGCTCGCCGACCGCGACGCCCGGACGGTTCATCCGCGGGAACAGCTTGCCCGGCTCACGCCGCCAGACCTTCGGCAGCACCGAGCCCGGGGGCTGCAGCTTGTGGGTGTCGATCATCGCGACCGGGATCACCGGGACACCGGCGACGATCGCCATCCGGGCCACGCCGGTCTTGCCCTTGTACAGGCGGCCGTCGGGTGACCGGGTGCCCTCGGGGTAGATCCCGAACAGCTGGCCCTTCTTCAGGATGTCCAGGCCGGTGTTCAGCGCGGCCAGCGAGGCCCGCCCGCCGGAGCGGTCGATCGGGATCTGGCCGATGGAGCGGAAGAAGGTCGCCATCAGCTTGCCCTTGATCCCGGGCGCGGTGAAGTACTCCGACTTGGCCGGGAAGACGATCTGCCGGGGTACCGCGACCGGCAGGAAGATCGAGTCCGAGAACGCGAGGTGGTTGCTGACCAGCAGCGCCGGGCCCTCGCTCGGGATGTGGTGCAACCCCGTCACCTTGGGCCGGAAGAAGAGCTTCACGAATGGTGCAACGATGAACTGTCTGATGAGCAGGTACAGCATCCGCCTCGACCTCCGTCACTCGCCCGACATCGTTCATCACAGATACAGAACCACGGTACCCGTTCATGGTCCGCCCGTACCGCCGCCGGCACCAGTGCCCGCCGGTGCGGAGACTACGTTCCAGCTTCCCCCTCAGGCAATGTCACCGCCAGGAATGCCCACGTTGCTCACCGTGTTGTCATCTGGATGCAGACTGGAGGAAGTCCAGATGCGACCATTGGTGACGCGGCGGGGTGGGGGCTCGATGCCACCGCCCTATGCCGCGTGTGAGGAACCCCACGACCGGGCGAGGAGTCGACCGTGCCAGTGCAAGTCCACGCGGAGGAGTTCCGCAGTGCCGGGACCGGCGCGAACGCCGCCGTCGGCGTCCTGTTGAGTCACGGATTCACCGGTACGCCGTACTCGATGCGCCCCTGGGGTGAGCATCTGGCCGCACTGGGGTACGGCGTGGCCGTGCCGCGGCTGCCCGGCCACGGAACCACCTGGCAGGAAGCCAACCGCACCACCTGGCAGGACTGGTACGCCGTTCTCGACAACGAGCTGGCCAGATTACGCAAGGAGCACGACCAGGTGGTCGTGGCCGGACTGTCGATGGGCGGTTGCCTGGCGCTGCGCCTGGCCGAGGAGCACGGGGCGGACATCGCCGGCCTGGTGCTGGTGAACCCGTCGGTGAGCACCGAGGACAAGCGGGCCGCGCTGCTGCCGGTGATCGCCAAGGTGATCCCGTCCTTCCCGCCGATCGCGAACGACATCAAGAAGCCGGGCGTGGACGAGCACGGGTACGCGCGGATGCCGCTGCGGGCGATGCTCTCGCTGTCGCAGCTGTGGAAGGTGACCCGAGCAGATCTGGCCAAAGTCACCCAGCCGCTGCTGTTGTTCCGGAGTACTGTCGATCATGTCGTGGAGGCGAGCTCGGCGCGCAACGTGCTGGCAGCCGTATCGTCGCGCGACGTGACCGAGACCCTGCTCGAGAACAGCTACCACGTGGCCACTCTGGACAACGACGCTCCGCGGATCTTCGAGGACAGCGCGGCCTTCATTGCGCGCGTGACCGGTCCCGCCGATGCGTGACAACGGCCTGACCGCCGCGAAGTACACCTCGTTCGGCCGGATCGACTCCCTGGTCGCCGAGCCGGTCCTGGCCGCCCTGGCCACGGCGGGCATCGCGGCGTACTGCGAAAGCTCCGACGACGTACCGGACGAGCTGTTCGTCGACGCCGACCAGGTCGAGCAGGCCCGCCCCGTGATCGCGCGCGCCACCGAGGACGCCGAGTGGAAGTCGCTGGTCGAGCAGTTCAACGCGCCGTCCGCGCCCGGCCACGACGGCGGTGAGACACCGGTCCCGCGGTGGCCGGTCAGCGAGGACGTGGACGAGAAGTACGAACCGCTGATCGACGTACCGGCCGGTCTGATCGTCGGCGACGACCCCGAGGACGAGCCCGAGGCCCGCCCGAAGCGACCTGCTGATGACCCGCATGACCACTTCGTGCCGCCGGAGCCTCCGCGCGGCCCGAAGCTGGACTGGGCCAGCCGGCTCGCCTGGCTCGGCGCGCTCGGCGGGCCGATCCTGCTGATCCTGGCCGCGGTCCTCGACTTCGGCGACCGCCGGATCACCGCGGTCGCCGTCGCCGGTTTCATCGGCGGCTTCCTGACGCTGGTGATCCGGATGAAGGACCGCCCGGCCCAGGACGACACCCCCGACGACGGGGCCGTAGTGTGAGTTAGCATCAGCAGATCGTCGGACAATCTGACGTTTTTGTTGAGGGAGGTCACCCCGTGCAGGTCAGCGAGACGGTCGAGATCACCGGCCACCTGATGGACTCCGGGCTGCTCTCCCGGGTGCTCGACGACATCCGCGGGTACGGCGGTGAGTACACGCTGGACAAGTTCGACCTCGGCTACGACAAGGACGACCCGTCCACGGTCCGGATGACGGTCGGGGCGGACGACGAGGAATCGCTGCAGCGGCTGCTGATGCGGATCCAGACCAAGGGCGCGAACCTGGTCGACCCCGGCACGCCGGAGATCGCCGAGGTGACCCGGGACGGCGTCTTCCCGGACGGCTTCTACTCCACCACGAACCTGCCGACGAGCGTCCGCCTCAACGGCCACTGGGTCGCCGTCCAGAACCCGGAGATGGACTGCGGTCTGCTCGTCGAGGGTGAGATCGTCCGGACCATCCCGATGTCCGACGTGAAGGCCGGGATGCGGATCATCTCCAGCGCGCAGGGCGTCAAGGTGACCCCGCCGATCGTCGCGAACACCGAAGAGGCCTTCGGCTTCATGGAGTCGGAGGTCTCCAGCGAGAAGCCGCAGCGGGTCCTGGTCAAGCAGGTCGCCGACGGCATGCGGGAGGCGAAGGCCAACGGCCTGAAGGTGCTCTGGGTCGGTGGTCCCGGCATCGTGCACACCGGCGCGGCGCCGGCCATGGTCGCGCTCGTCGAGGCCGGGTTCGTCGACGTCCTGTTCGCCGGGAACGCGCTGGCCACCCACGACATCGAGTCGTCCCTCTACGGTACGTCGCTCGGTGTCGACCTGGCCCGTGGTCGCGGGGTCGAGCACGGGCACGAGCACCACATCCGCGCGATCAACACCGTCCGCAAGGCCGGTTCGATCGCGGCCGCGGTCGAGCAGGGCGTGCTCACCTCCGGCGTCATGCACGCGCTGGTCAAGCAGGGCAAGAAGTTCGTGCTGGTCGGTTCGGTCCGCGACGACGGCCCGCTGCCCGACGTCTACACCGACGTCCTCGACGGCCAGCGCGCGATGCGCAACGAACTGCCCGGCGTCGGGTACTGCCTGATGGCCGCGACCATGCTGCATTCGGTTGCCACCGGCAACATTCTGCCCGCCTCCATCCCGCTGACCTGCGTGGACATCAACCCGGCCACCGTCACCAAGCTCGCCGACCGGGGCTCGTCCCAGGCCCGCGGCATCGTCACCGACGTCGGCCTGTTCGTCGAGCACCTGGCCCGCGAGCTCAGCCCGTCGTACGCCGAGGCAAAATAGCCGGGTGACCCAAGCCTTCGCCGCGTTCCTGCACGAGTTCGAAGAAGCCAACTCCGCGTTCGTGAACGGCGATGTCTCGCGGTGGATGCCGCTGGTGTCGCGGAGCGAGGTGAGCTCGATCTTCGGTGGTTTCGGCGGCCACGAGACCGGCTGGTCGCAGGTCGGCCCGCGCTACGCATGGGCGTCGGCCCAGTTCGCACCCAGCGGCGCGGAGGTCGAGTTCGAGTACCTGGACCAGCACGTCGGCTCCGACTCGGCGTACACGGTCGCGATCGAGCGCTGCACGGTCCGGTACGTCGATCGCCCGGGTGAGCATCGTCACGAACTGCGGGTGACGATGGTGTTCAGGGTCGAGGATGGCGGCTGGAAGATGGTCCACCGGCATGCGGACCCAATGGCAGCCCCGCCGACCCCTCAACTGCTTGGATGACCCCTATGACCGAGCTTGTGCACCTGACCGTGACCGACGGCGTCGCGACGCTGACCCTGGATTCGCCGCACAACAAGAACGCGCTCTCCCAGCAGCTCACCGGTGAACTGCTCGAGCACCTGGAGAGCGCGGCCGGCGACGACGCGGTCCGGGTGATCGTGATCCGGTCGGCCCTCGACGTGTTCTGCTCCGGTGCGGACATGTCCGAGGCGACCAGCGTCGGCATGGGTGTCGGCGCGCAGCGGATGGTCGACGTACAGCGAGCGATCGTCGCCAACCCCAAGCCGGTGGTGGCCCGCGTCGCCGGACCGGTCCGGGCCGGCGGCATCGGCATCGTCGCCGCGGCCGACATCAGCGTGGCCGCGGCCAGTACGACGTTCGCGCTGACCGAGGTGCGCCTTGGACTCGCGGCAGCGACGATCTCGCTGACCGTGCTCCCCCGCCTGACCGACCGCGCGGCGGCGTACACGTTCCTGACCGGCAACGGCTTCGACGGCCTGGAGGCCGCCCGCCTCGGGCTCGTCACGCTCACCGTCAACGACGACGAGCTCGACGAGGTCCTCGAGTCCATGGTCGAGTCCGTCCTCCTCGGCGTCCCCCAGGGTCTCCGCGAGACCAAGAAGCTGCTCAACCGCGAGCTCCTCGCCGACATCGACGCCCGCGGCACCGAGCTGGCCGAGCTGTCCGCGTCCCTGTTCGGCTCCCCCGCCGCCCAGGAAGCCATGCTCGCCTTCTTGAACCGCCGCAAGAAGTAACCCACCCCAACGGCGCCATCTCATGGGTTAACCCACGAGCATGTGGGTTCTCCACCCGCATGCGAGTCCAACACCCACCACCTGATGGGTAAGCCCACCAAATGGGCCTGTTCTGACCCATTCGTGGGTGGTGCGGCGTACCGGTCTTCCTCGTGTGATGGGGCTGTTGACCTGGCGTGCTGGTGGGCTGGCTGGGTGCTGTTCCAGCGTTGGCAGTAGGTGGCCTGCGTGCAGTTGCTGAGGTGTGGACAGGAAATGGGGACTGTGAACAAGGCATAGCTTGTTCAAGGCCCCCGTTGGGGGTGCGCACCCCCCGGGTTGTATCCGGCGCCCCCGCGGACCTGTGCCACTGTCTAACCTCTCGTGCGGCGACTCGTGCAGGTGGTGCCGAGCGTGAACTGTCCGAGCCGCGCAGAGTTAGTCAGTGCTGGCGGTCCGCCCCCGCCCCGCCACTCCACGCCCTCCCGCCGCATCCCTCCGCCCTCGGCGAGCACGGTGGGTTCAGTCGCCGTGCAGAAAACAGCGGTACGACGTCGAGTGGAAGGAGATTGCCGCCAGCAATCGATGTCCAGCAGCACAGTGCGTCCAGTCGGCGACCTACTCCCCCCACTCGCCGACCACATCGGCCGAGGCCCTGCGCTCGGACGGCAACCCGCCGGTCCGACAACGCGCGAACCACCCACAGCTACGTCACAAAAGCCCCAAATGGTGGGAGGGCCCACCGCATGTCATTGGCCTCCCACCACGCCATGGGCAGGCCTACGAAATGTCAGAGAGTTTACGCGGCGATCTCTAGCTAACGTCCGAAAACACGCCGACCAGGTACGGCGGTTGTTCGGACGCAAGGGTCTCGGGGTCAGAGGATCAGGTGGTGGGGTTGGGCGGCGGTGAGGGGGAGGTTGGTGCGGGTGTCGCCGTGGCGGAGGGTGATGCGTTGGTCTTGGTCGGGGGTGAGGACCGCTTCACGGACGCCCGGTGACCAGGTGAGGTCGACGGTGACACCACCGCGGGCGCGGAGACCGGTGATGGTGCCGGTCGGCCATTCCGCGGGGAGAGCCGGGAAGAGTTCGAGCTCGCCGGTGTGGCTTTGGAGGAGCATTTCGGCGATACCGGCGGTGGCGCCGAAGTTGCCGTCGATCTGGAACGGCGGGTGCGCGCACAACAGGTTCGCGTAGACGCCCGCGCCGCTGCCGACGTAGTCGGTCTCGGTGTCGTCGGCCAAGGTCAGGAACGCGCGAATCAACCGATGGGCGGCCGCACCATCACGAAGCCGGGCGCGCAGGTTGATCTTCCAGGCCAGTGACCAACCGGTGGCCTCGTCACCGCGCAGGTCCATCGTCCGGGTGGCCGCGGCCGCGAGCTCGGGGGTGCCGTCCGGGGTGATCAGGTCGCCGGGGTGCAGACCGATCAGGTGCGACATGTGCCGGTGGTGCGGTTCCTGCTCCGGCAGATCAGCCGCCCACTCCTGCAACTGTCCCCGGCTGCCGATCGACGGATCGGGGATGCGCTTCCGCGCCGCCGCGAACTGATCCACCAGTACGTCGGTCAGTCCGAGCACCGAGGCGGTCTCGACACACCGGTCGAACAGGTCGGCGATCAGCGCGAGATCCATCGTCGACGAGACCGTGACCGACGCCGGCTCCCCGTCCGCCGCGACGAACTCGTTCTCGGGCGACGTGGAAGGCGACGTACCGAGGCTTCCGTCGGGCAGCTCGGTCAGCCAGTCCAGGCAGAACTCAGCGGCCCCACGCAACACCGGCCAGGCCTGCTCGAGGAACTCGCGGTCGCCGGTGAACGCGTAGTGGTCCCACAGATGCCGGACCAGCCAGGTGCCGGCCATCGGCCAGTTGGACCACTTCGGGTTGCCGTCGACCGGGACCGTCCAGCACCAGGCGTCGGCGTTGTGGTGCGCGACCCAACCGGCCGCGTCATAGCGCTCAGTCGCCGTACGACGGCCTGCCGTGGCGAGGTGACCGAGATAAGTGAGCAGTGGTTCGTGGCACTCGGACAGGTTGGTGGTCTCGGCCGGCCAGTAGTTCATCTCGGTGTTGATGTTGACCGTGTAGTTGGAGCTCCACGGCGGCTGCAGGATGTCGTTCCAGATCCCCTGCAGCGTGGTCGGCAGACCGCCCTGCCGCGAGCTCGCGATCATCAGGTAGCGGCCGTAGTTGAAGATCAGCGCGGCCAGCGACGGGTCGTCGTTGTGCGCCAGCCGCTCGTCGGTCGGCAACTCGGCAACCGCGGTCTGCTTGGCCGGAAGGTCAAGCGTCGAGCGGCGGTAGAGGGCGCGGTAGTCGGCCACATGCTCGGCCAGCAGGTCGTCGTACCCACGAGTGAGCGCGGCCTGGACCCGCGCGTCCGCCTCGGCGAAGCACTCCTCGCGGGTGCGCGTCGGCGCGACAGCAGGACCGTCGTACCCGGTCGCGGTCGACAGCACGAAGGTGAACTCGGTCGCGTCCTTGCTCGCGCTGCGGAGTGCAATCGCCGCCGCCATGCCGCGATCAGGACCGTCGGAATAGCGCACAGCCTCAACACCATCGCGGTGCGGCGGGGCCACGTCGGCCGGCGCCTGAACCAGCAGGCCGTTCTCGACCGCGGAGGACTGCAGTTGCGAGGTCAGCCGAGCAGTGACCCCGATCGGCCCCGAAGCTGTCACGCGGACGACGAGCACACCCGCCGGGTGACTGACGAAGGTCTCCTGCCGCAGCGACAGACCTCCGATCTCATACTCGACCGTGGCGACCGCCGTATCCAGGTCCAGCTCCCGCCGGTACGACGTCGCGTCGCCGCTGACCGTGTAGCCGAGCAGCAGGTCACCCAGCGGTAGATACGCCTGCGAGTGGCCGGCCTGGAATCCGGTGGCCAACTCCTCGGCCCGCCGTACGTCGCCTGCCGCGACCGCGTCGCGAACCGCCTGCAGGGCCTGCGATCCGACCGCACCCTTGGGCTGCGAGAGGAGTCGCTGGGTCTCCGGACTGCCGGACCACAGCGTCTCGTCGTTGAGTGCGAGCCGCTCGGTGCCGGGGCGGCCGAAGCACATCACCCCGATCCGGCCGTTGCCCAGCGGCAACGCCTCCACCCACTCCCCCGCCGGACGGTCGTAGCGCAAGCTGCTCACCGGATTCACCATGCGAGAGATCCTATGTCTCAGAGGTGCAGCTCGATCAAGAGGGGAAGGTGATCAGATGCCTGCGGTAGATCGTCCGCCACCTCGCCCGGGATCGGCAGCACCCGGCCGGAGAGCTCCGGCGAGGCATGCGCCCCGTCGATCCGCCGCTGCGGATCCGACGAGCTGAACGTCGGCCCGGCATCCGCCCCGAGGTCGACCAGCCCCTCCTCGGCCAACCGCTTCCACACCGGCCCGTCCGGCGTCTCGTTGAGATCACCCACCAGCAGGAACGGCGTACCGAAGGAGCGGCAGCCGCGCAGGACCTGCTCCAGCTCATGCTGCCGGCCAAGAATGTGCAGCCCCAGATGGCACACCACCAACGCCACCTCGGCCGACCCCACCGTCACCCGTCCACCGACCGCACCACCGGGCAGCTGAGTAGCAATGAACCGCAACCTCCGCCGCACGAACGGCCGCCAGATCCGCCAGTGCAACGGCTCGACCAGATCGATGCTGTCAGCAACCAAAACCGCGTTGCGTGCCGACGCCGCGAGGTACCGCAACCCAAAGGTCGCAGCCATCGCCCGCCGCTTCCGCCGAGTCCCCCACCAGGTAGGAGCCTCCTGCACCAACATCACGTCGGGAGCACAGGCCCGCACCACCCGCGCCAAAGCCTCGCGGTCGTCACCCCACCGATGGACGTTGTAGGAGAGGACCCTCAGCGCAGCGGGCGGATGCGGTTCGGTCATGCCTCCGAGTCGTTCAGGTCGACGGACTGGAGATCAGGATCAGGAGTTGCAGCGCGCAGCCCGGTACGACGGGCCGCGGACTTGCGGGCTGCCCTTTCCACTCGGGTGGAGCGGCCTCGCGCCGCGGCGGTCTTCGCCGTGACAGCGGTTGTCTTGACGCGGACCCGGCGGAGCCAGGTGGCTTCTTCGCGAGCCAGGTCAGCCGCGCCGACCATGCCTGCCTCAGGGCCGAGCACCGCGCGCACGATGCGCGCCTCGGGCCGGAAGCCGCGACCGGTCAGAGTCCGCTTGAACGCCTCACGTGCAGGAGCAAGTAGCAGCTCACCTGCATCCGAGACGCCACCGCCGATCACGAAGGTACCCGGGTCCAGCGCCGCTGCGAGGTTGGCCAGGCCGATGCCGAGCCACCGGCCGACATCTTCGAGCAGCTCAACGGCAACCGGGTCGCCGTCCTTGGCCAGCTCGGTGACCATCGGCCCGTTGATCTTCCGCGGATCACCACCGGCGGCCCGCAGCAGGTTGTGCGCAACCGGCGAACCGGACAGCGCCAGCTCGCGGGCCTCGCGGGTCAGCGCGTTGCCAGAGGCGTACTGCTCCCAGCAGCCACGGTTCCCGCACTCGCAGCGGTGCCCGCCCGGCACGACCTGCATGTGCCCGAACTCGCCCGCGATACCGAACTTCCCGCGCTGCAGAGCGCCGTCGTTCAGGATCGCGCCGCCGATGCCCGTGCCCAGCGTGACGCAGACCAGGTGGCTCTCGCCTTGCCCGCCACCGAAGCGCCACTCCGACCACGCGGCCGCGTTCGCATCGTTCTCGACCACGACCGGCAGGCCGAGGCGCCGTTCGACCGCATCCCGCAGCGGCTCGTGCCGCCAGGCGAGGTGGGGCGCGAACAGCACCGAGGAGCGCGTCCCGTCGACGAAGCCGGCCGCACCGATCCCGACCGCGATCACGTCGTGCCGCGACTCGAGGTCGTGCACGATCTCGGCGATCGCGTCCTCGGTCTCCTTCGGGTCCTTGGTCGGCGTGTCCCGGCGCAGCCGGTCCAGGATGTTGCCCTCCGGGTCGACCACCCCGGCGGCCACCTTGGTGCCACCGATGTCGATACCGATCGTCAAAGCCTGCGTCAGAGCCACACGAGCCTCCTCGTCGTGTCCCCCTCGGTAGATCCAGTATCCAGCATCGGCTGAATCACTCGACCGGCCCGAGGGCCGGGACCGGGCGGCGGGCCAGGTCGGCCGCACCGATCAGGCCGGCGTCGTTGCCCAGCTGCGCCAAACCAAAAGTCGGGTGCGGCCGGTTCGCCTTGGCCGGGAGGTTCTTCTCGAAGGCGACCTGCGCCGACTTCATCAGCAGCTCCTTGGCCGCGCTCACGCCACCGCCGATCACGACCGTGGTCGGGTCGAACAGGGTCGCGATACTCGCCAACCCCTCACCCAGCCAGCGCCCGAGATCCTCCAGCAGCTCCACCGCACACGGATCCCCCGCGGCCGCTGCCTCGGTGATCATCGGACCGGTCAGCTCGGCCGGATCCGTGATCCCGCACACGCTCAGCATCTGCGCGGCCGACAACGAACCCGACTCCGCCTGCGCACGTCCTTCACGCACCAGCGCACGCCCGGACGCGTACTGCTCCCAGCACCCGCGCGCGCCACATCCACACCGATGACCACCCGGTACGACGCGCATGTGCCCCAGCTCGGCGGCCACACCGTGCGCACCCCGGAGCAGCTGCCCGTCGATCACCACGCCACCACCGATACCGGTCCCGACCGTCACGCACACCATGTGCTCGGCCTCGCGCGCGGCACCGAAGGCGAACTCGCCCCAGGCCGCGGCGTTCGCGTCGTTCTCGACGACGACCGGGATCTTCAGCTTCTCGCCGACCCGGGCGCCGAGCGGCTCGTCCCGCCAGGCCAGGTTCGGCGCGAACAGGACCGTCGACCGATCTGACGACACGAACCCGGCCGCACCGATCCCGACCGCTTCCACGTCGTCGTGCGCGGCGATCAGCTCGGCCGCCGCGTCGATGATCGCCTCGGCGGTCGCGTCGACCGAGTCAGCCGGGGTGTCCCGATGTGTCCGGGCGCCGATCGTGCCGTGCGCGTCCACGACGCCGGCCGCGATCTTCGTCCCGCCGACATCGATGCCGATGGTCAGTCCCATGGTTCGGGGTCCTCACTCACGTCGATCCGGTCCACCTTGGGCGGTGCGGCCGGCTCGTCCTTCGCTTCCGGGGAACGCGACGCTGCGTCCTCCTGCTTCTGCCGGGCGACCTCGGCCGCCGACTCCAGCAACGTCCGCACCGAGCCGAGCACGTGCGCGGCAGCAGTGGAAAGCTGCTCGATCGTCTCCGGGCTGGTGTTGCGCACCTTGTTGATCAGCTGGCACACCGGGCACCAGACGCAGTCCGGCCCCGACTTGTGCTCATGTGGCTCTTCTGGGGAAGGCTCCTCAGCAGCAGGAGGAGGTCCAGCGTGCGTGTCAGCAGCAGACTGCAGTACGGCGAACAGCCGGGCGGCCTCCTCGGCGAGTGACCCCACCGGTTCCTTGGGACTCATCGGCCCTCCCCGATCGCCGCCTCGCGCGCCTCCTGCTTGGCGTGGTACTCAGCCGTCAACCCCTGAGCCAGCTCGGAAGCGGACTCCAACGGTCCCGCCGCGCTAGGGATCTCCACCGGCCGTGCGACCTCGCGCGGCGCGAACCGCACCTGCAGCCGCCCGTCGTCCAGCCGGGCTCCAGCCACCACACCGCGAGCCAGCGCAGCCGGCAACGGCAGCACCCGACGGTACGACCCGACCGTGATGATCAGCTCATCACCATGCCGGGCCAGCTCCAGCTCGCTGGCGGACGCCAGCGGCAACGGCATCGTCAACGTGTAGGTGCGACCGTCGGTGTCGATATGCCGGTCCACCCACAACGAAGTCTCTTCGGTCGCCCGCGCGAACGGGTCGTCCCCGCCGTACATCTCGACGGCGAACGCGGCCAGCTCCTCGACGCCGACCGGCTCACACACCCGGTACGGCGACTCCCAGATCGGCAGCGGCCGGAACGAGTCCGCGACCTCTTCGAGGATCCCGCGCTGCGCGGCAACCCACTGCCGCCGCCACGTGTCGGCGCCGGCCGCCGGGAACACCCGGTTGGCCACCACACCGTCGACTCGGTAGCCGTACAAGGACAAGCGCGTGAGCGAACGGCGAGCCTCAGCGACCACCACGGCCTCCGGCGTCAGCACCAGCCGCACCGAAGCGTCCGGTCCGGCCAGCAGCGCGCGGATGTCCGACAGGTCGCTCTGCAACCGCCGCAAGGCGTCGAAGACGGTGTCGTCCGGCATCGGAATGCTCGACGAGCGGCTCAGGAACGGCCGGAAGGTCCGCATCACCTTGCGCTCGGCGTTGAAGATCCGCTCCATGTACCAGTTGAGCGCGTCGGGCAATGCCAGCAGCCGCAGCGTCTCCGCGGTCGGCGCACAGTCGACGACGATCACGTCCCAGCGCCCGGACCGGACGTGGTCGCGGACCTCGAGCAGCGCGAGCACCTCCTCGGCACCCGGCAGCACGGTCAGCTCCTCGGCCTCGATCGGGTCGACACCGACCATGTGCAGCACGGAGCGCAGATAGGCCTGGATGTCACCCCAGGACCGCTCGAACCGGCGTTGCGCGTCGATCTGCTGAACGAACAGCAGGTCGTCGATCTCGGTCGGCTCCAGGCCGACCTCGGAGTCGAAGGCATCGGACAACGAGTGCGAGGCGTCCGTGGACAGCACCAGCGTGCGCAGACCGCGCAACGCGGCGAGCGTCGCGGTCCCCGCGGCCGACGTCGTCTTGCCGACGCCGCCTTTCCCTGTGTACAGCAGTACCCGAGTCACGTCAGATCAGGACTCGACGCGCTTCTTGAGCCCCTTCAGGGCTGTGTCGATGATGACTTTCTCGGCCTTGCGCTTCAGCATGCCGATCATCGGGATGGCGATGTCGACCGCCAGCCGGTAGGTCACTTCCGTTCCCCCGTTTGATCCAGGGCCGAGCTCTCGTAAGACATACGCGCCGTCCATGCCCTTGACCATCTTGGCCTCGACCAGCGTCCAGGTCACCTCGTTGCGGGACCAGACGTAGTCCAGCGTGTACTCGTCGGAGATCGCGCCGGCGTCGACCTTGAACCGGACCTGCTTGGGCCGGCCGGCCTCGTCGGTGGACAGCACCTGGGTCTCCCGCATCGAGTCGGCCCACTCCGGGTACGCCGCGAAGTCCGCGATCACCGCCATGATCTCTTTGGGGGTCGCGTTCACCACGATGGTCGAGGTGGTCTGTTCCGCCATCGATTCACCTCTTAGCTGCCGGGACTGCACCGTCGGGAGTTGCTCAGAGCGAGAGACTATCGCGGGTTGGTCCCCGGTACGTCGCTCGCCCGCGGCGCGGCCCGTTTCGGCTTCGTCCTTGAACGCCCACAACCGCTCCCGGTACTGCGTCACATACCGTTCCCGCAGCCTGGTGAGCGCCCGGCCCCGGACCGGGCGGGCCGGATCGACCCGCAGGTACCAGTGCACGACGACCCCGTCGCGAACCCGCTCCAGCCACCACTCCGCCGTACCGATCGCGGCCCCGGTGACAGCCCACCGCACACCCTCCGCACCACGCCGCTCGGACGGGGTCAGCGTGAGCTCCGGCCACCACTCACGCCAGAGGGTGTCCGAGCCGAGCCGCTCGGCAACGTAGGCTGGATCAGCAACGACCATGTCGTCGCAACTGATGTCTAGCGTGGGCATGAACTAAACCTAGTTCCCTGGGTCACATTCACCTGGCTACTTGCGGGTAAGTGACTGTAGCGTGCGCCGGAAGTCGACAATTCGTGACCGACTGAGGAGACGCGGATGCGTGAGTACACCGTTCCTGCTGTGACTGAGCCGCCCGGCGGCAGCTTGAGCGATCCTGTGTGGGCGAACGCGTCCTCCCACCCGGACACCGCCGTGTTCAGCAAGCGTGCGGGTGACACTGGTGCTGGCAATTGGCAGGACGTGACGGCGGCCGAGTTCGCCGCCGAGGTGACCGGAGTCGCCAAGGGCCTGATCGCGGCCGGTGTGAAGCACGGCGAGCGGGTCGCACTGCTCAGCCCGACCCGCTACGAGTGGACTCTGATCGACTACGCGATCTGGAGCATCGGCGCCGTCACCGTGCCGATCTACGAGACCTCGTCGGCGTCGCAGATCCAGTGGATCCTGACCGACTCCGAGGCCGTCGTCGCCCTCGTCGAGAACGCCACCCACGGTGCCGTGGTCGAGTCGGCCCGCGCCGAGGCCCCTGCCCTGCAGGAGGTCTGGCAGATCGAGGCCGGCGCGGTCGACCAGCTCACCGAGCTCGGCCGCGACGTCACCGACGCCGAGTGGGACAAGCGCCGTACCGAGGTAACACCTGACGACCTGGCGACGCTGATCTACACCTCCGGCACCACCGGCCGGCCGAAGGGCTGCCGGATCAGCCACGGGAACTTCATGGCCGAGCTCGAGCCGGCGGTCAAGATTCTCGACGAGCTCTTCGACACCACCGGCGCGAGCACCCTGCTGTTCCTCCCGCTGGCGCACGTGTTCGCCCGGATCATCCAGGTCGGCTGCGTGATGCGGCGGGTCAAGGTCGCGCACAGCCCGGACGTGAAGAACCTGGTCCCCGACCTGGGCTCGTTCCGGCCCACCTTCATCCTGAGCGTGCCGCGGGTCTTCGAGAAGGTCTACAACTCGGCCAGCCAGAACGCGCACTCCAGCGGCAAGGGCAAGATCTTCGACGCCGCCGCCGAGACCGCGATCGCCTACTCGCAGGCGCAGGAAAAGGGCGGCGCTTCGTTCGGCCTGAAGGCCAAGCACGCCCTGTTCGACCGCCTCGTCTTCAGCAAGCTCCGCGCGGTCCTGGGCGGCAAGGTCCAGTACGCCGTCTCCGGCGGCGCACCGCTCGGTGACAAGCTCGGCCACTTCTTCCGTGGCATCGGCGTACCGGTCCTGGAGGGCTACGGCCTCACCGAGACCACCGCCGCCGTCGCGGTGAACCTGCCCGACGACATCCGCATCGGCACTGTCGGCCGACCGCTTCCTGGTGTGACGGTCGGCGTGGCGGAGGATGGCGAGCTGCTCTTCAAGGGCGGCCAGGTCATGCAGGGCTACTGGAAGAACGACGAGGCCACCACGGCCGCGATCGACGGCGACGGCTGGTTCCACACCGGCGACCTGGGTGAGTTCGACGTCGACGGCTTCATCAAGATCACCGGCCGCAAGAAGGAGATCCTGGTCACGGCCGGCGGCAAGAACGTCGCCCCGACCGTCCTCGAGGACCAGATCCGCCTGCACCCGCTGGTCAGCCAGTGCATGGTCGTCGGCGACGGCAAGCCCTTCATCGCCGCCCTGATCACCATCGACCCCGAAACGATCGTGCCGTGGGCCACCGAACGCGGCAAGCCCACCGACGTCGCGTCCCTCACCGACGACGCCGACCTGATCGCCGAGATCCAGAAGGCCGTCGACGAGGCCAACAACTCGGTCTCCAAGGCCGAGGCGATCCGCAAGTTCCAGATCCTCCCCACCGACTGGACCCAGGAGTCCGGCGAGCTCTCCCTCAAGCTCTCGCTGCGCCGCCACATCGTCATGGCCAACCACGGCGACGACGTAGAAGCCCTCTACACCAAGTAGTCCCCACCCCAGCTGGTCGCCGCTCCAGCGCCCGAAGCCCCGCAAGACGTCGTCGTCGGGCCCTACGTTCCTTCGGACGTCAAGGCGGACGCGGCGCCAACGTCCGACACCCGGAGACAGGCCCTCCGCTCCTTCGGACGTTAACGGGGATACGGCGCCAACGTCCGAACACCCGGAGACAGGCCCTCCGCTCCTTCGGACGTTAACGGGGATACGGCGCCAACGTCCGAACACCCGGAGACAGGCCCTGCGGTTCTTCGGACGTTGCGGGTTCGAGGGGTCCGCCGACGCCGACGTACCGGATCCGGCCGTGTGCCGGCCCTCGCCATTTCAGGGGATATCCGTTGAAACGGACCCTTCTCCCCTCAAAATCTCAGGGGAGAACCGTGAACTTGAGCCGATATCCCCTGACTTTGCCGCAGCAGCCGCGGCCGGCGAGTCACCTTGAGCACCGCTCAACCACGCGACGGCCGACGAAACGGTTGAACCGTGCTCAAAGTCGAACGCCACGTCCACCTTGAGCACCGCTCAACCACGCGACGGCCGACGAAACGGTTGAACCGTGCTCAAAGTCGGATGCCCCGTCCACCTTGAGCACCCACCGACCGCTTTTGGGCCCGGCGAGTGGCTGAGCCGTGCTCAAGGTGGGACGGGGCCAACGCCGTTAATGTCCGAAGACGCGCCGACCATGTACTGCGATCGTTCGGACATTGGGGCAGTGGGGTGGGTGGATCAGCCGATCGGTTGATGGTTGGGCGAGCTTGTCGGGTGATGTGGGCCGGGGGCGCGGTCCGGCAAGCTCGGGGTATGAATCCGGTTGTCGAGGTCAGTGGTCTGCGGAAGTCGTACGGCGGCCGGACCGTCGTGGACGATGTGTCGTTCACGGTTGGCGAGGGGGAGATCTTCGGGATCCTCGGGCCGAACGGGGCGGGGAAGACCACCACTGTCGAGTGCATCTCGGGGTTGCGGGTGCCCGACAGCGGTCGGGTGCGGGTGACCGGGCTGGACCCGGCCAGCGATCGCGAGGCGGTCACCGAGGTGCTGGGGTCGCAGCTGCAGGAGAGTGAGTTGCAGGCCAAGCTCACTGTGCGGGAGGCCCTTGAGCTGTACGCCGCTTTCTACCCGCGCCCGGCCGAGTGGCGGTCACTCGCGGAGCGGTTGGGGCTCACTGCCCTGCTGACGAAGCGGTTCGGCGTACTGAGTGGTGGTCAGAAGCAGCGGTTGTTCATCGCGCTCGCGCTGATCGGCAACCCGCGGATCGTCGTACTGGACGAGTTGACGACCGGGCTCGACCCGCGGGCTCGCCGCGAGACCTGGGAGGTTGTCGAGGACGTCCGGGCGCGCGGTGTCACGGTGCTGCTGGTGACGCACTTCATGGAGGAAGCGCAGCGTTTGTGCGACCGGATCGCCCTCATCGACCAGGGCCGGATCACCGCACTCGATACCCCGCAGGGTCTGATCGCGCGATCCGCGGGCGCGACCGTCATCTCGTTCACGCCGTCGTCCCCGATCGACGACGAGGAGCTGGCCGCACTCCCCGCGCTCGCCTCGGTCGAGCACAAGAACGGCCGGATCACCTTGAGCGGATCCGACGAGACCGTCAACGCGGTCATCTCGCTGCTCGTCCGGCACCACATCACCGCGCACCAGCTTCGCGTCACCGACGCGACCCTGGATGACGCCTTCCTGAACCTCACCGGAGCCACCTCATGACCGCGACCGCGACCGCACCGACCCTAAGGACTTCGCCGTACGCCGCTGTCCTCCGCACCGAGACCAAGCTGTTCTGGCGTGAGCCCGGCGTACTGTTCTGGGGGCTGGCCTTTCCGTCGATCCTGCTCGTGATTCTCGGCTCCATCACATCCTTCCGGAAGGCAGATCCGGGGCTCGGCGGGCTGCGGTTGATCGACGTCTACGTGCCGGTTCTGGTCCTGGTCTCGGTGGTGACGACCAGTCTGCAGATGCTGCCGCCGGTCCTCACCGGGTACCGCGAGCGAGGCATCCTGCGCCGGATGTCGGCGACTCCGGTCCGCCCGTCCGCGCTGTTGTCCGCGCAGGTGGTCCTGGCCGGGGGCGCTGCGCTGGCCTCGGTCGTGCTCTGTCTGGCGATCGGCCGGATCGCGTTCGGCGTCAAGTTGCCGAGCCAGCCGATCGGCTACGCGATCACGCTGGTTCTCACAGCGGCCGCGGCGCTGTCCCTGGGCGCGTTGATTACCGCCGTGGCGCGGACCGCCAAGATCGCCTCCGCGATCGGCACTGTCGCCTACTTCCCCGCGCTGTTCACCACGGGCGTGTGGGTCCCGGTGCAGGCGATGCCGGACGCGATGGCTCGCATCATCACCCTCACCCCCTTCGGCGCGGCTGCGAAGGCACTCGGCGAGGCGGCGGCCGGCGATTGGCCAGCGTGGTCACAGCTCGGCGTACTGGCTGCCTGGGCGATCGTTCTGTCGGCCGCTGCGATGCGCTGGTTCCGGTGGGAGTGAGCCCCGCTCGTGCAGACTGAGGCTGTGACGACCGCAAGCGATCATGCCATCGATCGGCGCCGGGCGATGTTCAATCGCCTGGCGTCGCCGTTGCTGCTCGTCATCGCCGGCATTCTGGCGTTCATCACCAAAGACGTGATCACGCCGGAGCACTGGAAGCAGCAGCTCACCATCGCGGTGGTCGCCGCGACCGCGGTCCTCCAGCTCTTCTGGTTGTGGGCCGGCCCCCGGCGCTCCCGCCCGGATACGCTCTCGGTGACCTACTTCGTGGTCCGCTGGTTGCTGGGCTCCACGCTCTCGCTGCTGAACGGCTTCTTCGCGTTCTTCATGGCCGCGGGCTACTTCGACTCCGCCGTCCTGATCCCCGGCAAGCGCCGGCGGCGGTTTGCCCTGTTCGCCTGTTCGGTGCCGATCTCGTTCGCGCAGGTCGGCGGCATCCCGACCGACGGGCCCGTGGGCTGGATCGTGTTCGCGTGCCTGCTGACGGCCAACAACGCGTTGCTGAACTTCGTCGGCCGCATGGGCGAGCAGGAGGAGGAGCGCTCGCGGGCGCGCGCCGCCACCATCGCCGAACTCCAGCAGGCACAGGCGGAGAACGCCGCTCTGCACACGCAGCTCCTCATCCAGGCTCGCGAGGCCGGGGTCGCCGACGAACGCCGACGGCTCGCCGCGGAGATCCACGACACGCTCGCCCAGGGGCTGACCGGCATCATCGCCCAGCTCCAGGTCGTCGCGACCACGGCGGATCCGAAGGTCGCCGAGGAGCACGTCGGCCGCGCGACCGACCTCGCCCGGCACAGCCTCGGCGAAGCCCGTCGATCGGTCCAGAACCTAGCTCCAGAAGGGCTTTCGCACGACGGCCTGCCGGAGACGCTGCGCAAGACGGTCGACCAGTGGGCGGAGCGGACCGGCGTACAGACGGAGTTGACTGTCACCGGTACCGCGCAACAGTTGCACGGCGAGATCTCCGCGACCTTGCTCCGGATCACCCAGGAGGCGCTGGCGAATGTCGGCAAGCACGCAAATGCATCGCGGGCCGGCGTGACGCTCAGCTTCATGGATGGTGAGGTGACGCTGGACGTTCGCGACGACGGGTCCGGCTTCGACCCCTTGCGCCTGCCGGTCCGCACCGGCACCGGCGGCTTCGGCCTGGACGGCATGCGCGCCCGCGCCGAGCGCATCGCCGGCTCACTCACCGTGGAAGCAGAACCAGGAGCCGGTACGGCGGTCTCAGCCCGCGTACCGTTGGTGGTCGACGAACGATGACTGGGGAACGCGTGATCTCGCTGCTACTGGTAGACGACCACCCGGTGGTCCGCAATGGGCTGCGCGGCATGTTCGAGTCCACCGAGGGATTCACCGTGCTCGCCGAGGCCTCGAACGGTGTCGAGGCGGTCGCGCTGGCTGCTGAGCTCGACCCCGACGTGATCCTGATGGACCTACGGATGCCCGGCGGCAGTGGACTCGAGGCGATCGCCGAGCTGCAGCGTCGCCGGGCCCGCGCGAAGGTGCTGGTCCTGACGACCTGGGACACCGACACCGACACAGTCCCCGCAATCGAGGCCGGCGCGACCGGCTACCTGCTCAAGGACGCTCCCCCGGAGGAGCTGTTCCTCGGGGTTCGCGAGGCCGCGGCCGGGCGGGCAGTCCTCTCCCCCGCAGTCGCTTCCCGGCTGGTGTCCGCCGTACAGACGCCGGCGCCGAGCCCGTTGGCTGCGCGGGAGCGTGAGGTCCTCGTCCTGGTCGCGAAGGCTACGTCGAACCGCGAGATCGCCCGCGAGCTGTTCATCAGCGAGGCCACGGTGAAGACGCACCTCAGCCACATCTTCACCAAGCTGGACGTGAACGATCGCGCGGCCGCGGTCGCGAAGGGTTACGAGCAAGGGATTCTGGGCCGGTAGTGTCCCGGTCCGCCGGCAGGTGCGGACCGGACCACGTCGACCAGCTCACTTGCCGCCCGTGAAGGTAATCCCTTGGGTGATCTGCTTCTGGGCGACGAAGAACAGCACCAGGCACGGCAGCGTGATCAGCAGCGAGGTTGCCATCAGCAACGGGGTGTCCGTGCCGTTCACCGACTGGAACCCGGCCAGGGCCAACGGCAACGTTTTCCACTCGTCGGAGTTGATGTAGATCGCCGGCCCGAGGAAGTTGTTCCAGTACCCCATGAACAGCAGGATCGAGACCGCCACCACCGCCGGCCGGGCCAGCGGCAGGTAGACCAGCCAGAAGGTCTTGAACCATCCACACCCGTCGACGACCGCCGCGTCCGCCAGCTCCGACGGCATCCGCGCGAAGAACTGCCGGAACAGGAAGATGAAGAACGGCGACCCGAAGAACGCGGGCAGGATCAGCGGATAGAGCGTGTCGATCATGCCGAGGTTGTTGAAGAGCATGAACTGCGGAACCATCGTCACCTCCCCCGGCAGCAGCATCGTCGCCAGCACGACGCCGAACACCAGCCCGGAGAACCGCACCCGCAGCCGCGCGAACGCGAACCCGGCCAGCGAGCACGAGAAGACCGTGCCGACGATCGGGATCAGGGTCGTCAGCGCCGAGTTCAGCGTGTAGCGCCAGAACGGGAACGACGTCACCGCCCGCCGGTAGTTGTCCCACAAGAACTCATGCGGTACGACGCTCGCCCCCGAACTGCCTACTCCGGCCAGCGACCGCAGTGAGGTGGCGATCATCCACAGGAACGGGTACACGAACACCACCGAGCCGACGGCGAGTACGACGTACAGGCTGATCGTGGTGGCCACACTGCGGCGTCTCATTTCTTCCTCCGCTTGGTCCCGAGCTCAGTCTCGTAGTACACAGCGAAAGCACTCCCCCGCAGCGTCACCGTGGTCAGCGCCAGGATGACGACGAACAGGATCCAGGCCAGCGCGGAGGCGTAGCCCATCCGGAAGTTCTTGAACGCGTTGTCGTACAGGTAGTAGACGAAGAACAGCAGCGAGTCCTTCGGGCCGCCGTTCGCGATGAAGCCCTGGGTGAAGATCTGCAGCGAGCCGATGATCCCGGTGAGCGCGTTGAACAGGATGATCGGCGACATCTGCGGCATCGTCACGTGCCAGAACATCCGCAGCGTTCCGGCCCCGTCGATGGCGGCCGCCTCGTACAGGTTCGCCGGCACGTCCTTCAGCCCGGCCAGGTAGATCACCATCGCCCCGCCGACCGTCCACAGGCTCATCAGGATCACCGTCGGCAGCGCCCAGGCCGAGTCGTTGAACCAGCCCGGTCCCTCGATCCCGATCTTGGCCAGTACGTCGTTCGCGAGCCCGTACCGCGGGTTGAACACCCAGAGGAACAGGACCATCTGGGCCACGCCGGACACCAGGCTCGGCAGGTACCAGATGGTCCGGAAGAACCGCATCCCGGGGAGTTCGGCGTTCAGCAGCAGCGCGACCACGAAGGCGAGCGCGGTCTGCAACGGCACGCTGATCACCCCGTACAGCAGCGTCACCTTGAGCGCCTGACCGACCCGCGGGTCCTGGAACGCCTCGGTGTAGTTGGCGAAGCCGACGAACCGCGGCGGCGTGATCAGGTCCCACGACGTCAGGCTGACGAAGATCGACGAGATCATCGGCCCGACCGTGAAGATCGCGAACCCGATCAGCCAGGGCGAGATGAACAGCCAGAACGCGATCGTCTTGTCGGCCCGCGGCCACCGGCGTCGCGCCCCGTACGCCGCCAGCCCGATGACGGCGTACAGGACGATCAGCAACAGCAGGAACGGGACCAGCGGGACCAGCGCGGTGGGGACTCCCCACGACGCCACCAGGTCCCGGATCCAGCCAATTGTCGGATTCACTTTTTGAGAGCCGCCGTGCACTTGGCCATCAGGTCAGGCAGCACCTTGGCGACGTCGTCCTTGCCGGTGCCCAGCGCGGTGTAGCTGTTCATCCCCTTCTCGGCATCACCGGAGACCTGGTTCTCCTTGACCACCGACGGACCGACGACGCCGGTCTTCAGCGCGGTGGTGAAGGCGGCCAGGTTGCGATCGGCCGGAAGCACCTTCTCCAGGGTCCCCGACGACGCAGCGATCACCGGTACGCCGAGGGCGGTGTTGCCCTGGATGAGCTGATCCTGCGCGACCTGCTGGGTACCGGCGAACTCGACGAACTTCTTCGCCGTCTCCAACTGCTTGCCGGTCGCCTTCTTGCTGATCGCGAGCCCGTCGACCTCCATCTGGAATCCCTTGCCCGGCACCGGGACGAGCGTCCAGTTCGGCTTGCTGATCTTCGCGAAGTCGGCCACCGTCCACGGACCGAAGTCGCTGAACATGGCCAGCCTGCCGGCCGCGAACCACTGCGCCTGGTCCTGGCCCTGGATATCGGTCGAGGTCGGCGCCGACTTCTGGTTCTGCAGATCGATGACGTACTGCGCGGCCTTCACCCCGGTCTCGTCGCCGAAGGTGCACGCGGTCCCGTCGGCGTTGTAGTAGCTGCCGCCGGCCGCCGTGAGCCAGCCGCGGTAGTACAGGTTGCTCGACCCGAAGACGCGCGCCTTGCCGTCACCGTGCGACAGCTTGGCGGCCAGCGTCTTGAACTCGTCGAGGGTCAGCGGGGTGGTTGCGCTAGGCAACGGTACGCCGGCGGCCTTGAAGGCGTCGACGTTGATCGCCATCACCTTCGGCTTGGCCGCGAACGGCATCGCGTAGTACTTGCCCTGGAACTGCAGCGCCGACGAGATGTTCGGCTGGACGTACTTGCCCGGGTCGACCTGCTGCTCGGCGAAGCTGGGCACGAACCCGGCCAGGCTGTTGTTGCTGATCTCCATCACGGTCGACTGGGTGCCACCGGCGATCGAGGTCAGGACCTTCTGCTCGTAGTCGGCCTGGATCCAGTTGGTGGTCACCTTGGTTCCGGGGTTGGCCTGCTCGAAGGCGGCGGCGATGGCCTTCAGCGAGGCGGCCTCGGAGTTCGTGCCCCAGAAGGAGAACGTGATATCGGCGGAGTCGCTGTTGGTGTTGCTCGCGGGCTGACTGCTGGTCGCGCAGCCCGCGGCGAGCACAAGCGCGGCGGCGACTGGGATCAAACGGAGCTTCATGAGGGGGTCCTTAAAGGGTGAAGCGGGCCGTCTGGCCCGGTTCGAGGGGATGTGTTTCGGCGCCGACCGTCACCGGCAGCGGTCCGGGTCCGCTGTGCACGGTGACTTCAGTGCTCTGCCGGGCCTCCTGCGTAATGCGGAGGTCCCAGTCGCCGACCTTCACGTGGTCGGCGGTCAGCCACCCGATCTCTTCCGGCAGGTGGGACTCGATGGTCAAGGCTGACCCGGCCGTGGGACGCAGACCGAGCAGGCCGACGACGAGGTGGTCGACGACCGTGAACGAGATCTCCGGGTAGTCGTCCCGGCTGTCGATCAGGTGCTTGGTCCAGCGCCAGGCCGACTCGTCGCGCCCGTACTTGAACAGCAGTTCGGGGTAGTAGCTGAGCGATTCGATGTTCTTCGGCGGGTCCGAGTTCATCTTGGACTCGAGCCAATCGAGCGACTGCTCGGTACCGCCGAGCCCGAACAGCGGCGGCAGCGTGTGCGACTCCAACCCCCAGTCGAAGTCCAGACCGTCCTTGGTCACGCCGCGGGCGAAGTGATCACCACCCCACCAGCTCTCGTACGTCGCCTGGATCTTCTCCGCCTCGGCGTCCCGGCCGAGTTTGCGCAGTACGGCGTAGTGCGTCGCGAGGCCGTCGCCCGCGATCAGGAGCGGAGCCTCCCGCTCGTTGTAGGTCGCGGTGCCGAGGAAGATGTCGGCGGTGCCGCCGGCCTCCGGGATGCCGTCACCATCGGCATCATGGGCCGTCACGAACGAGCCGACACTGTTCTCGTAGTACGCCGCGAGGTCGGGGTCGTCGATCCATCGGCGGTCGCCGGTCCAGTCGTACTGTTCCAGCGCCCGGTAGCAGAGGTCGAACACCGCGGGGATCTCCCGGACGAAGTGCTCGTCGCTGTGATAGTCCAGGGCCGCGATCCGGCCGTCGAAGTGGAACGCCCAGATCGGGAACCATCCCCGGGCCGGCGTCGCGGACCGGGCGAAATGCCGGAACATCGTGAAGTTCTCGGCGTCCAGGCCGAGCAGGTGCGCACCGGCCGCCTGGTGGCAGATGTCGCGCGAGTAGAACATGTCCCGCGACGGGTAGCCCGCCCAGTACGACGGAAGGTTGTCGGGCGCCTTCCCGGTCTGGACCCAGTCCAGAGCACGCCGCGAGGCCCAGGCGAAGCCCTCCTCGACGATGCCGGAGTCGGAGCTCACAGTGAGCACTTGACACTCCTCGGAGATCGGATATTAGCGGTAAAATTTCCTTGCTAAAGTAAGCACATAGGCCAATTCCGTCAATACTTCAGCCGCGCCGGTTTTACCGCTATAGTCGCCGCCGTGACGAGCTTTGAGATCCTGGCTGGGAGCATTCAGCGGACCGGTACGGCGACCGGTGCGCGCTCGGTGACCGAGCTACCGAGCGCGGAGTCCGGCGTACTGCGCTTCGAGGTGGTCGCGGACGGTCCGGTGACGCTGCGCTGGACCTGGCCGACCGGGTCGGCGGTGACGCTGTGGCGGGCCTCGTGTGGCGCGCGCCGCGAGCTCCCGACCGACTGGGGTTCGCGGCGCCGGATCAACTCGGTCCGGTCTGCCCCGGTCGGCAGTCTGGTCGACGATCGCGATCGCAGCCTGCTCACCGTGGCTTTGTCGGCGCACGTTCGCGGCTGTGAGTTCGCGATCGGGGTGAACGAGGAGACCGCCGAGCAGCTGATCGAGGTGGTTGCCGACGACATCGAGCTGACCGGCGGTGTGGCCCGGTTCGTCCTCCGGATCGATCTGCGCGACGTCCATTTCGCCGAGGCGCTGCGCGGTGTGACGGCCGAATGGACGGCCGACCTCGGTGACCGGGTGGCCGTCGTACCGGAGATTGCGCGGCAGGCCATGTACTCGACCTGGTACAGCGACCATCAGCACGTGACCGCTGCAACTGTCGAGCACCACGCGGGCGCCAGCGCGGCGTACGGGTGTGAGGCGATCATCGTCGACGACGGCTGGCAGACGGACAGCACTGCGCGCGGGTATGCGTACTGCGGTGACTGGGAGCCGACCAGCGGCAAGTTCCCCGACATGGCCGAGCATGTCCGGCGGGTGCACGAACTCGGGCTGCGTTACGTGCTGTGGATCGCGCCGCCGCTGATCGGCGTGCACTCCAAGGCGTGGGAGCGGTTGAAGGACCGCGTGCTCGGGTTCGCCGACGGTGAGGTGGTCGCAGTGCTGGATCCGCGGTATCCCGAGGTGCGCGAGCATCTGGTCGAGTGCTGCGTCCGTCCGGTGCGTGACTGGGGCGTCGACGGGCTGAAGATCGACTTCATCGACTCCTGGGCGTGGGAAGGTCCTGTCCCGGATGCGCCAGATGCCGACTGCACGTCGATCGATGAGGGCGTGGAGCGGTTGCTGCAGGCCGTTCGCGACGAGGTGCAGCGGCTGCGGGACGACGTACTGATCGAGTTCCGGCAGGACTATGTGAACCCGCGGCTGTGGCAGTTCGGCACCTTCCTGCGAGCCGGCGACTGCGCGATGGATCCGGTGGAGAACCGGGTCCGCACGATCGATACCCGGTTGCTGGCCGGGGATCGCGCGGTGCACTCGGACATGCTGATGTGGCATCGCTCGGCCGCTCCGGAGACGGTGGCGCAGCAGTTCATCAGTGCGCTGTTCAGCGCGGTGCAGGTGTCGATGGAGCTCGAGGCGTTGCCGGCTGAGCACGATCGCGTCGTTCGGTACTGGTTGGCGTTCATGCGCGAGCACTTCGACGTACTGCACCATGGGGTGCTGCTGCCGTCCCGGTCGGACGCACGGTATCCGCAGATCAAGGCGGTGGGCGCGACGACCGTGGTGGCCGTGTTCACGAACCCCGTCGTGCAGCTGACATCGAGTGACCGCTCGGTTGTTGTGGTCAACGGTGGTAGCGAACCGCGACTCCTGGTCGAGGGTGCCGGTCCCGGACCGGTCGACCTCGTAGTGTCGGACTGTTCGGGGGCTGAGGTGTACCGCCGTACGGAAACGCCGTCTGCACTGTGGGCGATCGACGTACCGGTGGCTGGAGTAGCGCGCATCGAACGGAACTAAGGGGGCTGGATTGGTAACACGACCACGCCGTACGACGGTTGCGGATGTAGCGCGCCTCGCGGGGGTGTCCGCGATGACGGTGTCGAACGTCTTGAACGCACCGCACCGCGTGAGCGAGCCGACGGTCCGCACCGTGCAGGCGGCGATCGACGAACTCGGCTACATCCCGAACCACGCGGCCCGGGCGCTGTCGTCGGGCCGCAGCCAGGTCATCGGCCTGCCCCTGTACGACGAGTTCAGTGAGGAGAACCCAGGACTCAGCGGGTTCCTGCACGGCCTGCTCGACGGCCTGGTGCGCGCTGCGGCGATCTCCGGGTACGGCGTTCATGTCACCACGCCGACCGTGGGAGCAACCGAGATAGCGCTCTACGAGAAGCTGATCGCGGCCCGCCAGGTCGACGCGATCGTGGTACTGGAGACGATGCCGAACGACGCGCGGATCGAGTTCCTCAGCCAGCGCCGGTTCCCGTTCGTCGCGTTCGGGCGCACGGGTCCGCAGCACCGGCAGTGCTGGGTCGACGTGGACAACGAGACCTCGATGGCCGGGATCGCCCAGCACCTGCGAGAGAGCGGCAGGGAGAGCGCTCTCTACCTGAGAACGGACAGCTCCCTGCCGTGGGTTCACCAGCGGGAGGACGGCTTCGTCCGCGAGTTCCCGTCGACCGTGGTGCGCTCCTTCGGAACGCTCGAAGAGGTCGACGAGTACGTGTCGTCGGAGAGCGCTCCCCCGGATGTTCTCGTCGCGGACAACGACGCCTTCGCGGTGGTCGCGATGCGCGCGCTACAGCGCCGAGGTATCCACGTCGGCGAGGACGTCGCGGTCACCGGCTTCAACGACTTCCCGTTCGCCAGCATGCTCGACACTCCCCTGACCACCGCGCGCATCCCCTTGCGCGACATCGCGGCCTGCCTGTTCGACCGCGCACTGCTGGAGATCAACGGCGACCCCGATCAGCCCGGCCGACTCGTCACTGCACCGCTGGTGGTTCGGTCGAGTGCCTGACGGGCAATGCCTAACACCACGATCGTGCCGAGGACGCCGGCCGCGGCGATGGTCAGACTCGGTTCGAGGTAGGTGCCGACGACGCCCGCTAGCCTCGGGATTTCATGTCGGTGGGGTTGGGTTCGGCGTGTAACGCACGGAAGTGCCTGTCTGGCGCGGGATTCTTGGCTTGTCGAAGGTCAA